>CAVUYE010000003.1:0-878946 GCA_963745665.1 uncultured Acidimicrobiaceae bacterium | reverse complement strand
CGGGTCGACCGGACCTATGAGATGCACCACAAGTGGACTGGGCAGGACTTCGGCGCCAAGTTGCCGAGCGAGGTGTTCCGAGAGCACTTCCTGACCTGCTTCATTTCCGATCCGATTGGGATTCAACTCCGGCATCAGATCGGGATCGACAACATCGCCTGGGAGTGCGATTACCCCCACTCTGACTCGTCATGGCCGCACGCCCCCGAAGAGCTCGCTGACGTTGCGACCGGCGTACCGGACGATGAAATGGAGAAGATCACCTGGGGGAATGCATGTCGCTGGTACTCCTTTGACCCCCTGGCCCATCGGGCTCGGGAACGATGCACGGTGAGCGCGCTGCGCTCTGAGGCGATCGGACACGACGTGTCCATCCGCTCGTACGATCAGGGTCGCTTCGAGCGCACTGGTGCAGGTGTGGACTTGGCCACCATCGCGGCCAAGGCGACTGCCTAGCCCTTTACACTCGCGGCGCCTCCAGCGGGAGGTCGAGGCCGAGCAATTCGATCGCGTTCCCCCGTGCCAAGCGATTCACGATTTCGGGCGGTTGATCACCGAACTGTTCAGCTGCCGCCTCCACCGAGTGCGGCCAGGTCCCATCTTGGTGGGGATAATCGGTCTCGAAGACCACATTGCGCGGGCCAACGCGCTCGAGGAGCTCCATCCCGACCGGATCCTTGAAGAAACAGCTCCAGATCTGTCGGTAGTAGTACATCGAGGGTGGTTCGGGGCAGTACAGCTGCGAGTTGCTCCAGCCTCGGTGGGTCAACCACACGTCATCGGCCCGCTCGAGCAGGTAGGGGATCCAACCGATCTGGCATTCAGCGAAGAGCAGCTTGAGATGCGGAAAGCGTTCCAGAACGCCGGAGAACATGAAATCGGACATCCCGCCGATGCTGTTCCCGAAGAGGATGGTCGCCGGCACTGCGTCCGGCGCATCAGGCGAGGTCTGTGGGGTCTTGGTGCCCGAGCCCACATGCATGGAGACGACTGTCCCGGTCTCCTGGCAGACCCGGAACAGTGGATCCCAGTAGCCCGAGTAGATGCTCGGGAGACCCAGGAAGGTCGGGAGCTCACTGAAAGCCACAGCGCGCACACCCCGGGCCGCGTTACGCGCCACCTCGGCCACCGCGAGATCAACTTCCCAGAGCGGTATGAGGCAAAGGGGCAACAGTCGGCCCTCGCTCGGACCGCACCAATCCTCCACCATCCAGTCGTTGTACGCCTCGACGCACAGCAGCGCCAGTGCCCGGTCTTTTCCCCACAGGAATTGCTGACCGCAGAATCTGGGATAATTTGGGAAACAGAGCTGGGCCTGAACGCCGTTAAGGGTCATGTCCTCCAACCGCGCCTCGGGCTGCCAACAGCCCGGGCGCATCTCGTCATAGGTGACCCCCCTCAGCACCACTTCTTCCGCCGGGAAGCCGGCAGCGGCGATGGTGCGCTTGACCGAGGCCCGATGATCCTCGTAGCACCACCAGGCAACCGGCGGGCCATCTGTGCCGGGAGCTTCGACATAAGACGCCCCTTCCAGCTTGGGCACTCCCCCGGGCATGTACTGAATATGGGGCCCAGCGTCGCGGAAATGGCTCGGCAGGCGGCTGGACCACACGTCCGGCGGCTCAACGACATGCGCATCAAGGTCCACGATCCAGGGGATCTTGTCGACGTCTCGTTCTAGGATGACCGCCACAGGTATATTATATCCAATCAGCCCAGCTGAGTCTGGCTGCAGTGCGCCAAGGCAGGCTGACACCAGAGGGATGCATGATCGAGACACAAATGCACGAGGCAACTGAAAGATGAGCAGATTCCCCGATCAGCCTTCCGACCTGCGTTGGGACCCATTCGACGAATCGCTCAAAGACAATCCTCATCCGGTGTGGAAACGGCTCCGTGACGAGGCGCCGGTGTACTACAACGATGAATACGACTTTTGGGCCTTGAGTCGCTTCGAGGATATCGACAAAGCCCACCGGGATCCCCAGCGTTACAGCTCTGCACATTCGACTGTCTTGGAGAGCATGACTGAGGAGGCTCAGACCGAGGGCATGATGATCTTCCTCGACCCTCCAGAGCACACAGCTCTGCGTCGTCTGGTGTCGAAGGCGTTCACGCCCCGTCGGGTGGCGGAGCTCGAGCACGAGATCCGAACGCTCTGCGCGAGCCTTCTCGATGCTCAGCAAGGTCTGAACAGCTTCGACTACGTACAGGATTTCGGAGCTCGGCTCCCCGCCACAGTCATTGCCATGCTGCTCGGGGTACCAACTTCTGACCGGGAGGATGTCCGCCACCACATCGACGGTCTGTTCCACCTTGAGCCCGGGGTTGGCATGGCCAATGAGATGTCCATGCGGTCAGGCTTGTGGCTCTTCGAATACCTCGGCCAGCTGATCAAGGAACGTGGAGAACGGCCGCAGGACGACATGCTCACCGACCTGGTCCAAGCGGAGATCGCCGCCGATGACGGTGCCCCGCGGTACCTCACCCCACAAGAATGCACGGCGTTCGGAATCCTTCTTGTCAGTGCTGGCACGGAGACTGTTGCTCGCCTCCTGGGGTGGGCCGGCCTCATTCTGGCCGACCATCCTGACCAGCTGGCCGCGCTGGCACAGGATCCATCACTCATACCCAACGCCATCGAAGAGCTCCTTCGCTACGAGTCGCCGTCGCCGGTGCAGGGTCGGTGGTTGACCCAGGAGGTCGAACTCCATGGACAGCTCATCCCCGCCGAATCAAAGGTGCTCTTGCTGACCGGCTCTGCGGGGCGCGATGAACGCGTGTACCCCGAACCGGACGATTTCGATATTCGCCGCAACTTCCGATTGCACGTTGCATTCGGTTACGGCATCCACTTCTGCCTGGGTGCGGCACTGGCCCGGATGGAGGGCAAAATCGCACTTGAAGAGACGCTCAAGCGATACAACACTTGGACCGTGGACAAGGAGCGCTCTGTCCCGCTCCACACCAGTACCGTACGCGGCTATCAGCAACTGCCCATTCAGGTGTAGCCGGGCTGTACCCCATTGCTCCTCCTCGCTCGATGCCGGCGGGGTGGTTCACCACGATCGTCCGATATAGAATCGGATTTCAATAACTGTCCCGTGGTTCACAAGCGGATTCCCCTTGGAGCTAGACTTCTGTTCTAGTCTTAAATTCCCAGCGCCAAGGACGAGCTCGCTCTGTCACGGATCGGCGTGAAACCTAGGACGAGGTTGACATGGCCGAACCGGTATCGCCGACCGTATTGACCGAGGAACAGCTGGCACGCCGTCAGCGCATCATCGACGCGGGACTCGTGCTGCTGGAGCGTAACGAGTACGAGCGCATCCAGATAAAGGACGTGGCCGAGGAAGCCGACGTTGCTCTTGGCACGCTCTACCACTACTTCGCCTCGAAGGAACACCTCTTCGCGGAGGTATTGGTGAAGTGGGCAGCCACACTGAAGTCCAGTCTTGCTCGACATCCCGCCCAAGGCCTGACACCACGCGAGAAGCTCACCGAGGTACTCCACCGCTCGGTCCGCGCTTTTCAGCACCAGCCGCAACTGGCCCGGCTGATCGCGTCACTTGAGGTCTCGTCGGATCCCTTCGCCACAGAGATCCTCGAGAGGATGGACCAGACCACATCGAGCGTTTACATGGTGCTGCTCGACGGCATGGAACCCCGTCGTGCGCGTACGATCGTGCGGACAGTGGATGCCGTCCTCGACAGCAACTTGCGTGCGTGGTCCGCCGGGCGTCTCCCCATCACGGCTGTCTACGACTATCTCAGCGAGAGCATCGACCTCATTTTCGAGCACGATCTCGAGGTCGAAGGCGCTGATCCTCCTGAACGCCCCGAGGCCTTCAGCTTCGGCGGCGATGGTGTTGGCTGATGGAGTCCACGCTGCCACCGACCTTCTGGGAACTCGTTGTTCGAGCGGCCAAGGAACAGCCAGAGGCTCCCGTGGTATCCGACGACCATGGCCGGTCGCTGACACGAACTCAGCTCTGCGAGGCAGCGGAAGTGACGGCCGCTGCGCTCTCAGCTCGGGGTGTCAGGGCGCACACGGTGGTCTCCTGGCAGTTGCCAACGACGATTGAAGCCGCGGTACTCCTGGTTGCGCTGGCACGGATCGGCGCAGTCCAGAACCCATTGATCCCGATCCTGCGAGAGAAGGAGGTGTCGTTCATCACCGAGCAGGTCGGCACCGAGCTGCTTGTCGTGCCGGAGGAGTGGCGCGGCTTTCCGCACGGAGCCATGGCGCGGAAACTCGCCACTTCCGGTGGTATTGAGGTCATGGAGATCGATCTGAGCGAGCTAGGCACCGGAGGTTCCCAAATGGGACTCGCCCTACCGACCGCAGACCCGAACAGCTTGGCGCGATCTCCATCGCCGTCGATCGATAGTCCCCGTTGGATCTACTACTCGTCTGGCACCACCGCCGAGCCCAAGGGCGCTCGCCATACGGACGCCAGCATCATGTCCTCGGCCAACGCCTTGCTCGAACTCACAGGATTCGGTGAGAACGATGTCTATCCGATCCCTTGGCCGATCACACATATCGGTGGCGCGTCCGTCCTGGCATCAAGCATTCGCGGGGGGGTCCACCTCGTCCTCTTCGAGGCTTTCGACCCGGAGACGACCCCCCGCCGGATGGCCCTCCATGGGCCCACGGCGCTGGGCACCGCCGTCCCGTTCTTCCGGGCTTACCTGGACGCCGCGCACGAAGACACCAATGCCGCACTCTTTCCCGCCCTGCGATTCGGAGTCTTCGGCGGTGCCCCCGTCCCCACCGAAATCCACCACGAAATGCGGGCCGTGTTCGGCGTACCCATCGTCGGCAGCTGGGGGCTCACCGAGTTCCCCAACGCCACGTCCGCGGCACCAAGTGACTCTGAGGAGATCCTGACGACGTCGGTTGGGCGGCCGGCGTCGGGCGTCTCGGTGCGCACCGTCGACGCGCAGGGGGACGTCTGTGCAGCGGGCCAAGAAGGCGAGCTGCAGCTTCGAGGTCCCCAGTGCTTCTCCGGCTACGTCGATGCGACGCTCGACGCGTCTGCCTTCGATGCCAATGGATGGTTCCACACCGGTGACCTCGGCACGATCGACGAGACGGGAAACGTCCGCATCACGGGCCGTCTCAAGGACATCATCATCCGCAACGCAGAGAACATTTCCGTCGTAGAGATCGAAGAGATGCTGTACCGACATCCCGCCGTCACCGATGCGACTGTCTTCGGCTTACCGGACCCACGCACGGGAGAACGGGTCGTGGCCGTTGTCGTACTGCGTGACGGATGCCAAATCGAGCTGAACGATATCCGTGAGCACTGCAGCCTCGAGGGTCTCGCCATCCAGAAATGCCCCGAGCAGCTCCAGGTCATCGACGCGCTTCCCAGGAACGCGATGGGCAAGGTGCTCAAGCAGGATCTGCGCTCGCGTCTCATGTAACCGCCTTGCATGGGATCGTCGCCGACGAGTACGTGATGCCTCATCGGCGCCGCACGCCGTTAGCGCAATTTCCACTCTCTTCGCTGCTTCTGGGTGAAGGCCTCTTGGCCTTCTTGCAATGCTCGGGCGCTCGTGCCGAGCTGAAGGAAGACATTTCCAAGTCCAAGAGCTTGCTCCGGCGAGAGGCTCCGCGCCGCCCACAGGGTCCGCAGCGTCGCCTGCACGCTCGTCGGCGGCTGTGAGGCGATGATATCTGCGAGTGCTCGGCTGCATTCGCGGAGCTGCTCCGCCGGAACAACCTCGGACACCAGTCCCGCCTCACGGGCAGTTCGCGCCGATATCCGCTCGTCGACCCCAACCAGGCTCATCCGCACCAGGTCGCCGAACGCCATCCTGTTGGTCAGCAGGATGGGCTCATAGACAGCGGTCATCGTGAAGCTCACGTGCGGGTCAAAGAACGTGGCACTTTCTGCCGCAATGATGATGTCGCTCTCGCCGAGGAGGTAAAAACCTCCGCCACAAGCCATGCCATTCACGGCGGCGATGACGGGCTTCCACAGCCCCTGACTCTTCGGACCGATCTTTTGACTGGGATCGTCGTAGGTGAAGGGGTCAAAGTCTTCGTCAATCGGAATATCGGCACGATCGATGCCGGTGCAAAACGCTCGATCTCCGGCGCCGGTCAAGACGACAACCCTCACCGCCTCGTCGAGGCGAATATGGCGCCAGAGCGCAGCGAGTTCGTCTTGCATGCGCTCGTTGAACGCATTGTGCACTTCGGGCCGATTCAGCGTCACTTCAGCCACATGGCGGCGAACGACGTAGGTGATCGTGCTGAGTTCACTCGGAATGACCACGCTGCTCATCAGTCGAACTTATCAAACGTCCGCAAAGTCCCCGTCCCGCGTGTCTGTCTCTTTTGGTAGCGACGACGCGTGATAAGAGACCCAGTCACGCCGACCCGCCAGAGAAGGAAACCGCAACGTGCATCAGCCGAGCCCTGCATGTAATATAATATGCAACTCACTCTATCGACCAGAAAAGGGTCCGGATCGAACGCAATGCAGGTTTTCGCGAAACAGATACATCGAGTTGTGGACGGGATGCCGCGCGCCGTAGGTGATGTCTCCGACGGAGTTGTTGCTGGCCACCGACAGTTCGGTCCGGGACGTTCATGAAATCCGAAGGACACAGCGAAGGCCTGATCGACTCGGCAGGAGGTGCCGATGCTGGCGGGGTGGAGAGTGGTGCCGAAGCTCTCGACGTGAGTCGGCTCTTTCGTCTTGATGGGCGGGTGGCGCTGGTCACCGGGGGTACTCGCGGAATCGGCCGTGCAATCGCCGAAGGGTTCGGGCTGGCCGGGGCTCGCGTGGTTGTCGCCAGTCGAAAGCCCGACGCGTGTGCGGAAACCCAAGAGGCCCTTCGTTCGGCGGGCATCAATGCCACTGGCATCTCATGCCATCTGGGCTCGTTGGGCGACGTGCGCGACCTCGTCACCGCGACCGTGGAACGCTTCGGCGGCATCGACGTCGTGGTCAACAACGCTGCGAATGCGCTAGCCGAGCCCATCGGTAGCTTCAGCGAGGCTGGCTTTACCAAGTCGATCGACGTCAACGTGAAGGGCCCGCTCTTTCTCATCCAAGAGTCCCTTCCTTACTTGCGCGTCTCGGATCATGCGTCGGTGATCAACATGGTTTCGGCGGGAGCCTGGCTCTTCTCTGCCACCGTGGCCCACTACGCCGCCGCCAAGGCCGCCATGGTCGCGTACACCAAGGCGTTGGCCGCGGGCCTGGCCCCAGAAGGCATTCGGGTCAACGCCCTCGCCCCAGGATCCGTCGACACCGACATGACACGAGCGACCGGACCAGCAGCCACCGCCGGAATGGCTCGTGCCTGCCTCCTGCGACGGGTGGCGAACGCCAACGAGATGGTCGGGCCAGCCCTCTTCCTCGCGTCTGATGCGTCGAGCTATGTGACGGGCACCGTAGTCCATGCCGATGGTGGTCTCGTCACCCGCTGATGGAGCAGCGATCGCCAGACGCTTAGGGGCCGCGCGGATAGGTGACCATCCACCGGTCGTTGTGATGGCCCAGATTTGATTCTGGGTGCGTCCCAACCAACGACCAAGTGGAGGTCACCCCCATAATGCGCGCACTCGAGCCCGAAGTGGTAGATGCCATCTGGGCGGTCATCGAGCCCCTGATCCCCCCGGCTCCGAAGAACCACCCCTTGGGTTGTCACCGGCCGCGGGTCTCGGACCGGTTGTGCTTTTGGGGGATCCTCATCCGCCTGGTCACCGGCTGTTCGTGGGTGAGTGTCGAGGCGATCCTCGAGTACCAGGTATCCGATACCACGCTGCGAGCGCGCCGTGACGAGTGGGTCGTCGCCGGCGTGTTCGACGCCCTGCGCCGCCACGCCGTCCACGCCTATGACCGCATCATCGGTCTCGATCTCTCCGAAGTGGCACTCGACGGGTCCTTGCACAAGGCGCCCTGTGGCGGCGAAGGCACGGGCAAGAACCCCACGGACCGGGCAAAAATCGGCTGGAAGTGGTCGATCGCCACCGATGCGCACGGCATCCCGATCGGCTGGGCCCTCGACGGCGCCAACCGCAACGACGTCAAGATGCTCGACCCCACCCTCGACGACCTGGCTCAGGCGGGACTGCTCGAAGAGATCGAGACCCTGCACCTCGACCGTGGTTACGACTACCCCAAAGTCCGCGCCCAGCTGGCCGGTCGCGGCCTCGGCGATCTCAACATCCAGCTCCGCTCGAGGCCCGGCGTCGCCGACAAAGTGAAGCAGCCGATGCGACTCGGGCTGCGCTGGGTGGTCGAAGGGACCAATTCATGGCTCTCCAACTACGGCCAGCTCCGTCGCAACACCGATCGGCGAACCCGACACCGCCATGCTCAGCTCTGCCTGGTGGTCGCCCTGCTCATCACCGCCAAGCTCATCGACTGGCGCAACCGGTGGAGCCCGGACTCACGGCCTATCCGCTAGTCCCCTTAACGGGCCCTACGCGTTGGAGTGGGGAGAGCGGGTTCTGATCCTCGGCGGTGAAGGACGCCTCGGCCAGGTGACACCACCAGCATGAAGAAGGACCCGCAGCCTGTAGTGCTCGAAGCAGGTGAAGCCACGTCCGGCACGCTTGACCTTCTTGACGCACAGGTTCAGACCCTCGGTCGGGCCGTTGGAGGCACCGGTGCGGTTGTGGTTCAAGATCTCGTTGCGCCAGCGTTCGAGCGTCTGTCCGAGCGAACGGATCTCTTCGACCTCGTCGTTCTTGCAGCCGACGATGGCCTTGTCCAAGAGCACTCGGGCAACCTTGGGATCCTCGGTCAGGTAGATGTCGCGCACCGACTCCTTGGCCAACCAGGCGCCGAGCAGTTCGTCGTGGGGATCGCCGTGGCGCAACCCGAGCAGGACGCGGTCATGGCCGCGCTCGTCGAGGCGTTCGTAGCCGGCGAGCAAGAGCTTGCGGATGCGATAGAGCGGGTCAGCCTTGCGGCCGCGATGGCCGAGCGTCTCGTTCTGGACGCGCCGGCGTACCTTGTCGACGCAGCGGTTGGCGATGCGCACCACATGGAACGGGTCGGCGACGCGGATGGCGTGGTCGAGGTGCGGGGACGTCCCCGAGCGATAGCTCTCGGCGAGGTCGGTGGCGACAACTCGGATGGCCCGCATCCAGGCCGGGTCCTGCTCGGCACACCATCGGCGCAGGTCAACGGCGGCGTTGCCCTCCACCATGTCGATGATCCTCTTGCGGTCCAGGTCGACGAGGCCCGTCACGTAGATGGTCCGGTGCTCTCTGGTCGCCGACAAGAACGACGTCTCGTCGATGCCGAGTGCTCGGACCTTCTTGACTCGCCCCGGGTCCTCGACCAGCGGCGTGCCGTGGAGGACCACGGCGTCCATCACGGTCCACCAGCACACCCCGAGCTCACGGGCGACGACGGCGACGGGGAGGGCGAGCTCTCCGACCTGGCGGGTGGCTTCTGCGCCGGCACGAAGCGTGAGGACGGCTCGCGGGGCGACGTGCTCGGTGCCCTCGGTCCACGTCTTGGCCGCACAATCGGGATCAGTACAGCGCCAGCGCCGCTTCATCCACACCAGCCGTGCCGGACGTCCGAAGCAGGGCAGGTCCCGGATGTCGACCCGGAGGCGATCCTTGGCCTCAGCACGCACACCGCAGGTTGGACACCCGACGAAGTCAGCTGTCGTCTCGACGGTCACGATCACCTCGGAGGAGGTCTCTTCCACGGCCAGCACCGCGAATCCGTCGAGTCCCAACAGCGCCTCCGCCAGGCCGGTAGCGTCATCCATTGTCAGGGGTCCTCCTCGTTGGGTCGTCAAGCAACCACAACGATGTCGGGGCCCCTGACCCCGTTCGCGGATACTTCCCTACGTCACGTTCCCCAGTTCAACGCGAAGAGCCGCTTAACGCAGGAGTCGTTCGCCTAGAGGCGCCACGCAGACCGCTGACGTCACTCAGTTGGCGGGACGCCGACGCCGAAGATGTCGCCGCAGTTCGCTTCGGTCATGGCCGCCAGCGGCAGTTCGATCTCCAGCTCTTCCGCCAACGCCAAAGCCGCCTGCAAGTCCTTGCGCGCGAGGCCAGCTGCGGCCTGCATGGCCCCGACCAACCCCTGGTCGTCCGCAGGGGTGAAGGGCGCCACAGTTCGCCGGAACATGAGCGTGGCCGGGCCGCCCGACTGAGCGTCGCTGGCTCTGACAACCTGAGCCAGCTTGGCGAGCTCAATACCGGCGGCTTCAGCCAGGACCTGCCCCTCATAAGCAGCCAGCCATCCTCCGTACTGCACGACGTTGCGAGCAAGCTTGGCCGCCAACCCGGTGCCGAACGGCCCCATGGTGACGGTGAGCGAGCCAATGGCCTCGAGCAGCGGAGCGAGGCCGGCGATCACTTCAGGGTCTCCGCCGCACATGCAGACCAGGTTGCCGGAGGCCGCCGCAGACGGACCGCCGCTGACGCCACAATCGATGATGGGCACACCGAGCGCCGCCGCTTCGGCGCCGATGGCAGCCACGCACGCCGTCGTGATCGTGCTGACCACGACAACTGTTGTGCCAGGTGCACCGGCGGCCAGCGCTCCTTCGGGGCCCGACAGCACGGCACGGACCTGCTCGTCATTCACGACGGCCACCACGACGATGTCGGACTGGTGAACCAGGTCGGTTGGCGAAGTGGTCACCGTGGCGTAGTCGCGATGGCGGTCTGTCGCCTCGACTCGGACGTCATACACGACCAGCGGCAATCCGGCGGCATGGACGTTGGTGGCGATACCGCCGCCGATGGTGCCAAGCCCAATGACCCCGATCGTCGGACCGGCTGTGTGCTGTTCTGCGAACAAGAGATCCCTCCTAGCGGGACAGGGAGCCTGACCCAGCCGGCGCTGACATCGCGCTCGGCCTGTCGAGTCTGCCAGCCACAATCTAATTCCACCCCCCTCGGACTGGGCGTTGGCACCGACATGTCTCCGTACACCTTCACTCGGCATTCGCTGCCGGGGGTCCTTAGGTGAAGTCAGACCCTCCGTCGACGTTCACATCGGCTCCGGTCATATAGCTGTTGACGCGGGACGCCAGAAAGGCGATGACGGGTCCGATCTCGGTTGGGCTGCCTGCTCGCCCCAGATAGGCGGGGTGCCCAAAGTCTTCCCGGATGACCCGCATGGCGTCGGTGAGGCTGGTGCTGTCCACTGCGCGTTCCGGGGGAAGGGATCGGAGGTAGCCCTGAAGCCCCTCCGAGAGGAAGGACCCGGGCGAGACAGTGTTGACGAGGATGCCTTCGGGTGCGAGCGATTGGGACAGGTTCTTCGTCAGGCTGCTCAGGGCCGCCTTGGCAGCGGTGTAGGCCACGAGGTCCGGGCTCTGTCGCTTGGTGGAGTGAGCCGAGACATTCACGATCCGAGCGAACGACCCGCGTCGCAGAAGGGGCAGGGAGCGGCGAACCGTACGGACTGCGCTGAGAACCCCGATATCGAAGGTGCCCCTCCACTCGTCGTCGTCGAGCCGGTCGAAGGGACCGACCCCGACCTCGACCGGGCCAGCGGCATTGACGAGGACCTCGAGGGCATTCCACCGGTCACCCAAGAGGTCGATGGCCGAGTCGACCTCGCTCAGGCTCGTGAGGTCCGCTGCGAGGGAGACACTCTCGGGGCTGCCTACTGAGCGCAGAGTGGCGACCGTGTCATCGAGTGCCTCGCTGGCCCGGGCGAGCACCGCCACGCGGGAACCCTCCCGGGCGAAAGTCTCAGCGGCGGCGCGGCCCATGCCGCGCGAGCCGCCCACCACAAGCACGCGTGCGTCAGCAAGCCCGAGATCCACTGCACTCCTCCTGTTCGCTAGACCCTGTCCTCCGCATTGGCACGGGTGTTTGGCGAAACAAAACGACCCCCACGTGTGCAACTTAGTTGACACCAGCCCGGAGATTTCGATCGTGCCGATCAGGAACGCCACGGCAATCAGGCCGGTGGCCACCACCGAGCTTCAAATAATGACTTACGCCTACCCGACATTTCACCGGGCGATCGAAGCTGCGCTAGCCGAACTCGTCTCGGTCGAAATGCCGTGAGGAGACGCGGGAAAAGACCAGAAACAAAGAGGGGGAAATTTTGAAGTGGTTCGGTCTATCTGCACCAATGTGAGGAACAGCCCTTTCGACGACGCACTGAACTACTTCACGGCGATGACTTCAACCATTCGGATGTCGGGCTCTGCGGCCAGCAGATCCGGCGCAACCTGCGCAAGTCCACGCGGGATCTCGCCGTCGAGATGGTTCTGGCGAGCGTCCTCAGTCTCAAAGGTGTCGAAGATGCCATAGCTCGTATCCCCGGTTTTGAATGCGTACCAGGTTACGGTTCCCGACTCCGCTGCAGCAATGGCACGGCCACTCTCGAGAAAGGCGCCGAGTTCGCCGCCTTTGCCTTCTTTTGCCTCCAAATAGGCGAGCACTGCCAGTCGTACAGTCATGCGCTATCTCCCTTGTCATGGAACCGAGACATCGATCCCATTGAGGTGGGCATCAAACGACGGCTGCGTCTTACCTCAGCAGGCAGGTACGTTCAGTCCTGAGGGAGTACTGGACCAGTGATCGCAGCCAACAGCCCCGTGAAATCCTCTGAGCAGGGGCCACACGCTTTGAGGTGGGCGGCAATACCCGGGTAACGCTCCTCGGCCGCAGCACCGGCAGCCACCAGCTCAACGTAGACGTGCAGAAACTCCATCGCCTGCTCGCATCCCACATCCTTCGGGTCAGTGAGGAGGAAGCGGTCAAGCGCCGTCTGGTGCTTCATACGCTGGCCGAACTTTCAGTATCCACAAGTCCCTTTGCGACAAGAGCCGCCCGCAACTTACGTCTAGCATCGAACAACATTTTGTAAATGGCGTTGCGGTTCGAGCCCAACTCGGCAACCAACGCATCAAGTGGGGTGCCATTTAAGACGATGGCAACAAAAACCTGCCGCTGCCTATCGGTCAAGTCGTCGTCCACCGCCTGATGAAGGGCAGTGACCAGGTCCCGCCACTCGGCTTCGTGGGCCGGATCCAAACCGAAGCGATCGGGCAGGCGACTCCAGTCTTCGTCGTCCATCGCCACAGTCCGGTTACGCCAGAAATGGCGACCGACCTTCGTCGATACCTCGAACATCACGAACTTGTACGCCCAGGTGGTGAAGCGGCTCTCCCCGCGGAACTCGCCTGCCTTGGCGAGAATGGCCACCATGGCGTCGGCTGCAGCCTGGTGCGCGACATCGTCAAGCTCGGGCCCGGCGATCTGGAGATGGTCGCTGCGTCGTCGCACCTCGCTACGTGCCGCTCGGAGCAACATCGCGTGCAGCTGAAGGCATGCTGCTTCTCGCTCCGCTTCCGCACCTTCGAGAGCACGTAACCAGTCGGCCGAATCGAGGTCAAGTGTCGCCGTGCGGGTGGCTGCGCCGTCGCCTTCCATCGCCGCATGAACCATGAGAAGCAGCCTAGAGAGCCAGCGGACACACTGCTACGTACGCCTGGCCTGCCGGCGGGTAGTACGCCCGCGAGATCATTCTCCCTGGCCGGGAGGTATGAGAGCGTGACCCCCGCCTCCGCTGAGGTTGACCTCTAGGAATGGCAGACACAGCCATCGCTCCACACGATGGCCCGTCGCCTCCAAGCGTCCCAGCCCGTGGCCGGTTGTCGGACCGACCACTGTCGCTATGCCCCATCACAAAGCCTGTGCCCCATCGCAAAGAGAACAAGCACTGTTCGACGACCTCGGCCAGCGCCGGGTGAAATGTAGAGATCACGCATAGCGAGTTCCTCGACGGTGTTGTGGGACCTAGTGCAGAGGAGATTGGAGGACCATCTCGATATGAAGTACGAGAGGACGTGAACACTTGGCGGGCTTCATTTGACCTCTCCGACTTTCGACTGGTGTCCGCCCGCTCCTCGGACGTCTTGGGTTGGACACGGCGATGGTGTGATTTTCACGAAGCCGCGTGCTCGCTCAGGTAGTGAATCATGCCCACTACGTCGTCGGGCACGAGCCGCCCGATGGCGCCGCTCGAATAGACGCTTACGACCACCCGGCCTGAGGGGTCGAGCACGAAACCGGTCGATTGGAGGAAGATCGGGTCGTCGTTGAGGAAGGCGCCAGTTTGTTCTGCGAGCGCTTTGGCGTCTGCGCTGTGGCCGACCGGGAACTCCAGACCGTTCTTGCTAATCAGCTCCCGGGTCGTGGCCTCGTCATCGACTGAGAGGGCGACGACCCTGACGCCCATTGCGTCGAGGCTGGCGCCCGCCCGCTGAAAGGCGCGCAGCTGAGCATTGCAGTAAGGACACCATGAGCCCCGGAAGAACAGGATCACACTGAAGTGCCCATCCAATGAATCAGGAATGTCAAGGGTCTCCCCTCCTGGCAGCTTGACGGTGATTGAGGGGAAGGTGTCCCCTGGGTGCAGCACTGGCATGTGGCTCTTCCTTTCTTGTGGGTGTTCCGGCGAGTCCTCAGACGTGGTCGTACACGTCCCAGACGCGCCCGCTGTCTTCGCCGACGAGGTGACTGAGTAGAGACCGGGCGGATTCTTCCGGGGTCATCAGCGTGCCCGAGGCAAACGAGGCAGCGAACCATCCGTGCAGATCGCGGCCGATCCGCTCGGCATCCTGGGCGCGGATCCAGGCTTGCATGGCCGTGTCAACGGAGCCGGGCCGATAGGCGTTGACGGTCACACCGCTTCCGCCTATTTCGGCCGCCAGGTTTAGCGTGTGGGCCTCTAGTGCCGCTTTGCTCGCCGCATAGGCATTCATGCCGATCATGGCATCAGGTCGTGCAGCGATAGAGCTCGACACGTTGACGATACGGCCCCAATTTCGCTCCAGCATTGCTGGAAGGAACGCCATCGACAGGGCGGCCACGGCTACTACATTGACTGCAAGAGCCTTCGCCCACTCGGTGGGGTCGATGTCGCGACTGGGACCGAGCGGTGCCACCACTGCGGCATTGTTAATGAGGATGTTGACACCACCAAAGATGTCGTTGATGGTGTCAACGGTTCGGACAATCTCCTCCATGTCGCTGAGGTCCGCCGGGATGGAGAGGGCGTGGCCGCCGAAATCCTTGATCTCTTCGGCGGTCTCATTGAGCTGGTCAATCGAACGAGCCACCAGCACGACGCGCGCCCCGCCTTCGGCCAACTGCAGCGCCACGGCCCGGCCGATGCCTCGTCCAGCCCCGGTCACCAACGCGGTCTTACCCTCGATCGAATGACCCATGCAGAGTTTGTGGCGCAGGGCAGTCCGGTCTTACCTCTGTGATCGCCTGACAACCACCCCTAATGCTCAAGAGACGTCGCATAGCCCATTCGGAGTTCCATCCAACGTGATCCGCCCGCCAGATCGCACCTCGAAGCGTCGGTAGCTGATGAGTTGTCGCCCGCTTGGAGCGGCACTGGTCGAGCGTCGGCGTCCCGGCATCAGAAATCAGGGGATTCGTAGGACTCGACGCCTCGTAAATGGGGGACTTCGTCCGCGTAAATGGGGGGCTTCGTCCGCGAGAGTCTCCTTGTCCGAACCCGCACCCTCGTACGGGGCGGATCGGACGCAGAAGCGTCGGCACCTTGCCAAGTTATCGATCCTGCCGCTTCGCTCGTCATAGACCCCCAAAGCATGCGAGGGCCGGGAGCAAGATTGCTCCCGGCCCTCGGGCCCAATGGGGAAAGGTTTCGACTAGAAGTCGCCGAAGCCGCCGAAGCCGCCGAAGCCGGTGGTCACAATGCCAGCGGGGTGGACACCGGCCGGGAGCGCCACGGGAGAGCTGGGAAGCTCGGTGAGGGTCCCGCCGTTGTTGATGGCGAAGGCGCCCACAGTGCCGACTCGGCTCTCGTTCACGTACAGCGTGCGTCCGTCAGGGCTCACGCTGGGGTCGGTCGCGCCAACCCCGGCGGTGTTGCTGACAACGGTGCTGCCGATGAGGGTCAGTGACCCGTCGCGTGCGATCTGGTAGCTAGAGATCTCACCCGATCCTGTGTTCACCGCGAACAGGTATCGGCCGTCGGGGGTGATGGTGACCCAGCATGGTGCCGTCTGGTCATCTGCGACCGGACTGGCTCCAATAGAGGTCAGTGACCCGTTGAAGGCGACGCTGTAAGCGGACACCGTCCCAAGACCAGCCCCGTTGTGGGCGTTGGAGACGAATAGCTGCTGGGGATTGGTCGGCCGGAAGTCACTGCCGAAGGGCCCAAGCCCCTGAGCGGTGTAGGGCGCACCAGAAGCCTCGGTCAGAAGCCCGTTTCGCGCCACGGCGAAGCTGTCGATCTCCGAGGTTCCCACCCGGGCCCCGACCAGGTTGGTACCGGTCGAGTTGAAGAGGACATCGCCAGGCTGCGAGCCATTCGGAAGCGACACAGTCGAGTTGGCCAGCGGCTGGAGCTGTCCGAAGGGGGACAGCGTGAACCCGGTGTAGTTCGGCCCTACGGCAGCCGCGTTGGCGACGTAGACGAGACCGTCATGCACCGCGACGCTGACCGGTGTCGGACCCTCTGACGAAACCACTCCATTGGGCACCAGTTGCAGACTGCCATCGAAGTGGATTCGTAGAACCGACACCTGGTTGCTGCCCGCATCCACTGCAATCAGAAAGCGGCCATCATTGGACACCGCTACCGCGCCCTGCGATGCCAGCCCACCGGCTGCGCCTGTCCCGGCGCCGCCGGCTACGAAGGGAGACCCCGCAAGCGGCGTGAGAGAACCGTCCAGGTGGCGGTCGAAGCCGCTGATCGCGTTCGTACCGACCGTATTGTCATCGAGATAGACGTGGCCGATGACCGGAGACGTCCCGGGCGGGCCAGCTGCACTCGCTGCACCAGCGCCGAAGGCTCCGAGCAGTCCGATGCCACCCAGGGTGGCAGTGCCGAGCGCCAGACGCACAGCGTTTTGCAGTCGCTTTCGCATGTTGATCTTTACCTCCGCTTTTTCGAGGGGTCTAGTTACCCAACACAATCACTGTCCTTGCGGAGGGACTCAGCGTTACATAGACCAACGTCGCTGGATTGTGCTCCACCGCGACAAACCAGCATTTCGCTCTCCTTGGCGCGACGAAACTAGGACGAAAGAGCGCGGTAAGACTCGGGCCACCATCGCCACTAACTCTTCGTGGTAATTCGCCTCCACTCGGGCCGCCGGCGCGTGGCTGTGCCCCTGTCCGAATCAGGCGGGCATCCCTTTTCGCATCACGACGCGGCACTTTGCTCATGTTCAGGGTCGGCGCACTTCCGGACTTCCCGAGACTGATGGACAGACCGCGAACATCTGGCGATGATCTCGTTCTTCTGGAACGGCTGAGAGAAGGCGACGAAGATGCTTTCGTCACCCTAGTTCGGCGCCACAACCATGCCCTCTTTTACGCCGCCCGCTCGTTCGTGGCAACCGACGCGATCGCTGAGGAGGTAGTCCAGGACACCTGGATGGCGGTCGTGCGAGGCTTGAGCAACTTTGAGGGTCGATCCTCAATCAAGACGTGGCTGCTGAAGATTGCAGTCAATCGTGCGCGCTCGACCGGTACACGGGAAAGCCGCACGCTTCCACTGAGCAGCTCCGAGGCTGCAGTCGACCCAGACCGATTCGACAAAAGCGGTCACTGGATCACGCCACCAGAGTACTTTATTGAAGACAGTGAGAATCGGGTAATCGCCGGTTTGCTGTCGGAGAGAATCCGTTCGTCGCTCGACGACCTCCCCGAAGGTCAGCGCCAAGTCGTAACGCTACGAGATGTTGAGGGACTTGATAGCAAGGAAGTGTGTCACTTATTGGAAATCTCTGAAGTCAATCAGAGGGTTCTCTTGCATCGGGGCCGGAGCCGACTCCGTCAGGATCTTGAAACCAAGTTTGGAAGTGTTCAATGAGGATGTTCCGACGTGAAAGGGAACTCGTCTGTCAACAAGCAGTAGAGCTGGTCACGGATTACATCGAGAGCTCCATGTCCCGTGCTGACCGTCGCCGATTCGAAGCTCACCTCTCCTCGTGTCCACACTGCACGGCGTACCTCGCTCAGATGCGGAGCACAATTGAACTCACAGGAAGGCTCGTACCGGAGGAGTTGCCATCCGAGGTGCAAGAAGAGCTGATAGCGCTCTATAGCCAGTGGCGCAGCAGCTCAAGTTGACGAGGTATTCAACAATTCGGGATTTTCAGATCTGTCGATCAGCAGAGTGCATCGTTGGTGAGACTCCAGCATCCTAGGGTCCTCCGGTCGGGAGTGGCGTGCCGACACAAGAGAAGTCTCGCGATTGTGTTGTCCTTCTCGTGGTCATGACCGAAGGGTGCGCTGGCGATGTTCACCCCCGATATTCATATGGCAAGAATTTCGGATCCTCACGCGCGTCACGCAACTGTAGTGTCGGGAGAAGTCGCAGCACACCGCGCTCGCTGGGCACTCTTTTGGGATCGGCAGGTTACGCCTCTGATCCTTGACCTCACGCGTCGGAAGGCGTATCCGCTCGCGTTACGACGAGTGCGAAAACATCGCTATTCCGTTTCCACCCTCGCCTCGGACTCGGCGAGCGGGATGAGATACCCGAAGAACGCGACCAACGTGCCGACCAACATGAGCAGCAGCCCCACGAATCGAGAGGGGTGATAGGCGGTCAGGATGCCGCCGACGGCACCGAGTGCGAGGCCGGCCAACCCAATGAATACTCCCACACGGACAATCCCCTGCTTCGGAACGACGAGCACGAGGGACAGCGCGACCAGCACCAGGACGCCCCCGAGGCCGGCATGGATGAGGTAGGCGACTTCGCCTCCCATGGGAAACCACCCATCAGGACGATCGACAGGCACGACGGCCAATGCGGCGACCCCGGTCACGAACTCGACGCCGATGCCGATCATCATCATTACCCAGACCCACTTGACCACCCCGAGGGATTGCGTACCAACCTGATTCGAGGGTGGCCCTCCCGGATCGTCATGTGATACAGGAGGTTGTTCCGCCTGATCCGGCCCATCTTCGGAACACGTCACGAGAGCCAAGCTACGACCGACTCTGGTCTGGCGCGAGTCGGAGGAGATGCAGTGTCGATTCCCGAAATGCCCGTCGGTGATGCCACTTGTGTCCCGACTGCAGGAGAGGTGCGCCTTCGAGGTACTTCGCAACAACCTGGGCTGACCCAGCAGATACCTGCACTCTCCGAGCAGCCGCCATCAACGGGCTGGCGAAAGATCGCGGCCGGCATCGCGACGCACTGAGACGGCGTTCCCTCGTGCCGGCTGGCGACTCGTAGCCCGGCAGCCGAGGGCGAATGCCAACGGGCCGACAGGCGGCGGTAGTGTCGGCGCGCAGTGGACGCAATGATGCCTGCGCCGGCGCTCCAACGACGGGCATAGCAATGCCCGGGATGAACCGCACCCTGCAGTCGGGGAACGGGATGATCCTCTCTGCGTTCCACACAGCACTGTTCCACCAGTTCCTCCTGGTGCTCCTGATCGTCGCGCTGTGCGCCATCGGTCTCAACGTCATCAGGACGGTCCAATATCGGAGGCTCCGGAAAGAGGGACAGGCGACCTTCCCTGTCGCTCCGCGCTCGAGAGCGCCGGAGCCGGCCGCCCGGCGGATTCTGCGCATTGGCTTCGGCAGCTTCTGGATCCTCGATGGACTGCTCCAGGTTCAGTCGTCCATGCCTCTCGGGCTTCCGTCGGACGTGCTTCGCCCATCGGCGAGCAGTTCTCCTGAGTGGGTGGAGCACCTCGTCAACAGCGGCGCAACCATCTGGGCCGACCACCCTATTCAGGCGGCGGCGGCATCCGTCTGGATCCAACTCGGGATCGGCATCTGGCTGATCGTGGCGCCACGGGGACGGTGGTCGCGTCTCGCCGGCGTCGCCGCCGTGGGCTGGGGGCTGATCGTCTGGGGCTTCGGAGAGGCCTTCGGCGGCATCTTTGCCCCCGGCCTCACCTGGCTCTTCGGCGCGCCCGGCGCGGTGCTGTTCTATTGCATGGCTGGAGTTCTGGTGGCCCTTCCGGAGCGCTCGTTCAACTCGCCTCGGCTCGGCCGTCTCATGCTGACTCTGAGCGGCATGTTCCTCATGGGCATGGCCGTGCTCCAGGCCTGGCCGGGACGGGGCTACTGGCAGGGGCGAGGCGGCACGCTCTCGGCCATGGTCCAGACCATGGCGCAGACGCCCCAGCCGAGTGTGCTTTCCTCATGGCTCCATTCGTTCGCAGCGTTCGACACGGCCCACGGCTGGACGGTGAACCTCTTCGCCGTCGTGGCCCTCCTTGTGATCGGAGCCCTCTTCATCAGCGGCCGCCGTCACCTCGTCCTCGGCGGGCTGATCGCCCTGGCAGTGCTCTGCGTCGCCGACTGGGTGCTCGTCGAGGATTTCGGCTTCCTCGGGGGTACCGGTACCGATCCCAACTCCATGCTGCCGATGCTCGTTCTCTTTACCGGTGCGTACGCCGCCGCCTTCCGGCTGCCGGAGGCTTCCGAAGCTCCCGCTCCCGTGACGGCCGCGATGGGCGACGGAGCCGCCGCACCCGTCAGCACCAACTGGTGGGACCGTGCCACACCGGCGTACGTCGCACGGTCCCTCGCCGCACTCGCCGCGATCGCCGTCGTGGCAGTCGGCGGCGCGCCGATGGCCGTCGCCGCCGTCAACAAAAACGCCGACCCGATCCTGACCGAAGCGCTCGACGGAACGCCCAATATCCTCGACACACCTGCGCCGCCGTTTACATTGACCGACCAGGCTGGCCATGCGGTCAGTCTGGCCAGCCTGCGGGGCCACGTCCTGGCGTTGACGTTTCTCGACCCGGTCTGCACGTCGGACTGCCCGCTCATCGCGCAGGAGTTCCGTCAGGCCGATCAACGGCTGGGCGGCCAGTCTGGCGACGTGGACTTCGTAGCGATTGTGGCCAACCCGATTTACCGGTCCATCTCATTCACCAACGAGTTCGACAGCCAGGAAGGGCTGACCGGTCTCTCCAACTGGTACTACCTCACCGGTTCGCTCCCCGCGCTCGAACACGTCTGGGATTCGTACGGGATTCAGGTCGACACGGTCGCCAACGGCGCCATGGTCGCCCACAGCGATCTGGCCTTCGTCATCGACGCTCGCGGTCACGAACGTGACGCCCTGATCGACGACCCCGGCCCGGACCAGACGTTCGCCTCGTCCTTCGCGTCACTCCTCCTGAACCAGATTCAGGCTGTCCTGCCTTCGTGAGATCACGGAAGCAGTGGGGGGCGGCCCCGCGCATACGTCGCCTCGCGCGCCCGCTGGCGGCGTTGACCACCGTGGTGGCCGCACTGCTCCTCGGTTCCACGGCTGGCGTGAGCGGCGCGGCCACCGTGCGATTCCCGCTCCCAAGCGGCGTGTCGACCCCGGACGGCTCCTGGGTGGTCCTGCCAATGGGAGAATTGTCGGTGGCGACCAATACGTTCTGGCAGGTCCTCCACGCTGTGCCTGGCGTGTCGCACTGGTCGGTGGTCACTCCACCGGGCGTCGCCGACAACGGAGGCCTCGTAACGGGCGCGGCTGCAGGGTCCGTCGTCGTCGGGTTCCTACCCAGCCAGCTGTTGCACTTCTCTCCCCTGGCGCAGAGCACCACGGGCGGCGCCACATGGAGCCCCCGACTTCTGCCCGGCGGGCTGGCGGTGGAGCCCGATTCCCTGGCTTCCGGTCTCCCCGGGAATGTCGTTGCAGCGGTCGCGGGCGGTCAGGTCCTCGCCGCGCCACCAGGATTGTCGCACTGGTCCGCACTCGTCTCCGCCTCCCACCTGGGCCGCCTCTTCCCCCGATGCGGCGTGACCTCCGTCGACGCCGTGGCCGTCCTGCCGACCGGAGCGCCTCTGGTTGCCACGGGGTGTGGCCGCGGAGGTTTGCTCGGGATGTTCACCGAGGTTGGCGGGATCTGGAGCTCCTACGGCACAGCGCTGAACGGCCAGCGGCGATCCGCCACCGACGTACTCCGGCTGGAATCAACGGGTACGACCACGACGGCCCTCGTGCTCGCCCAACGCGGCCGCCTCAGGGCTTTGGTGGCCCTATGGCGGACCGGCACTGCGCCCTGGACGACATCTGCACCCCTTGCTCTCACCGCGGCGACCTCGGTCCGGGCGAGTGCAGTCGGGGACGACGGCGCCATCGCGGTGGTCACGGGTTCCGGCGCCGCCGCGTCCGCATACTCCATCGATCCGGACGGCCCGTGGAACCGCCTCGCATCGCCGCCCGCTCATACGACTGCGATCGCCCTGCCAAGCGACCCTGCGGCGACAGACGGCAGCGCCATCGACGCGTTCACGGTGGAGGGAGGCGCGCTCGGCGTCTACGCGCTCACCCCGTCGGGAGGCACGTGGTTCCGCGTGCAATCGAGCCAGGTCGCCATCGCTTACGGCTCGTCGGGCTGACCGCTCGCGCTACGGTGTCCCGCATCCCAGCGGCAAGGGGACCAGCTTCATGAGCTATCTGGTGGACAACTGGAGCTTCGATCCCTTCGTGATCGGCGTGGGGGTCATCGTGCTGCTGCACGAGCTCGGATTGGCCAATCTGCGGCGGCGGTCCTCGCCGGAACGGAGCCGACGAAGGCGCTTGAATTCGCTCCTCTTCTACGCCGGCCTGGCCGTGCTCCTCATCGCGGTGACCTCCCCCATCGACTACTGGGCCGGCGATTACTTCTTCGTGCACATGATCGAGCACATCTTGATCGCGTTCTTCGCGCCGATCCTGATCGTGGCGGGAGCTCCCTGGCTCCCGCTCCTGCACGGGCTTCCGGTGCGCCCGCGCCGGTGGCTTTTCCGTGCCGTCCTCCTCAGGCCCTGGTCGGGAGCCCTCAAGGCAGTCGGCCGTTTCGTCGTAAACCCGTGGACGGCGCTTATCTCGTTCAACCTCGTCATGGTGCTCTGGCACATCCCCGCCCTCTTTGACGCGGCGGAGGAGAACCAA
Source organism: uncultured Acidimicrobiaceae bacterium (assembly GCA_963745665.1). Classification (GTDB taxonomy): domain Bacteria; phylum Actinomycetota; class Acidimicrobiia; order Acidimicrobiales; family RAAP-2; genus Bog-473. Next base: position 856,075 of record CAVUYE010000003.1, on the reverse strand, counting down.
GTGATCCATGTCGGCTTGATGCACACGAGCTTCTTCCTGACCGGCGTTCTCTTCTGGCTCCAGATCATCCCGTCCCACCCCTTCCGACTGAAAGCATCCCCTCTCTGGCAGGTGGGAGCGATCATCTCGACCAACGTCGTCATGTTTGTCCTGGCCATGTCGCTCTCCCTCTTCACTGCGACGAGTTGGTACTCGGTCTACGCCCACGTGCCTGGCGTGATCCTTTCCCCGTATGCCGACCAGCAGATCGGAGCCGCCATCCTGTGGATCTGCGGGGACTTCTGGGCCGTTCCGGCCCTGGCTGTGACCATTCGGCGCGCCATCGATAGCGAAGGTGGCTTCTCGCTGGGCGTGGACAGGCTGTTTCACCGCGACCCCGGGCCGCCCCTCGAGGCCTTTCGGACCTCCAGCGCCGAGCGGGCGCCACGGGGCTGACGCCCAGGCCCCTGTCGCTGCACCGGCAGTTTCATCGGATTTGGTCGCCCGAATGGAAATGGTTGACGCGTTGGAAGCCAATACGTAACGTCAGTGCAAGGAAACCGTCGGTAGGGGTGCCGGCACAAAATCGTCAGATCCGGGAGGGGCCATGAGCCTGGCGTGGAAAGTGACCGTGACGGTCCTTCTCTTTGCCGTGGCCGCATTGGCGGGCGTCATCCTCATCGTCAACTTCCTCAGCACGCCGTCCACCGTCGACTTCTCGGCCGACAGCTCGGGGCAGGTGAACGTCACCTTGCAGTCGGTCGGGACCTACGGCTCCGGGAACCACCCGACCTGGGTGTCCTACCTCGTCCAATCCCCCGGTGGGCAGTGGGTGCATACGACGGTCTTCCAGGTTCCCGCACACGTGCGGATCAACGTGACGATCGACAACTACGACTCGGGTAGCCCGCTGCGCAACCAGCAAGTCGGCCAGGTCAGCGGCACCTTCGGCAACGTCGCCACTCTGAACGGCAAGACGTTCCGGGTCATTAATTCCAACGCCGGCAACGGGGTTGCCCACACGTTCTCCATGCCCGCCCTCGGTCTCAACGTGCCGCTGTACGGCAACAACAGCAACGCCAATCTCTGCGGCGCCGCCCCCTGCACCACCAAGTCACCGAACAAGGTGATCAAATTCTCCTTCACCACCCCCGGTCCAGGGAGCTACCGCTGGCAGTGCTTCGTACCGTGCGGTCTGGGCTTCCTCTACGGCAACGGCGGCCCCATGTCGACGCTGGGGTACATGGGCGGCTTCATGAAGGTGGTGGCGTGAGCGACCCAGCCGCCGCCGGCACCACCAGTGCCGATCCAACCCCGACGTCCACCACCGAGACCCACCACTGGTGGCGGCTGATCGCCATCTGGGTGGTGCTCTCCGCCATCGGCGACCCTCTCTTCTACTACCTGGCCGGACCCCACATCCCTCCGGGGACCATGACCGACACGGCTCAGGGAGCACAATTCGACTTCAACGTCCTGTTCGTCATCGCCCTGCCGGTGCTCCTGGGAGTCTGGATCTACATCATCTATGCCATCGTGATGTGGCGAGCGTCGCGGGGAGGACCCGAGCCCGTGGGTGGGCCGGACGCACGCGGACATCTCGGTATCCAGTTGGGCTGGATCCTGACCACCACCGTCATCGTGCTCTTCTTGGCCGGGTTCGGCACCTACGAGCTCGTGCAACCGGGTGGGGCCGGCGGCGCCCAAGGCTCCAGCCCGATCTGGACACCCGCCTCGAAGACGGTCCTGCCCATTCAGGTCATCGGCCAGCAGTGGAAGTTCACTTACCGCTACCCCACCTTCGGCGGCTTCGAGACCAACGAGCTCGTGGTGCCCAACGACACGACGATCGAGTTCAACGTCACGTCGCTCGACGTGATCCACAGCTTCTGGGCGTACCAACTCGGCGTCAAGGCCGACGCCAACCCCGACTACAACAACGTCGCCTACACGACCACGCAGCAGCTCGGCTCCTTCATCGTGCGCTGCTCCGAGCTCTGCGGGATCTGGCACGGTGCCATGTACAACTCGGGCGAGGTCGTCACGCCACAGCAGTTCGAGGGTTGGGCGAAGCTGACCGAGGCCCGGCTGCGCCAGAACACCAAGCTCCTGCCGGCCTACGCCCTCACCTACACGCCTGACGCCAACGGAGCCGACGGCGGGTACTACCCGGACAACGTCGACCCCTACTCCAAGGTCGAGACATATGGCGCGCCACAGCCAAAGGGAGGTGGGTGACTTGGCCATCGACACGTCACAGAGCGGGTTCGAGTACCCGGGCGATGAGGACCTCGAAGCGCCGCTTCCGAGGCCGCTCCCGGCCTGGCGCCGCTCCCTGTGGCTGCGCCCGAACATTCTGTGGGCCATTGTCGGCGGCGCCGTCGGCTACCTGATCGGTCACTGGCTCGGGAACGTCATCGCCAGCGGCTACACGCAAGTCCAGGACACGGGCCAGAACGACGTCGCCATCGTCCTCGGCCTCTCGCTCGGCGTGGTCGGCTGGATGACCGGCATCGGCGCCCTGAACTACCCGCTGGCCAAGATCGTCGGGATCGAGCTCCCGCCCGCACCTGAGGAGAGGAGTTGGGTCCGCTACTTCCGCATGACCGACGACCACAAGGTGGTCGGCTGGCAGTACGCCGTCGGCGTACTCCTGTTCCTGTTCACCGGCGGGCTTTTGGCCATGCTCATCCGGACGGAACTCCTGAGCCCCACCAACCACGTCTTCGGCCCGGGCACTTATATCGAGATCGTCAGCGAGCACGGCACCATCATGATGATGATGGCCTCCTCGGCCGTCATCGGACCCCTCGGAAACTGGCTGATCCCACTGATGATCGGCTCGCGGCGCATGGCTTACCCCCGTGTCGAAGCGTTCTCGTTCTGGATCTTCATGGCGGGATACCTAGTCATTGTCGAGCGCGCTGTTCTTCGGCGGTTTCCCTACCGGTTGGACCGGCTATGCCCCCTTGCAGACACAGTCGGCCGGCGGCATGGACTCATATCTGGTGGGCTTCGCGGTCATCGGAATAGGCATGATCCTCGCCGGGTTCAACCTGGCCGCCACGATCATCAATTACCGCGCCCCGGGCATGAGCTGGGGACGCGTCCCGATCTTCGTCTGGGCCGTCCTCGCGACCACGGCGCTCCTCACGCTGGCCACGCCGACACTGGTGGTTGGGTGTCTCTTGGGCGTCCTCGACCGCACGGCGGAGACCGCGTTCTTCGTGAACGAGCACGGCGGCAGCAATTTCTTGTGGCAGAACCTCTTCTGGTTCTTCGGCCATCCCGAGGTGTACATCATGGCCCTGCCGGGCTTCGGGATCGTGATGGAGATCATGCCCGTCTTCACCCGAAAGCCCTTGTTCGCCTACAAGGTCGCTGCGGCCGGGATGCTCGGCGTTGCCCTGCTCTCCTTCTTCGTGTGGCAACACCACCTGTTCCAGAGCGGCATCAACCCGGACATGCGACCGCTCTTCATGCTGACCACGGAGTTGATCTCCATCCCCACGGGATTCCTCTATCTGGTGACGCTCGGAACGCTGTGGAAAGCGAAAATACGCTTCGACACGCCCATGCTGTTCTGTCTCGGGATGCTCTTCAACTTCCTCATCGGCGGCGTCACGGGCGTGTTCCTCTCGGACGTGCCCGTCAACGTGACTGTCCACGGCAGCTTCTTCGTGCTCGCTCACTTCCACTACACCATCATGGGCGGCCTCATCTTCGCCCTGTTCGGTGGCTTCTACTACTGGTTCCCCAAGATCACGGGCAAGACAATGAACCGGAAGCTCAGCAAGTGGCATTTCTGGACGTTCTTCATCTTCTTCAACGGCACGTTTTTCCCGCTCTTCCTGGTGGGTCTTCTCGGTCAACCGCGCCGCGTCTTCGAGTACGCCTCAAACCTGCAGACGTTGAACGACATCTCGAGCATCAGCGCCTATCTGCTGGGCGCGTCGTTCATCTTCTTCATCATCAACTTCATCTGGTCCATCTATCTGACCCCCCACGAAGCACCACCCAACCCGTGGAACTCGCTTGGGCTGGAGTGGCAGACCCCGACGCCGGTCCCATGGTTCAACTTCGAGCGCATTCCCGTAATACTCAACGACCCGTACCACTACGGCGATCCCGACGCAGCACCGGTGGCCGACCTGGGGAAGGTCATGTCGACCGTCGGGGCTCCGGCCGAATCCGTCGGGGACGAAGAACTCGGAACCGGCGCGCAAGGCGGCGGGGATCCTCAGACCCCAATACTGTGAGGCAATAGGGAGATGGCACAAAACCCCGTCGACAACCAGCAGTTCGAGAGTTTCGTCCAGCTCCACGAGACGCCCGAGGAGATCGCGTTCGAGTTGCGGGCCCAGGAGGGTGCGCTGTGGACCGGCGGCCGGCTCCTGATCGGTATTTGGGCTTTCGCTTTCGCCGCGCTGGCCTTCGCCTACTTCTACCTCCGCTCGGCCAACAACGAAGACCTTTGGCGGCCCCGTGGGATCACCGCACCCACCGCGGTCGGCGCGGCCATCTTTGCCATCACCGTGGCCTGTGCGCTGCTCGTCCAGTTCGGCGAGCGGCGCTTCCGCAACAACGAGACGGTCGACTGGCAGGTGGCCGGATGGACCGCCGTTCTCGGCGGGCTTCTCGTCATCGGACTGCAGATCTGGCAGTTGACCGTCCTCCCGTTCTTCCCCGGATCGAGCGCCTATGCCTCCTGCTTCATCGCCTGGGCTGCATTGAACATCGCCGTCGTGCTGGCGGGGACCTACTGGCTCGAGACGATCCTGGCCAGAGAGATTCGACTGCGGCGTGCCATCGCACAGGACGGAGGCGCTCCGGGCTCGACCCTGCCCGTGGCACGGCTCTTTCGCGCCAATCTGAACGGCTGCACTTACTTTTGGGGGTTCATCGCCGTCGTCGCCACCTTCTTCTGGGTACTCTTCTATGTCATCTGACACTCAGGAGGTGAGGGCGTGATCACGGCCGATGTAGCCGCAACCCAGGCACTGACCTTCGCCATACCCCTCGGGACCCTGTTCGTCGTGCTGCTCTGGGGTTTCTTCCAGCGCCGACCCACCAGGTGAGTGAGGGGGCTGCCACCGTGCGGCCCCACGACCCGGCTGCACGGTGGCGCGGCTGGTGCGTGCTGGGCGCACTGATCGCGCTGGTTGTCGCGCTCGTGCCACCGCTCTCCGGTGTCGCACGGCGCACCGAGTACGCACAGGCGCTCCAGTTCTCACTCCTGGCCATCGTCGTTCCCGCGCTGGTGGTGCTCGGGGCACCGTGGCGTCGGCTGGGGCTCGCCAGGAACGCCTCTCCCCCGAGGTTCGTCGACCGGGTTGCCGCCGGGCGGCAGCGCCACCGCGAACTGCCACGTTCGCTGGCCTTCATCGCCTGCGACCTCGGGGTCGCAGTCGCCTGGCATACCCCGGCCGCGGTGGCCGCGTCAGCCCGTCATGGCTGGCTGGCCCCCCTCGAGGCGGCGAGCCTCCTGATCTTCGGGCTCGGGCTGTGGCTGGAGCTGGTCGAATCACCACCGCTGGCTCCCCGCTCGGGCTACCTGCGGCGTGCCGTCCTGACCGCCTTCGCCATGTGGGCGTTCTGGGTCCTCGCTTACGTGTCCGGTCTGTCGATCAACGGCTTCTATCGGAACTTCAACCATGTCGGCGGAGGCCTCAGCGCTTCAGCGGACCAACAGATCGCCTCCGCTGTGCTCTGGCTCGTGTCGTCCCTCGCCTTCGCCCCCCTGGTCTTCTGGAACGCCTTCCAATGGCTCAAGACCGAGGAGGACCCCGATATCGAGCTTCTGGCCCTGACCCGGGACGACCAGCGGAGGGGAACCTCACCCTTGAACGAAAGGCGAGGAGGAGCCACCCCCGCCGCCTGAGACTCAGCCGGTGCCGGCGCCCGGGACCCTGGGCAGGTCGACAACGGAGAGGTGCGTGTCGAGAGCCAGGTCCGCTGCTCGCTCCTGCGAGAGGGCGGTGCGACGATCGGCGGCGAGCTGTCGCTCTTCCTTGGACAGGTTTCGCAACGCAGAGGCGTTGCCTGGGTCATTCATCAAGGTCTGCACGTCCTCGATCGCCCGCAGAGCGTCCGAGGTGGTCCACAGGGTGGCTGTCGAGAGCATCTGACCCAGGTGCTTGCCTGCCGGCGTCCCGGGGACCTGGATGTCGGTCAGATCAAAGATGTCCTCGTTGGTGAACGAGCAGGCGGTCTGGTCGTCGCTCAAGAGGCCCGGCGTGGGGGCACGGTCGGCGGGAGTGAGCTCGTGCTCGGCCTGCAGGTCCCAGATGCCGATCGCCTGGTTGATGGCCAGGGCACAGCCCGCCAGGTCGGTGTTCGCCTCACTCATGACGCTGCGCTCGGCGCTGATGTCGTCCGCCCGCGAGGTGCTGACGGGCAGGTCGGAGAGCACGGTGATCAGGAGCACCACGAAGACCACGAGCGCAATGAGCAGCCCGCGGTGACGCTGCCACACCGGAGGCTTGCGTTCCGCGCTGGTGACGCTCATTGGTCGAGAATATGGCTGGCGTAGGTGGCGATGCCCTGGCCCCAGCGGGTCATGCTGGCCGGCGGCAGGCTGAAGCTCCCCGTGCTGCTCTCGTCGGCGAACGGCGTAGCCCGGAAGCGCAGGACGCCCCGCGGGTCAATGAAGTCCATCACGTCGCTGTGCGCCTCGAGACCCGTCTTCTCGGCCACCGTGATGGAGACACCGTAGGACCGCCACACCGAGTTCAGCGAGGCCAGCGGCCCGGTCACCATGTGCCAGTTGGATAGGGTATTCAGCCCGGTGTCGTCCAAAACCGGTGTCTCGTCCGACTGGGCCAGCGCGGACGGGTCGGTGTTCACGGTCACGAATTCGACTTCGGCCGCCGCTGATCCGAGGTCGCGATCGGCTTGTTCGATCTCGTCCGCCAGCACGGGGCAGATGTCGTTGCAGGGGGCGTTGAAGAAGGAGAGGACCACCACGTGCGGAGCGGGCACGGACGTGGCATTCCCGTGCTGGTCGATCAACGTGAACGCCGGCGCGGCATGTGCGGGCAACGCGCGCAAGCCCATGAAGGACGACAGCGACGCCCCGATGGGCGGCGCCGGCGCCGGAGCTTTCGGCGTGAGAGTAGGCGCGACACGCACAGGCGACCTGGGCGTGGTGGTTGTGGTGACGGGATTGAGACCGACGGACGAGAACACGTGCTCGCCGAGAAGGCCTCCCAGGCTCACGACCAGGACCACGGCGAGGGCCCAGAAGACGAATTTCGCGGGAATGCCCGGAGCACCCTCAGCGAGCGCCGCCGCCCGGTCGACCTGGGGTGGACGAGGGTCGGAATCATCCTGGGAGGCCCGCGCCGCATCGGTCGTCGCCGCGGTGTCACCTGCCCCTGCCGTGGGATCGTTCACCGGGAGACCCCCAGCCTGGCCAACCAGGCGTCCAGCGAGGAAACGGTCTGAGGTCCAAGGGCGCTGCCCACCACACGGCCCGAGGCGTCGAGAAAGTAGGTGACTGGCAATGCCTGGACCAGGTACTGCGTCGCCACTGTTGCATGTGCGTCGACGGCGACGGGGTACGTGGCCTCGGCGGTGGCGATCAGCCGGCTCGCTGCCGCTTTCGACGTGTCGTTGGAGTCGATTCCCACCACCCCTATCCGTCCCGTGGTCTCCCGGGCGACAGTGGCCACAGCCCCCAACTCGGCACGGCAGTCACGGCACCACGAGGCGAAGAAGTTGACGATCAGTGGCTTTCCCCGGAAGGCCGACAACGAGACCGGATCCCCACCTCGGAGATTCGGCAGCGAGAACGCTGGGGCAACAGTGCCCGCCTTGAGCACGGGCGGCGGCGCCGCCTCAAGTGCCGAGGACCCGACCGCGGCAGGGTGTGTCGGGCCGCGGAGGACGACGAAGGCGATAAAGCCGGCCAGGCACACGGCGGCGATCAGGGCGACCCACTTGAAGACCCTGTCGGGACCGCTCGTCGGGCTCTCGGTGGCCCTTCCCGTCTCGGTATCATCCTGCGCCTGGCCGGCGACTCCCCCCGGATTCACGCTGGTCAGGCTAGCCAGCCGGGTTCACGGCATCGGGTCGCCGCCACCCGCCCGCGGGCTCCGGTCCGCCCCGTGGCGACGGTGCTGCCGACTCACCACTCTGCCGTCCGCTCGGCCGGGTCTCGGGCCCTTTCTTTCTTGCGGGCTTCGCGTTCGACCGGGTCCTCGTGGATGAGGTGCCACCATGCAGCAATGGCGATGCCGGCGAAGATGGGCCACTCGAACGTGTAGAACCAGCTGAGATCGTTGCCGCCAAGCGCCCTCCTGGCCTGCCACCATGTGGCCGCCGCACACCCGGCTACGAGCAGGGATAACTCGAAGTGGAGCAGCAGCGCGCGACCGGACACCCATCGTTGCATGACACCCCGAATGGTAGATCGGTCCCCCCGCGTCAGGCGGTCCAGCCCGAGGAACCGGCCGCAGGTCGATGGGGACTCCGTACGACATCTGCACCTCTCGAGGGGGCCGTGCGAAGACAAGCGGTCAGTTGGAATCCGGGCCTCCGTGTCGCAATCCCGTCGTCGTCAAGCGCCGTCGATCAGAAGGCCCATCGTCCGCAACGACGAGTGCATCGAGCTGGCGCCCTAACCCGTCAGAAACGAACCCGCACAGAACATCCATCGCCTTCACGCGGGAACTCCCGACAGTGCCGCGAGAATCCCGATGCCCCCTGCGAGAAGAAGTCCGCTGACAACGCCGCGCCGCGCCGCGAAGAGCCACACAAATGCACCGGCAAGTACGGGTATCTGCCACAGGTGTTGGAACGCCAGGCTTAGGGGAATCGCCGACCCAGCAATGGCGCCGATGACGGCTGGTCCCGCTCCCGTCAAAAACGATTCCACCGAGTTGTTCGACCGAATTTGGTCGAAGTGTGGAGCGCCGATCAGGATGAAGAAGAACGAGGGCGCGAAGACGATCAGTGCTGCGAGGAGACCCCCGCCCAGACCCCCGGCCGCGTACCCGACGACAGCCATTGTCTGGACCACGGGGCCAGGCGTGATCTGGCCGAGCGCGACGGCGTTGAGGAATTGGGCACCCGTCATCCAGTGGTAGGTGACCACCGCGTCGTGCTGCATCAGAGGAACGATCACGAACCCGCCGCCATAGGAAAGCGCGCCGACCTTGAAGGCGACCCAGGCCAGAGCCCCAAGACCCCCCACTGCTCCGCCGTGGAGCAGCAACACTGGCGAGAAGGAACCAGTCGTTCCTGGGGACAGTCGCCGGCGTCGGCGGATGGCGATCTCAACCAGGCCGCAGACGAGGATCACCATAACGAGGTAGGCGCCAACGGTGGCTGCTGCAATGCCACCGACCAGGGCGTAGACGGCCCAGCGAACCCGCTGAGACCGCACATCCCCCATGCGGACCCTGCTAGCGGGGACCAATCTCCATGCTGCGCTCAGCGCCACAGCCGGCACCGCTGCTCCCGCTCCTGCCGCGGCGCCCAGTACCAAGTCGGGCGGGTGGCTGGCCAAGAAGACCACAGACAGCCCGAGGATGAGCAGGAGCCCAGGGAGGATGAAACACAACCCGCCGAGGAGGGCTCCGGCGGATCTTCGAAGTCGCCAGGCGCAGAAGATCGCCAGCTGTGTCGAGGCGGGCCCGGGAAGAAGGTTCGTGGTGGCTATGGCGTCCTCGAACTCTTTGGCATCCATCCATTGCCGGTCTTCCACGCACAGGCGCCGTAGGAGGGCAATGTGCGCCGGCGGTCCCCCGAACCCGATACACCCCAAACGAAGCCATTCGCGGGCGATGGTGCGGAGCCCGACCCGTTCTGGCTGGCCCAGTTCGTCCCCACCGAAGCCGCTCATCACGGAGCCTCGTTCCCGAGCACTTCGTCAGCGAGCTCCCTCAGCTTGCCTTTCGTCGATTCCAGCTGTCGCCGGCCCTTGGCCGTGGCAACATATGTCCGGCGGGCCCGTCCTGCGACCACCTCTCGAAACGATCTGATGAGGCCCTCCGCCTCCATCTTGTGGAGGATGGGATAGAGCGTTCCCGGACTGATTCGGTATCCGTGACGCGCCAGTTCCCGAGCCATCGATGCCCCGTGGACCTGGCCATGGGCGGCGTGATGGAGAACGTGGAGTCGAACCGCGCCCCTGAGGAACTCGTGCACCCCTTGAGGTTAGTCAAATATCGAGTTTCGATATCAGCCCTGAAGCCAACTGGACAGAAAGCGATCAGGTGGTCATCGGAGGCTCATCGGCCGGTCCGTACGCTGAGTGTGATGGCGCGCTTGGGACAATCACGCACAGCCCGCCTGGCCGAGATCAGCATTGCACCGTTCGCGGGTTGGGCCTCGACAATGGGATACCCCCATTCATCCAGGGTGATGAGCTCTGGGAGAAGCTCCGCGCAGTAGCCGTAGGCATCACAGGCCACGGGGTCGATGGTGACACGCAGTTCCGCCACGTCAACTCGCAATCGGGAAGGGAAATCGCATCGACGTGGGGCGGCGATGGTGCGGGCAGGGAAGCGCTGCGTTATGAGTCGCGACGTCGGCTGCAAAAACGGAAAGGGCACTGCGGACCAGGGCGACGGCGCCGTCGGGATGTCCGCACGCGCCGCGGCCGTTCACCTGGCCAAGTCTGCGCCGGAGACGAGGCAACAGGTCGTAGTCCACTTGGCCGTGGGCCAGGCAGGCCAGGTCGTCGGCGATCGCCGGGAGCCCATTCACGCAGGGCCCACACTGTCCGGCGCTCTGAAATGCCAGGTAGCGGGCAATGCGGGCGGTTTCCGCGACCCCACACGAAGATGCTCCGAGCACCACGATCACGCCTACACCCGCCCTGGCGCCGATCGCTCGAAGGGACTTGGTCGCGTAAGGGATTGCAAATTGATCGGATCCGACCCAGCTCCCACCGAATCCACCGACCAGGAACGCCTGCGGCGGTTCGGTTGGCGCACCGCGCTGCGCGATATCCAAGAGCGGTGTGCCTCGGTCGACCTCGACAACTCCGGGGTGGGCGACACTCCCCCCGATGGTGATCAGACATGTTCCCGGTTCCTCGGCGGTCCCCCGAGCGCGGAACAAACTCGGGCCTTGTCGGGCGATAAGCGAGATGTGGGCGAGAGTCTCCGCGTTGTGAACCAGGGCGGGCCGTCTTCCGATTCGCAGCGCGGTGCCCTTGTCGGGGCGGAAGACAGGCAGCGAGGAACCAGATTCGACGAAGTTTGCCAAAGCTGACTCCTCCCCCCCGACGAAGCGATCAGGTGGTCGGACCAGAGTTTCGGGAACGGGCGAGTACCTGCTTCTCCTGCGTTCGGCCATGGCGTGCGCAACGCCTGCGGCTGCACTCTCTCGTCCAACTGGCACACAGACGACCACACGACTGGCACGGCACATCGCAGCGAGGAACTGTGCGCCGTCGAGCACCAGATGGGGCACATGGCTCAAGAGCAGCTTGTCCTTGTCGCTGGCGGGTTCACCCTCCATGGCGTTCACGAGGACGGTTCCTCCTCGTCCGGCTGATGACGCAACCGCAAGCTTGATGGAGGTAGGGAAACCACCGCCCCCACGGCCCTGCAGACCGGACTCCTCGAGATCGGCAGCCATCATCTGGCGCGGAAGATGGCCATCGGGCACAACCAGAGGACCGTGAGCTTGGATGTGTCCCGCCAGATCACGCGGATGTCCGAGCAAGTGATGCACATCCGCCCGGACCGCCATCGTGCCCGCACTATGCACCATGGCGGCCACCCCTCACGCGAGTAGACGACACCAGCCGCCGAGCCGGTTCGGCCTGATGCATGGTTTCCACATCGAACACAGTCGGCGATGGCGCAATTTGCCCAGCCACGATCCGGAGCCGCCAAACAAGTGCAGTGGCTACCGAGAGCACACATGCTGCTCCAAGTGCGATGACCCACAGCTCTCCGGCGTCAGTCCCCAACCCGAACGTGTGGACCAGAGCGATCGGCCAACAGGCGTAGGCGAGCCAATGGATGCCTCGCCATGTCCCGGGTGCAAGGTGCGGGCGGAGCAGGCTCGAGACGAAGACCGCCACCATGAGGTCAAGCGCAATCGTGCCTGTGCCGACCCAGAAACGGGCATAGGGCGAGGCGAAGGGAACCACGACGGCCAACCATCCAATATGGACGTACGTGTCGAGGACGCTGGTCAGGACGTGCAGAGCCAAGAAAATCACTGCAATGATGGAGAGGCGACGATGGAGCTCCTGCTGGAGGAATCCCGGCCAGTTTCTGGCCTTGGCCCGTCCGGCCGTCATGAGTCCCAAGATCATGGTCATGGTGAGCAGGACAAGCGCCATGATCCCTGAGGCTCGAGTCGCGTACCACAGTGCGGTCGAGTTCACCCTGCATCGTCCTGCGGCCAACCGCCCAGCGTGAAGACCACGCCGTCCTGGCGCACCAACCGCACGGCCTGGCCGAACGGTCGAAGCCGCTCCGTGGCTTCTTGACCCCACACGATCGCCGCAGTCGAAAGCGCGTTGGCGTCAACACACGATGCGCCGCAGGCGGACACGAGCGCCCAGAAGGATGACGAGCTGAATCCCGTGGCCGGATCGATGATGTGGTGCACCGGCTCGGCACCCAGCTTCCAGCTGCGAACCCCGGGGCCTGAGCTGGCCAGGCCACCCTGACTGATGGCCACCCGGTGCGCGGTCTCGTTCGGGGAGACCGCAGAGTCCAATGCGATCCCGACAGGCCACCCGTCGGAGGGAGGTTGGCCGCTGACTGCGACATCACCACCGATACTGACCAGGACGCCCAGGCCGAGCTTCTCGGCGATGTGTGCGGCCGCCCGGTCGGCACCGAGTGCCTTGGCCGAAGACCCAAGATCAAGCTGTACACCTCGCGGTATCCGCACGGTACCGGCGGCGATATCGAGTTCGATGCAGCCATACCCGGGTGCCGGGAACACTGTGTCCGAGACGCGGACCGTATTCCCCACGACCTGCTCGAAGTCCCTGTCATAGCCGAGCGCGACCATCGCGTTCCCCACCGTGGGATCGACCGCACCGCCCGTCTTTTCTGCAACTCCGATCGCTACCTCGAGCGCGTCGAACAAGAGCGGTGACACTGCCGTGACCCTCCCGGCCTGGCGGTGCAGATGCGCCAACTCGGAATCGTCACGAAACCGACTGCATGTCCTGTCCAGCAGGTCGGTCTCGGTCCGGAGCATCGACGCGGCCCAGTCCGCCGCAGTATCACTCCCGTCGGCGACCACCACTGTCGCCGTGGTCCCGATGGCTCGAAAGAACCGCGTGGCGCTCAGTTGCACATTGTTCTCCGCATGCTCACCGCGAAGTGGGACCCGAAGTGGCCACGGGAGGCCTCGTTGTGGTGGTAGGTGGAGGCGAAGTGGTTGTGGTGGTGCTCTGTGATGACGTCGATTGCGTGCTCGAAGACGATTGAGCTCCGTTGCTTTCTGATGACTGTTCCGGAGTAGACGTCGGCAGTGTCGTAGAGGTCGAGGTAGAAGTCGAGGTCGAGGTCGATGGGACGGTGGCGGTCACGGCCGCCGAACTCGATCCAGGTCGCTCATGCGCCACAACAACGCCGATGAACGCGGTCACGCCCGTTGCAGTAAATGCGACGAGTCGCGTGAGACGGCTCAGCCGTCTTTGGGCCCGGTCCCTTGCTCCTGGCGAGTGACGTACGTTTCGTTGGCTCATTGAGGGTGCTGGAGTCCTTCTTGCTGGGAATTCAGGGAGCTGCAAAAGCGGCATTCAGGCTCGGCACGGACCTCTGACCAGGCTGCATTTCGCGCTTCGTCTCAACCCTAGGGAGCGAGACTTACGACAGGGTGAAGCCCAGCGTAAGAGCAGCTGAAGAATGTGCTTCACCCAGGAGAGGCGTCTCACCCGCCTAGCCTGGAGCGCAACGGGTGTCCGCCTTCGAGCACCCACGGCTTCATTCCCACGTCATGTTGAAGGAGTAGACAACCCGGGGTGCGCGTGCTCGTCGCGGAAGACGATGAGGGTTTGCGCTCTGTGCTGGAGCGCGGACTCCGGCGGAACGGCTATACCGTCGACGCCACGGCGGACGGCGAGCAGGCTCTTCGCCACCTCCAGACGTACGAGTACGAGGTCGTCATCCTCGACTGGCGAATGCCGAAGATCTCGGGGCTCGAGGTTATCCAGCAACTGCGTCGCCGCGGGTCAGCGGTTCCCGTTTTGATGCTCACCGCCCGAGACGAGGCGGCCGATCGGGTGACTGGTCTGGACGAAGGCGCTGACGACTATCTCGTCAAGCCATTCGATTTTTCGGAGCTGTTGGCCCGCCTACGAGCGTTGCAGCGGCGGGGGGAGGCCGTGCAGTCGCTTCTGATCACAGTTGGTGACTTGACCCTCGACACCGTCACCCGCGAAGTGAACATCGGACCGAACCATCCTCGCCTGACTGCCACAGAGCTCTCGATACTCGAGGTCCTCATGCGGCGGTCACCGGCGACCGTCTCCCGACGCTCGATTGCGCTCGCGGTCTGGAACGAGGAGGCAGACGCATTAGGTTCGAACACCCTCGATGTCCACCTGGCCAGGCTTCGAGGGAAGATAGCGAACAGCGGAGCGAAGATCGAAGCGGTGCGGTCGCTGGGCTACCGCGTGGCGCCATCGTGAGATTTCCATGGATGTGGCGAAGACCGTATGTGCTCCATGCTGCTCGCGTCGCGCTCATCGGCACTCTTCTCATCGGCGTCACCTACGTCTGCCTCGTGGTGGCGTTCGACGTCATCGATCATCACCGCCTCTACGCAGGAGTGGATGCTCGCCTCAGCCAGCGACTCGGAGAGGTGGCCCAGAATCCGCGCCAAGCAGCCGCCGCCAACATCTACGCCAACGGCCACGACCTAGATGATGCCCCTGTGTTTTTTTGGCGTATCGGATCATCGGGTCAGCCCGTTGCCCTGACGTCTGGCGCACCGTCCCTTGCCAAGTCGGATGCCGCACAAGTAAGCCCGACTTCGGTGGCTTCGCTTGGCACCGAATCGTTCCGACTGCAATCGCGTGAAATCGGCGGCGAACGTATCATCGCAGGACAGAGCCTTGCTCAAACCGACCACGTGGAGGACGATCTGGTCGCCCTCGAACTGCTGGCTGGCCCAGTGCTCCTGGTGGCTGTGTTCCTCGGAACATTGCTCATCGGGATCAACGCGGCCAAGCCAGTCGAACTGGCCAGGCGCCGGCAACTCGAATTCACCGCTGACGCCTCTCACGAGTTGCGGACGCCACTGAGCGTCATCGAAGCCGAGGTGAGCCTCGCGCTTTCAGAGACAAGGGAGGCAGAGGAGTATCGCGACGCACTCACCCGGGTGAGGCACGAGAGCATGCGTCTGCGTCACATCGTCGAGGATCTGCTGTGGCTCTCGAGGTTTGATTCTGCGCCACCTCCACCAGGCAACGAGCCCGTTGACGCGGCAGAGATCGCCATTGCCTGCGCGGACCGCTTCGAGGCAGTGGCGGCCCGCCGGGGTGTCAGACTGTCGGTCTGCCACGAAGGGGACATCGTCCCGTGGGTCAGTGCGCCGCCCGAATGGGTTGACCGTCTTGTCGGAGTACTGGTTGACAATGCTTGTCGCCACGCCAAGCGCAACGGATCCATTCGAATCACGGTTGAGACGCCAGGCAATAGGGTCTGCCTCACCGTGGAAGATGACGGACCCGGGATCGCTCCGGACGCTCGGGCGCATCTCTTTGACCGATTTCACCGGGCCACAGAGGAGGGCAGCGGAGCTGGGCTCGGTCTCGCTATTGGCGATGCCGTCGTACGCGCGACTGGCGGCGAATGGCACATTGGAACATCTGAGCTGGGTGGAGCTCGCATGCAGGTTCGCTGGCACCGCACAGCCGGCACGAGGGAGCGCAGCGAACCTGCAACCCCAGCAGTAGAAGAGTCCCTTCCCGGCAAGGAGCATTCCGTTCCGCTTTGACCGCCGAGTCGGCCAGTCGAAATGAATCCACGGCCCCTGATCGGCTTCATTTTGGCGTAATGGTCAATCCGTATCCTTCGGGGAAAGCGGGCGATGCCCCCGTCGGCGGCCGGTTCGGACCTAGGCGCCGGAAGGCGTCGGACCGACGCAGCCCCGGGCTGAACTGCAGACCTCGACTGGGATCAGAAAGGAAACTGGTGACGGCGACCTCGCTCCTCGACCGCACGATGGAAATCGTGAAGGTCGACTTTTCACCGAAGCACAGCCAACCCTCAACCCTTCGCGTCATCGTGGCCACTGCCGTTGCGATCGTCGGTTCGCTACTGATTGACGCACTACTTGTGGTCATTGGCCAGAGACTGTTCCCTTCGACCAAGGGATACATCCATTTTCAGTTTCACGACTACGCCCGGCTGACCATTCTTGGAGTCTTCATCGCGTGTGTGGGATGGCCCATCGTCACCCGGATCAGTTCAGCTCCTCGCTGGTTGTTTCTACGGCTGGCCGTCTTGGTCACGATTGTCCTGTGGCTACCGGATCTCTACATCCTGGCCCAGGGCGCGCCGTCTGAGGCGGTCGCCGTATTGATGGTGATGCATCTCGCAATCGCAGTGGTGACGTACAACGCCTTGGTACGTATCGCTCCGATCCTCATTCGATCTGAGGTCCGTCCGTAGACATACTCCTACTCCGAATGCGAGACCGGCCTCGGCGCCGACGCTCATGGTCTCTGTGAATCGTCGCGTGAATACGACATCTTCTTGCATAGCGTGAGCCCGGACTTTCCGTCGGCGAGAAGCGCGGCGAGCGGACGCCACGAGCTGGACGGCCCTGAGCGCTAGTCAGCTGAATCCGGGCGGGGTGTGGCCCCTTTGGTGAAGTCTCTGAGCAACCACCGCACCCGACGGTCGATTTCTTCAACGATCGGACGCACTTTCTCGACCGAGAGCCCGGCTGGGTCGTCCAGTTCCCAATCCAAGTAGCGCTTGCCGACGTACACCGGGCAAGAGTCACCACACCCCATGGTGACGATGAGGTCACACTCGAGAGCGTCCGCTTCGGTCAGTACCTTCGGGAACTCACGGCTGGTATCGACGCCTCGCTCTTCGAGCAGCGCCACGACTGAAGGGTTGAGTTCGGCGGCCGGATCCGACCCAGCGGATCGGACGTCAACTGCGCCGGCGGCATAGTGATCGAGAAGGACCTTTGCCGCGAGACTCCTTCCGGCATTGTGCGTGCACAGGAACAGGACGATCGGCTTTCCAGCTGCACGCCGTCCGGAGGGTTCTCGGCGGTCGTGAGGAGCCAAGCCCAGTACCTCGGTCAAGACAGCAAGTAATCGCAGGTCAAAGGCTCAGATGAACCGACAGCACGGCGCTCTCAACGGCAGGTCCGGGTTCGAACCCCGAGGGCCGCACGACGCGGACGCACTTTGTAGCCTGAATCCCGAGAACGCACTTCCAGCAGACAACCTCCGAGACCCATGAAGGAAGCACCATGCCTACAGATCACGTCGTACAGCCATGGGCAATACGTTCCACGCTGATTGCCGTCGCCGAGCTCGATCGGTCGGTCGCTTTCTACGGCGACCTCGGGCCTTTTGATGTGATCACTCGCGAGGACCGTATCGCAGTTCTCGGCGACACCTCTCCTACCGCCGCGGTGCTCGTCCTGCGCGAGACGCGGAGCGCTTTCCAGACTCGCCATGGTCAGCAGTCGCTCGGCCTCCGGTTGATGACCTTCAATGTCGGATCGCTCGCCGAGCTCGATCGGATCGAGCCGATCCTGCGAAGCGCTGATCGCTTCACCGATCGTCAACCCATCGACAACGGCGCATCGGAAATAATCCGCGGACGGGATCCGGACAACCTGCCTTTGGTCTTCGTCCACTACGACGCGGAAACGGTTGGGCCCGAATATTACGGATCGATTATCAACCTGTTCTATTCGATGGACGCCTGAGCCAAGCGCTCGGGCACCCTTCCTTCACTGGCAATTCTCGCATCGCCCCAGGACGGCGAAATGACGCGGATTGATGGCGAACCCGAACCGCTCTCTGGTCGTCCGGTTGAGAGTTCGGAAAAGATCCTCTGGCACATCGATGATCGCTCCGCACGACTCGCAGACGAGGTGGCAGTGCGCGTGACCAGCGAGGTGGTACGTCGCAGGACCGTGACCGAGATGCGCATGGACGACGACGCCGAGCTTCTCCAACTCTTCAAGATTTCGATAGATCGTCGAGATATGCACGTCGGGCGCCCTCGTCTGCACCGCCAGTGCCAGATCCTCGGCGGACACATGCCCTGAAGCCTCGAAGAGCACCTCGAGGAGGAGACGGCGGGAGCTGGTTGCCCTGCCCCCGTGCTCACGCACGAGGGCCAGAACGGACTCCACCGAACTCAGGTCGGCCGGAGAACCCTCAACGCTGACTGGACTGCCCATGACACCCCATTGTATTGGCAATCATATTAATAACGTGTCCCTATTGCAATAGCCTCGCATTTAGCGTACCGTGCCTCCAAGCGGCCAACCCCTGGAGGCGTGTTCTCGATGGCAACCGTGCGATCCCGGATCACGCGAATCCGTGACGGCCTGACACCGCGGGAATGGCTGAGGGTCGGCGGTATGGCGTTCACCATCGTCGGCCTCAACGCGCTCGGTTGGGGGATGTTGGTGGTGGCCCTTCGAGGCCACTATCAAATCTCCAAGACAGAGGTCTTCGGCTTCGGTACCGGAGTCCTTGCCTACACACTCGGTATGCGTCACGCCTTCGACGCCGACCACATCGCCGCTATCGACAACACGACGCGCAAGCTCATTCAGGACGGTCAGCGGCCCCTCAGCGTCGGGTACTTCTTCTCGCTCGGCCACTCAAGCATCGTGTTCGTTCTCGCCGTCCTGCTGAATTTCGGCATCCGGGCTCTGAACGGCGCCGTCAAGAACGGCGGTTCGGGCCTACACCATTGGACGGCGGTCATCGGCACCTCCGTGTCGGGAACCTTCCTCTACCTGATCGGCCTCTTGAACCTCATTGTGCTTGTCTCGATCGTCAAGGTGAGCAGGGAGATGCGCCAGGGGTGCTACGACGACGAGGAGCTCGAACGTCAGCTCGACAACCGAGGGCTAATGAACCGCTTCCTCGGAGGCTACGCCCAGCGCATCGACACCCCTTGGAAGATGTACCCGGTCGGGGTGCTCTTCGGTCTCGGGTTCGACACGGCCACCGAGGTCGCCCTCCTGGTGCTGGCTGGATCCGCCGTGGTGGGTGGCTTGCCCTTCTACGCTGTGATCTCTCTGCCGCTCCTCTTCGCCGCAGGGATGTGCCTGTTCGACACCATCGATGGGTGTTTCATGAACTTCGCCTACGACTGGGCCTTCGCCAAGCCGATCCGCAAGATCTACTACAACCTGACGATCACCGGTCTGTCCGTCTTCATCGCGCTGTTCATCGGCACCGTCGAGATCCTGGGCCTCATCGCACAGGAGACGAACCTTGGTGGTGGCTTCTGGGGCTTCATGCAGAACTTCAACATCAACCGCGCTGGGTTCATCATTGTCGGGGTCTTCGTGGTCACGTGGATCGTGGCCTTGGCCGTCTGGCACTTCGGAGAGATTGAGCGGAAGTGGGAGTGCCAGATGGCCGAAGCTCACGCTGCGCTCGCAGAAACGAATTCCGACTGAGCAAGTAACCCGACCCCCTCCATGAGGATGGTGGAAGCGACCCGCCCGACGGCGGTTGAGTGTTTTCACAGTTCAGGGCCCTGGCTGGACAGGCGCCGTTCCGCACGGTCCGCCACCAACCTGCAACACGACGCCCAACTATCTCGTCAAGCGGGGACGCCGAAACGCCGATTTCACCAGTGATGTCGCAGACGGAGGGGGGTAAGACAACGGTGGAGGCTGCCCCCGGGCCGCGGCGCGACCTCCGTCGGGTGCTGGAATATCTCGGACAGGCGCTCTCCACCCGGCCCACCCGCTGGGCGGTCGTGTCGTTCGCCGGGGCTCTGTGTGCCTGGGCCCTCGGCGATATCGCCTGGAGCCTCCAGTCGTCCCATTCGACTCCGTCGGTAGCCGACGGAGTCACCCTTCTCTTCTACCCGATGGCCTGCGTCGCACTTTTCCTTCTCGTCCGCTCCGAGCTGGGGCCGATCAAACCGAGTGTGTTGCTCGACGGAGCCATCGCCAGCTTGGGGACCGCCGCCATCTGCACCGCGTTCGTCCTCGACAGAGCCGTGACCACGGTTGCGGGGATGCCGGCCTCCGGTGCGGTCAATCTGGCCTATCCCATCGGTGATGTCGCTCTGCTGGCACTGGCAGTCGGAGCAACCGCCATGGTGCCGCGCCATCCAGTGCGCACCCTCCTCTTCGCGGGCGGATGCGCCCTCATGGGGTTCGGCGACATCGCGTCTTTGTACCGGTCCTCGCCTGCCGTCCATCAGACGACGGGCCTACCCCAGAACCTGCTGTGGCCGGCGGCATTCGTCATCATGACCATCTCAATCTGGCTTCGCCCCAACACAACCCCTCGGGCCCCGATCGTCGAGAGAGCGACACGCCTCATCATTCTCACCCTCGTCTTGGTTGCGGGCATTGCGATCCTGGTGCTGGGCAACCTGCAGGCCATGAGCGCAGTAGCGCTGGGTCTCGCCGGCGCCACGCTCTTTGCTGGAGCGGCCCGCATGGCCCTCTCTTTGCGCGAGCAGAGAGCGCTCAACGACACACGCCAACACGAGGCGGTGACCGACGAGCTCACAGGTCTCGGGAACCGCCGACGGCTTCTGGACGAACTCGAGCAAGCTCTGACCGCGCAGCGCGAGGGAACCTCGCAAATCAATGGCCTGGCCCTGCTGATAATCGATCTGGATCACTTCAAGGAGATCAACGATTCCTTCGGACACCAGACAGGGGACGCACTGTTGCGTCAGATCGGGCCCCGCATCCGCCAAGTCGTCCGCCGCAACGACCTCGTGGCGCGCATGGGCGGTGACGAGTTCGCCGTGCTCCTCTATGGGGCGGACGCGTTCAAGGCGACCACCGTGGCGCAACGCATCACCACGCTGCTCGAGCAACCGATCGACGTCAGCACTGCCAGCCTGCACGTTGGCGCAAGCATCGGCGTCGCGCTTGCTCCAGATCACGCCCAGAATGCGGCCGACCTGATCCGCTGCGCCGATATTGCAATGTACCGGGCCAAGAACGAGCGGGGCTCTTTCGACGTCTACGAGAGCGCCCTCGACGACGAGTCCGACCGGTTCGCGCTCATTGAGGATTTGCGGCTGGCGATGAGCGATCGTTCCCTGGTATTGCACTACCAACCCGAGATCGACCTGCGGACCGGCAAGGTGATCACTGTCGAGGCACTCCTGCGGTGGCCCCATCCGACTCTGGGTCTCATCCCGCCTGAGCACCTCTTGGCCCTCGCCGAGGAGAGCGGACTCGTCCATGCCCTCGCCGCCTGGGTCTTCGAAGAAGCAGTGGGCGAATGCGCCCGCTGGTGGCACAAGGGACATCACGCCGCCGTCGCGGTCAACCTCCTCGCCACCGACCTCTTGGATTCATCCCTCCCCCGGCGCGTCGGCGAAATCCTGGAACGCGCCGGCTTACCGACCGAGGCTCTGGTACTCGAGATCACCGAAGGGATGGTCATGGCCGACTTGACCCGATCCAAGCGCGTCATACAGAGCCTGTCCGATTCGGGCATCCTTGTATCGATCGACGACTTCGGCACGGGGTTCTCCTCCATCTCCCACCTGAACGGCCTCACCGTCGGTGAGCTCAAGTTGGACCGCACGTTCACGTCGAGCTTTCAGGTCGCCGCGACGGGAGGACGGGACGAGGACATCGTTCGCTCCATCATCGATCTTGGCCACGCTCTCGGTCTGCGCGTTGTCGCCGAGGGTATCGAGCGTCTCGGATTCATTCGCGTCTTGGCGAGGCTCGGGTGCGATGCAGGCCAGGGCTACGCGATCCAGGCCCCGTGTCCTGCGAACCAGCTTGATTTCGCCGGGCTGGATCGGTCGCATGCGATCGACACGGTGAACTAGCGGGGCTTCCGACCACTTGAATTGTCTCCGTCGTCGGGCCTGAACCACGTCGTGCCCCTTCTCGGGCGCCGGGGGGTCCCCAACGCGCCCAGGAACGCGGTAGGCGTCTCAGACATCGTGACCTCGCTGGATCCTCACGGGATCACCCATTGTGCCAGAGCACCATTGGCAGGATGGGTCGAACGACTGTCACCTGCCGTCCATTCCTCTCCATCGGTGAAGAGGCAGGAGGCTCGTTCGCAAGAGTCTCACGACTGAAAAGGAGAGCACAATGAGTCAAATGGAGCTGGCGAAACCCGTCAAGACGCGCCATCACATTGGTGAAGCGATCAGTCTTCGTGGTATGCGGAGCGACATTCAGAGAGCCGACGGAATCAATGCCAAGATCGCCGTCTTCCTCACCAATATCGTCGGATCAATGTGGTGCGCGTACGCGTTTGCAGTCATTGCTCTCATTGGATTGCCACCGGCGCTGAAGCCGGGAGGTGAGGGCCTCATCGCCTGGATAGCCCAAACGTTCCTCCAATTGGTCCTGCTGTCGGTCATCATGGTCGGCCAAAACGTGCAGAGCGTGGCCAGTGACGTCCGATCCCAACACACCTACGACGACACAGTCCAGATCCTCGATCGACTCGACATCCATACCCAAGGCGGCCTCAAGGACCTCGCGGATCTGATCGAGCGCCTGGAAGGCGCCCTGAAGCAGCAGGGCGCGTGATCGTGCCGACCGCCGGCACCCAGCCGAAGTACGTCAGTGCACACGCGGAGGCTCCTGCTCCTGCGACGAGCTGAGTTCCTCAGTCCTCGAGTGCGACGTCGAACCTGTCGTAGTAGAAGGAGAACTGCTCTCGGATGACCGCCGGATCCAACCCGAACGTCTCGGCCCTGTAGGTGTGCGGCCCAGAGCGCTCCTTCGAGCTCTCGGCCCACCAGGCCTCCATGTTTCGCCGAGCATCGTCGCTGAGCTCGTCGCCGAGATCGGCGTAGAGGTGTCCCACAGCAGCCATCGGATCGCGCTGCACCTCGCCGAACGAGACGTCGAAGAAGCGCCCCTCGTTCCCGCCGTCTCGAAATGCAATGAGGCGCTCCAATGAGTAGCGCCACAGCTCCGAATTGTGGACGCCGATCGCCAAGGGATCGGGTCGCTCGGTCAGCACGTCCGACAGAGCCTCGAAGACGGCGCACACCGAAGGGAGGACCTTCCCCACGTCGCGGTGCGTCATCACGAACCTTGCGTCAGGATAGACCCGGTCCAGCGCGTCGATCGAGTGCATGTGCGCTGGGGTCTTGAGCCACCATCGCTCCGGCGGGCAGCGCCATTGCAGCAACTGCAGCACACGCCGGTGATAGCGGTAGGCAGGCTCCATGTCGCAAGACAACAGCCACGAGCTGTACGCGGGTATCCGAGCCATTCCCTCGAACACTTGCGATCTGAAGTCGAGGGCCATGAGGAGGATGCACTCCTGCGGTCCGGTGGCCGAGGTCGGCAACATGCCAACGAAGCCAGGAAACATCTCGTTCGTGATGTCGATGCCGACTTGTGTCTGGGCGATCCTCGGGTCGGTGTGCTCGGTCGCGGTCTCCGGCGGCGGGCAGGGCTTCCCGGCCTCCCACGTCCGCAACGAACGCCGGGCCGAGTCGCTGGCCAGCAGGAAGCTCAAGGCGGTGGAACCCGTACGGGGAAGGCCGAGCCCGAATAACGGGGCCACGATGTCCTGCTCTTCGATCTCGGGATGCCGCGCGTACCACTGCTCCACCTCGAGCCGGTTCACCAATAGACCCACGATCTGATCGATCATCACGCTCTCGCCCAGCTCGTTGAGCGCCGAGTCCGCAGCGAGCGAACCCACCAGGACATCGAGGCCCTCACGCCACGTGTCTCCCCCGAAATCATCCGAGCCCGCTCGCGTCGCCGCGGCCTCAATAAGCTGCCCGATCTGTATCGCCATGGCCCCCAGTCCCCCGTCGCGCACCGTGTGTGGCGACACTATGACCTTACGGGACCACACTCCACGAGTCCGAATCAGACGGAATGAACCCGCCTCCGACGGCAGACGAGGGTCCTCGGGAACCGCCCGCGAGGTGGCGTATGGCCCGCTTCGCGATGACCCCGAACTCCGAGCACTCCTCGACCGACGGACCGCGCCTGCGGCGGAGCGCAGTGAACAACTGATGCAACTCGAGATCCTCAATTTCCAAGAACTCGAACGCTCTGTCCGAGTTGCCCCAGCCAACCCGAACCTATGAGTACGGTGGTGGCCGGTGACACCGAGGTCCACGGGTGGTGGTGGAGACAACAAGGCAGGGAAGCTCGCTCCCTACCGCACCAAGCGAGATCCGAAGAAGACGCCCGAGCCGTTCGGTGGCCGATCGCCCGACCGTTCGCCCGGCCAACGCTTCGTGATCCAAGAGCACCATGCGCGGAGCCTCCACTGGGACCTCCGGCTCGAGCGAGACGGCGTGCTGGCCTCCTGGGCCCTCCCCAAGGGCCTCCCCGAGACCCCTGAGAAGAACCACCTCGCCGTGCACACCGAGGACCATCCGCTGGAATATGCCACCTTCGAGGGCGAGATCCCACGGGGCGAGTACGGGGGCGGCCAGATGACGATCTGGGACAGCGGGTACTACGACGTGGAGAAGTGGTCGGACTCCGAGGTCAAGTTCGTTCTCCATGGGAAGAAGGGCGGCAATGGAAGCTTCGTGCTCTTCCAGACCAAGGACCGCGACTGGATGATCCACCGGCACGGACCGTCCAGCCGAGCCGACCCGTTGCCCAGTGCCATCAAGCCCATGCTGGCGGTGGCGGGAAAACTCCCGCCCGGAGTCACGGACTGGGCCTTCGAGATCAAGTGGGATGGCGTCCGGGCGATCCTCTTCGTCGAAGGCGGTCGCGTGCGAGCGCAGAGCCGCAACGATCTCGACGTGACGTCCTCATTCCCGGAGCTCGCCGAAATCGGGAAGTTCCTGGGAATGACCACCTGCATTATCGACGGTGAGATCGTGGCGCTGGGCGAGGGCGGCCGGCCCAGCTTTTCGAGGCTGCAGCGACGCATGCACGTGTCGAATCCACGGGAAGCAAAGCGACGAGCGCTTTCGGACCCCGTCACCTTCGTGGCCTTCGACCTTCTGTATCTCGACGGACATTCGCTGTTGGACTCCGACTACGACGCGCGACGTGATCGACTCGAGTCGCTGCACCTCTCGGGCGAGACCTTCACGACGACAGACTCGTTCCGTGATGTATCCGGTCAGGACATCCTGGCTGCCACGGTCGCAAACGGGCTGGAAGGGGTCGTCGCCAAACGGCGAGGCTCGCCGTACCGACCGGGTCGACGCAGCACTGATTGGACGAAGGTCAAGTCCGTTCGGACCCAAGAAGTGGTCGTGGGCGCCTGGACGGATGGCCAAGGTGAGCGTCAGGAGAGCCTCGGCGCCCTCCTCCTCGGGATCCCCGACGCCGGTGGGCTGCGCTACGTCGGCAAAGTCGGCACCGGGTTCAGCGCCGATGCACGCAGCGCGTTGCTGCGCGATCTCAGGGATCTCGCCACGCCGGACAACCCGTTCAACTCCGCGCTCCCGTCCGCCGATGCGCGCAAGGCCCACTTCGTCCGTCCGGAGCTCGTCGGCGAGGTCGGATTCGGCGAATGGACCACGGCTGGCCGGCTCCGTCACCCCACCTGGCGGGGTCTGCGCCCCGACAAATCATGGCACAAGGTCGTGGTGGAATGACCGGGATTGGCCTGTGATGGCCGCCTCCACGCGGACGACGATTGGGGGACGGGAGCTCTCTGTATCGAATCTCGAGAAGGTGCTCTTTCCCTCCAATGGCTTCACCAAGGGTCAGCTCATCGATTACTACGTGCGCGTCGCCCCGATGATCCTGCCGCACCTCCGGGAGAGACCACTCACGATGAAGCGGTTTCCCGACGGGGTTGAGGGCAAGTCGTTCTTCGAGAAGCACATCCCATCCCACGCGCCGAAGTGGGTGGCGTCCGTGGACATCTCCGCCAACGACGGCCAGGACGTCATCCCCTACGCCATGGTCAATGACCTTCCGACGCTGGCCTGGGCCGCCAACCTCGGGACGATCGAGCTTCACGTCCCACTCTGGCATGTCGGCAGGCGTCGCAAGCTCCCGGCTCCGCCCGACTACATGGTCTTCGATCTCGATCCTGGCGAGGGCACGTCGATCGTCGAATGTTGCGTGGTGGCCGGGTACATCGTGGACGAGCTCGCCCGGCAGGGGACGGACTCGTTCGCCAAGACGAGCGGGTCAAAGGGGCTGCAGCTCTACGCCGCCGTCGGGCCGAAGACGACCTGGGACAGCGTGCGCGACCGCTCACATGAGATTGCCCGCAAGCTCGAATCGGATCACCGGGAGTTGGTTGTCTCGAACATGCGCAGGTCGTTACGCCGCGGACGTGTGCTGATCGACTGGAGCCAGAACCATGCCGCCAAGACGACGGTGGCCGTCTACTCGGTGCGGGCCATGTCGACTCCGTCAGTGTCGACACCAGTCAGCCCGGGCGAGGTGCACCGGTGCGCCGCCAAAAAGGATCCTCTTCTGCTCCGGTTCGAGACCACCGACGTCTTGCGGCGCATCGACAAGGACGGCGACCTGTTCGCTCCGCTCGGCCTGACCTGATCGCAGCTCGGAGTTCCACCGTCGTATGGTGCGGGAAATCCACAGGATGAGGGGAAATGTTGTGGAGCACTGAAGGGTCGTGCGTCAGACACCGGTCTGCACGGGTTCATTGCAACGATCCGCGCGTGGATGAGGCGAAACCTGCATGTTTCGCTGCAGGCGGTTTGCCGGGAGCCGGCGGCCCATTCCAGGAAACACGCACACGTGGTCCAACGCAGGGACCGTTCTCCTGCGCGCGTCGATACGCACTCGACCGCACGCGGAGGAACCGAGGCAGGGCCACCGCTGCGGCGCCGGCCTCCTGGCCAGGTTGGGCGTTTTCACATCAGCTGATGCCCGATCACCGGGATCGGCAAACCCCAAGTCGCCGGGAATCCATCGTCAGTCGTGGACGAAGGAGCCGAGGCGGGCCAGTACTTCGTCGACGACCTCCGACGTCGACGCCTCTCCTCCCAGGTCGAATGTCCGGATCCCGTCGGCCGCCGCGCCCAGCGTGGCCCGGCGGATGCCGGCGGCCGCTTCGGCCACGACCGCATCGCCGTGGGCCGCGTGATCGAGCACGGCAGCGCAGGCCAAGAGCATGGCCATGGGGTTGGCCACGTTCTTACCCATGAGAGACGGGGCGGTCCCGTGAGGGGCCTCCGCCATGGCGACGATCGGCTTGAGATCGTCATCGAGGGCCAACAGCACGGATTCGGCGCCGGCGATGGAACCGAACAGGGCCAAGACCAGATCGGACAGGCAATCCCCGTCCCGGTTGAGGGCCGGGATCACGAGCGGGCTGGCGTTGGACTCGGTCAGCAGCCCGGCATAGGCGGCATCGATCAGCACGGGACGGTAGGGCACAGCAGGATAGCGCGCTGCGGCGGCGTCCATCTCCTCCTTCAACATCCCCTCGTAGACCGTGGAGACGGTCCATTTCGGACCGCCGTACACGCACGCCTCCATGGGGGCTGCCGTGCGGAACGAGAACTCCGCCACGGAGCGGCACGTCGAGCGATCGATGCGCTCGGTCCGCCACGCCTGCTCTGCCATGCTCCCGGGATCGCCCGTTCGGTTCTCCTCTGCCCCATAGGCGTCGCCCACTGCCATGCGGACGATGACAATCGGGTGCACCACCGACGCCGGCGGGGCCACCCCGGGGATGCGCCGGCCCGTTCGCACGATGACCGAGCCCCCCACGCCCTCACGCAAGATGCGGTTGGGACTGCCCACGTCGCCGGTGGTTTCAGGCGTGATCGTGGCCGCCTTGAGCCCCAGGCCAGTCCGGCACATGGCGGCCGCGGCCTGGCGGACCACCTCGTTGGCGGTCGCCCGCCGATTCCCGAGGGACAGGTCGTAGCGCAGCAACTCGACGTCGAATCCGAGGACACGCGGATCGAACACCCGCAAGGCCTCCTCGAGCAGCTCCTGCCCGGTCTCGTCGCCGTCGCAGACGACGATTTCGAGGCCGAGCGACACTCGGTTCAGGGTCGCGCGAAATGCGCCCAGATGCCAGCGCGGGTACGGATCGCGCTCAGACCCATGCGATCCGCGTGGGCGGTACGCCGCTGTGACCATCGACCCCGGGGACGACGCCCAGCACCTGATGGATGGAGATGCCGCCGTCCTCGAATCCGTTGGCCGACGCCGCCATGTAGAGCAGCCAGACACGGGCCCGCCGGATGCCGACCTCGGTCACCGCTGCGTCCCAGTGCCGTTGCAGGTTGGCGACCCAGGCCCGCAGGGTCCTGGCGTAGTGCTCCCGGAGGGATTCGACGTCGCGCACTTCGAACCCGGCCGCCTCCATGGAGAGGACGACCTCCCCGACGTCGATGAGCTCGCCGTCGGGGAACACGTACCGCCCGATGAACGTACGTGGGCCGATCCGAGATCCGCCGGCGCTCGAGATGGCGTGGTTGAGCAGCCTGCCCTCAGACCGCAGCAAGCGCCGCATGGTCCCGAAGTACTCGGCACTCTTCTCGGATCCGACGTGCTCGAACATCCCGACCGAGGCGATGCCGTCGAATGTGCCGTCGCACACATCCCGGTAGTCCTGCAACCTGATCTCGACCTGTCCATCCAAGCCGGCCGCCTCGACCCGGTCACGCGCCCACCGGGCCTGCGCGGGGCTGAGCGTGACGCCGACGACCCGAGCGCCGTAGCGACGGGCCGCATGCACAGCGAAGGTGCCCCAGCCGCAACCCACATCGAGGATCCGCTGCCCCGCCCCCTCCAGCAGCCCGAGCTTGCGGCAGACGAGATCGTGCTTCGATTCCTGGGCCGCCTCGAGCGTCTCGACCCCCGGCGCAAACCGGGCGCATGAGTACGTCATGGCCGGCCCGAGCACCATGGCGTAGAAGTCGTTGCTGACGTCGTAGTGATGTTGCACCGCTTGGGCATCGCGACCGCGCGAATGCAGCCGGCCGCGGGGAGCCGCCTCCTCGGGTGGCGGAGGGAGCGGCCGGCCGAGGACCCCGAGGCGGCGCGCCGCCTGCAAAGCCTGCCAGGGAAGCCTGGACCCGACATGAATGCGCTCGGGAACCGCGGCGTGCAGGGCGGACAACACCTCGAAGATGTCCCCCTGGAAGGCGAGATCCCCCATCACGAAGCCACGGGCCAGGCCGAGCTCCCCGGGCGACCAGAGCAACCGGCACACGGCATCGGGTGAACGGACCTGCAGCGTGGCTCCCCCCGACCGCCCCAGCGACGTCCCGTCCCAGAACTCGACACGAACCGGAGGTGGTCCGCCGAAGAAGTGAGCCAGGAGCGGTCCGATCGCAGCGGCCACGTCGGCCGTGCGGTCGTGGGCACTTTGCTCCTTCTGCTGCGGCCGCGATGGGCGCGGCCTCAAGATGAGGTCCGATCGCATCACTGTCTCCTGGTGAACGCCCTCAATCGTATGCCGTGAATGGACGGCGTGGTTCGGGGAACAAGTAGGGAGCAGAGGTTCTGATGGCAGACGAGCACGTGACCGAGCCAGGCCCGGCCACCCCGGGTCAGCGCGCCCTGGGGGCGATGGAGAGTGCAGTCCGGCGCGCCCGGGCCTCAGCGGGTGGGGCTCCCCTCCCCCCTCCCCCGCCACCACGCGGGCGACATCCGGTCAGACCGGTGGATCCTCCGCCGGCGCCGATCGCAGGAGACCAGCGGTCGGCCGGACCCGGCCGCTGGCTGATCGGCTCCGTCGCCGTGGTCGCCGCCCTCGTCGTGGCGGCCGCCGTGGCGTTGATCGTCTCGTTGAGCGGCGGCTCGCCTCCGCCGCCCGCCACGGCCGCCCGCTCGGTCGCCACGACCACGGTGACGGCTCACTCGCCGTCGACCGGTTCCCACGCCGAGAGGAGCCCGACGACTACTCCCTCAGCCGCGCCCACCTCCATCCCGACCTCGACCCCCCCGACAGTGGCGGTGGCTCCGGCCCGTCCCCCCCTCATCTCCTCGCTCAGCCCTTCGAGCGGCGCGGCCGGGCAGACCATTACCGTCGTCGGCGCCAACTTCTTGAGCTCCAGCGGTCAGATTGTCGCCACCTTCAACGGCCAGGTGGCGCCGACCAGCTGTCCGGCCCAGAGCACCTGCACCGTCACGGCACCTGCACTGAGCGCAGGCTCGGCGCAAGTGGTCATCACGACGGCGGGCGGCGCTTCCAATGCCATGACGTTCACCTACAGTTGAGCACCGCCACGGAGCAACTGGACCACCTCGTCGTCGGTCGTCGGCGAGAAGTCGTCGTACCACTCGCCGACCGCGTAGAACGACTCCGGCTTCGCCAGGCAGAGCGCGTCGTCGTACACGTCGTCGAGCGCCGCCACGACCGATGCGGGCGCAACCGGGACGGCCAGCACGATCCGCGACGCACCGTGCGCGCGGGCGACCAGGCACGCGGCCCGGGCCGTCGAGCCGGTCGCGATGCCGTCGTCCACGATGACGGCACAGCGACCCTGTAGATCCAACCGGGGCTGGCGATTCCTGTAGCGCTGGGCACGGCGCACGAGCTCCGCGCGCTCATGTCGCGCAATCGATTCGATATCGCGTGACCCCAGTGCGGCGGAGCCGATTACCCGGTCGTTCTCCACCCGTACGCCGTCCTCGCCGATCGCTCCGAGAGCGAGCTCCGGCTGGAAGGGAACACCCAGCTTTCGGACGACGATGACATCGAGGGGTGCACCGAGAGCTCGCCCGACCTCAGCGGCAACCGGGACCCCGCCCCGCGGCAACCCCAACACCACGATGCCGTCTCCACCCAGGCCCGCGGCTGCAGCCACGAGGTGAGCCAGTTGGCGACCGGCGTCGATGCGATCGCAGAACGGGGACATGATGCAAGGCAGTCTCCCCCCTCAGCCTGCCCTGCGCCTCCATTCGGTCCGCCGGAGCGATGACAAGGGCCACAAATGCGAGGATGGACCCATGGGAGAGCCCGAGCACCTGAACAGCCACCAGCGCGACACGTTGGCGCAGATCTTCAACCACCCGCTGCGCCACAACATCGAATGGCACACGGTCCTGTCCCTACTCAATGCGGTGGCCACGGTGCACGAGACGCACAAGGGTCGCGTCCTGGCAACCATCGGCGACGAGAGCGCGACGTTCGACCCCCAACGGCACAAGGACATCGATGCCGAGCAACTGACCGATCTTCGCCGCCTCCTCCGCAAGGCGGGGTACGGCCCCGAAGCGATGCCGGCGTAGCGGTCCGCTGTACAAGAGACGGCAGGAACGCGCGCGGGCATGAAGGATCCGGCGATGACACGACCTGTCCTGGCCGCCGATGTCGGCGGGACGCAGATGCGCGCCGCGCTGGTGGACGCTGAGGGCACGCTCCTGCTGCGTCGCTCCGCCCCCACCCCCGCGGACGCAGACGTCCCGGCGTCGCTGACAGACCTCATCGCCACCGTGGCGGCCGAACGTGGACACGGTACGGCGACGCATGCGGTCGTCGGGCTGCCCGGCGTGGTCGACTACTCCGCCGGCCGGCTCCTTTGGGCGCCCCACCTCCCGCAGCGGTGGCCCGAGCAGCTGTCGACGAGCGGGCTCACGGCCCATCTCGGTCTGCCGGTGAGCATCGCCAACGACGCCGATCTGGCCGCCGTCGGTGAAGCCTGGTTCGGTGCCGGCGCGACGAGCCCGGCAGTCGCCTACCTCACCATCTCGACCGGCATCGGCGCCGGGGTGGTCCACAATGGAAGGCTGCTGCGAGGCCCACGATCGCTGGCCGAAGTTGGGCATGCCGTCATCGACTGGCGCGCCTGGCGGGAGGGTGCGCCGTCGACGCTCGAGGAACTTGGCTCGGGCAGTGGCGTGGCCCGCCTGGCGCGCCAGGCGGGACTGGGCGACATCGGCGCACGGGGGATCCAGGACGGCGCAGCGGCCGGCGACCCCACGGCATTGGCCATCTGGGAGCAGGCCATCGCCGCCTGCGCCGCCGGTGTGTCGAGTCTGGTCATGGCCTTCTACCCGAGCACCGTCGTGATCGGCGGCGGGCTCGGACGCCAGGACGAGTTCTTCGGCCCCCTCCGCGCCATGGTGCTGGACCGCCCTGGTCGTCATCCCGACGACCTGACCATTGTTCGCTCCACCCTGGGTGACGATGCCGGTCTCTGCGGTGCCGCGGCATGGGCCCGGGCCACCGGACCGGCCTAACCCCTACGACGGCTCACAGGCTGTCCCAGCATCGGCTGGAGGACCTCGGTATGGTTCTCGAACTTGCAACAAAACCGCAATACAACCCGTGACATACGGGTAGAACCCAGTCAGCAAGGTTTCGCTCAACCGGGCGAACCAGGAGCATAAGGAGACAATGTGCGTTTCAGCAGGGCAGGCATGCTCGGGGGGCTCTCCCTCGCGTTGTCAGCGACGCTGGTCGGCGTTGGAGGTGGAGGGGCCTCGGCCTCAGTTCGCGTGAGCGGGCCTTCCAACATTTCGGTCAGTTCGTTCACCAACAACTTCAGCGTCATGAAGGAGTTCAAGTCTCTGGCCGCGGCCGGAAGGGGGAAGGTGGCAGCGATCCTGCCCGACACGGTCAGCTCGACCCGTTACGTCGAATTCGACCAGCCGGACATCACAAAGGCGCTCCAGACAGCGGGGCTGAGCTCGTCGCAGTACGTGGTCCAGAACGCACTGGGCAGCGACGCCACTCAGCTGACGGACGCACAGACTGACATCTCGAACGGTGCCACGGTGCTGCTCGTCGACCCGCTGGACGCCGGCGTGGGTGCGCAGATCGAGAGCTACGCCAAGGCGCGGGGCGTCAAGGTCATCGATTACGACCGGCTCACGCTCGGAGGCAGCCGTGCCTACTACGTCAGCTTCAACAACGTGAAGGTCGGCCAACTCATCGGCCAGGGCCTCGTGAGTTGCGTGGCCGCCTGGCACGTCACGAAGCCAAAGGTCGTCGTCATGCACGGAGCGGTGACGGACAACAACGCGACCCTCTTCGCGCAGGGCTACGACGCCGTGATCAACCCGTTCTTCAAGTCGGGGAAGTGGACCGCTGTGGCCCACACTGCCGGCACGTGGGACCCGCCAACCGCCGAGACCGAGTTCCAGGCCGTCTTGACGGCGCACTCCAGCGTCAATTCGGCACTCATTCCGAATGACGAGACTGGCGCGCCGATCATCACGTACCTCCAATCGCTGCACGTGAAGCCCAAGACCTTCCCGACCACGGGTCAGGACGCCACCTTGACCGGTCTGGACAATGTCCTTTCCGGATACCAGTGCGGCACCGTCTACAAGCCGATCTTCCTGGAGGCTGAGTCTGCCGTGGCTCTGGCCCTCTACTTGCGAGCCGGCGCCAAGCCTCCCGCAGCGTTGGTGAACGGAGCGACCGAGGACACGACGGCCAAGGTCAGCGTCCCGTCGGTGCTCCTGCAGCCCGAGTGGGTGACTACGAAGAACATGAACGCCACCGTGATCAAGGACAACTTCGTGCCGGCATCGCAGCTTTGCGCCGGCTCGTACGCGGCCGACTGCAGGGCGGCAGGTATCAGCGGATAACCAGTGGCGGACCGGCACGCCGGTCTGGGTAATGTCCATCGAAACGAAGTAACTTCCAGGCCGACCCCCGGTCCCGGCGACGGGGCGGGGGTCGGCCGCTGGAAGCATGCAGAGACTCGAACTGTCATCGCGATGGGGGCCCACGACATGACCGAGGATGCACCGCTCCTGGAACTCCGGGGAGTGAGCAAGTCGTTCGGGGCGGTTCAAGCCCTCGACAAGGTCGACCTGTCCATTCCGGCAGGCAAGATCACCGCCTTGGTTGGCGACAACGGCGCCGGCAAGTCGGTGACGATCAAGACCATTTCCGGGCTGTGGGCGCCCACGGAGGGTCAGATCCTGTGGGAGGGCCAGCCCGCACGCATCCACAGCCCGAACGATGCCGAAGCGCTCGGTATCACGACCATCTACCAGGACCTCGCGCTGTGCGACAACCTGGACATCGTCCAGAACCTGTTCCTCGGGCACGAAAAGCTGCGGCACCGGCTCCTCGACGAGACCGCCATGGAGATCGAGGCGCGCCAGGTACTCGCTGACCTCCACGTCACGACCGTGCGCTCCATCCGCCAACCGGTGCGATCGCTTTCCGGCGGCCAGCGCCAGTCCGTCGCCGTGGCCAAGGCGGTCCTGTCGGCCGCCAAGTTGGTGATCATGGACGAGCCCACGGCCGCCCTCGGAGTAGCCCAGACCGGCCAGGTGCTCGAGCTCATCAAACGCCTTTCGAGCCAGGGCACTGCCGTCATGGTGGTCTCACACAACCTGGTCGACGTCTTCGCCGTGGCCGAGCAGATCTCCATCCTCTATCTGGGCCGCTTGGTGGCGCAGGGGCCGGTCGCCGACTTCGATACGCAGGTGGTGGTCGAATACATGACAACGGGCCAGTCGACTCGGGCCAATGCGCCGGGAGTGGAGGCACGATGACCGACATCGTGGACGACCCGGTCGCAGCAGGGAAGGGATCCAAAAACCCAGCGGCTGCTGCCTCGGACAGTGCCCTGGCTCCCGAGGCGCTCGTCGCGCTCGCCCCCGAGGTCCTCGCGGACTCCCTGGGCGACTACCTGCGCGCCTGGTGGAAGCGCATCCGCGGTGGTGAGAGCGGCGCCCTCC
Organism: uncultured Acidimicrobiaceae bacterium; assembly: GCA_963745665.1. Lineage (GTDB taxonomy): Bacteria > Actinomycetota > Acidimicrobiia > Acidimicrobiales > RAAP-2 > Bog-473. Next base: position 821,401 of record CAVUYE010000003.1, on the reverse strand, counting down.
CGATCATCTTTGGCCTGATAGTCATCTGCATCTTCTTCGAAGTGCAGTCGAGCGCGTTCCTCACGGCGACCAATATCGTCAACCTGTTCATCCAGGCGGCATTCATCGTCCTGTTAGGCCTCGCCGAGCTGTACGCCCTCATCCTCAGCGAGATCGACTTGTCAGTGGGCTTCGTCGGCGCGGTGGGCGCGGCCATTGCGCTGGCCCTTATCGGTTCGCCGGCGGATTGGCCGTGGTGGGCCGGGGTTCTCGTGGGTCTCGGGGCATGCCTCGTCATCGGCGCTTTCCAGGGCGTCATCATCACAAGGCTCAGAATCCCCTCCTTCGTCGTGACGCTGGCCGGATTGCTGGGCTGGCAAGGCGTCTTGATCTACGTCTTCGACGTCGACAAGGGCGCCGTCGGCGGCGTGATCTCCGTTTCAAACGGCGTGATCAACGACCTCGTCAGTGGCAGCATGACCCCGGTCGCGGGCTGGATCGTGCTCATCGTGAGTGTGGGTCTCTTTGCTCTGGCGTCCATCCTCACGAGCGGGCGACGTCGCTCACAGGGCCTGAGCGCGCCGCCCTTGAGCATCACGCTCGCAACGGTCGGGGCCGTCGCCGTCGCCGGCATCGTGCTCGTGTACATCTGCAACCTCAACCGAGGTGTTCTCTCCCCCGTCGACGGCGTGCCCTGGGTCATTCCGTTCCTCGTCATCGTCCTGATCGCCTCGTCATTCCACCTCGCGAGGACGCGGTCCGGACGCTACATCTACGCCATCGGTGCCAGCCCTGAAGCCGCCCGCCGCGCCGGGATCCACGTGGCGCGGATCCGGACTTTTGCATTTGCACTCTGCAGCTTCACGGCGGGTCTGGCCGCCTTGGTGTACGCATCTCGCCTGGGCTCCCTCTCCGTCGGTTTCGACGGGGGCACGTACGTGCTGTACGCAGTGGCCGCCGCGGTCATCGGAGGTGCCAGCCTGTTCGGTGGCTACGGCAAACCGATTCACCCGCTCATCGGCGGTCTGGTCATCGCCACCCTCACCAATGGGCTGGCGCTTCTCAACATCAGCACCGCCGGAACCGACATCGCCACGGCCGCCGTACTGCTCGTGGCCGTGGCCGTCGACGCCACACTGCGCCGGAGAGGCCGATCGGGCGAGGCCTGAGGCCAGGAGGCCCGGGTGGGCCAGCCCGCTCGAGGCGAGCGCATCAAGGCCTCGTCGCGTCCGCCGGGCTGCTCCTGGCGCTGGCCGCAGGCAGCCCGGCGCTCGGTTCGACCACCTCGACGACCAGTCCGACCTCCGTCCCCGGATGGACGCTCTATCACGGCAGTCCCGCCGGCGCCGGGCTGGCGGCCTCCGCCGGCGCCGTCAACGTCTCCTCGCCGGCCTGGACGTCTTCCAGCCTCGATGGTGCGCTCTACGGCGAACCGCTCGTGTCCAGCGGGCTGGTCTTCGTCGCGACCGAAAACGACACCGTCTACGCCCTCTCGGCGTCGACGGGCTCCGTCGAGTGGTCGACCCACCTCGCCACACCCGTGCCTTCGGGATTGCTCCCCTGCGGTGACATCACCCCCACGGTCGGCATCACAGGCACGCCCGTGTTGGACGCGGCGCGCGGCGAGGTGTTCGTCGTTGCCGACGAGCTGATCAACGGCAACCCCGCACACCAGCTCGTCGGGCTGAGCACGTCCACAGGAAAGACCGAGTTGAACGAGAACGTGGATCCGGCTGGCTCGAGGCCGGCCGCCATCTTGCAGCGCACCGGATTGACACTCGATGCCGGCCGTGTCGTCTTCGGCTACGGCGGCAATTTCGGGGACTGCTCGACCTACCACGGTTGGGTCATGTCGGTGCCCGAGGCCGGCGGTCCACCCGCCGCTTTCGCCGTCGACTCGGGCGCCGGCGAAAGCCAGGGCGCGGTCTGGATGGGCGGTGCCGCCCCCGCGGTCGACGCCAACGGCAACATCTGGGTCACCGCCGGCAATGGCTCGGTCTTCTCTGGGAGCCACGCCTACGACGACAGCGACTCGGTGCTGGAGCTGTCACCCTCCCTCGCGCTCGAGCAGTACTTCGCACCCTCGTCCTGGCCCTCCGACAACGCACGAGATCTGGACATGTCGACGGGCGTCGCTCTCCTCGCCGACGGCCAGGTCGCCGCCGCCTCCAAGTCGCGCATCGTCTACCTGCTGAACGGGGCCAGCCTGGGTGGCATCGGCGGCCAGGAGGCGAAGCTCGCGGAGGCCTGCAGCACCGTCATCGACGGAGGCTTCGCCATCGAGGGATCGACCGTGTACCTGCCGTGCCAGAGCGGACCGGTCGCCGTCCAGGTGTCGGAATCCCCGGCCGCGATCCGTCTGCTCTGGAGTTCCTCGGTCGGCGGTGGACCCCCCATTGTGGCGGGAGGGCTCGTGTGGACCATCGGCTCGAACGGGACGCTCTACGGCTTGAATCCCTCGTCGGGCGCCACCCAGGAGCAGGCGACCGTCGGCACCCCGGCCAACCACTTCCCCACTCCTTCCGTCGGTGCCGGTCTGCTGCTGGCACCCGCGGCGAACCGGGTCGTGGCCTTCCGGATGGCATCAGCTGCAGCAAGTGCCGGGACGACCACGACGACCGCGAGTTCGACGACGACATCCACCATGGCGCTCCCGGCGCAACAGCGCGGGACCAATCCCTGGGTCGTTGCGGCCGCCATCGTCGGTGGGCTCGCCGTCCTCGGCCTTCTGACCTGGCTCCTGGGGCGGCGCCGCGGCGTCAAAGCCTCCCCGTGAACACGACAACTCAAAGGTCAACCGCACACCGCATGCCTCGTACGCTCGTGAGGCGGCATCGGCGCTCGACGAGCTCGCTCAGCGAGCGGACAACAGGATCTCGAGGACCGTGCCCACGGCGGCCACGACCAACGAGATGGACACGATGACGGCCATCACCTGTACCAGCGGCCGGTGGATCGGCTCCCAGTCGCCGATGTCGGCGAACTGGTCGAGCTCTGCGCTGTCGGCGTCCGCCCATGCGGCTTCTTCGGGCGCGCGTTCATTGAGCGGTCGCGGTTCGCGAGTGGCGAGGTACCCGATGAAGGGGGCCACGCCCTCGGGAAAATGCGGCTGCGGCGGTCCAGGAACATGTCCCAGCATCGACTCCAACGTTAGCCCTGCGTGCGGAGCCGTGAGGAGCCGAGCGTCTACCCTCGGGGCCCATGGACGAACCTCAGCAGATCGGCTTCACCACGGCCGAGTCGACCCCCCGCTTCCCCCACGAGCCCAAGCCGCCGCACGGTGCGCCCAACGTCGTCGCCATCGTCCTCGACGACACCGGTTTCGGTCACCTCGGCGCCTTCGGCTCCGACATCGGCACGCCGCACCTGGACGCCCTGGCCGCCGCCGGCGCACCGTTCAACCGGTTCCACGTCACTTCCCTGTGCTCGCCGACCCGGGCGTCGTTCTTCACCGGGCGCAACCACCATGCGGTCGGCATGGGCTTCCTGGCCGACATCCCGCTCGCCTTCCCCGGCTACGACGCCCGCCTGCCCAAGTCGGCCGCCACGCTCCCCCGTCTGCTGCGGGACGCCGGCTACTCGACGATGGCCGTCGGCAAGTGGCACCTCACGCCGCGGTGGCAGCGCTCGGCGGCCGGGCCGTTCGACACCTGGCCGCTCGGTCTCGGCTTCGAGCGCTACTACGGCTTCCTGCAGGGCGACACCAACCAATGGGCCCCGAACCTCGTGTGCGACAACCACTACATCGAGCCGCCGCGGCGGCCCGAGGAGGGCTACCACCTGAGTGAGGATCTGGCCGACCAGGCCGTCCGCATGGTGCAGGACCAGCAGCAGGGGGCCCCAGGTAAGCCGTACTTCTTGTACCTCGCCCTCGGTGCCATGCACGCCCCGCACCAGGTGGCGCCCGAGTGGGTCGACCCCTACCGCGGCGTGTTCGACAAGGGGTGGGACGCCTGGCGGGCCGAGCTGTTCGAACGCCAGCGCGCCACGGGCATGGTGCCCGACGGCACGGTGCTGACCGAGCGGCCCTCGTGGGTGCAGGCCTGGGACGAGCTCTCGGGCGAGGACCGGCGCATGCTGGCACGCCAGCAGGAGGTCTTCGCCGGCTTCCTGACCCACACGGACGCGCAGATCGGCCGGGTCCTCACCTCCCTCGAGAGCCTGGGGGCACTCGACAACACCCTGGTCCTGGTCTTTTCCGACAACGGCGCCAGCGCCGAGGGGGGCAAGGCCGGCAGCTTCAACGAGCACCGGTTCACCGCGCACATCCGGGAGTCCTTGGACGAGAACCTGGCGCACTACGACGACTGGGGCGGCTTCAGCACCTACAACCACTACTCGTGGGCCTGGGCCTGGGCGGGCAACACGCCACACAAGCTCTGGAAGCGCTACACCTGGCTGGGCGGCACCCGAACCCCCCTGATCGTGCACTGGCCCGGGCGGATCGCCCAGCCAGGCGCCGTACGCCGCCAGTTCGCCCATGCGATCGACCTCATGCCGACCATCATGGGCGCCGTCGGCCTCGACATCCCCGGCGAGGTCGACGGCGTGGCCCAGCTCCCGGTGGACGGCGTGAGCCTCCTGTCCACGCTCGACGACCCCGAGACTTCCGAGCTGCACCACACGCAGTACTTCGAGATGATGGGCTCACGCTCCATCTACCACGAGGGATGGAAGGCCACCACCAATCACATCAGCACGGGCATCCTCGACGAGGAGGAGCTCGCCGAGGGCAGCCGCCACTTCGAGGACGACCGTTGGGAGCTCTTCGACCTGTCGGTGGACTTCTCGGAGGCGAACGACCGTGCCGCCGACGAGCCCGAGCGGATGGAGCAGCTGCGCGACCTGTGGGATGCCGAGGCGGTGCGCAACCGCGTCCTGCCCATCTCCGACGGCCTGGTCGACCGCTTCGGGGGGTTCATCCCGCCCGTGTGGCCGGCCGGCCCGTCGCGGACGTTCCGTCCGGGCGGTGGCCCCGTCGCCGACGAATCAGTCCCGCTGCTGTGGGGGGGATTCGACATCACGGCCGACGTCGACACCGACCGCGACGGTGCCGAGGGCGTGATCTTCGCCCTCGGCGACTGGTTCGGGGGCTACGCCCTGTACCTGGTCGAAGGCAGGGTCCATTTCACGTTCGCCCGGGCCGCCGACGCACTCGAGCTGATGATGCCGGCAGCCCTCGCTGCCTGCCAACACGAGCTCATGGTCTCCTACGCCGTCGGCCAGGACGGGGCCCCGGGGCGCATGGTCCTCCTCGTCGACGGCGCGGAGGTCGACGAGACGGCGGTGCAGGGGATGCTGCCCCTGGCCGTCCAGCATGGCGGGGCCGGGTTGCGCCTCGGCTGGGACAGCGGCTTCCCCGTGTCGGCGCGCTACGCGCCCCCGGCGCGCCTCGATGGGACGGTCCACGGTGTCCGGGTGGACACGCCGGGCTCGCTGCGGCCTGACCCGAGCGACGAGGTGCGCGCCGCGCTCCACGCCGACTGAACACCGACGGTCAGAGCGGTTCGTCGGTCACCCGGCGCGCATGCGCCAGGTGCTCTCGGGTGTGGCGCGCCGGCACGACCGCCAGATCCGCGGTGGAGAAACTCTGGCCGCCTGCCGGTCCGAACGGCGCCTTGCGGTCGAGCTCCTCGTCGCTCAAGCCCCGCAGCACGGCCTCCATTCGGCCGCCGTTCGCCTCCAGCAGGGCCACCGTCTCGGCCTGTGTCACCGTCCCGGTGCGGGCCGCGTGAGCGGCGTTGGCCTCGTCGATCGCCTCCGCCGTGTCGCTGACCCCGTCACCCCGCGCCATCCCCAGCAGCCAGCGGCAGCCGTTGTCGTGGCTTTCGGCGATGTGGTGGAGCACGACGCCGACCGCCCACTCCTCGCCGGGCACCGTCCGCACCCACGTCTCGTCCGGGCAGGCCCGCGCGAAGGCCACCGCCTCTGCGTTCGCCCGTGCGAAGTCGTCGCCCAACGCACCGGCGCGCTCATGCATCGTGCGGCACGCCGGCCAGGTCGCTCAGCTCCTCGATGCGCCACGCCCCCGCCGCCGCCCCTTCGGCAGCGGCCCGCACGGCCAGCCGCTGCAGCAGCGCGTTGACCGGCGTCGGCACCCCGTTGAGGCCGCCCAGGAGCACGATCTCGCCGTTGAGGAACTCCGCCTCTATGGACCCTGCCCCGCGGGCGAGGCTCTGCCAGCTGGAGCCCCCCTGCCACTCCCCCGACGGCGTGGCCGCCATCTGCAAGAAGTTGCCCCGGCGCACCCGGTCCTCCTCGGAGCTGGCGACGTCGATCCCCGCCGCCGACAAGGCCTCCTTGCCCTCGCGTTGCGCCTCGCGCGCCAGCGGGCCGAAGCGGCCCTCCGGTCCCGCCAGAGCCTCCACGGCGTTGGCCAGGTTCATCAGGAGCTTGCGGTACTTCCAGCGCATGATGTCGGGGCGTGCCACCGACTGGAAGCTCGTCGTGGCGATGGCGTCGGCGATCGCCTGGCCGCGGTCGCCCAGGCCGTCCGGGAACCGACCGACGTCGAGCATCCCCGAGACGGGTGCCGAGTGCACCTGCACGACACCGGGGCGGAGCTGGGTGGCCGGGCACATGACGCACATCGCGTAGGTGTGGGGGAAGTGGCGTAGCACGCGGCGCTCGTTCTCGACACCGTTCTGCATGCAGACCAGCGGTGTGCCGGGGGGTGCCGCCGCCACCAGCTGCGCCAGCGCAGAGTCGGTGTGCTGCCCCTTCACGGCCAGCAGCACGACCGGGTCGCCGTCGGCGTCGCCCTCCCACGACACCCGCGCCGGGTCATCGACGACGGGGATGGGCAGCGTCACCGTCCCGTCGGGTGCCTCCAGGACGAGGCCCGATTGCAGGGCACGGCCGTGGTCTCCCCGTGCAACCAGCGTGACGTCGTAGCCCCGCTCGAACAGGCGGCCCCCGACCGCGCCGCCGATGGCACCCGCTCCCAGAACGACAAAGCGCATGGCATGCACTCTGCCACGACCGCGTGCCAAGCTCTCGCGGTGACGTCGTTGAACCCGGTGGAGCGCGCGGCCGCGCTGGGCGGCTCTGTCGCGACGGTCCCGCTGCGCCTCGTGGGCGGCCTGGCGGCACCGGCCCGCGGCGACATGGCGCGCACCGTGCGGCGCGCCATCGGCATGACCCAGCAGCGGCCCGCCATCGCATTCGACCCCGACGAGGCGTACGTGCCTCCCGATGGCCTGGCCCGCCGGGTCCACGGGGATCTGCCCGCCATGCTCATCGGCGGCGTCACCGCGTTGTTGCTCCAGTCGCTGCATCCGCTGGCCATGGCCGGCGTGGCCGAGCACTCCAGCTACCAGGAAGACCCCTTGGGCCGGCTGCGCCGGACCGCGTCCTTCGTCGGCACGACGACCTTCGGCACGGTGGCCGAGGCGGAGGCAGCCATCGACCAGGTCCACCGCGTCCATCGGCGCGTCCGGGGCATTGCGCCGGACGGACGGCCGTACTCAGCCGACGACCCCGAGCTCCTCACGTTCATCCACGTGGCCGAGGTGTCCAGCTTCCTGGCCTCGTCGCAGCGCTACGGGAGCCGGCCCCTCGACCCCGAGGAATGCGACCGGTACTACGAGGAGGTCGCCCCGGTGGCGCTGGCCCTCGGAGCGACCTGGGCGCCGCGCTCCGCCGCCGAGGTGGAGAGCTATCTGCGGCGCGTGCGGCCCGAGCTCTACGCCGGCCCGCAGGCCAGGGCGGCCCGGGACTGGCTCTTGCGCGGCGTGGCCCGGCGACCGGGAGAGCGGGCCGTCTACTCCCTGGTGGTGGCGGCCGCGGTGGGCGTGCTGCCGGGCTGGGCTCGCCGCGAGCTCGGCCTCTCCATCGCCGGTCCGCTCGATCTGCTCATCGACACCGCCGCGGTCACGCCCCTGACCCGCGGGTTGTCCACCGCCCTGCGTTGGATCGTCACGCCGCCCGGCTGAGACGGCTCAGGTGACCAGCGAGAGGCCACCGTCGATCACGACGACCTGGCCGGTCACGTAGCCGGCCCGGGCGAGCGCCAGGATCACCTCGGCCACGTCCTCGGGCTGACCGGAGCGCTTGAGCGGCGCCATCTGGCTCACCACCTCGCGCACGACGTCCCAGTCCGCCGTCCACGGCGTGTCGACCAGGCCGGGCGCGACGGCATTGACCCGCACCTCGGGCCCGACCACCTTGGCCAGCAGGACGGTCATGTGGTTGAGGGCGGCCTTGCTGGCGGCGTACGGGATGGACGAGCCCGTGGGCCGCACGCCGGCCACCGACGCCACGTTGACCACCGAGCCGTGGGCTTCGCGCAGGGCGGGCAGGGCGGCCACCGTCATGGCCCACGTCCCGAAGACGTTGACCTCGAAGATGCGGCGCCACACGTCGACCGAGGCCGCCGCGACGTCGTGGTGTGGGATCACGGCGGTGGTGCCCGCATTGTTCACGAGCGTGTCGAGCCGGCCCCAGCGCTCCAGCGCGGCCGCCACCAGGCGGTCGGGCACCTCCGGCTCCGTGATGTCGCCCTGGACGTAGTGGGCGTCGGGCAGCGCGGCGGCGACCGCCTCGCCCTCGGCCACCGAGCGGGCCGAGTTGACCAGGACGGCGGCGCCCTCGGCGGCGAACGCGCGCGCCGTCGCCGCGCCGATGCCGCTGGACGAGCCAGTCACGGCGACGACCTGCCCTTCCAACGGGGCGCCGCTCACCACGCTGCGCAGACGGGTGTGGCAGTCACCGGGGCTCGATCCCCCAGCGGGCCGTCCACTCCTGGCCCGGCTGCAACGCAATCAGGTCGGTCCCCGTGCGCAACGCATTGGGCGGACAGGTCATCGGTTCGAGGGCGACGCCCCGCCGGCGGCGCTGCACCTCCCCCAGCGTGTCGCCGGTGTACACCATGAGGTAGCGGAAGCCCTCGTCGACCCAGAGCCCGGCGCCGCCCACGCCCCCCGGCGCGTCGAGCGTGGCCCGGGCCAGGCCGTCGGCGTCACGCTCGAGCGTCGTGTACGCGGTGTCGAGCACCGCCGGGCCGACGAAGCGCGCCGTGGTGAAGTCGCGCTCGGTCCCCTCCACGGGCGTGAGCGCGCCCGTCGGGAGCCCGCGGTCGTCCATGTCGAGGGTGTGGCGGGCCGGCACGTGCAGGATCGCCCCGTCGACCGTGTCCGCCCCGGCCCTGAGATACGGGTGGAAGCCGAGGCCGAAGGGGATCTCGCTCTCCTCCAGGGACTGGGCCCGGGTGGTGACGCTGAGGCCGTCGCGGCCCACGTGGTACTCGAGCTCGAGCAGAAGGGAGAACGGGTAGCCCGGCGAGGGGTGGAGCTGCAGGCGCAGGGAGAGCTGGTTCTGGTGCCGCGTCTGGAGCGTCCAGGGCATCCAGCGGACCAGGCCGTGGATGGCGTTGCGGCGCTCGGGCTCGTCCAGCGCGGCCTGCGCCCGCACCCCGTTGAATTCGTAGCGGCCGTCGGCCAGCCGGTTGGGCCAGGGCGCGAGCACCTGCCCCCGGCCCGAGTGGGACCACTCGTCGGCGCCGAAGCCGTCGAGCACCGTGGTCGAGCCGACCGAGTAGGTCCGCAGGGTGGCGCCCACCTCGCAGACGACGACCTCCTGGTCGCCGTGCCCGATGCGCCACTGCTGCCCGGTCGGTGAGGCGACGGAGATCCGGGGTGACGAGGCGGGCATGGCGAGTGAATTGAAGCAGACCAGGGCCTCGGCGTGGGTGAGGGGGCCGCAGCCGGCCGATGTGACGCCCGGGTGACACCGGCCCGAACGGGGGATGACGGGGCCGGTCGCCGGCGCGCGCCGGCGGTAGGGTGAACGCACCGTGCGGATTCTCGTCACCAACGACGACGGCGTGAGCGCCCCGGGGCTGGCGGCGCTGACACGGGCCCTGGCGGCCTGGACCGACCACGCGGGTGGCGACCCGGCGCACGAGATCATCGTGGTGGCGCCCAGCTCCAACTACAGCGGTGCCGGCGCCGCGGTCGGCTCGGTGACCGATTCACACGACCATTCCCTACCAGCGCGCCTACGTCGAGGGCGCCGAGGCCGTCGAGGCCTACGGGCTCGATGCCTCCCCCGCGCTCTCGGTCATCGCCGGCGCGCTCGGCGCCGTGGGTCCCAAGCCCGACCTCGTCCTCTCCGGCATCAACCACGGCGTCAACGTCGGCCGCTCCGTGCTGCACTCCGGGACGGTCGGCGCCGCGCTGACGGCCAGCCAGCTCGGCATCAGCGCGCTGGCCGTCTCCCTGCGCGTCGGCGACGCGCCCGACCCGTGGGAGTCGGCCGCCGACCTCGCCGTGGCCCTCATCCCGCTCCTGGTGAGCGCGCCCGGTGCGCACGGTGCTGAACCTGAACGTGCCCCACCTCCCCCTGGCCGAAATCCGTGGCCTGCGCTGGGCCCGGGTGAGCGGCGCCGGGCTGATCAAGTCGGCCCAGGGCTCGGGGACCTGGGAGGCGCCCAACGTCGAGGAGATCGAGGGACCGGCCGCGGCCGAGGCGGCGCGCTGCGATCATGGAGGGCGAGCCGGACGAGAAGGGCGAGATCGTCCTCACCGTCGGCTCGCCGTTCCCCCACTCGGGCGATCTCGGCCTGGCCGACTCCGGTGCCGAGGACGCCACGCTGGTGGCGCAGGGCTACGCCGCCCTGACCGCGCTGCGTGGCCCCCGGGCCGACGAGGACGAGGAGTTGCTGGCCACGCTCGACGCCGGGCTCGGCGCGGCGCTGGCGGGCTTCGACTTCGCCGGCTGAGAGTGGCGGCGGCGCGACCTGTTGCTCACAGGCGCCGTCAGTCGTCCTCCCCCGGGGGTCGCCGCCGCTGCTTCGTCGCGGCGCGGCGACGCTTGGCGTCGACGCGGCGCACCTGGGAGCTCTTCGTGGGCCGGGTCGGCGCCCGGGCCGGTTGCACCCGCAGCCCGGCGTCGAGCTTGGTGGCCAGGCGCTGCAGCGCCAGCTCCCGGTTGCGCGCCTGGCTGCGCGAGTCCGAGGCGCTGGCCCGGACGATCGCGCCCACGCGTTCGAGCAGGCGGGCGCGCTGGCGCGGGCCCAGGGTCTGCCGAGGCGCCGACGTCGAACTGCACCTCCACCCGGCTGAGCGTCCGGTTGGCGTGCTGGCCCCCGGGGCCACCCGAGGTCGTGGCGCGCCAGGTGATCTCCGAGAGCGGCAGGTCCAGTCCGCGGTGCACGTGGAGGGTCTCGTCTCCGGCCACTCCACGAGCGTACGAGCACCCGGGTACGCTCCCGTGCCATGGACTACCGACACCTTGGACGCTCGGGCATGCTCGTCTCCGCCCTCTCGTACGGCAACTGGATCACGCATGGCAGCCAGATCGAGGAGGATGCGGCCGCGGCGTGCGTGAAAGCGTCCCTCGACGCCGGCATCACCACCTTCGACACGGCGGACGTCTACGCCATCGGCGCGGCCGAATCCGTGCTGGGCCGGGCGCTCAAGCACGTGCGGCGTGAATCGGTCGAGATCTTCACCAAGGTCTACTGGCCGACGGGGCCCAACCCCAACGACCGCGGACTGTCGCGCAAGCACATCATGGAGTCGATCAACGCCTCGCTCGAGCGGCTGCAGACCGACCACGTCGACCTGCTGCAGGCCCACCGTTACGACTACGTGACACCTCTCGAAGAGACGCTGCAAGGCCTTCGACGACCTGGTGCGGCAGGGCAAGGTGCACTACATCGGCGTCTCCGAGTGGACGGCCGAGCAGATTCAGGACGCGTTGCGGCTGGCCGACGAAATGGGCTTCGACCGCATCGTCTCCAACCAGCCGCAGTACTCCCTGATCTGGCGGGTGATAGAGGCCGAGGTGGTCCCGCTGTGCCAGAAGGAAGGCGTGGGCCAGATCGTCTGGTCCCCCCTGGCCCAGGGCGTCCTGACCGGCAAGTACCTCCCGGGCCAGTCCGGCCCGCCGGCCGGCTCCCGCGCCACCGGGCCCGAGGGCGGTGAGATGAGCTGGCTGCTGCGCGACGAGGTTCTCGAGCCCGTGGCGGCCTACGCCGCGCTGTGCCGGGAGGCGGGCTACACGCCCGGCGTCGGTCGCCCTGGCCTGGGTGCTCCAGAACGAGAACGTCAGCAGCGCCATCGTCGGCGCCAGCCGGCCCGAGCAGATCGCCGAGAACGTGAAGGCGCTCGACGTCGTGCTCGAGCCCGACTTCGTGGCGGCGATCGAAGAGGCGCTCGAGCCCACCACGCTGTTCGACCCCGGCTTCACGATCAGCCCGGCCACCCGGCCCTGACGCGGTCCGGGTCGTTCAGGCCGGCGCGTCGAAGCGGGACCTGAAGGAGCGCACCTCGAGCGTCGTGTGGCTGCGGTGCTCCTCGAAGACCCGGACATACCCGGTGTGGGCGATGCGCCAGCCCTCGCCGGTCAGGCGGTAACGGTCGGCGTAGAACGCCGTGCCGGCGATCTCGAGGTCGGCCGCGGGGATGATGACGCGGTCCTGCAGGTACCAGGTGCCCTCCGCCGTGGTGTCCGACGTGAGGGTGATCTCGGGGTGGTGGCCGTGATGCTCGGTCACCATGCCGGGGTCGCCCAGAACCTCGCCGAGCCAGGCGACGATGGCCGCCCTGCCCTCCAGCACGGTCCGGCCGTCCTCGTAGGACGACGTGACGTCCTCGGTGAGGAGGGCGCCGAGGTCGACGAACTGCTTGAGGTCGAGCGTCCGGAAATAGGCGTACTTCAGGCGACGGATGGCCTCGAGCTCGGCCGCGGTGTCCACGGGTGCACCCCTTTCGATTTGGCCCCGGCAGGCCGCGGCCAGGGTACTTTCCCCGGGAGTTGGCGGGTGGGGCGATTCGGGACCACCATCGCGGGCGTGCCCGGGAGCAGGAAACGCCAGCGCATCGCCGTGTACGGCGTCTGCCGCGACGACGAGGGCAGGATCCTCCTGGCCCGGGCCTCGCCGGCCATCACCCTGCAGGGCCGTTGGTTCCTGCCGGGGGGCGGCGTGGACCACGGCGAGAGCCCGACCGACTCACTGCGGAGGGAGATCGAGGAGGAAGCGGGCCTCGTCGTGTCAGTGGGGCCCCTGCTCGACGTCCTCTCGGACGTGCGGACCATCCCCGACGGCACCAGCCTGCACACCGTGCGGATCATCTACCGGGTGGCGTCCTGGTCCGGAACGCTGCGGCCCGAGGTGGGCGGCACGACCGACGCCGTAGGGTGGTTCGCCCCAGAGGAGGTGCGGGGCATGCCGTTGGCGCACTACGTCCAGATCGTCGTGGACCGGCTGCTTTGAGCGCGCCGGCGGGTGTCGCCAGCCCGCTGCACCACGTCGTCATCATCGGGTCGGGCTTCGGCGGGCTGTTCGCCGCCCGCGCCCTGAAGCGGGCGCCGGTGCGCATCACCCTCATCGACCGGACCAACCACCACCTCTTTCAGCCGCTGCTCTACCAGGTGGCCACCGGGATCCTCTCGGAGGGCCAGATCGCGCCCCCGATCCGCGACGTCTTCCGCAACTACCCGGCCCTGCGCGTGATCCTCGGCGAGGTCGAGCAGGTCGACGTCGAGGCCCGCGAGGTCCACGTCGACGAGTTCGGCAAGCCACTCGTCATCGGCTACGACAGCCTGATCGTCGCCGGCGGGGCGACCAGCTCGTATTTCGGCCACGACGAGTTTCGCCAGACCTCGCACGGCCTGAAGACCCTCGACGACGCCCTGGCGCTGCGGGGCGACATCTTCGGCGCTTTCGAGCTGGCCGAGGCGGAGACGGATCACCAGGAGCGCCGGCGCCTCATGACGTTCGTCGTCGTCGGAGGCGGCCCGACCGGGGTCGAGATGGCGGGCCAGCTGCGCGAGCTCTCCCGGCGGGCGCTGCGGCGCAACTACCGCATGATCGACCCGGCCGACACCCGGGTCGTCCTGGTGGAGGGCGTCGACCGGCTCGTCGGGTCCATGGGGTCGTACATCTCGCGCCTGACGCAGCGTGACCTCACCCGCCTGGGCGTGGAGATCCACCTGGGCGCCACGGTGACGGACATGGACGACGACGGCGTCGAGATCACCAAGCGGGACGGCAGCACGGAACGTATCGCGGCCGCCACCAAGGTCTGGGCGGCGGGGACGCGCGCCTCGGGCCTGGGCGCCATCCTCGCCGAAGCCGCCGGCGCGGAGACCGACCAGGCCGGCCGGGTCGTGGTCGGCCCCGACTGCTCGCTGCCGACGCACCCCGAGGTGTTCGTGGTGGGCGACCTGATGGCAGCGAACGACCTGCCGTACGTGGCCGAGCTCGCAATCCAGTCCGGCATCCACGCCGCCCGCTCCATCGTGCGCCGCCTCGACGGGAAGCCGACCACACGGTTCCGCTTCCGCGACCTCGGGACGCTCGCTGTGATCTCGCGCTTCACCGCCGTGGCCAAGATCGGCCCGATAAAGGTCGGCGGCTTCGTGGGCTGGCTGCTGTGGCTCGTCGTGCACATCACGTTCCTCACGGGCTTCAAGAACCGGTTCGGCGCACTGGCCCGGTGGACGGTCAGCTTCATCGGGCGCGGGCGCTACGAGCGGGCGCTCACCGGGCGCTGGGTGGTCCGGGTCAAGCGCCCGACCGGATCCGCGTAGGGTTCCGACCGGAGCACACGACGACCAGGGGGTCGAGCCATGCCGATCAACGTCACGCCCAATGCCGGGCTCAGCGACCACATCAACGACATCCGCCTGCGCACGGCCCGCATCGTGAACGAGCGCATCCTCCCCAACGAAGCCCGGCTCTGGCGGGCCCGGGGCGGCAACGCCACGGACGGGGAGCGGGCCGAGGCCAAAGCCCTGCGCCAGCAGATACAGGACGAGGTGAAGACGGCGGGGCTGTGGGCGCCCCACCTCCCGCCGGAGTACGGCGGGATGGGCATCGACTTCATGGCGCACGCCTACATGAACGAGATCCTCGCCTACGCCGTCGGAGCGGCGTCGCTCTTCGGCGTGGTGGCGCCCAACTCGGGCAACCAGACCATCCTCGTCAAGTACGGGACCGAGGAGCAGAAGCAGAAGTGGCTCCTCCCCCTCATCGAGGGGACCATGCAGTCAGGTTTCTCCATGACCGAGCCGGAGAACGCCGGCTCGGACCCGCGCTCCATTCAGACCACCGCCATCCGCGAGGGGGACGAGTGGGTGATCAACGGGCACAAGTGGTTCACCTCCAACGGGCTGGCGGCCGACTTCTTCATCGTCATGTGCCGGGCCAAGGAGTCCAAGGACGACGAGGCGCCGGGGCGGATGGTCCAGATCATCGTGCCGACGGCGACATCCGGGGTGGAGATCGTGCGCGGCATCGGCATCTGGGGCAGCGCCAAATCCGATCACTGCGAGGTCCGCTACGACCAGGTCCGTGTCCCCGCCGCGAACCTGCTGGGCCAGGTCGGTGACGGGCACCGGGCCGCCCAGGACCGGCTCGGCGCCGGGCGCATCTTCCACTGCATGAACTCGGTGGGCCAGATGTGGCGCGCCTTCGACCTCATGGTCGAGCGCCTCTTGAGCCGAGAGGTGCACGGCGGGCTGCTCAAGGACAAGCAGTTCATGCAGGGCTTCGTGGCGGACAGCTACATGGACCTCCAAGCCGCCCGTCTCATGACGATCCACGCCGCCGAGAAGGTGGACGCAGGCGACCCCCAGGCCCGCACCGAGATCAGCTCCATCAAGGTCTTCGTGCCGGCGGCCTACAGCCGGGTCGTCGACCGTGCCATTCAGGTGTGGGGCGCCGCCGGCGTCACCAGCGACCTGCCCCTGGCCCAGATGTACCTCGGCGCCCGCACCCTGCGCCTGGCCGACGGCCCCGACGAGGTGCACCGCATCCTCATCGCCAAGAACGTGCTGCACCACTACGAGAAGGGCGAGAGCTGGGACTTCGCCGGGTGAGCCGAGAGGGTCAGGGCAGTCGGGCCGTGCAGACCCACCCGAGGTCGTGCGTGCGCACCCGCGCCGACGCGAAGCCGGCGGCGCGCAGTCGCGGCTCCAACTCGGCAGGGTCGATCGGGTTGTACGTGTCGTCCTGGTGGAACAGGGCGCTGCCCTCGCTGTAGACGCCGTCGGCCGCCACCAGCGTGGCCCCGGGGACGAGCACCCGGGCCAGCTCGGCGAAGGCGCGGTCCTGGGCCGCCGCGGGCGCAATGTGATGGAGCATGTGGAAGGAGGCCGCACCGGTGAACCGGCGCGGCGCGAAGTCGAGCGCGGTGGCGTCGCCCAGCACGACCTCCACGTTGGTGCCGGCCATCCGCTCGGCCAGGCCGGCCGCCAGGCCCTCGTCGAGCTCCACCGCCGTCAGGTGCGCCGTCCTGGTGCGCAGGATCTCGGTGGTGAACCCGGGTCCGGGGCCGATCTCGATGGCGTCGTCGCCCAACTCGACGCCTTCGAGAGCCACCGGCAGGATCGTCTCGTGCACCAACCGGCGCCAATCCTCGCTGGCGCAGAACTCCATGTGCCCCGGGTTCACGGCGGGTCGATCAGCCCGGGGCCTGAACCTTGTACTCGTCCTTCCACCAGCGCGCCGTGCGGACCTCTTCGGGGTCGGTGCGCAGCGAGGGGTCCTGCCCCAGGTCCTCGGGGGTGGGACCGATCCGGTCGGCCACCGGGCGCAGCGCAGGGAGGTCGAAGTCGTAGCAGCGGGCCGCCGTCTCGCCCAGCAGCTTGCGCGCATCCTCCACCGGAATGCCACCGAAGTCGCCGCGCAGGCGCTCCTGGGTGTGCGGCCACGTGCCCTCCGGATGCGGGTAGTCGGTGCCCCACATGACCACGTCGCAGCCGAGCACGTGGCGGCGGCGGATCTCCTCTTTCGACATGGTGGAGGCGCCGATGAAGATGTTCTCCCCGAAGTAGTCCGACGGCAACTTGGAGATCTTCCCCTTCAACAGTGCGGCCATCTTCTTGGTGGTGTGCCCGCCGCCCATGTACTGGTCCCACTTCCACATCATGTCGGCCGCCCAGTAGGCGGCGGCCTCGGTCACGACGTACTTCAGGCGCGGGAAGCGCTCGAAGGCGCCGGAGAAGAGCAGGTGCCACATCGGCCGGGCCGCCCACCACACCACCTCGGCCAGGTAGATCCCGATGTTGTCGTTGTACTCCTCCTGCGGCGCCTCGCCCGAGTGGGTGTGGACCGGGAACCCGATCTCCTGGCAGGCCGCCCACACCGGGTCGTAGTCCGGGTGGTTGTAGGGCTGGCGGTCGTGCCACATGGTCGGGACCATGACGCCGCGGATGCCCGGTTGCTCGGCCAGCCACTCGATCTCGGCCACCGAGCGCTCGACACCGTGGGTGATGGGCACCAGCGCGATGCCGCCATGGCGCTCGGGGCTGCGGCTGCACATCTCGGCCAGGAAGCGGTTGTGCGCCCGCGCCCCGGCGAACGCCAGCTCCGGGTCGGCGATGGCGCCTGCCGAGAGGCCGGCGCCGAACGGTGGCGAGGCCATGCCGGTGATGGCATCGGCGTCGGCGAACATGACCTCCGCCGTCACGCCGTCGGCGTCGAGCTCCTTGTCGCGCTGTTCGATGTCCCAGGCGCCGCGCAAGCCCTCCTCGTTGTCGGTCTCCCAGTCCATGATGTAGTCGTAATTCATCGTGAGCAGCTGGTCGCGGTTGGCGTGGCGCTCGGCCAGGTACTCGTCGAACTGACGGTGGTAGGCCGCGTCGAGGTAGGGCCGGTAGCCCTCGCACTGCAGGCCCGCATGGGCGTCGGCGGAGATGATGAGGTAGCGGTCGCTCATCGCTTCGCCCCGAGCACCGAGAGGTCGTCGTAGCGCTGGTGGATGAAGGGCTCGACCCCGGCCCGGGGCACCGGCCCGATGACGCGGCCGACCTGCGTGGAAGCCCGCTCCGTCCAATTCAGGTCCACCATGCGGCGCACCACCAGGTCCGCGATCGGATCGAGCGGCGCTTCCTTGAGGATGAGCTCGCCCTCAATCGACTCGTGCAGCCGCGTCCGCTCCGTCTTCTCGCCGTAGACGAGCAGGGGGTCCTGGTCGAGCACGCCGGCCTGCTCGCAGGACGGCGACAGCTTCAACCAGAAGTCGGTCTTCTCCATCTCGTAGTTGTCGCGGGTCCCCGTCACCGTGCCCGTGATCTCGCAGATCACCGAGCCCATGCGCGCGATGTGCGCCGACACGTGGGCGCCGTCACGGGTGACCTCGACCTCGGCGAGCTTCTTGGGTTCACCGTTGATCTCCCGGCCGCCGATGAGCGACTGCTCCGTGGTCATCGGCATCAGGATCGGGTACTCCCCGAGCCGGTCCCCGTGCCGCGCCTGCACGCCGATCCACCCCGCCCCGAAGATCGGCAGGCCCGGCATCTCGACCCTGGTGATGGTGATGCGCACCAGCGGCTGGGGGCCCGGTTCGAGGGGCGGCGGGAGTACGGCCGCGATGATGTCGGGGTCCGTCTCGTAAATCGCGGTGACCGCCTCGGACCAGATGTCGGCCTTCTTGGCCTCGATCTCGTGGTTCACTTGCACGGCTCGGGCGCCGTAGCGGACCGTCGTCATGGATGCTCCTCTCTACTCACCAGGCACGCAGGATCTGCGTGGGGTCGAACGCGTTGCAGGTCGTGGCGGTCGGCCAGTCCTCGGTTGCCAGCGGCCGGGCGACGTCGGCGACCTGCGGGCCGACACGGCCGCCGACGGTCCGCAGCCGGTCGAGGTCGAAACCGTAGAAGGACGCCGCGGTCGACTCCACCATGGCCCGCACCTCGGGCTCGGCGTAGTCGGCAAACGCCACACGGAGCGCCTCGGTCGTGTAGGGGTAGCTGCCCTCCGAGTGGGGGTAGTCCGCCCCCCACATGATGTGGTCGATCCCGAGGTCGCGGCAAAGGGGGGCCTCGCTCGGGCGCAGGAAGCTGGCGCCGATCCAGAAGTTGCGGGCGAAGTACTCGGTCGGGGTCATCGTCATCTTCGCCGCACCTGCACCGAAGAACTTCGCCTCGGCCGCATTGGCCATGGTCATGCGGCCGTAGAACCAATCGAGCGTCTCGAGGCCCCGCGGCAACCAGGCCACACCCTGCTCCGTGACCACGAAGCGCAGCGTCGGGTGCCGCTCGAGCACACCCGAGAAGATCAGGTGCCAGACCGAACGATGGCTGAACCAAGGGATCTCGATCAGCATCATGGACCGCGCCGCCTCGTGCTCGCCGTAGTCGGGCAGCGCGGTGCCCCCGTGGATGTTGATGGGCACGTCGAGGTCGGCACACACCTGCCAGAGCGGCTCGTAATGGTCCTCCCAGAGGGGAGGCAGCGGGGAGTTGGGCGGGATGGACGGCAGAAGAATGCCCCCGAAGGGGTCGAAGGTGGAAGCGGCCCAGCGCACCTCCTCGACGGCGTCGGCCATGTCGTTGGCAAAGACCTGAATAATGCCAGCGCGGCGGCCCGGCGTGGCGTCGCAGAAGTCGGCGAGCCAGCGGTTGTGGGCCTGGACGCCGGCCCAGCGACGCTCGTAGTCCTCCGGCGACGGTGGCAGCGCGACCAGGTTCCCTTCACTGAAGAAGGGGGGCACGGTGTTGGGGAAGAGAACTTCGGCCGCGATGCCGTCCGACTCGGTCTCGGCCAGGCGCCGTGCGCTGTCCCAGTTGCGATAAGCGATAGGCGCGAGCAGATCGGCGAACGGGTTGACGTACTCGGCGGCCCAGGCGTCGAACTCGTCGTGCCAGCGGCTGGCCAGATAGGGCCGGTAGTCCTGAATGTCGCCACCGGCGTGGCCGTCGGCCGAGACGATCGTGTAGCGGGGGCGCGCCGGCGCGGTCGCCGTCATCAGCTCAGTGCCGCCGGGGGCAGCTGAGCCGCCCCAATGGCATCGGCCCGGCGGTGCAGCATGGACGCGGCCTCCTCGAGTCCGTACCCGATGATGAAATCACCGCGCTTGACGCCCTCCACGCAGAAGCGACCGAGCTTGCGCAGGTCCATGACGTCGACCGGGCGACCCGCCGCCGCGAGCTGCTCCTTGAACTCCTCGAAGGTGGTGCCGGGCGCCGGTGGGCGGGGCCGGGTCCGCTGCAGTGCCTCGGGCCGGTTGCGCTGGGCCGTCCACAGCCCGGTGTCGAGCAGACCCCCCGAGGGATAGAACACGGCGGCTCGCAGATCGGTGCCGGCGGCGATGAGCTGGTGCGCCAACGCCTCGGTCAGGCACGAGATGGCCGCTTTGCTCGAGGCGTAGACCGACGCGTACGGGACCGGCGCGATGCCGCCGTCCATGCTCGACGTGTTGATCACCACACCGCGCTCACCCGACTCGATCATGCGCGGGACGAACGACAGCATGCCGTTGGCCACGCCGAAGACGTTGACCGAGAAGCACCAGGCCCAGTCGTTGGGCTCCTGCTCCCAGGGCCGCCCGCCGCCGCCCGAGGTCACCCCGGCGTTGTTGAAGAGCAGATGGCAGGCGCCCTCCTGGGCGAACACACTCTCGGCCAGCGCCTCGACCGAGGCCGAGGAGGAGACGTCGGTCAGGACGCCACGGACACTCCCTGCGTCGGCCAGTTCCTTGACCGCCGCCTCGAGCACAGGCTCCTCGACGTCGGCGATCACGACTCGGGCGCCCTCCTCAAGGAGGGATTCGGTGATGCCGCGGCCGATTCCCGCCGCTCCCCCGGTGACGACGGCAACCTTGCCGTTCAGATCGTCCAACGCGTGCCCCCAGTTTTCTGACGCCCCGTCAGCTGCCCACCATAACCCCGGCGGCCCCCGGTTCCGGACGACACAGGGGGCGCGGACCAGGTCCAATGGACCGATCTATCCCCTGTGTCACCGCAGGGTCTGCTGTAACGTCGTCTTCATATTCGAGACTGGGAGGTGGCGAGCGTGAACCAGCGATCGAGGTGGATCGGCATCTGTGCCGGGGTGCTCGGCGTGACGCTGGCCCTGGCGCCGCTGACCGCGGCCTCGGCCAAGAGCCACAAGACCAAGGGATCGGCGCCCGGCAGCGCCCTGTGCAAGGACGTCAAGACCGAGCAGACCAGCTCCAGCTCGACCGGTTCGGCCCTCGAGAAGGCCATGACGTCGGGCAACTTCGCGTCAGCCAAGCAGGCGATGCTGAACGCCTACAACGCCGACCTCAACAACGTGAACAAGGCGCTGGGCGTCATCAAGAGCGCGCCACCCAAGGTGCAGAACGCCTTCAAGAACCTGCTCTCCGACGAGAAGCAATTCCGGAACGACATTCAGAACGCCAGCAGCCTGCAGGGCCTCATCGCGTCCTTCGCCACCCTGGGTAAGGACCCGAGTCTCGTGACCGACGGCACGACCATCGCCAATTGGTTCACGTCGGTGTGCGGCGGCACCCCGATTACCACGACGACGGTCAGCATTCCGTAAGCACGCAGCACGGAGACGTTCGTTGCCCGAGACGCCGCCCTCGCTGCGCGTGCCGCGGCCCGACGAGGCCGCGCCGCTCGACGAGCTGGCCATGGGGCGGGCCTGGCTCCAGCACCTGCGCGAGAGCGCCATCTTCAAGGTCGAGGGCCTCGACGTCGCGCAGCTGTGCTGGCGGCCGGCCCCGGCGGCCAACTCGCTCGGCGTGCTGGTGGTCCACCTCGGGTACGCCGAGCGGCTCTGGCTCCGGGCCATTTGCGCCGGCGAGCCGATGGACATGGCCTGGCGGGCCCGCATGTTCGAGCTGCCCGAAGGCTGGGGCGTCGAGCAGGTGGTCGCGTTCTACCGGGCGGAGAGCGCCCGGGCGGACCTCGTCCTGGACGGAATCACCACGCTCGACCTGCCTTCCCGTGGCGACTTCCGCTCGACGACCTTCCGCTGGGCGCTTTTCCATCTGATTGAGGAAACGGCCCGCCACGTCGGGCACATGGACATCACCCTTGAGCTCCTCGATGGGAGCGTGGGCCGCTGAGGCCCCCGGTCGCCCTGTCACCGGAACACAATTTCGGCCCCTCTGCGCACCAATTGACCCCTTCGGCGTGCGATCCTGGTAGACGGAAGCTGGCGGTACCGTGCGGAGGTACCCCCGACGTTCCACAGGGTGGGCTGAGGCCGCATAATTGGCGAAGTTCAAGTACGGGGCGTAGGAGGTCGAGAAAACGGCCATGGACGTGCAAGCCGACGAGGCAGGGCTCAGGCCTGATCCGTCCGCTACGGCCGTCGTCGAACGGCCGGTCACGGACAGCCAGGGACAGCTCTTCCGCGACGCCTACCCGACCTACGCGGACACCGACAAGATCCCGGTGGTCCGGTCCGGCGCGGCGCGGCCCCGCCCGGCCCGGTGGCTCCGGGTGCTGGTGGTCATCGTGGCCCTGGCCGTGGTGGCCGCGGCTGCGACCCTCGGCCTCGTGAAGGCCGGCATCATCGACAAGAGCAAGACGGGCAGCCCGAGCACGACGCAGGCGGCCAGGCACCACTCTTCGAATGGCTCATCCACGGTGCCTCTGGTGACCCCGGTCTCGACCGGCGGCGGCACCGCCACGTACCGGGTCGGCATCGCCGCCTACGCCGTGACCGTGCTGACGTCGACCGGCCGCTCCTGGGTCAGCATCGGCGCCGCGGGCCAGCGCCCGGCGTTCGAGGGCATCCTGGCTCCCGACAGCTCGCAGAAGGAGCTCATGCTGGGCCCCTCCCAGGTCGACGTCGGCGCCGGCGGGACCAAGGTGGTCGTGACGTCAGGTCGGCGCTCCTTCACCTTGACGCCGGGGTCGGCGCCCTTCAGCTTCTCGTTCCTGATCAAGTCCTAGAGGAAGCCAACCGGTCCCGAGCGGGCACTGCGGGCAAACCCAACCGACGCCCAAATCCCGGGGCCATCCCCCGGTGCAGCCCTTCAGGAAACACGGAGGCGCGTCGACTCCTGACTCGTGCGCACCATGGCCTCACCCCGCCCGGTCCGACGCGGCCGCGGCGGCTCCGTGACAGCGTCGGCGGCGCGCCTGACGATCGGGGCGATCGCGCTCGTCACCCTCGCCGCCGGGAGTGCCTCAGTGAGCGGCGCCGGGGCGTCGACTCCGCAGCGGGCAGAGCACGGGCTCGTCCACCGGCATCCCCGCCGACAATTTCTGGCTGGCCGACGCCCAGGGCGCGGTGTGGGGCTTCGGCAACGCCGGCGCTTTCGGCTCGGCCGCCGGCCTGCCCCTCAATCACCCCATCGTCACCATCACCGCCACCAAGGACCGGGGCGGCTACTGGCTCGTGGCCTCGGACGGCGGCATCTTCTCGTACGGCGACGCCACCTTTTACGGCTCGACCGGTGCCATTGCGCTGAACAAGCCCATCGTGGGGATGGCCGCGACCCCCGACGGCAAGGGCTACTGGCTGGTGGCCTCCGACGGAGGCATCTTCAGCTTCGGCGACGCTGCCTTCTACGGCTCGACCGGATCGATCGCGTTGAACAAGCCGATCGTGGGGATGGCCGCGACCCCCGACGGCAAGGGCTACTGGTTGGTGGCGTCCGACGGCGGCATCTTCAACTTCGGCGACGCGGCCTTCTCCGGCTCGACCGGGTCCATCCCGCTGGCCCAGCCCATCGTGGACATGGCGGCGACCCCCGAC
Organism: uncultured Acidimicrobiaceae bacterium; assembly: GCA_963745665.1. Lineage (GTDB taxonomy): Bacteria > Actinomycetota > Acidimicrobiia > Acidimicrobiales > RAAP-2 > Bog-473. The sequence continues at coordinate 797,991 of CAVUYE010000003.1, read as the reverse complement.
GGCGACGGCTACTGGTTGGTGGCGGCCGACGGCGGCATTTTCAACTTCGGTGACGCCACCTTCGACGGCTCAACCGCGGGTGGGCCGGGCCTCGACCCGGCCGAGCGGGTGGTCCCAACCCGGTCGGGACAGGGCTACTGGGTGGAGGAGCAGAACGGCACCGCGTACCCCTTCGGTGACGCCACCGGAGCCCCGCCCACGGAAGCACTGCTGTTCAGCCGCGCCACTCCGGGGGACAGCGCCGTCCTCTTCGCCTTCGCGCAGCTCGGCAAGCCCTACATCTGGGGCGGCAACGGGCCGGTCGGTTACGACTGCTCCGGGCTGGCCCTGGCCTCGTGGGAGAGCGGGGCCGGCGTCGGCTTCGCCCGCGTCTCCGACGACCAGTACCACACGGCCGGCGGACCGGTCGCGCTCCAAGCGCTGTCGGCCGGCGATCTCGTGTTCTGGGGCACCAGCCAGACCGACTGGACCACCGTGTACCACACCGCCATCTACGTGGGCGGCGACCAGATCGTGGAGGCAACGGGCGACCAGGTGCAGCTGAACTCGCTCGGGCAGTGGGGCTCGAGTGACCTCATGCCCAACGGCCGACGGCCGTAAGCGCCCCGGACCCGACCTTCAGGAACGGCGGGTCTGCCGGTCCGGGTGTTCGGGGTCGATGCCCCAGCTCGACACCCACGTCGGCGTGACACGGATGACCTGGCGGCTCATGAACGGCACCGGGGGGTCGACGTCTTCCAGCGCCACCGCCGTGCCGCGGATCTCGAGGCCACGCACCGTCCACGGTTCCCGTGAGACGAGGTCGTCGACCACGACGGCGGCCTGGCCGTTGGCCCGCACGTTGCGGAACTTGCGGGATGCCCCCATGGCGTGGCCGCCGATGACGATGTCGCCGGTCTTCTCGTCGAAGAACACGCCGACCGGGCTGTTCTGCGGCGCGCCGCCCGCATCGACGCTGGCCAGGCGCGGCAGGGGTTGGCTCTGCAGGTAGGTGCGCTCCGCATCGGTCAGGGCGATCGTCATGGCTGCAGCGTACGAGGTCGAGCCCGGCTCCGACCGCGTCGATCTCCTTGCGGCGGGCGGCCCCTAGGCCAGGTAGTCGAGCAGGAGGCGGTTCACCTCGCCGGGTGCTTCGACCTGCATCCAGTGGCCCGGCCCGTCCAGGCGCTGGTAGCGCCAGTCCGCCTCAACGAAAGCGGACGACCCTTTCATCTGCGCCTCCGTGAGGGCCGGATCACCTGAGCTCCACACGCCCAGTGTCGGAACGGTCAGGGGCGGAATGATCGGAGGTGGCTCGACCAGCGTCCGGGGGTGGACGTTGGCCCGGTACCAGTTCAGGCCCGGGGTCAGCGACCCGTTGGCCTCGAGCTCGCCGATAACGGCGTCCGCGTCGGGGTGGCGGCTCCAGGCGCGGAAGTTGGCCCAGTCGTTGGCGGAGAGCCACTCCTCGGCAATTCCCTCGAACTGGAACAAGAGCATGTACCACGACTTCTCCCGCTGCTCCAGGCCGGCTGCGCCGAAGGCCAGCGGGTGGCCGACCGACAGCACGACGAGCCGGTCGACGCGATCGGGCGCCAGCGCCGCCGCGGTCCAGGCCACCGCCGCTCCCCAGTCGTGCCCAACGACCGCCGCCTTCTCCACGCCGGCCCCGTCCAGCACGGCGGCCACGTCCGCCGCCAGCAGAATGATGTTGTAGTCGTCGACCAGCGTCGGCTTGTCGGACTGGCCGTAGCCGCGCTGGTCGGGGACGATCACCCGGTAGCCGGCACCCGCCAGGGCGGCCACCTGTCTGGACCAGAGGCGGCCCGTGTCGGGGAAACCGTGCAGCAGCAGCACGGGTGGACCGTCGTCGGGCCCGGTGATCTCGACGTTGAGGCTGATGCCAGAGCTGTCGACGCGCATTGGGCTGGACCCCTCCTTTGTCAGCCGCTCAGCGCGGCGAGCAATTGCTTACGGTCGGGCGCCAGACCCGTGTCTTCGGTTGCGGTCTGACCCAGGATCCGCTCGCGCAGCGCCGGGTCGCCCAGCACCTCGTCGGGACGACGGAGCGCCATCCCCATGTCGAGCACGGCGCGTATGTTGTCCCCGTCCGCAAGGGCAGCAGCCTCGAGGCCGTGGTTGAGAAGCCAGAACTCGTCGTCGGTCGCATAGGGGCGACCGTCGATCACGGCCTGGATCTCCTGCAACCGATGGCTGTCGTAGACCTTCGTTGTTCGGTACCACGGTTCGACTGTCTCGCGGGTTTCCCGATACCAGCCGGTCGCGAGGTCCCAGGGGTCGCCGGGCTGCCGGAGGTGGTCGCGCAGTGCGAGCGCGTGCAGCAGGCCGATGCTGGCGCCACGGCCGAGCGAGGGGTTGGTGCACGACCAGGAATCGGCCACGGCGACCACGCCCGTGGCCACTGGCTTGCCGCCCGGCGCGAAGTCCCGGAGCCGGTCCTCGATCTTGGCCATCACGACCACGCTCTCCTCGAGCGGCTCGGCGTCGATCCAGTGTGCCGTCAGCGGGAGCATCCGGTTCACCCTCTCCCACGTCTCGGGGTGGCGCAGACCCCGGAGCTCGGCATCCTTCGAGCTCGCCGTCAGCGTGACCGACCAGGTTCCGTTGTCTGCCGGCAACGTCAGAATGCCGATGGAGCCCAGGTCCTGCTTCAGCGGACCGAGCATGACCGGCATCTGCCCATCGGCGGAACGGAAGTGCCGTCCGTAGTAGACGAAGCCGGAGTCCTCCTGCTCTTCGACGATCGGCGCGGCACCAATGGCCGTGAGCCACCGCGGCAGCGCCGAGCGCCGACCGGCAGCGTCGATCACCAGATCGGCGGCGATCTCCTCGTCCGAGTCCAGTTTCACCCCCGTGACGTGCGGCACGCCTTTGTGGTCGGAGGAACCGGCCAGCAGCGCCTGCACGGCGGAACCGCGTCGGATGCTGACGTTCCTGGTCTCCGCACAGAGTTGCGCAGTCACCGACTCCACAATCGGTCGCCGTCCGGTGATGGTATCGAAGCGATCGTCGTCGGCCCGGGGCCCACCCTTCAATTCGTCGGGGATGTTGGCCAGGACGTTGTAGGAGATCGCGCCGGCGCCGGCCAGTCCGTCGCGCAACTGCGGCAGCTCGCAGTCCAGTATCTCGCGGAAGCGGCTGAGGAAGAAGTGTGCCAGGCGGAACTGGTTCACCCCGCGCCGCTCCCACGACTCGAAGGCCGCGGCAGGATCGGGCGGGCCGTGCTCGTCGCGCTCCAGGACGGTCACCTCGTGGCCGTCGTTGGCCAACAACATGGCCGTACAAAGGCCCATCATGCCGCCGCCCACTACGAGAGCCTTCATCGGTCACCTCCGTCCGCACGCGACGGTAGCCGCAATGGCCGGTGGAAGCTCGATCCGGGCGATCAGGTTGTCCTCACGAGGCGAGTGATTCGAAGGGCTAACTTCTGCCTGGTGCGAGTCCTGTTGGTTGCCCCGCCCGGTGCCGGCAAGGGCACCCAGGCCTCGAAGCTGGCGGACCACTACGGGATCACCCATCTGTCGAGCGGAGAGGTGTTGCGCCGGCAGATCGCCGAGAACTCGGAGATAGGCGGGAAGGTGGTCGAGTACGTCCGGAGCGGCGACCTCGTGCCCGACGACCTGATTCTCGAGCTGTTGGCCACACCGTTGCTAGAGGCCGCCCACAACGGTGGCTACGTGTTGGACGGGTTTCCGCGGAACATTCGCCAGGCTGAAGCCGCGTACCGGCTTGCGATAGAGGTCACGTCCATCGAGTTGCAAGCAGTTGTGCACATCGACGTCCCACGGGAGGAGCTCACGCGTCGGCTCCGCCTTCGGGACACGCAAGAGAGGCGGATCGACGACGCCGAAGAGGTCGCGGCACATCGATTCGACGTGTTCGTCGCCGAAACCGAGCCCCTGTTGGGGTTCTACCGCCAACGAGGGCTGGTCCTGGAGATCGACGGCAACCAAGATGTCGAAGACGTCTTCTCTGCGATCGTTGCGGTACTCGAACGTCGCCATCTCGACGACTGAACGACCGGCGGCCCCCCGCTGGGCGCACGAACACGCCGCAGCGGGGGGAACGCACTACTTCACCGCAATCTCAGCCACCTTGACGATGACCAACAGGAAGGCCACCAGCAGGTAGCCACGCAAGATCAGAAGGCCCATATTGCGCTGGCGTGAGAGCACCGGCCGCGAGAGCCGCTCGAGTCCGGGCATCCGCCAAGTGGCGCGGTCCTGCCACTGCGGCGGCACCGTGAGCTCGGCCGCCCGCGCCGCCCGATCACGCAGGAGCACGACCAGCCCGACGACCGCGCCCAGCGCGACGCCGCCGACGAGGACGCTCACGATCTCGACGCTGGTGATGTTCGGGAACAGCACGCTCGCCGTCAGGATCACCGAGAGCAGAACCAGGACCCAGATCACCGATGCCGTAAAGACGTTCAGCTTCTTCGAATTGACCCACGGACCCAACACCTCCGCGTCATTGCAGAGCAACAGCAAGAAGACGGTGGCGCTGGGGAGAAGGACCCCGGCCAGGGTCTGCACGCCTTCGGTGAGTAGACCGAGCGGCGCTCCTGGCAAGAGCACCACCGCAGCGGCGACCGCCATCAGGCCTCCGTAGCAGGCGTAGAAACCCTTGGCCTGGCCTACCGACCGGTGCAGCGAGTGGTTCACCCCCAGCACGTCTGCGCTGGCATAGGCCGTCGCCAGACCGACGGCAGCTGCGCCGATGATGCTGGCGTCGAGGAGCGCGATGGCGAAGAGATCTCCGGCGACGTGCGAGGCGTAGGTCCCGAGACCCTTGGCCACCCCGGCCGCGTCGGTGAAGTGCCCGAAACCGGCGCGGCCGGCGAAGACCGCGTCGAGAATCCGAACATCGCCGCCCCCCCGATGACCACGAGGCCGATGCCGATCCACAGGTCGACACGCTCGTACTTCATGAAACGCGGGGTGATGCGCTTGTCGATGACGTAGGACTGCTGGAAGAACAGCTGCCACGGGGCGACGGTCGTCCCGACGATGGCGATGATCAGCAGCATGACCGTCGAGAGTTGGGCGTGAGGGAGACTCGGTACGACAAAGTTGCGGGCCATCTCCCCCGTCGGGGGGTGCACCATCAGGTAGATCGGGATCAAGAGCAACGATCCGGCGATGAGCACGAAGCAGACACGCTCGAAGCGCCGAAAACTCCCTGTGCTCGCCGCGGCCACGACCACCACCCCGGCCAAGACCACCGAGGGGATCTTGGGCAGGCCGAGGTAGCCGACGGCCAGGGTGACCCCGATGAACTCGGTCACGATGGTCAGCGCGTTCAGGATGAACAGGTCGATCACGCTGAAGGCACCCCAGAAGCGTCCGAAGCGCTCGAGGATCAACCGCGCGTGTCCCACCCCGGTGACTGCCCCGAGACGGAGCACCATCTCCTGGTTCACATAGAGGACCGGGATCAGCAGCAGCAACGTCCACAGCAGGTGGGTGCCGTAGTTCTGGCCGGCCTGGGTGTAGGTGCCGAAGGCCCCGGCGTCGTTGTCGCCGACCATGACGATCAGGCCGGGTCCCACGATGGCGAGGAGGGTCTTGACCTTGTTGGACAGGCGCGGCCGGGCCGCCACATCCCCTCGGGCGATCGTGCCGAACGCCCCGCGGATGTCGCCGGTGTGCTCGGGGTCGAGGACCGCGCCGGTGTCGAAGACGTCGTTGATCATCGCCGGCACCTCCCCCAGAACTCGTGGCGGGCGCGGTCGACTGCGCCGACGACACAGCTGATGGATGCGGCAGGATTGCGCTCGCAACGCCCGGGGGCGCGCGAGGTCAGAGCATGGGTGAAACGGGACATGGCGAATCCTTTCGGTTTGAAGGACGAGCGACAGAGGCGCGCGTGGCGCGCCGACAGAGAGCCGCTCTGGCGTGGACCTCGGTCCAGGAGCGCGACGCGCTCCTGATGACGACGAGGTCGGGAGATCTACAGGGCTACGTCCACCGAGCGCGTCGACGGGATCGCCGGGATTCGACGAGGCACAGGGTCTCCTGCGCCTCCGAACCAGCTACCTCGAACGAGCGGGCATCGGAGGGAGCCAGATACTGGGGGGTTCTGACCGCATTGCGTCGAGTCTCATCTGGCTCACCTCCTGGTGAAATCGGGTGTGTCGGACTCTTATTGTACCCGACCCCTCACTGTCGCGGTCAACAGGCCACCATGGCGGGAGCCGTCAGGACCGTTGGGCAGACGGCAGGGCGCTGATCGTGTCGCGGATGAGCATGAACCGCATCGACCAGTATCCGGGGCGCGGCTCCGGGAGCTGGTTCCGGGCCAGGAAAAACCCGGTGAGTGTGACCGCGGCAGCGGCGAGCCAGATGAGTGCCCCGACCGCAAGGATCCACGGCGTGGATCCGGACCACATCACGATGAGCCCCACGATGCCGACGATGAGTCCGAGGTAGCCGACGCGGAGGGCCCAAACGGCCATCCGCCAGTGTCCGTTGTGCTGCAGTTCCGGCGGTTCGTCCATGCTTCGGATCGTGCTACGAGCACCCGCTGGTCGACCCGCAACTCCCGCACACGTAGCACGAGCCCGCCCGCTGCATGGTGTTGCCGCAGCTGTAGCAGAGGGGCGCGTCGAGCTGCTCGGCCCGGGCCAGGGCCTGGGCCGCCTGGCTCGGCCACGACCCGGCCGCTGCTGAGCCCGTCCTCGACCAGGCCGACCGACGGGGTCGCCATCTCCTCCACCCCGGGCAGCGTCGGCTGCGTCCGCTCCTGTGTGGAGAGGATGCCGAGATCCGAACGCTCCTCCACGGTGAGGAAGTCGAGGGCCATCCGGCGGAAGATGTAGTCGATGAGGCTCGTGGCGATGCGCAGCTCCGGGTCGTCCGTGATACCCGCCGGCTCGAACTTCATGTTGGCGAACTTGCGCACGAAGGTGGCCAGCGGCACGCCGTGCTGCAGCCCCAGGCTGATGGAGATGGAGAAGGCGTCCATGATCCCGGCCAGGGTCGACCCCTGCTTGGAGACCTTGACGAACACCTCACCCGGACGGCCGTCCTCGTACTGGCCCACCGTCACGTAGCCCTCGCAGTCGGCCACCCGGAACGAGAACGTCTCGGAGTTGCGCTTTCGGGGCAGGCGCTCGCGCACGGCGCCGATGACCACCGACGAGGTCGCCCGTTGCTGCTCGTGCAGCAGGGCCGCCTCGAGCTCGGCGATGCGGGCTGTGACCTCGCGGTCCCGGGCCTCGGCGTCCGAGCCGGCCGGTGCGGTGTCGCCGCCCGCCGCCAGGGCCGCGGGCTCCTTCTTGGTCGTCGACAACGGCTGTGCCACCTTGCAGTTGTCCCGGTAGATGGCCACGGCCTTTATGCCGAGACGCCAGGCGTCGATGTGCAGCTGCTCCACGTCCTCGACGCTCACGTCCTCGGGCATGTTCACCGTCTTGGAGATGGCGCCGCTGATGAAGGGCTGCACCGCCCCCATCATGCGGATGTGGCCCGAGTAGTGGATGGTGTTGTCGCCCATGGAGCAGGCGAACACGGGCAGGTGCGTCGGGCGCGATGTGGGGCGCGCCGAGGATCGACATGTTCTCGTTGATGTAGGCCACGATGTCCTCGGCCTGCTCCACGCCGTAGCCCAGCTTGGCCAGCGCCCGGGGCATCGTCTGGTTGACGATCGACATCGTGCCGCCACCGACCAGCTTCTTGGTCTTGACCAGACCGAGGTCGGGCTCGACGCCGGTGGTGTCACAGTCCATGAGCAAGCCGATAGTTCCCGTCGGCGCTAAAACGAGGCCTGCGAGTTGCGCACGCCGTAGGCCTCGGCCAGGTCGACAGCCCGGTCCCAGGACTCCTGCGCCGCCGAGAGGAGCTCGGGTGGCACGACGTCCTCGTCGATGCGGGCCGCCTCGGCCTGGTGCATGCGCAGGACGTTGAGCATCGGCTCGGCGTTCTCGTGGTAGCCGGCGAAGGGACCCATGCGGGCCGCCGTCCGCGCCGATATGGCGTAGGCGTGCCCGGTCAACAGTGCCGTGATGGCGGCCGCCCAGGCCCGTCCGGCGTCGGAGTCGTAGGGCAGGCCCTGCGCCATGAGCAGCGCGCCCAGGTTGGCGTAGCCGATGCCGAGCTGGCGGAAGGCCCGCGTCGTCTCACCGATCTTCTCGGTCGGGTAGTCGGCGTTGCCGACGATGATCTCCTGCCCGGTGAACACGACCGACACCCCCGCCTTGAAGCCCTCCACGTCGAACTCGTCGTTCTCGTCGAGAAAGGTGAGCAAATTCATGGAGGCCAGATTGCAGGCTGAGTCGTCGAGGTGAACATACTCTGCTAGCAGTTGCGTACAACTACCCCATTTACCACGTACGAGTGGTTGCGCGGCTCGGTCAGGTTGTACGTCAGCTCGACGCCGTCGTTCGTGCGCTCGAGCAAGTGGGCCGTGGTGCGCGCTGCGTAGGGCCCTTCGGCGCGTCGACCACCATGCTGCGCAGCAGCGCCGCCTTACGGCTGAGCGAGAAGCCGATGTGCTGGGTGAAGCGCGTCACCGACCCGGACGTGATCCTCAGGTCGTAGGCTGCCGATTGCCCGTACTGCTTCGTCGCACCCGCCTTGTTCGTGTAGGTGAACGAACCATCCGTCGACGCCGAGCGGGTCTGGTAAATCCGGCTCATGATGCCGAACGTGCTCAGCAGCGTCTGCACGCCACGAAGGAGCTCGGGCGACGCTGATCCGAGACCCACGTAGCGGTTCTTCCCGGCGTCGACCACACACCCGTCGGCGTCGAACAGTCCCCGCAGAAATGCCGCCACCATCTCGGCCGGCGCCTGCTCAATCGACCACGGCACGCTCTTCTCCGGACCCTTGACCGACATGACCCCCAACGCCTCGATGAACTGCTTGAAGGCGCGGCGGGCCAGGCGCAGCTGGGCGGTGCCGTTGGCCTGCTCGGACAGCTTGATCGGGCGCTCGCAGTTCACCCAGTCGAGCAGCTCGGCATGCCGCGGCAGAATCTCGTCCCGGTCCTCCTCGCTCCCGTAAATGGAGGCCACCGTGGTCCCTGACGTGGAGCCGTCTCCCACGAGCCAGCCGAGATAGTGCGCGAACTCCTCCGACCACATGTCGGGGAAGCGCAGCGGCAGAGCGTGGTCACCCTTCGTCCAGTAGTCCGCCGGATCCGAAGAGACGGGGAGGCCCAGGTCGGCCTCGACCGCCGGAGCCTCGAGGTCCAAGAGCTTCACCTCGTCCTCGAAGAGGAGATGGCGAGCCTCCACGTAGCCCCGGTTCGCCGTGAAGATCTTGTGCGACGGCGTGCACCGCAGCTCCACCCCGTTGTCGAGGCGCAACTTCACGATGTCGTTGTACCCCGTGATCATGAAGGCCTCGGGTGAGGTGATCACCATCTTCTGGGAGGGCTCGTCCGGATTGGTGGCGTCATGGGTGTAGACCCCGAACGTCTCCCCCGTGTTCGCCCGCTCCAGCAGCTCCGAGAACGGGATCAAACCCTTGTCGGTGTGCACCTTGGCCGAGCCCGGGAAGCATGGGTTACTTCCGTTGATGCGCCCCGTGACCGGCGCCGTGTGCCAGCGGTTGATGGTGGTGTCGTACTGCAGGCCCGGGTCGGCGCACTCCCAGGCCGAGTGCGCGATCTGGCGAAAGAGGTCGCGGGCCGGCACCGTGCGGACCACCGAACCGTCGGTGCGTGCCGTCAGGCTCCAGTCGCGCCCGTCTAGCACGGCCTCCATGAACTCGTCGGTCACCCGCACCGAGTTGTTGGCGTTCTGGTACTGGGTCGAGTGGCTGTCGGCCCCGTCGAGGTCCATGTCGAAGCCGGCGTCGCGCAGCACGCGGGCCTTGCGCTCCTCGATCGCCTTGCACCAGATGAAGTCCTCCACGTCGGGGTGGTCGACGTCGAGGATCACCATCTTGGCGGCGCGGCGCGTCTTTCCGCCGGACTTGATGGTGCCGGCCGAAGCGTCGGCGCCGCGCATGAAGCTCACCGGGCCCGAAGCCGTGCCACCGCCCTTCAAGAGCTCCTTCGAGGAGCGGATGCGCGACAGGTTGACGCCGGCGCCCGAGCCGCCCTTGAAGATGATGCCTTCCTCCGTGTACCAGTTGAGGATCGAGTCCATCCGGTCCTCGACCGAGAGGATGAAACACGCGGACCCCTGCTGCGGCACGCCCTGCACGCCGATGTTGAACCAGACCGGCGAGTTGAACGCGGCCTTCTGGTGGATGATGAGGTACTTCAGCTCGTGGTTGAAGACCAGGGCCTCCTCGTCGTCGACGAAGTAGCCGTCCTTGATGCCCCACGCCGTCAGCGTGTCGGTCACCCGGTCGGCCACCTGGCGCAGCGACCACTCGCGCTCGTCGGTGCCGAGGGTCCCGCGGAAGTACTTCTGCGCCAAGATGTTGGTGGCGTTCACGCTCCAGGACTCGGGCACCTCCACGCCGAGCTGCTCGAAGGCCACGGTGCCGTCCCGGTAGTTCGTGATCCGGGCGTCGCGCCGCTCCCATGTGACCTCGTCGTAGGGATGGACGCCTTCGGTGGTGAAGTGCCGGCGGATGCCGATCTCGGATCGCTGGGGGGCGATGGCCATGGCGCTGGGGTCCTCCTGTTGGGGTCGTTCTCTGCGGGTCATTCTGGGGATTTCGCTGCTTGCCTGGTACTGCCTGACTGCCTGCCGGTCGCCGCCGTCACCCCTCCCCAGTCCAGCGGAAAGGTGTTCGCACGGCGTGTCTCCCGATCCAGCGTCCGGAAGGGGGGTTGCATCGCCTGACCACAAGATGTAGTGGTTGGCCCCTCCCCGAGACACGAGATGATGTGTCATTACAGCACTGTAGTTACGCCCTTGTCAACCCTATGCGTGCACCATTCGTGCAGGTCAAAGGCCGTTCGCGATTGTTTGCACGCCATGCCCTCCCAAACCGCCCTTCCGGGGCGCCGAATACCCGCGAGCACTACCCTCGGCTGCGCATGGCCAGGGTCGTCGTCGCCATCGATGCGGGCACGACCGGGGTGCGCGCCCTCGCCGTCGACGAGCTGGCCCAGGTCACCGACCTCGCCTACACGGGAGCTGACCCAGCACTTTCCCCGGCCCGGCTGGGTCGAGCACGACGCCGGTGAGATCTGGGACGCCGTCCGCCACACCCTGGCCGAGCTCGGCGCCCGCCTGGCCGAGCGGGGCGACACGGTCGCCGCCCTCGGCATCACGAACCAGCGCGAGACGCTCGTGGCCTTCGACCGCTCGACCGGGCAGCCGCTGCACCGCGCCATCGTCTGGCAGGACCGGCGCACCGCAGCGTTGTGCGCCGAGCTCACCGAGGCGGGCCACCTCCCCTTCGTGCGCGCCACCACCGGCCTCGTCCTCGATCCGTACTTCAGCGCCACCAAGGCGGCCTGGCTGCTTCGTCACGGCGACCTGGCACTCGCTCCCGACGATCCGAACCTCTCCTTCTGCACCGTCGACACCTGGGTGCTGTGGAACCTCACCGGTGGCGCCCGCGGCGGCATCTACGCCACCGACCCGTCCAACGCCAGCCGCACCCTTCTGCTCGATACCGCGACCCTCACCTGGTCCCCCGAGCTGTGCGACCTCTTCGGCGTGCCCGCGCAGACGCTGGCGGACGTCCGGCCGTCGGCGGGCCGCTTCGGCGCGGCGGTGCTCGGCGACCTCGGCCCCGCCTCCGCCGTCCTCGACGGCGTCGCGGTGTCGGGCGTGCTGGGTGACCAGCAGGCCGCGCTCTTCGGGCAGGCCTGCTTCGAACCGGGCATGGTCAAGGTCACCTACGGGACCGGCAGCTTCGCGCTGGCCAACGCCGGCCCCGACCGACCGGCCGCGCCCGACGGGCTCACCGTCAGCTGCGCCTGGGACCTCGGTGACCACGCGCGACGGCACGTACGGCCGGGTCGCCTACGCGCTCGAGGGGTCGGCCTTCGTCTCGGGTGCCGCCATCCAGTGGCTGCGCGACGGGCTCGGCATCATCGCGTCGGCCGCCGAGGTCGGCCCGCTGGCGGCATCGGTGCCCGACAGCGGAGGCGTCACCTTCGTCCCCGCGCTGACCGGGCTCGGCAGTCCGTGGTGGGATCCCCGGGCGCGCGGCATCGTCACCGGCCTCACGCGCGGCGTGGGCCGCGCCCACCTGGCCCGGGCCTGCGTCGAAGGCATGGCGTTCCAGGTGCGCGACATGACCGATGCCATGGCCGCCGCGTCGGCCCACCCACTGTCCGCGCTGCGGGCGGACGGGGGCGCCGCCGCCATGGACCTCCTCCTCTCGCTGCAGGCCGAACAGAGCCGCATGCCGGTGGCGCGTCCGGCCTCGCTCGAGTCGACCGCGCTCGGTGCCGCCACCGTGGCCGGCCTGGCCGAGGGGGTGTGGGCGTCCCTGGCGGAGCTGGCCGGGCTCTGGCAGGCCGACACCGTCTTCGAACCGGAGCTGCCGGCCGAGCTGGCCGACGCCCTGCACGCCGGCTGGCGCCGGGCGGTCGAGAAATCCATGGGGTGGGCCGACCTCGACGCTGGGTGACGCACCCGCGCCGACCGGCGCACGATTCCCGTGTACCACGCATGAAATCTGCGAGCCTGGCGCCTGCTTTGGGCCTACCACCGGCGGGATGCAACGGACACAATGGAGCGGGGAACGCCGGACTGTGCGTGGGCGAACGGGCGCCTACCAGTGGCACGGTCCCCAGGGAGGGCAGCGTGGGACGTCGCGATGCCGGATTGCAGGGCACGGCACGCCGATCCTCATCCGCACCTGGCGCGGCGACTCGGTGCCGTCGTCGCCGGGCTCGTCGTGGTGGCGGGGACGACGACCGTGTTCGACGCGTCGTCGACCGTGCTGGGAAGTGCGCCCCCCACGGAGTCGTTGAGCTGTAACGACAACTGGACCGGCGGCGGCTCCTCGGGCGACTGGAACTCGGCCGCCGACTGGACCGCCGGAGTACCGAACGGCCCCGAGCGTCGATGCGTGCATCACCGGGACCGCGAGCGTCACGCTCTCCGACGCCTCGTTCTCCATCGGTGAGCTCACGCGTGTCGGCCGGCAGCAGCCTCAGGATTGGCGCCGGCGCAGCGCCCGCCGCCGCGGACGCGGGCGAGACCGGTGCGACGGCACCGAGCCTGACCGTCGCGTCCGGGCTGCAGAACGGCGGCTCCCTGACCGTGGGCGACACGGGAACATCCGCTCCTCCCGGGCTGACCCTGAACGGGCCGATCACCAACTCGGGCACGCTCACCGTCGATGGCACCGTCGCCGTCGGGGGCGGAGCCTCTACCGCAGTGAGCAACGACGGCACCATCGGCATCGCTCCTGGGGGCCTGATCGACGGGGACGGGACGTCGACGATCACGAACGAGCCGGACGGGCTCCTGGCCTTCGGCATCGACGGGCCGCCGAGCGCAGTCACCGGCTACGGGCGGATCACCAACGGCGCACTGGCCCTCGGCGGGACGGTGGACCCGGTGTTCGAGAACGGCTTCACGCCGGCCTCGGGTGCCGAGTACTTCGTCACCTCGGGATCCTCGACCGGAGACCTTCGCGACGCGTCCTGGGCGGTGCCACGGCGGACTACTCCCAGCGCGATGAGGTCGGGCTGACCGGGGGGTCTCCCGCCACCGGCACCGCGACGCAGTGTCACGAGTTCGGCCGCCATCGGCTCGCCTTTCGGGCAGCCCGTGCAATTCACGGCGGTGGTGAGCCCGTCGTCGGGCGCCGGTCCAACCGGGTCGGTCTCCTTCTTCACCGGTGACCTGCCCCTCGGCAGCTCGCCCGTGACGACCAGCGCGGCCGGCGTGACGAGTGCCACGGTAGGGGCGTCCAACCTGCCCGTCGGCACGGCCTCGATCACAGCCACCTACGGCGGCGACGTCCTCTTCGGTGCCAGCACGTCACCGGCGCTGACCCAGAGTCGTCACTCCAGATCCCACGAACCTCACGATCACGCCCTCGGTGGCCAGCCCGGAGGCGGGCCAGCCTGTCACTGACACAGCCACCGTTTCACTCTCTTCACCAGGTTCTGGGCTGCCAACCGGCACCGTCTCGTTCACCGACGACGGCAGCCCGCTCCCCGGCTGCCAGTCCCTGAACGCTGCCCGCCGCCGCCCCGCTCCAGGTCGGCTGCACCGAGACCTTCGGGTCGGGCGCCACCCACGACATCGTCGCGACCTACAGCGGCGACGCTGACGATGCCGGCAGCAGCGCGTCGCTCCTCCAGACGCTCGGACAGATCCCGACCCAGACCACCGTCACGTCGTCGACGCCGAGCACCGCCTACGGGCAGACCGCCGTGGTCACTGCCACCGTCACGCCGACGGGGAGCGCCGCGGTGAGCCCGGGCGGCAGCGTGACGTTCTTCGACTGGACGACGCCACTCGCCACCGTGGGCGTCTCGAACACTGGTGGCGTGACCACCGCCAGCCTCGACACCGCGACCTTGGTCGAAGGCCCCCACTTCCTCACGGCCACCTATAGCGGCGACCCGACGTTCGCCACGAGCACATCTGTCGCACCCGTCATGGTGAACGTGGCCGAGGCGGCGACGACCGTCACCGTGGCCAGCGCCTCGGTGCAGTCCGTCGTCGGTCAGATGATCGTCTTCTCCGCAGCGATCGCCTCATCCGCCTCTGGCGCGACCGGCACGGTCCAGTTCGACGACAACGGCTCCCTGATCGGCAGCGGCGCCGTCTCGGGCGGACAGGCGACCTTCGAGACCTCGTCGCTTGCGCTTGGTCAGCACTCCATCACGGCGATCTACGAGGGGGACGATAATTTCGTCGGTGGCTCGTCGACGAACACGGTCGTGCAGACGGTCGTCCCGGCCGCAACGTCGACCGACGTGACCAGCGCCGAGGAACCCGGCCTGGTCGGAGAAGGCATTGCGTACACCGCGACGGTCGCCGTCGCGACACCGGGGTCCGGCGCGCCGACCGGGCACCGTGTCCTTCGGCGACGGCGCCAACCCCATTGCCTCCTGTCAGGGCCTCGCCCTCCCTCCGGCTCCGCCGTTGGCCGTCACGTGTGCCCAGGCCTACGACGCGAGCGGCACGCAGGACATAACGGCCAGCTACAGCGGCGACCCCGACTTCGCGGCGTCGGGGGGTGCACTGGCCGAGACGGTGTCGCCTGTGTCCACCACGACAGCGCTCGTCTCCTCACCCGCCGCATCGACGTCAGGGCAGAGCGTGACCCTCACCGCCACCGTGGCTCCGACAGCAGGGGGGGCGAACCCGGACGGCACCGTGTCGTTCAGCCTCAACGGGACACAACTCGGAAACTCTGTCGTGTCGACCACGGACGGTGTCACCTCAGCCAGCATGCTCCTCACCACGCTGCCCCTCGGTTCGGACTCCGTGACCGCGTCCTACGGTGGCAGCGCCGACTTCCTTGCCAGTACGTCGGTCGGTCCCTCGACCGTCACGGTGACCAAGGCGATGACCACCCTCGGGCTCCTGGCCTCGACCAACCCCTCGACCCCCGGGCAACCGGTGACGCTCACAGCGACGGTCCTCCCGGCCACGGGTTCCGGAGAGACCGGCACGGTGTCGTTCTTCGACAACGGCATGCCGATCGGCACGAGCCCTGTCACGAATGGGCAGGCCACGCTCGACGTGTTCAGCACGCTGACGGGTGGCGATGCGCTGACGGCCGACTATTCGGGGGACGCCTACTTCGGCGGCAGCTCCACGGTGGCTCCGCTCTATCTGCCCGGCTGACCTCAGTGCGGACATCGCTCGGGCTCAGCGTCCTGAGCTGGGCTCTTGCCGCACTCTCCGGAGGAGGAGTATCCCCAAACCCATTCGGCAGAAATAAAGCAAGGAAATCCTTGTTATATTCACCCGGTAGAGCGGACGCCGCTCGGAAGGGTGGGCAGCCATGAGCGTGGCAATCGTGACAGGAGCATCCCGGGGACTCGGGGAGGCGCTGGCGACGGGGCTGGCCCGCAGGGGATGGTCGCTTGTCGTCGACGGGCGTGAGCACGTCACGTTGGAGGCGGCGGCCGGGCGCATCCGTGCTGCGGCCGCCACAGGGGCGCGGGTCGTTCCCGTCGTCGGCGACGTCACCGACGAGGAGCACCGCCACGACCTGACCGCCGCCGCGTTCGAGCTGGGCGGCCTGGACCTCGTCGTCAACAACGCCGGGACACTGGGGACGTCTCCACTCCCCTCGCTGGCCGACTATCCACTCGGCGATCTGCGCGTCGCCTTCGAGGTGAACGTCATTGCTCCGTTGGGCCTCCTGCAGGACACGCTGCCGCTGCTCCTCGACTCGCCGCACCCTCGCGTCGTCAACGTCACGTCGGATGCGACGGTGGAGGCGTACGAGGGCTGGGGAGGCTACGGCGCCGGCAAGGCGGCCCTCGAGCACCTCGGTGCCGTGCTGGCGGCGGAGTTCCCCTCGTTGACCGTGTGGTCGGTCGATCCCGGCGACCTGCGGACGGCCATGCACCAGGCCGCGTTCCCCGGCGAGGACATCTCCGACCGGCCCCAGCCGAGCACGGTGGTGCCTGGTTTCCTCGAGCTCATCGGCAGTCACCGCCCGAGCGGACGCTTCCGCGCCGCCGAGCTGCTCTCGACGGGAGCGAGCGCATGAGCGCGCTGACGGTGCCGAGCCTCGCGCAGCCACCGGCCCGCCTGCCCGAACTGCACCCGTTGTCCTTCTCCCTGCCGCCCGAGCTCGAGGCGCCGGCACCGCCCGAGTACCGCGGCATGACCCGCGACGCGGTGCGGATGCTGGTGGCGACCAAGTCGGACGGCGCACTGGTGCACTCGACCTTCTCCGAGCTCCCCCGCTTCCTCGACGAAGGCGACCTCGTGGTGATCAATACGTCGGGGACCCTCGCCGCGGAAATCGATGGCACGGCGCCCGACGGGTCGGCGGTGCAGGTGCACCTCTCTACCAGGCTGCCCGCCGGTCTGTGGACCGTCGAGGTCCGACGCCTTGGACGGGCCCACCTCCATGCGGCCGCGGGGGAGCGCATCGAGCTGCCCGACGGGGGCTCGGTGTCCCTTCTGGCCCCGTACTCCCCCGGCCCGGGCGGGCTCGGTGTGCGGCTCTGGGTCTCGAGCATCGAGACACCCGAACGCCTCCACAGCTTCCTGGCCCGTCACGGCCGACCCATCCGCTACGGCTACGTGCAGGGCAGCTACCCGATCGGTGCCTACCAGAACGTCTATGCCACCGACCCTGGTTCCGCTGAGATGCCAAGTGCCGGTCGGCCCTTCACGCCAGAGGTGCTGACGCGGCTGGTCTCCAAGGGGATCGGCGTCGCACCGCTCCTGTTGCACACGGGAGTCGCCTCCTTGGAGGCCAGCGAGCCGCCCTACGCCGAGTACTTCAGGGTCTCGCTGCCGACGGCGCACCGCATCAACGACACCCGGCGCTCGGGCGGGCGCGTCGTCGCTGTGGGCACGACGGTGGTGCGCGCGCTCGAGTCCGTCGTCGACGATCATGGCCACGTGCACCCGAGCGAAGGCTGGACCGAGACGGTGGTCTCGCCCGAGCACCCGGTGCGCTCCATCGACGGCTTCCTGACCGGCTGGCACGAACCGGAGGCCTCGCATCTCGCCATGCTCGAAGCCATTGCGGGCCGGCCCCTACTCGAGTCCTCCTACGCCGCCGCGCTCGAAGAGGGCTACCTGTGGCACGAGTTCGGCGACGTCCACCTGATCCTGCCGTGACGACCGAGCCCGCTCCCGTCGCCGACCCCGAGTCACCCCTGCAGCAGCTGCCGACCACCCGGCGGGCCATCTTGAACCTGCTGAAGCGCCAGGGCTCCCTCGACGCGTCCGCTGTCGCCGACGCCCTGGGCCTGACTCCGGCCGCCATCCGGCTCCAGCTGACCCATCTCGAGGACGACGGGCTCCTGACCCATCGGGACGAGGTCGCCGAAGGCGCTCGGCGGGGAAGGCCCCGTCATGTGTACGAGCTGACATCGGCAGCCGAGGCGCTGTACCCGAAGCGCTACGGCGATCTCACGACAGAGCTCCTCGGGTACCTGGGCGGGCCGGGCGCCACCCAGGTCGACGAGCTCTTCGAGCAGCGGCGCCAACGGCGCGTCGCCGGCGCGCTGCCCAAGACAGCACACCTCCCCTTCGACGAGCAGGTCGCCGCGCTGACCGCCATCCTCGACGAGGACGGCTATCTGGCCGAGGCGGAGAGACTGCCCGACGGGAGCTGGCGCATCACCGAGCACAACTGCGCCATCCTCACGGTGGCGCACGGCTTCTCCCAGGCGTGCACGAGCGAGCTCGCCTTCATCCGCGATGCGCTCCCCGGGCGCGTCGGTCCGCCGGGTGGCCCACCTCATGGACGGGGCGCACGTCTGCGCCTACGTCGTCAGCCCGCCGACGTCGTCGAGTCCGCCGACCTGATCTCAAGGACGGACACGCCGTCCACTTCGTGGATCTCGCTCTGCAGCAGTTCGACGAGGTGGTGCCCACCCAACTCGACGACGAACTCGTCGACCGCATGACCCTCGTCGCGCTCCAGAATGTTGATGGCCACGATGTCGCCGCCGACCGCCCCGATCCGGCTGGCCACGAGGCCTAGTGCACCGGGCCGATCCGGCAGCGCGATCCGTACGACGTAGCCAGCCATGGGTTACAACTTAGGCCCTCTATGTGAACTGCCTGTTTCAGATTGCTTACGAATCACCTCAGCCGTGGCCTTTGCGCAGGGCATTCCGTCATAGGCCTCCGCTCAGGCGGAGGCCGCGCTCGCCCGGCTCGGGACGTACTCGTCGATGTATTCACGCTCGGAGAGGCGGGCGATCTCGCGCATGAGGCGGTCGGTGAAGGCCCGGCACTCGGTGTGGTCGTGATTGGCCAGCGGGTCGTCGGGGTTCTCCGGTGGGTCCATGCGCATCGGGGTGCCGAAGCGGATGGTGACGGTCTTGAAGGGCCGCATGAAGTTGGAGTTCACCGGCTGCACCTCGACCGTGCCGACGACACCCACCGGAACGACTGGCACGCCACACTCACGCGACAGTCTCGTCACGCCGGTTCTCCCCTTGTGCACATAGGGGTCGAGGGTGCGGGTGCCCTCGGGATACAGGCCGAGGATGTGGCCCTTGCCGAGGACGTCGTTGCGGGCCGTGTCGAGCGCCCGCTCGGACACGCTCCCGCCGCCCCGGCGGATCGGGATCTGCCCGGCGGCTCGGAAGAACCACGCCGTCTTCCACGAGTCGAAGTACTCCGCCTTGGCCAGGAATGTCACCTTGCGCCGCACCACCAGGGGAATGAAGAAGGAGTCGCAGAAGGATTGGTGGTTGGACGCCAGCACGACGGGACCGTGCGTGGGGATGTTCTCCCGGCCCTCCACCTTGACGCGCCACAGGACGTAGAAGATCGGGGTGAGGATCGCTTTGAGGACCCAGTACGTCACACGCCAAAGGTACCCCTGACGGGCGTCGCCCGCACCGGCCATCGGCTGTGCTGAACTGCAAGCCCGGATCCACCCGGGCCAGGAGGTGTGCACCATGACGTCTCAAACCCTGACCGCCGAGCCGTTCGTTTCCGGCCTCTTCTTCGGCGAGTGTCCACGCTGGCACGAGGGGCGCCTCTGGTACTCGGACTTCTTCGACAACGCCGTGTTCTCGGTCTCGCCCGAAGGCGAGCGCCGGGTCGAAGTGGACTTCGACGGTGAGCCGGCCGGTCTGGGCTGGCTTCCCGACGGCCGTCTCCTGTTCAACTCCCGGCTCGACCGCGCCATCATGCGCCGTGAGGAGGACGGGACGATCGTGCGCCACGGCGACCTCGCCCCGTGGGCGACCTGGCACGCCAACGACATGGTGGTGGCGTCCAACGGGCAGGCGTACTCGGGCAACTTCGGTTTCGACCTCGATGGCCTCTACGACGGCTCGGTCGAGTCGAGCGCCATCGCACCGGCGTCGCTCATACGCGTCGATCCCGACGGCACCAGCCACGAGGCCGCTGATGGCCTTCGGTTCCCCAACGGCGCGGTCATCACCGACGACGATGGCACCCTCATCATCGCCGAGAGCTTCGGCGGCCGCCTGTCGGCCTTCGATCGGACTGCCGACGGCACCCTGACGAATCGGCGCGTGTGGGCCGAACTGGAAGGTGTCGCCCCCGATGGCATCTGCCTGTGCGCCGACGGGTCCGTGTGGGTGGCCAACGCGCTGACGTCCGAATGCGTGCGTGTCGCCGAAGGTGGCGAGGTGCTCCAGCGGGTCGCGACATCGAGGAACTGCTACGCCTGCATGCTGGGCGACGACGACCGGCGCACGCTCTACCTGGTCACCGCGGTCGACAGCAACGCCGCCGTGGCGCGGGCGTCGCGCGACGGTGCGATCGAGAAGGTGCGCACGGACGTGCCGGGCGCCGGCCTTCCCTGAGCGGGCGCTACCCCAGCTTCGTCAACGCGGCGCGTAGGTGCCGCACGGCCTGGCCGATGCGCTGCTCATTCTCGATCAGTGCGAAACGGATGTGGCCGTCGCCGCCCGGCCCGAAGCCGACCCCCGGTGAGGTCGCGACGCCGGCCTCGTTGACCAGGTACTTCGAGAACTCGAGCGAGCCCATTTCGCGGTAGGGCTCGGGGATCGGCGCCCAGACGAACATCGTCCCCTTGGGCGGCACCAGCCGCCAGCCGATCCGGTTGAGCCCGTCGCACAGCGTGTCGCGACGCGACCGGTAGATCTCGTTGATCTCCTTGGGGTAGTCCGGCGCCTCGTTCATGGCCACGATGGCGGCGATCTGAATGGGCGCGAACGTCCCGTAGTCGAGATACGTCTTGAGCTTGGTCAGCGCCTGGACGATCTCCTCGTTGCCGACCACGAAGCCGACGCGCCACCCGGCCATGGAGAACGACTTGGTCATGGTGTAGATCTCGACCGCCACGTCGGTGGCGCCGGGCACCTGCAGGATCGACGGCGGGTCATAGCCGTCGAAGCCGAGGTCGGCGTAGGCGAAGTCGTGCACCAGGACGACCTCGTGCTCGCGGGCGAAGGCCACCAGCCGCTCCATGAAGGAGAGGTCCACGCACGCGGTGGTGGGGTTGTGCGGGAACGACAGGACGATCACGCGCGGCTTGGGCCATGACTCTTCCCAGGCGTGGATGAGGCCGTCGAAGAACGCCTCACCGGGATCGGGCGCGTCCACCGAATCCACGTCGGGCCCCTGCAGCGGGACCTGGCGCACGTCGGCGCCGGCGAACAACGGGCCCCAGATGTGGATCGGGTACGACGGCGACGGCACGAGCGCGGTGTCCCCCGGGCCCACCAGCACCCACATCAGGTGGGAGAAACCCTCTTTGGCGCCGATGGTGGTGACGACCTGCGTCTCGGGATCCAGCTCGACGCCGAACTTGCGCTGGTAGAGGTCGGTGATGGCGCTGCGCAGCTTCGGGATGCCGCGCGAGGCGGAGTACCGGTGGTTACGCGGGTTCCGGGCGGCCTCGGCCAGCTTGTCCACCGCCACGTCGGGCGAGGGCAGGTCCGGGTTCCCGAACCCGAGGTCGATGACGTCGCGTCCGCTTCGCCGCGACGCCGCCTTGAGATCGTTGATGGTGGCGAACACGTAGGGCGGCAACCCGTTGATGCGGCGGAACTCCATCGTGGAAGTCTAGGACCCAGGTCGCGCGCCGCCGGACCCGGGGCCGTCGCGCTGCGGGCGTGCCGCTGCGGCCAGCGCCTCCACGTCGACGGGCCAGCCGAAGATCACCCACGTCGCGCCCGCCTCGTGCAGGACGCCGACCTTCTCGCTCAACGGCGGCGAGGCCGGCGTGGGCGGCGGGCCGGCCCAGGTGACCTCCACGCCGCGGGGGCCGGCGCGGCGCTCGGCGACCAGCGCGGGGGTGGCATCCCACACGTTGAGCGCCGCTCCCGCCGCCCAGGCCTCCTCCGTCCGTCCGGCCCGGCCGCCGGCCATCCAGACCGGGAGACCCGCCCGGGCGAGCCGGCGACCGAGCTCTACCATGGCGGAGCGGCGCTCGGCTGCCCACGCGAAAGGGATGCCGTAGGCCCGGTTCTCGCCCTCGCTCAACCTGTCGCCGGTCCCCAACCCGGCGATGACACGCCCCGGGGCCAGGCTCTCGAGCGCCAGGAACTGTGCGGCGAGCACGTCGTTGGGGACCAGCCCGATGCGGGCCACCAGGGTGCCGAGAAAGGGCCCGTCCCCCGGTGCGCCGGCGGGGCCGAGCATGGTCGCCAGCGCACCGAGGAGCGGAAAGGGGGCCAGCGCCGGCCGCTCCGGTTGGCCGATGGGCCAGATGTGGTCGTAACAGAAGAGGCCGTCCACCCCGGCCGCGACGGCCTCGGCCGCGGCGGCGAACGCCGCGTCGGGCCTGTCGCGGAACGTCGGGAGCACCACGCCCGTGCGCATCAGGCCAGGCCACCCTGCCGCACCGCCAGCGCGCCGCCCACGGCGCCGGCGCGCTCGCCGAAGGCGGCCGGCGTGATCACCGCAAGGGGCCGCCGGTCGCCGCCCTCGACCAACTCGGCGAAGGCGGCGCGGGCCGACTCCATCAGGAGGTCCCCGGCCTCCACCACGCCACCGCCCAGCACGAAGCACGCCGGGTCGAGCACCGCGGCCAGGTTGGCCAGGCCGAACCCGATCCACCCGCCCACCTCCCGGATGACCTGCTGCGCCGCGGCGTCGCCCGCGGCGGCCGCGGCCGAGACGTCCTCGCCCCGCACGCTCTCGGGGTCCCCGCCGGCCAGGCGCACCACCTCGCCCAGTCGTCCCGCCAGGGCGGCCTCCCGGGCCAGCACGCCGAGCCCGGCACCCGAGGCGAAGCGCTCCCAACAGCCGCGCCGCCCGCAGGGACAGGCCGGCCCGGCCGGGTCCACCACCATGTGGCCGATTTCGCCGGCGAAACCCGCCGCGCCGACCTGCACCCGCCCGTCCAGCACGATGCCGCCGCCGATGCCGGTGCCCAGCGTGACCATCACGACGTCGTCATAGGCCCGGGCCGCCCCCAGGCGGTGTTCCGCCAGCACGGCGAAATTGGCGTCGTTCTCGATCAGCACCCTCCGTCCGGGCAGCTCGTCGCCGATCAGCTCGTTCCAATCGACGCCCTGGGCCTGCGGGAGGTTGGGCGCGAAGCAGAGCCGCCCCCGGCGGTCGACCATGCCGGGCGCGCCCACCCCCACCGGGGCGGGCGCCGGCGCGGCCAGCCGGCGGTCGAGATCGGCCACCACCTCGGCCACGGCTCGCGCCACGTGGCTCCCGATGATGGTGCGGGTCCCGGTCGGGGTGGCCACCCGGGCCTCGGCCACGATGGCATCGTTTCGGCTCAGGGCGACGCCGAGGACCTTGGTCCCGCCGATGTCGATGCCGTAGGTGACGTCGGCGGCCGTCCGGCCCCCGTCGGGTGTCACGAGGTCGACTCGACCCGCGCCTTCAGCTCTCGCATGGCGGTGGCCATGATGCGGCTCGTGGCCCGCATCTTGATGAAGCCCGGAATCGGCACCCGCAGCTCGGCCTCGAGGTGGTAGGTGACGTCGGTGCCCCCGGCCTCACCCGGATCGAAGATGTAGCTGCCGTCCAGCTTGGTGGTGATGTCGCCCTGAGTCAGCTTCCAGGCCAGGACGTGGGGCGCCTCGGCGTAGTCGTAGGCCAGGGTGTAACTCGTGCTGCGCCCGAAGGCGGCGGCGCGGAAGGTGACCAGCAGCGGGCGGCCCTGGTCGTCGCGCTCCTTGATCTCCACCTCTTTGATGTCGGCGGCCCATTCCGGGTACCGCTCGAGGTCGGCCGCGACCGCAAAACAGCGCTCAGGCGGCGCTGCGACCGAGATCTTCTCTGTGGCTTGGTCGGCCACGTCGGTGCTTCCTTCCTGTCGATGCTGCCGGCAAGCTGGTGCGTCAGATTGTCACTCCAGTGAGCGCGTCGGCCAGCCTAGAAGCGAGAACGTCGTTGTCGAAGGATTCCTGCACCCTAGATCGGGCGGCCCGGCCCATTCTGCGACGCCGGTTGGGGTCCGACAGCAGGCTCCGCAGCGCCTCGGCCACTGCGCCGGGGCTGCCGGGATCGGCCACCACCAGGCCCGTCTGTCCGTGGAGCACGGCCTCGGACGCTCCGCCGCTGTCGCCGGCCACCTGGGCCACGCCGGCCGCCGCCGCCTCGAGGAAGACGATCCCGAAGCCTTCCTGCTCCAGTCCCAGCCAGCGGTTGCGACAGGCCATGACGAAGATGTCGGCCGCACCGAGCAGCGCGGCGCGATCCTCCTGGCTCACCCGGCCGAACAGGCGCACCGTCACCGGGCTCTGCTCGGCCAGGTGCTGCAGGTGGCCCAGCTCCCTGCCGTCGCCCGCAATGGCCACGACGAGATCCGGATAGGAGGGGGCCAGTCGGGCGGCCGCCTCAATCAGCACGTCCATTCCCTTGCGCGGGACGAGGCGGCTCACGCTCGTCAGCAGGGGGCCCGCGGTGGGCAGGCCGAGGCGGGCCCGCGCCGCCCGGCGCTCGGCCGCCTTGAGGGGCACGATGGCCCCGGCGTCGACACCGGGCGGGATCTCGACAAGCGACGCGGTGAGGTCGGGCACGACGCGGCGGGCCTCGGCGGCCGGGTACTGCCCGGCCGACACGATGAGGCGGGCGTGGCGCAGGACGTGGGCCAGCGCGGCGCGCGAGCCGGGCAGCCGACCCGGCACCGTCACCTCGGCCCCGTGCAGGATCACGCCGTAGGGAACGCCGAGGCGCGGCCCGAGGAGCCCGAGCGGGATGGCGGGGTCGAAGAGGACCAGGTCGACCTCGTGCTCCTGCACGGCGGCGCGCACCGCGGCCAGCGCGTCGGGCGTGGGAAAGAAGAGGATCGGCCCGGGCACACGCTCGATACGGATGCCCCGTGCTGCCTGCGCGGCATCGAAGGCGGCGACACCGTCATGGGAGGATGCCGTGAGGACCACGTACGAGGACGGGTCGAGCCGGCTCCACAGGTCCCACAGGTAGTTCTGGATGCCGCCGACTTTGGGCGGGAAGTCGTTGGTGACGAGGAGGTGGCGTTTCACGCCGCGCCACCGGCGCGGCGTGACTCAGCCGGCCTGCGTGCTGAAGCGCAGCGTCGGGACCAGACCGGCGCGCTCGAGCATGCGCATGGCGCGCGCCTCGTCGGCGTCGATGACCACGGCGTCGTCGGGATCGCGCTCGAGCAGGAAGCTGACCACGCAGTCGTCGCAGGCGTCGGTGTTGCGCAGGGCACAGCAGTCGCAATCGATGGTGAGCCCGCCCTCGGGCTCGCTGAACAGCTCTGCGATGTTCGAAGCTGCGATGTTCGAAGCTGCGATGTTCGTATCAGTGACCCTGGAAGTCGGCATGACGATGACCCTCTCTGTTGGGGCCAAGCATGGCGAAGGGGTGTGACAGCGGGCGCACTCATGGTGGACGGAGAGGGGGCTTACCCGCTCGTGCGCAGGCCGTGCAGGGCGGCCTGCAGCGTCTGCTCCACGCCCCAGGCCACGCTCTCGGTGCGCACGCCGTCGGCGGCGGCGACGGTGAGGAACGGCGGGCCCCCCACCCGGTAGTCCCGGTAGGCCTCCGAGCTCATCACGAGGTCGATGCCCTCGGTGCTCGGGGCGTCACCGGCCAGGGCCGCGATGGCGTCGGGGTTCTCCTCCTCCGGGCTGCGCGTCACCACCGCCAGGCGGGCGGCGCCCAGGCCGGCGTGCAGCTCGTGCAGGCCTTCCCAGAGGTCCCGGCAGCCGAGGCAGGCCGCCGACAGGAACAGGAGCAGAACCGGCGCGGCGGCCTCCACCACGGCAATTCGGCAAGAGGCGCCGGCGGGAGTGACGCCGACCACGTCGTGTGGCGTCGTCGTGGGGTGGTCGCTGAAGGTGGGGATGGGCCGGGCCCGGCGCAGGATGTCCGCCGGGGTCTCGTTCACGAAACCTTCGACGACTCGCCGGGCTCCGAGAGCTCCTCGCCGGTGAGCTCGACCACGCTGCGGCCGTGGCCGCACCAGCGGCAGACGACGTCGTCCACCATGCGGGCGAGCACTTCCTCTTCCTCCACGACGAGGTCGCCGCCCACGCTGTAGTGGTGGAAGGACTTCGTGGTCTGCGAGACGGTGACGTCGAAGCGGGTGAGGTTGCCGCAGCCGTCACAGCGGTATCGAGGGTCGCTCACCCTTCCAACGGTAGTCCGCGGCCCGGCGGGGCCTCTCCTGCCTCAGGCGCTGCCCAGCACCTCGCCGACCTGCACGCTTGTGATGGTGACGCCGCCCATGCCGCCCCCGACCGGCGGTGCCGCGGCGCGGGCGTGCTCCTCGGTGTCGTACACGGCGACGGAGGCCCCGTGCGACTGGTCGAGGCGGATCCAGTAGCCGGCCACGAAGCCAGGGGTCGCCTTCACATTGGGGATGAGCTCATTTAGTCCCTTGACGGCTTCCTCGGCATCGGTGATATCGACGGCGACGACGTGTGCATACATGGAGCCCTCATTTCGGTTGGGGAGCATGCTCCCACGCGGCCCCGGCCATTGCACCGGGGTCGCGAAGACCCTGGCGGGCGCTCCCTCCGCGGCCCTCAAATGCGGTTGAGCAGCTCGCTCTTCTTGGCGGCGAACTCCTCCTCGGAGAGGATGCCTCGGCGGCGCAGATCGTCGAGCTCAATGAGCCGGTCCCGAATCTCGAAGGGGGGTGTGCCCGGCGTCGGTGCCGGCGTCGGTGCCGGCGTCGGAGTCGTCGTCGGGGTCCCGCCCACGCCGAAGGGGGGCGTGTCGTGCGCGTCGTCGTAGTGCGTGTCGTCGGTGGACGCGTCGGCGTCGCCCCGGTCGGCGTACTGGGCGCCGTAGCGGTCCCGCGCCTGCATGCCGGGCGGGATGGCCTCCCGGCGGCCACCGCCCACGATCTCGTTGATCTGCGAGTTGATGACGCGCTGCACCACCGCCGGCTTGCGCATGTACTCCAGGGTCAGCGAGTCGTCCTCACCCTGCACGTCGATGATCAGCGAGCCCGTCCCGAGCACGCGCTCGAACAGCTCCTGGCGGATGTTGACCTCGGTGATGCGCTGCAGCCGCAGCTGCACCGTGTCGCGCCCGAGGATGCCCTGGCGCACGAGGATCCGCGTGGAGGTGAGGGCCACCACGTAGGAGCGCCAGCGCACGAAGCGGCCGATCAGCCACAGGCTCGGGATCAGGGCGAGGATGATGACGGGGTAGTTCGTCCAGCTCGGTGCGTTGTGCCACAGGATCACCAGCACGATCAGGCCCGCCCAGACGCCGATGGAAGTGAACAGGGGGCCGAAGAGGAAGATCCAGTGCGGGCGCAACTCGGCGAGCAGCTCCTCGTCCTCGTTGAGGAACTTCCGAGGCAGTGCCATTGGTAGTCAGGGGCGCAGTGTCCGGCTTGCGGATCTGGTTCCCCATCCCCCTTTCGATCTGTACGTGCGGTTTTCCCGCATACAGCTCACCGACGGTCTTGTTGACATGGTTACGCTGCCTTCGGGTAGCGGATAGTGCCCATGAGCTTGTGCAGGCCCTGGTCGTGGAACCAGGTGCGGGTCAACTTGTCCACCTGGCCCGCCCGCAGGTTGCGACCGCGCTGCTTGACCAGCAAGCCGCGCAGCCGCCATGCCACGTAACGATCCATCTCGATGAACTTATAGGCCGCATTCCCGTTGCGGAAGTAGTTGCCCCATCCCCGAAGGAACGAGTTGAGCCGTGCGATGACGGCCTCCAACTGCTGTCCGACCTGGCTTCGAGCGGTGAGAGCCTTGACCCTCTGACGGGCTCGCTTCATGGACCGCACCGACGGCCAGCGGTGGAGGTAGTAGCGGACGACCCGCCGTTGCTCCCAGAGCTTGCCGGACATGCGGGCACGGAGGTGGCACCCGAGGAAGTCAAAGCCTTCTTTCCCCTCCCGGAGGTCGACCACTCGGGTCTTGTCCGGGTGAAGGCGAAGACCGAGGTCGCCCAAGATGGCAGTGGCCTGCCTTTGGGCCTCCTCGGCTTTGCTCTGAGATGAGCACAGCACCACGAGGTGAGTGGCCGGGGGGAATCTCACCCCCCGGCTCTCGCAGAACCGGACGTGAACCTCTCGACTCATCCGGCTCCCAAGAGGCTTTTGACACCCCGCTCAGCCCGCCACCTCTCGATGACGAACCGGGGCCTGCTACTGGGCTCTCCGGCGATTACCCAGACGGGACTTGCACCCGCAGGTCTGGTCCAGTTTTCAGGACGCAACATCGCACCAGCGTACTGGCGTGCACCAGGCGCCCCGGGGCACGCTCGACGCCGCACATAGGGTGGGGTCATGCCCTATGCCGAGGTGGAGCCCGCTGAGGTCAAAGCGCGCCTGGCGCGGGGCGAGGACGTCTTCCTCGTCGACGTGCGCGAACCGGACGAGGTCGTGGCCTGGGCCTATCCCATCGGCATCAACATCCCGCTCGGGGAGCTCGGTCAGCGCCTCGAAGAGATCCCCCAGGACGTCACCGTGGTAGTGGCCTGCCACGTCGGGGGCCGTTCGGCCGCCGCCGCGCAGGCGCTCAGCGACGCCGGGTGGACGGCCGAGAACCTGACCGGTGGCGCGGTTGCCTGGGCGGACGGAGACCGTGACCAGTAGCACCTCTCGGGCCGGCAAAGGCGGACGTCGGTAGCGCGGCCGGTCCGCTCGGCATGTCGATGACGAAGGTCACCGGGTTCGAGAACGACCCCATGAAGTCCGAGCCCGACAAGGTCACCGCACCGGCGAGGTAAAGGACGGGGCCAAGCTCCTCGTCGCCGAGCGCACACGTCCCGCTTCCATCGGCGGTGGTGACGGTCACCTGGCACAGCTTGAACAGGCCGCCGTCGCCGTAGACCCCCACCGTCTCGTTCACCGCCGGCGTGACCGTCACCGTGAACACGATGGTGGACTCGTCACCAACCGTGGCCGAGTCCGCGCTCGACTGCAGCGTGGTGATCGTCATGCTGCCCGGCGGCGGCCCGCTGGGGGCAGGTGGGGACACGTCGGTTGGTGGCGTCGTCGTCGTGGTCGTGGTGGTGGTCGTGGTGGGCGGCGGCGGCGTGTCCGTCGAGGTGGGCGGCGGCGCGGTGGTGGTAGTAGTAGTCGGCGACGGGGCCGTGGTTGTCGTTGTCGGCGGTGGCGGCGTGGTCGTCGTTGTGGTGGTGGTCGGCGGTGGCGGCGTGGTCGTCGTTGTGGTGGTGGTCGGCGGCGGCGGCGGCGAGTCCGTCGAGGTGGGCGGCGGCGCGGTGGTGGTAGTAGTCGGCGGCGGGGCCGTGGTTGTCGTTGTCGGCGGTGGCGGCGTGGTCGTCGTTGTGGTGGTGGTCGGCGGTGGCGGCGTGGTCGTCGTTGTGGTGGTGGTCGGCGGCGGGGCCGTGGTTGTCGTTGTCGCCGGTGGCGGGGCCGTGGTTGTCGTTGTCGCCGGTGGCGGGGCGGGTGTCGTGGGTGATGAGCCGGCAGAGCCGGCGGCCACTCCGCCCGGCCCGAAGTCCTTGAGGAAGGCGTTGTACGAGTTCGGATTCTGCTGCGGGCTCAGCGCCATCGACTCATAGTCGAAGTAGGTGGCCTCGTAGACGTGGTTGCTCGCCAGCCACTGCGCCATGTCGTCGATGAAGGCGGGGTCGTCGCCCCCGGACACTTGTTGGTTGCTTGCCGTGTAGGGCTGGCCGGCGTTGCCTGGCCCGTTGCCAAGCCCCCACTCGCCCAGCGCGGCCGGCTTGCCCTGCTGGGCGGCGAACGAGGTGAGCCAGTTGAGGCCGTTGCCCACGGTCTCGAGGTTGGAGAAATTCTGCGACTCACCGGGGTAGGTTCCCCAGGCCTGGTCGTAGACGTCCTCGGCCACGATGTCGACGTACGAGTTGCCGGGGTAGAAGCTGGACATGTTGTCCGTCGTGTCGCCGCCGTTGGGGCACCACTCGAACTGGAAGTTGGCGCCTGAGACGGAGCGCATGGCGGTGACGGCCTGTTGCCAGAACGAGACGAACTCGGACGCGTCGGACGAGTCGGCGTACCACGGCATCCAGCTGCCGTTGAACTCCCACCCGATACGCACGATGGAGCTCGCCTCGTTGTTGGCGACGAGCCCTTGCGCGATCTGCTGGTAGTAGGCGTTGTAGTCCCCGGACGCGCCGTCGGCCAGCGTGGCTCCGGAGTTCGGGAGCATCGGGACTGAGAAGGTCATGGAATAGCCCGAGCCGCTCCACGCTGCCGCTTCGCTGGCCGCGCTGGACTCCATGGTCGACCAGGAGGTGCCATCGAGGTAGTCCATGGCGTAGGCCGGCTGCTGCCCGATGGCACTCCCCAGCGAGCTCACGCCGCTCGTATTCTCGTAGCCGAGATAGATGCCGAGGGGAGGCGGGTTGGACGCGTCCGACGCATCGCTGAAGAAGGCGAAACCGGCGGCGAGCAGACCTGCGACGAGCGCCGGCACGAGCAGTGCGGCGGTCACCCGGCGAGAGCGGTGGTTGAGGCGCCGCACGCCCCTCCGCACTGGTCGAAGAGATGTTTGGTCAGTCTGCGATGCCCGGCGGGCGCTCGAGTGCAACATGGTCCCTCCCCCTGCCACGGACTTCCCCCGTCCATAGGCGACGTGCTAAGTGATGAACACGGGTGGCGCTCATCTCTTGCGCAGATTTGCAACGGGGGAGTAGTTCTACCCGTTTTGGTCGCACACAACCATCGGCGGCGTTCTGTTTACCGCGGCGTCACGCGCAGCTCACACTCGCAACTTGACCTTGACCCCTAATCCCGAACCACGCTTGTAAGAGTCAGGCCTGGACGGATGCTGCGTGGAGAGCTTCAAACTCCATGGGTGGAACTTAGCCTTGAGTCGTGCGCAGACGGCTCGACGAAAGTCCTTCGGATATCGCATGGGCATGGACTTCCTCCTGGTAGCTCACGACCCAACTCTTATAACGCTGGCTCGGCCTATGGGGAATTTGCCAACTCGTAGGGCTGGTGGGGATCGAACCCACGACCCAGGGATTATGAGTCCCCTGCTCTGACCACTGAGCTACAGCCCCAAGGTGGGGTTCTAGCCCACCGGGGACGAAAGCGGCGACATCCGGCGCGGGCGATCCCCGTGGTCGCCGAACAGACAGCGGTCCGTCGACTCGGCATCATGGTGCGCCGTGACCATGCTTCAGGAGGAGGCACCCGGCTCCTCCTCCGCCGTGCCCGCGCCGACAACACCAGCGGCGCGGAGCCGGCCTGCGGCATGGTTCGGCCCCTGGATCCTGGTCGCGCTCTCCATGGCCTGGGGGCTGTGGGAGCTGCGGCCCGAGCTGCGCGCCGTGCCCTACCTCGATGACAGCTCCCTGCACGAGCAGATGGTGCGCGCCGCCGCCGCCCGCATCAGCGCGGGGCATCTCCCTCTGACGAGCTGGTTCCCCTATCTCGGGCTCGGCTCGCCCCAATTCCTCCATTACCAGAGCCTGCCGTCCATGATCTCGGGCCTCATCGGCACGGTCGAGAACCCCGACACGGTGTTCCGTTGGTCCCTCTATCTCCTGCTGGCCCTGTGGCCGATCGCCGTCTACTGGAGCGGTCGGCTCTTCGGCCTGAGCCGCTGGACCGCTGCAGCGGCGTCGGCAGTGGCGCCCTTCCTCGCCTCGGCCGCCGGAATCGGCTACGAGACCAACGCCTACGTCTGGGCCGGCTTCGGTGTGTGGACCCAGCTGTGGGCCTCGTGGACGCTCCCCCTGGCGTGGGGCTTCACGTACCGGGCGCTGTCGTCGCGGCGTGGCGCGTTCGGAGCCGTCCTGTTCATCATGCTGACGGTCGCGCTGCACTACGAGACCGGCTACCTGGCCTTCGTGCCACTCGTGGTGTGGCCCTTCCTGGTGCCGTCGGACCTGTGGCGCCGCCTCGGGCGCGCCGTGCTGCTCGGCGCGGCGGCCGCGCTGGCGTCGGCCTGGGTCATCGTCCCACTGCTGCAGCAGTCCCACTGGGCGGCGCGCAACCAGGTCTTGGAGGGCACCGGGCTCGAGAACGGCTACGGCGCCCGCCAGATCCTGTGGTGGCTGGTGAGCGGGAACCTCTACGACAACAACCACTGGCTGCCGTGGTTGCCCGTCATCACGATTCTCGTGGCCGTCGGGATCGGCGTGTGCATCGCCCGCTGGCGCTCGTTCGTGGCCGGCCGGGCCCTCGTCGTCATCTGGGTGGTCACGCTGCTCATGACGTTCGGGCGGACGACCTTCGGGAGCCTCTACGACATCGTCCCCGGCAGCAGCGACATCTTCATCCGGCGCTTCCAAATGGGCGTGATGCTGTCGGGCATCCTGTTGGCCGGCATCGGCCTCGTCTTCCTCGGGCAGCTCGTCCTCCGGGAGGCGTTGGCGCTGCTCCCCGAGGAGTGCCGCGGCTGGGCGGCGCAGCCGGCCGGGCGCGGCCTCGTGGCCGGGTTGTGCATCGTTGCGCTGATCATCGTCCTCGCTCCGGCCTGGAGCAGCATGGACACCTACGACGCCCACAACGCGACCAACATCGGCCTGCAGGCGGACGCCGACGCGCAGCAGGATCCCCAGATCGACCGGTTGTTGGCCTACGTGCGCGCCCACCCCAACGGGCGCGTCTATGCCGGTGCGCCGACGAACTGGGGCAACGACTTTCTCGTGGGTGCCGTCCCCGTCTTCAAGTACCTGGAGAGCAAGGACATCGACGAGGTCGGCTACACCTTGCGCACGGCGTCGCTCATGACGGATCCCGAGTACTTCTTCGACGAGACCAACCCGGGCGACTACCCGCTCTTCGGCATCGGTTACATCATCACGCCGGCCGACATGGCGTCGCCGGTCGAGGCGGACAAGGTGAGCTGCTCGGGGGACTACTGCCTGTGGACGCTCCCCCACACCGGCTACATCCACGTCTACGACACGACGGGCACACTGACGGCGACCCGCGCCGACGTCGGCTCGCAGAGCACGACCCTGCTCGAATCACCGCTCGTCAACGAGCAGCGCGACCTCACGGTGGCCTTCAACGGGCAGGAGGCGTCGACCCCGACCGCGCCCGACGCCTCGTCCCTGCGGGGATCGCCCGGCCGTGTCATCACGGAGGATGCCGACCTGCAGAACGGCGCCGCGCGCGCCGTCGTGCACACGACGCGGCGGGCCACGGTGGTCCTCAGCGCCTCCTACGACCCTGGGTGGCACGCCACCGTGAACGGCCGCCCGACTCCGACCGTGATGGTGGCGCCCGCCCTGGTCGGCGTCGTGGTGGGCCCGGGTGTGCACACGGTGTCCTTCACCTACGACGGGTACAGCTCCTACGACGCATTGTTCGCGCTGGCGCTCGTGGTCCTCGTGGGTGTGGCCATTGCACCCCTGGTGTGGCGACGGAGGCGGCGGGCGGCGGTCGACGGCGGGCCACAGCGAGGGGACAATGGGGAGCCATGACGACCCTGCAGAGTCCCGAGCCCCCCGCCGCACACCCGGCCGCCGAGCCCGCCGACGTGGTTGTGCGATTCCTGCGCGCCCTCGCCGCCTTCGACGTCGACGCGGCGCTCGACCTCGTGGCCGACGACCTCGTCTACGTCAATGTGTCGCTGCCTACCATCAGGGGCCGGGACCGGCTGGAGCGCATCGCTCGCCCGTGGCTCCGGCCCGGACGGATGGGCTTCAACGTCCACTTCAATCACGTGGCCACCGAGGGCGACGTCGTGCTCACGGACCGGATCGACGAGCTCAACTTCGGCCGCTTCGCCACGCGCTTCTGGGTCTACGGCCGCTTCGTCGTGGGCGAGGACGGGAGGATCACTCTCTGGCGCGATTCGTTCGACTGGTTGGACGTGACGATCGGCAACCTGCGCGGCCTGGCCGGGCTCGTGTCCCCGTCGCTCAACCGGCAGATGCCCGCCGACTGATTCTCTACTGCAGGTACCCCTCGACGGTGCCAGCCGAGCGCTCGTGGGCGGCGTCGGGGTCCTGGCCGGCGTGCCGCTTGGCGCGGCGTTGCCGCAGGACGTCCCACAGCTGGTCCAAGGCGACCTCGAGCTCGTGCTTGCGCTTCAGCTCGTCGTCGCTGAGCCCTTCGCCCACGTGCGCCTCTTCGAGCCGCTGCTCTTCGGCGGCCAGCTGGTTGATTCGCTCCACAAAGTCCTGGTCGTCCACTGTCAGCTCCGATCGAGGGTCCCAATGCCGGTGAGACTGGGCCAGACCCAACTCGTGGGCCTGACCCAGTTTGCCCGGCCTCAGGCGGCGGCGCCCAACTCGCTGCTGTCGCCGCCGCCGTCCGCCTCCGTGCCCGTCCCGGACAACGCCGGAGTGAGCACGTCGGCGATGGTGGCCGCCAGGTGGAACGTCATGACGTCACGCACCTCCTCGGGGACATCCTCGAGGTCGTTGCCGTTGCGCTCCGGCAGGATGACCTCGGTCAGCCCGGCCCGGTGCGCAGCCAGCACCTTCTGCTTGACGCCGCCGATCGGCAGCACCCGGCCCTGCAGGGTGACCTCACCGGTCATCCCGACCACCGAGCGCACCGGTACGCCCCGCAAAAGGCTGACCAGTGCGGTCGTCATGGTGACACCCGCCGACGGTCCGTCCTTGGGGACGGCGCCGGCCGGCACGTGCACGTGGAACCGCTTGCCGCTGAAGACCGTCGGGTCGATCCCGAGCTCCTCGGCGTGCGAGCGCACGTAGGAGAGCGCGATCTCCGCCGACTCCTTCATGACGTCACCGAGCTGGCCCGTGAGGGTGAGCCCCTCGGGGCCGTCGGAGACGCTGGCCTCGACGAAGAGGACGTCGCCGCCCGCTCCTGTCACGGCCAGGCCGGTGACGACACCGGGCACGCTGGTGCGATCGGCCGCCTCGAAGAAGAAGTGCGGCCGGCCGAGCCAGCCCCGCACGTCGTCCGCTTCGACGACCACGGGTGCTTCGCGCTCGCCCGCGGCGAGCTTGGTGGCCACTTTGCGCAGCAGCTTGCCGAGCTCGCGTTCGAGGTTCCGGACGCCGGCTTCCCGGGTGTAGTCGGCCACGATGGCACGCAGGGCCTCGTCACTGATCTGCACCTCGTCGTCGCGCAGCGCCGCCCGGGTGAGCTGGCGGCCCACCAGGTGGTGCTTGGCGATCGAAACCTTCTCGGACTCGGTGTAGCCGTCGATGCGGATGATCTCCATCCGGTCGAGCAGCGGTCCGGGAATGGTGTCCATCACGTTGGCCGTGGCGATGAAGAGCACTCGCGACAGGTCGAGGTCGACCTCTAGGTAGTGGTCACGGAACGTGTGGTTCTGGGCCGGGTCGAGCACCTCGAGCAGCGCGGAGGACGGGTCGCCCCGGTAGTCCGCGCCGATCTTGTCGACCTCGTCGAGGACGATGACCGGGTTCATGGTCCCGGCTTCGCGAAGCGCGCGCACCAGGCGGCCCGGCTGGGCCCCGACGTAGGTGCGACGGTGGCCGCGGATCTCGGCCTCGTCGCGCACCCCGCCGAGCGACACGCGGACGAACTTGCGACCGAGGGCGTTGGCCACGGACTCGCCGAGCGACGTCTTGCCGACGCCCGGAGGCCCGACCAGGGCCAGGATGGCCCCCGAGCCGCGCCCGTCCACCGATGTCAGGCCACGCTCGGCCTGCAGCTTGCGCACGGCCAGGTGCTCGAGGATGCGCTCCTTCACGTCGGCCAGACCGTCGTGGTCGGCCTCCAAAATGCGCGACGCCTCGACGATGTCGAGCCGGTCCTCGGACTCGGTGCCCCAGGGGATCTCGAGCACGGTGTCGAGCCAGGTGCGGATCCAGCCCGTCTCGGGGCTCTGGTCGCTGGTGCGCTCCAACTTGTCGACCTCGCGCTCCACCGCCTTGCGGACGTGCTCGGGCAAGTCACGCGCCTCGAGCTTCGCCCGGTAGTCGTCAGGGTCTTCGTCGCCGCTGTCGCCGCTCAGGCCGTTGAGCTCCTTGCGGATGGCATCGAGCTGGCGGCGCAACAGGAACTCGCGCTGCGTCTTCTCCATGCCCTCTTCGACGTCGGTCTTGATCTTCTCGCGCAACGTCACGTCGGCCAGCGTGTCGCGGGCCCACCCGAGGACGAGGCGGAGCCGCGCTTCGACGTCGCGCGTCTCGAGCACCTCTACCTTCTGCGTGAGGGAGAGATCGGGTGAATACCCGGCCATGTCGGCCAAGCGGCTGGGATCGTGGATCTCGCGCAGTTGCGCCGCGATGCGGCCGGCGCCCCGGCTGTGCAAGATGTTCTCGAGCACGGCGCGGTACTCCCGGGCCAGCTCGGAAGCGGCCGGGGTCGGCTCGGGCTCGTCCAGCGGCTCTGCCTCCACCCAGAGGGCGTCGCCGGTGCCGGGGACACCGGTGCCGATGACGGCACGGCGGTCACCCCGGATGGCCACAGCGGCCAGGCCGCCGGGCAGCTCGCCCTCCTCCATGACCTCGGCGATCACACCGACGCCGGCGAAGCGGCCCTCGATGTGGGGCACCAGCAGCAGACGGCCTCCGGCCGAACGGGCGGAGTCCACCGCGGCCCGGGCCTCATCGGACTCGAGCGCCATGGTGAACACCATCCCGGGCAGCACAACCCCGGAAGTCAAGGGGAGCAATGGGAGTGTCACGTTCTCGTTTGTCATCAGGTTCCCTTCGGGTTCCAATTCCTCTGACTAGTCAACCATCTGGGTGGAAAGGTCATTCCCGGACGGGCCGTTCCCTGGTCGGCCTGCTGTAATCCCGTAATGGTTGGCCTTCAAGCATAGGAGGAAGCAGAGCTGGCCCGGACGGGGTCGCACCCCTGGTGAGAGGCCGTAAGGACGACCGGGCCCGCTGCCCCGCGGCATACGCTGAAGGCGTGAGCAGTACGGAAGCAGCTCCCGTCCCCGGCGCGGCGGGGGGCACGACTCTCGCCCCGGCCCGACCGGACCCCGAGCTCGACGAGGGCGACCACGACCGCATGGCCCACATCGTCCTGGAGGGGTACACCCCCAACAAGGGGAGGAGAAAAGGCAAGTTCGTCTCGGCCGGTCCGAGCGTGGTGGAGGGCATCGTCAACGGCACCGCGGTACGGGCCCTCTGCGGCAAGCAATGGGTGCCGGGACGGGACCCGCGGCGCTACGGCCTGTGTCCCACCTGCAAGGAGATCGCCGAGTCGATGGGGTGGAAGATCCCGGCCGGCTGAGGCCGTCTCGGCATTCCCGCCCACGACCCGGTGGTTTGGCTACCGTGCGGTCACCAATGATGCGTGGCCGCAGGCGGGCCGCCCGAAGGAGACGCGTTGGCACAGGTCAGCTTCGACGGGGTCACCAAACGGTTCGGTGACACCACCGCGGTCGACGACCTGACGTTGCACGTCGCCGACGGGGAGCTCCTGGTGCTCCTCGGCTCGTCAGGCTGCGGCAAGACGACCGCGCTGCGCATGGTGGCCGGTCTCGAGGAGGTGACCGCCGGCACCGTCTCCATCGGCGAGCGTGTGGTGAACGACGTCGACCCCAAGGACCGCGACGTCGCCATGGTCTTCCAGAGCTACGCGCTGTACCCGCACCTGACGGTGGCCAAGAACATCGAGTTCCCGCTGCGCCAGCGCGGAGTCGAGAAGGAAGAGCGCCTGGCCAAGGTCAGGCGGGCCGCCGACACCCTGGGGCTGGCCACGCTGCTCGACCGCAAGCCGGGCCAGCTCTCGGGCGGCCAGCGCCAGCGGGTGGCGCTGGCCCGGGCCATCGTGCGCGAGCCCCTCGTGTTCCTCATGGACGAGCCGCTGTCGAACCTCGACGCCGCGCTGCGCGTCCAGACCCGGGCTGACATCGTCGAGCTGCAGGCGAGGCTCGCGACCACCACGCTCTACGTGACGCACGATCAGGTGGAGGCCATGACGATGGGCGACCGCATCGCCGTCATGAGCGACGGGAAGGTGCAGCAGGTCGCCGCGCCCGAGGCGCTCTACGCGCGACCGGCCAACTCGTTCGTGGCGCACTTCCTCGGGAGCCCCGGCATGAACCTCCTTGAGGGCATGCTCGTGGAGAGCGGCGCGTCCGAGACCGCGGACGCGCCGTCACACGGCACCTTGAGCGTGGCCTTCCCCGGGGCGTCGGTGCCGCTGCCCGCCGCGGTGGCGGACACCGTGCGGGGCACCGGGCCCGACGTCGTCCTCGGACTGCGGCCCGAGGCCCTGCACCTGAGCGACGACGGGGCCATCGGCGCCACCGTGATCATCGTGGAGCTGCTCGGCGCGGAGACGCATGTCATCTGCCAGACCGAGTTGGGCGCCCGGATCATCGTGCGCCAGGGCGCCGCCGCGGCCAAGCCGAAGATCGGCGAGGCAGTGCGCATCGCCGTCGACCCCGACCCGGCCTCCTACCACCTCTTCGACGCCGACGGTGGTGTACGGCTGGGGGGCCCGGCGTGACGGCGGTCACCACGGCGCCGCCGCTGGTGCCGGACCCGCTCGGTGACAAGGGCGCGCACCGCGGGCACGCGGCGGTGGGGCGCTCCCGGCGGCACAAGCAGGCCCTGCTGGCCTATCTCCTGATCCTGCCGGCCATGGTGCTCTTCGGGGTCTTCTCCTTCTATCCGTTCCTGCGCAACTTCAAGCTGATGCTCTACGAGACCCCACCCGTGCCCGGCCTGCCGGCGCACTACGTCGGGCTGCACCAGATCATCCCCACCATCACGTCGTCCCAGTTCACCCAGAGCCTCCTCACGACCCTGGTCTTCGTCGTCCTCGTGGTGCCCATCAGCCTGCTGGCGGGCCTGGGGCTGGCCGTGGCGGCGCATCGCAGGCTCAAGGGCATGGCCGCCTACCGCGTGATCTTCTCCTCCACGGTGGTCAGCTCCGTCGCGGTCGCATCGGTCGTGTTCGGGACGTTGCTCAACCCGGTGGTCGGGCTGCTGCCCTGGCTCGGCATCAACCCGAACCCGCCCGCCCTCGAGAGCGCCACGTGGGCCCTCCCCGCGGTGGCGCTGATCACGATCTGGCAGTTCCTCGGGCTGTCCTTCATCATCATGCTGGCCGGCCTGCAGTCGGTGCCCGACGAGCTGCTCGAGGCGGCGCGCATCGACGGCGCCGGCCCGTGGACGCGGTTCTGGCGCATGACCGTCCCGCTCCTCTCCCCCACCATCTTCTTCGCGGGCGTGATCAGCACCATCTACGCCTTCCAGGCGTTCGGCGCCATCGACATCCTGATCGGGAACGAGAACGCGGTACGCCTGCACACCAACGTGCTCATCTACAACATCATCAACACACTGCAGATCGAGAACAACGCCGGTGCCGCCGCCATCATGGCCACCGTCCTGTTCCTGATCCTGCTGGTGCTCACGCTCCTGCAGATCCGCCTCTTGGAGCGTCGGGTGAGCTATGCCCGCTGACGTTCTCGAGCCGGTGGCCACGGCGAAGGTGGCTCCTCGCCAAAGGCCTCGCCGCCGGCTGCGCACCGTCGGCAGCTACACGCTGTTGACGGCGGGCGCCGTCGTGATTTTGTTCCCGGTCTACGTGACGATCGTCAACTCGCTGCTCCCGCTGAACCAGCTCGTGCACCAGCCCCCTCCGCTCTTCCCGACCAACCCCCAATGGCACAACTACAGCGCGGCGTGGAACGGGGGCCAGGTGTCGAAGTACATGGCGACCTCGGCCATCATGACGGCGATCATCGTGCTGGGCCAGCTCGTCACGTCCGTGCTCGCCGCCTACGCCTTCGCCTTCCTCACCTTCCCGTTCAAGCGGACGCTCTTCGCCCTCTGCCTGGCCACGTTGATGATCCCGCTCGAGGTGACCTTCATCACCAACCTCGACACCATCACCTCGCTGCACTGGTTCAACACGTACGCGGGTTTGTCGATCCCGTTCCTCGCCACCGGGTTCGGCATCTTCCTGCTGCGCCAGGCCTTCCTGCAG
The DNA here is from genome assembly GCA_963745665.1 of uncultured Acidimicrobiaceae bacterium. Lineage (GTDB taxonomy): Bacteria > Actinomycetota > Acidimicrobiia > Acidimicrobiales > RAAP-2 > Bog-473. The sequence continues at coordinate 758,311 of CAVUYE010000003.1, read as the reverse complement.
ATCCCGCGCGACCTTCAGGAGGCCGCGCAGCTCGACGGGTACGGGCACATGAAATTCATGACCCGGGTGGCCGTGCCGCTGGCCCGCCCCTCCCTCGCCGCCCTGGCCGTGTTCTCGTTCCTCGGCGCCTGGAACCAGTACCTGTGGCCGTTGGTGTCGACCGGTGGCACATCGCCGCTCGACACGGTGCAGATCGGACTCAAGCAGTTGCTCGGCACGCAGGTGTCCACCATCCCCGTCGCACTGGCCGGCACCGTCATCGCCTTCGTGCCGCTCGTGATCCTCCTCCTCATCTTCCAGAAGCAACTGGTGCGCGGCCTCACGGCCGGAGCCGTCAAGTAACCGCAGTGTGACAGGCCTTGTGGCGACGCTGCCGCACGGCGTCAGGATGCTAGGAAAGGGACCGTATGCGGACCTCTCGTCTCACCCGACTCGCCGCTGCCGCGCTGTTCGTTACGACGCTGAGCGGCACCGCGGCCTCGGCCGCCCTCGGCTCCAGCGCCGCGGCCGGCGCAGCCGGCCTCCCCTCCTGCAACCTCAAGGCCCTGACCAACACAAAGGGCGTGGTCAACATCACCTTCTGGGAGTCGGCGTCTGAGGCCAACCTGACGGTGCTGCAAGGCATCACGAGTGCCTTCAACTCGTCACAGACGAAGGTCCACGTGACCCTCGTCACCCAGGCGGGCTACGACGACACCTGGCAGAAGTACCTCGCCGGGCTCTCCAACGGTCAGCTGCCCGACGTGGTGCAGCTGGAGGACCAGCGCACCCAGGCCGCCATCGACACGGGCTCCTTCCTGCCGGTGCAGTCCTGCATGAACGCGGCCAAGTACCCGACGAGCGACTACCTGCCCCGCCCCCTCGCCTACTGGAAGGTGAACGGCGTGCAGTGGGCCATGCCCTTCGCCGTCTCGGCACCGATCCTCTACTACAACGAGAACGCCTTCACGAAGGCCGGCCTCAACCCGAATGACCCGCCGAGCACGCTCCCCGAGATGGTGGCCGACGCCAAGGCCCTGAAGGCCTCCGGCAGCGGCATGGGCCTGGTCCTCGACCCCTGGCATCTCGAAACATGGCTGTCCACGGCCAACCAGCTCTTCGTGAACAACAAGAACGGGCGGAGCGCCCGCGCCACCCAGGCGGCCTTCGACACCAAGACCGCCGTCTCCATCTTCAGCCAGCTGAGCACGCTGGTCCGCTCCGGGTACGCCACCACCAACCCGTCGACGGGCCCCGACCAGTACGACAACCTGCTCGGCATCGGCAGCGGCAAGTACGGCATGACGATCGAGACGTCGGCCGCCCTCGGCACGGTGACCCAGCTCCTCAGCGGGGGCAAGTACGCCAACGTCAAGCTCGGCATCGGCGCCTTCCCCGTCTACAGCGCGTCGGTGCAGGGCGGGGTCGAGCCGGGCGGCTCCGGCGTCTACATCTCGAACAAGTCGTCGGCCGTCGACCAGGCGGCGTCGTGGCAGTTCGTCACCTACCTCATGAACACGCAGAGCGTGGCCACATGGGCCGCGGGCACCGGCTACATACCGGTGCGCAAGTCCTCGGAGCAGACGGCGACGGTGCAGCACCTGTGGGCCACCGACCCGGGCTACAAGGTCGCCTACAACGAAATCAACAACGGGGCGAACACGCCGGCCACCTCCGGTTCCGTCATCGGTCCCTACGCCGACGTGCGCACCGACGTCCTCAACGCCGAGATCTCCATGTACACCGAGGGCGTGAAGCCGGCCGCCGCCGTGAAGGCAGCCGCGCAGAGCGTGAACTCCTCCATGTCGAGCTACAACAGCCGGTTGGGGTCGTCCTAGGCACACCTAGGCTCGGTGCGACCCGAGCGAGGGAGGCCACATGGCCATTGAGGTAGCCCGCGTGTACAAGGGGATCAGCCCCAAGGCCTACGAGCACCCGGCAGACAAGGCGGCGACGTCAGCGCTCCACTCGGTGCCCCTGCTCGACACGGTGATGAAGCGGCTGACCGATCTGGGGCACGAGCGTCGCCTGCGACAGATCGTCATGGGGAACGCCGTTCGCCTCGGTCCCGAGCAGGTGCCCGAGGTCTGGGGCACCTACGTCCGCAGCTGCAGCGTCCTCGACCTCCATGCGGTGCCGGACCTCTACGTCATCAACGACCCGAAGATCAACGCAATGACGATCGGCTCCAAGAGACCCATCGTCATCGTGAACTCGTCGATGCTTCGCTCCTTCGACGACAAAGGGGTGGAGACCGTCCTGGCGCACGAGGCGGCGCACGTGTTGTCCGAGCACTACACCTACACGACCACCCTGCTCCTGCTCAGCCAGTTCCTCACCGGCGCGCTGCCCCGTTCGCTGCTGCTCGGGCTCCCGGTGCGGACCATGTACCTGGCGCTCCTGGAGTGGTCGCGTGCCGCCGAGCTGTCGGCCGACCGCGCCGCCGCGCTCGTCATGGCCGATCCTCTGCAACCCTGTCGCGTCCTGATGGAACTGGCGGGCGGCTCCGTCCCGGGCCTGAACTTCGAGGCGTTCCTCACGCAGGCGAGCGAGTACGAGAACGAGGACGACCTCTTCTCGCGGCACACCCGATTCTGGTCGGAGCTCAACCTGACGCACCCCGTCGCGGTGCGGCGCGTCAAGGAGCTGATGGAATGGGTGCAGACCGGCGCCTACGACCGCATCCGCGACGGCGACTATCCGCGCCGGGGCGAGGAGCCACCGCCCTCCAAGGAGTTCGACGACGCCGTCGCCCACTACCGGGAGCGCTTCTCGCGGATCCTCGACCGGACGGCCGGTGGGGTCCAGGACCTCGGCAAGCGCCTCGGCGGCTGGCTCGAGCGATTGCAGAATTCCGGCCCGGAGAACGCCGACGACGACGAGGACGGGGACGGGGACGACCTCTTCTGAGCAGCGGCCCGAGGGGCCGCCAGGCACGAATCGGGCCTCGGGCAGCCCATCTCCTTCCCGCCACATCGGCACGTCGGTGCCGTTCCTCAATAGGGCCGAAAGTCACAATGCGGGACGAAGAACCGCAGTTCAGGCGGGGGCTTGGGTATTCTCGCCCAGCTGGCGGTGCGCTCTGGGTGGGAGTCGAGCACCGCTGCGGAGGAACGAACAGATGGTGGTCCAGGATACAGACACGGTCGGGCTCGCCGCCTACCGGGCCCTGTTCACACACAGCTCCGAAGGCGTGCTCTTCTGCACCCAGGACGGCCGGATCACCGCGGTGAACCCGGCGGCCTGCGCCATGCTCGACATGGGCGCCGAGGAGATCTGTGGCCTCGGGCGGGACGGGCTGATCGACCAGGAGGACCCTCGTTGGGGGATCGCCGTAGCCGAGCGGGAGCGCACGGGATCGGCCGTCGGCGTGGCTCGACTCCGGCGGGGCGACGGCCGCTACATCGAGATCGACATCACGGCAGTGCAGTTCCGCGCCGAGGACGGTGCGACGCAGACGTGCTGCATCCTGCACGACATGACCGGGCGCCTGGCCATTGAACGGGAGCTCGAGGAGCTCAGCGCGCGCTTGTTGCAGCTGTCACGCGGCGACGAGCTGACCGGGTTCCACAACCGCCGCGGCCTGGTGGCGTCGGGCACCCAGCTGCTGCAGTTCGCCGACCGCCAGAGCGCGCCGGTCCACGCGCTCTTCGTCGACGTCGGCAACGTGCAGGAATTGAACGAGCACCTCGGTCACCAAGCCGGCGACGCCGCGCTGCAGGCGGTGGCCCGCGCGCTGTCCGTGACGTTCCGCAAGAACGACGTGCTGGCCCGCATCGGTGGCACCCAATTCCTGGTGCTGAGCGTGCATGTGCACGAGTCCGACTGCGCGACCTTGACGGGCCGGATCCGGGAGCATCTCGGGGCCGCCGCGACGCGGGCGTTCGTCGGCGCCGCGGTCGAGGTCTGCTGTGGTTGGACCACCCGTCCCGCCGGCGACCGCATGTCGCTCGAGGACCTGATGGCCCGGTCCGACTGGGCCATGCTGGAGTCTCGGGAAGGGCGGGTGGCCGCATTCGGGCTGGTCCAGGCCGCCGGGGGCTGAGCTTGCGCCCCTGACCAGGGATGACGGTCGGACAGCCACACTTGTTCGACCTATTCCTGACTAACCCGCTTGGATTTAGCAATCCGCGTGTATTAGTTTGCTCGCATGCACAGTGACCCTTCCAACTCCGACGCGCCCACCCGCCGGCTCCGGGCCGGCCGCAGCGCCGCCATCGCCGCCCTGGCCCTGGGTGGCCTGGCTCTCAGCGCCCTGCCCGCCGGCGCCTCGGGCGGCTCGGTGAATCTGGTGGCCTACTCCACCCCCAAGCCGGCCTACGGCGCGCTGGCCGCCGCCTTCGCCAAGACGAAGGCCGGCGCGGGCGTCACCGTCTCCTCCTCCTTCGGGCCCTCGGGGACGCAGGCCACCTCCGTGGTGGACGGGCTCCCGGCCGACCTCGTCAACTTCTCCCTCGAGCCCGACATGACCAAGGTGGTCAAGGCCGGCTTGGTGGCGAGCTCGTGGGACAGCGGCCCGACCAAGGGCATCGTGACCGACTCCATCGTCTCGTTCATCGTGCGCCCCGGGAACCCCAAGCACATCACCACCTGGGCCGACCTCGTGAAGCCGGGCGTGAAGGTGATCACGCCCAACGTGTTCAGCTCGGGCAGCGCCAAGTGGAATCTGATGGCGGCCTACGGCGCCCAGATCTCGCTGGGCAAGACGCCGGCCGAGGCGCAGGCCTACCTCACGGAGCTGCTGAAGAACGCCGTGGCACAGCCCTCCAGCGCGAGCGCCGCGCTGCAGACGTTCCTGGCCGGACAGGGGGACGTCCTCCTCGACTACGAGGACGACGGGCTCTATGCCAAGGCGCAAGGCGAGCCGGTCAGCGTCGTCACCCCGCCGCAGACGATCCTCATCCAGAACCCGATCGCGGTGACGAAGACGGCCAGCCCGGCCGCGAAGGCGTTCCTGGCCTATCTCCTCTCCCCCGCCGGCCAGACCGTCTGGGGCCAGCAGGGCTACCGGCCCGTGCTCCCTTCGGTGGCGAAGAAATTCAATTTCTCCACACCCAAGACGCTGTTCACCATCGACAAGTTCGGCGGCTGGACCGCCGTCAACACCAAATTCTTCGACCCGACGACGGGCATCGTGGCCAAGATCGAGACCTCGCTCGGCGTCTCAACCGCCAGCTCCTAAAGGCCGATGAGCAGTACGGGCGTCTCCGTCGACGACCTGGGCCTCCCGGGCCCCGGCGGTACGCCCGCCCACCGCCGGCCGGGGCGGGGACGCTGGCGCCGCCATCCCCCCACGGCGCCTCCCCCGGCCCTGGCCGCGGCGGGACGGGTGGCCGCGCGCGTCGGCGGGCCGGCACTCGCCATCACCTACCTGTCCCTGCTGGTGCTGTTGCCGCTCGCCGCGGTCTTCACCAACGCCTTCAGCGGCGGCTGGAGCGCGTTCTGGGCCTCCGTCAGCAACCCGCTGGCCGTCTCGGCGCTCGAGCTGACGCTGGCACTCTCCGCCATTGTCGCCGTGGTGAATTCCATCGCCGGCCTGGCCATCTCGTTCGTGCTCGTGCGCGACGAGTTCCGCGGCAAGGCGCTCGTGAGCGCGGTCATCGACCTCCCGTTCGCGCTGCCGACCGTGGTGGCCGGCCTCACCCTCCTCACGCTCTACGGCGTCGACAGCCCGCTCCACGTCGACCTGGCCGGCACCCGTCTGGGCGTGGCCGCCGCGTTGCTCTTCGTGACCCTGCCCTTCTGCGTGCGCAGCGTCCAACCGGTGCTGGCCGAGCTCGATGACGAGATAGAGGACGCCGCGGCCTCCCTCGGTGCCTCGCGGCGCCAGGTGCTGCTGCCGCGTCATCCTCCCGAGCGTGCTGCCCTCGGTGCTCGCCGGCGCCGGCCTGGCCTTCGCCAGGGCAGTGGGCGAGTACGGGTCGATCGTCCTCATTTCGGGCAACCTCCCCGGCAAGACCGTGGTCGCCTCGTCGTACATCTTCGGGCTGGCCCAGAGCGACGACTTCGCGGGTGCCAGCGCCGTGTCGGTGGTCCTCGTGGCCATCGCGCTCGTGGTGCTGCTCGCCGTCGGCTGGGCCCGCCGGCGTTTCGAGATCCCGGAGACGGTGTGAAGGGCTCCCGCTGGCGGCTCCCGCTGCGCTACCTCGTCCTGGTCTATCTGGGCCTGCTCGTCGTGGTGCCCGTCGGCGCCGTCTTCTTCCACGCCTTCTCGCCCGGGCTCGGGCAGGCGTGGGACGCCTTCACCGCGCCGGACGCGCTGCACGCGCTGCTCCTCACGCTGCTCGTCGTCGCCATCGCCGTCCCGCTCAACACCATCTTCGGCGTCGGCGTGTCGCTGCTGCTGGCCCGGCACCGCTTCCCCGGCGCCTGGCTGCTCGATGCGCTCATCGACATCCCCCTGGCCGTGTCCCCCGTCATCATCGGCCTCTCGCTGATCCTCGTGTACGGCCACACCGGCTGGTGGGGGAACTGGTTGGCGTCGCACGGCATCACCGTGATCTTCTCGATGCCCGGCATCGTCATGGCCTCGGCCGCGGTCTCGCTGCCCTATGTCGTACGAGAGGTCCTGCCGGTGCTGCAGGAGATCGGTACCGAGCAGGAGCAGGCGGCGCGCACCCTGGGCGCGGGGCCCATCACGGTGTTCCGCCGCATCACGCTGCCCAGCATCCGCCGGGGCCTCGCCTACGGCGTCACCCTCACCACGGCCCGCGTGCTGGGCGAGTTCGGCGCGGTGTCCATCGTCTCGGGCGACATCGCCGGCAAGACCCAGACCTACACTCTCTTCATCTCCCAGAGCATCGACAACCTCGAGCCCCAGAGCGCCTACGTCGGTGCCGTCGTCCTCTGCATCGCCGCGCTCATCGTGCTGACCACGTTGACCCTGACGGACCGCAACCGCGACGCGTGGCACGGGAAGGCGGCAGCGTGAGCATCGAGGTCGAGTCCATCTCGAAGCGCTTCGGCGAGGCCGTGGCGCTCGACGACGTGTCACTCGAGGTGCCCACCGGTTCGCTAACGGCCCTGCTCGGACCGAGCGGCGGGGGCAAGTCGACCCTGCTGCGCATCATCGCCGGCCTCGACACGGCCGACACCGGCATCGTCCGCATTGAAGGGGCCGACCTGACCGCCACGCCGGCGCGCAGCCGCGGCGTCGGGTTCTGCTTCCAGCACTACGCGCCGTTCCGCCACCTGACGGTGCGGCGCAACGTCGCCTTCGGGCTCGAGATCCGCCACCGTCCGAAGGCCGAGGTCAAGGCCCGCGTCGACGAGCTGCTCGAGCTGGTGGGTCTGGCCCACCTGGGCGAGCGCTACCCGTCGCAGCTCTCGGGCGGCCAACGCCAGCGCATGGCCCTGGCCCGGGCGTTGGCCATTGAGCCCAAGGTCCTGCTCCTCGACGAACCCTTCGGCGCGCTCGACGCCCAGGTGCGCACCCAGCTGCGCCTGTGGCTGCGCGACCTGCACGCCACGCTGCCCGTCACGACCGTGCTCGTCACGCACGACCAGGAGGAGGCGATGGAGGTGGCCGACCGGCTGGCCATCGTCAATCACGGCCATCTCGAGCAGGTGGGCACGCCGGCGGACATGTACGACAACCCCGCCAACGAGTTCGTCCTGACCTTCCTCGGCTCGGCCACCCGCCTCGACGGCCAATGGGTGCGCCCGCACGATCTCGTCGTGCACCCGCTGGCCGACGGCAAGCCGAGTGCCAGCGCGGTGGAGGGCACGCTCGCCCGCATCACCCACCTCGGGTTCGAGGTCAAGGTCGACGTGGACCTGGCCGGCGGCGAGACCTGCTGGGTGCAACTCAGTCGGGGCAGCGCGGCGGAACTCGGCCTGAAGCCCGGACAACGGGTCTGGGTGGCGCGGGCGGACTCCACCAGCGCACCCGAGCGCCGCCACCCGATTCTTAGCGCCTGAATCTGGCCGTCCCAGCCGCGGCGAACGTCGCCGCCGCGAAGATGTCGCGGATTGCGATGAGCGGTCTGTCCGGAATGACGCGAGCTCCGCCGGCACGCGTCCGCTCGTCAGTAGAGAGGTCGCGCAACGCAAGACCATGAGACCCGTCGGCCAGGGACGCGTGCCATGCGTGTCCGTTGTCAAAACCATGCTCAGAGGGCGCCGTCGACCACTCCTCGAATCGCCGGGTTGGCCGCCGCAACCGGCGCTTCAAAGTGGGCCCGACGGATCACCGTCCCAACCCGGTAGCCAGGCGCCTCGTCCAAATCACAGCTATGTAACTTCATCGATGGCGTCCCCAACGATCGTTTTCGGGTCTCGTGGCCCTCGATCCGCAAAAAATTTTGTGGATAAGTTGTGGGTCAAGCCGCTCTCGAGAAGCCCAATTTCGTTCGTAAAACAGGCCCGAGATTGAAACCGCGCGAACCAATTCACCTGGTGACAGGGCGCTGACTGGTTGCAGAACGGTTGCAAGTTGCGCAAAACTTGTGAATGGGAAAGGAGGGCACCGCTAGCACGGTTTCACGCCCTCCCCTACCGGTACCGGTACCGGTACCAACGTGCGAAGGAGGTGGCGATATGAGGAAGACGGGCTGGCACTGAACGAGTGCCAACACATTCACAACTGGCATCGCGCTGACCTGACACGGGTACTGGGCGTTGCCTGAGTCTTTTCGACACGGCGGGCTGCCGCCTTTAGCGATTTTCTTTCGCTGAGGCGGCACCCGCCGCTGTCGCGCCCGGGGCCGGAGCCCGGGCATCCCCGCCTCCACGAGCGGGGCGTGGCAGGCTGGAAGTCAGGACGGATGCGAAGGTTCGATGAGGATTCGTAGTCGGGCGAAACACCGCATCCGGAGGAAGAAGCTCGGCCGCCCCTTCTGGCGACTCTGGACCGGCTTCACCCTGGCCAGCTCCGGCGACGGCATGCTCACCGGCGCCGTTCCCCTGCTGGCCGTGTTCGTCAACCCACACCCACTGGCGGTCTCGAGCGTGGTGGCGGCGGACCGCATCCCGTGGCTCCTGCTCGCCCTGCCCGCCGGCGCGTTCGCCGACAAATTCTCCCGCGGGCCCCTCATGGCCATCACCAACGTCCTGCGGGCTGCGGCCATCGCGGGCGGCGCCTTCTTGATCCTGGGCGGTCACATCAGCCTGGCCACGCTCATCCTCATTGTGCTGATCAACGCGAGCGGTCGAGCGATCTACTACTCCTCGCTGCAGGCCGTCGTCCCGGACGTCGTGCCGTCGGACGCCTTGGAGTACAGCAACGGCCTGATGGTCGGTACCGAGACCAGTACCGAGAGCCTTGCCGGACCGATCGTCGGGACCTGGTTCTTCGCCATGAACAAGGCGCTCCCGTTCTTCACCGACGCCATCGCACTGGTGCTGTCGTGCATCCCGTTCATCGGCCTCCGCTCGAAAGCCCCCCGATCCGAGACGACCACACCTTCAGTCTGGGAGGGAGTCCGGATTCTGTGGGACGACCGCCGCCTGCGCTACCTCATCTTGATGGTGGCGTCCCTGGCCGGCCTGCAGGGGATGGAGACCGGCGTCCTCGTCCTCCTCGCCACGACCTTGTGGGGGGTCAGCACGAGCGCCTACGGGCTCTTTCTCGCCGTCAACGCGGTCGGAGCCCTCTTCGGCAGCCTGGCAGCGAACAGGCTGGTCCGGCGGTTCAAGAGCGCCCAGACCCTGATCGCCACCGCCATCATCTCCGGCGCGGGCTATCTGGTGATGGCCGTGGCGCAAGGATGGCAACTCGCCGGGCCCGCCTATGCGGTGGTGGGCTTCGCCATCGGCGTCGGGGCGGTCGTGTCGATCGCCATGCGCCAACGGCTGACGCCTCCCGAGGTGATGGGCCGGGTCGGCGCCGCCTCCCGGGGCATCGTCTGGGGTGCCGCCCCCGTCGGCGCCCTCCTCGCCGGCAGCCTGGCCGCACTGGCCGGCCTCCGCTTGCCGCTCGTGCTCGCAGGGGTGTTGCAGTGCCTGGTGGCGGTGGTCCTGGCTCGTCCCCTCCTCAGGGCTCTCCACGAGGATGCATCGCCGCCCTTGACGCCGGCTCGGATAGTTGCACAGGGTGGCAACCCAACCAATCTCCTGGTCAGGGCAGACAAATGGCCCAGTGAGCGAATGGAGGGGTCGGAGGACTCTCGCCAGGCTCCAGGCCGAACGGTTGCAGGCACGCTGCAATCTCAAGTCTTGAACAGATTCCGCCGATATCTGGAAGGTGTTCGGGGATGGCATGGACGTCGTCCGCACGGCCACACAGTCGGTGGGCTCCATGGATGCGACCAAAGCGCTCGAAGACGGGAACGTCACGCCGGCCGAACTGCCGCTCCTCGCCCCCACGGGCCACGAGACTGAGCGTCCCGAACCGCCGTCTCGCTGGCGCTTCGTCGCCTCCGTCTACGCCTACTCGGCCTTCCTCGCGCCTGCTCGCCGCCGGGCTCTGCCTGATCGGCCCGCTCCACGGCTTGGGGGCCATCCGTCTCATCATTCCCCAGGGCGCCATGTTCGCCGTAATCGTTGCGCTGTACGTGATCGCCGACTACGTGGCGGTGGAACTGCCCTTCCGTGGCACCACGCACGCCCTCGTCCTCTACGTGGTGCCACTGCTCCTTGGGCTGGTGTTTCTCGCCCCGAACGTCCTCGTACTCGCCTCGGTGTGCTCATCGATCATCGCTTTCGCCGTCGTGCGCAGGCAGAACCCGATGAAGGTGGCCTACAACGTGGCCGTCGCTTGCCTTCGCAACGGCCCTGGCCGCGACGGTCTTCCGGGAGATCCTGGGAACACATAGTCCAGTGGGCTTCATCGGCTGGGCGGCCGCGGTCGGTAGCCGGAATGATCAGTGAGGCCACGTCAACACTGACGCTGCGAGGCATCGCGGCGCTGAGCGGGCAGAGAGCGAAGCAGAGGACCGGCATGATCCTGGCGACGTTCAACGCCATGTTCACGGCAGCCGGTCTCTGTCTCGCTTTCGCGTTCGTCGATGCCGCCTGGATCAATCCTTGGACGACCCTCCCGCTCCTGGTCGTCGCGGCTCTCATCATCGTGGCCTTCAAGGGCTACGCGCGCCTTCGTATCCGCTTCTTGTCCCTTCAGCACCTCTACGACTTCAGCCAGTCGATGAGCACGGCCAACCTCGAGCCGTCGTCCATGAGCGTGGACGTCCTGAAGGAGGTCTGCACGGTCCTGCGCGCCCGCCGGGCCGAGCTCATCCTGGCCGAGCCCTCGGGCATCCCCCGTCGGATCTCCTTCGACGACCGCGGCCCCTCCGGCATTGAGCCGATCACGCTCGACGAGGACTCGATCGTGACCCAAGCCATCACCACGGGCGAGGCCTCACTGCACAACTCCGCCGCACAGGGCCGAACCGAGTCGGTCGACCCGATCGCCGGTGACTACCGCGACGCCATGGTGGCCCCACTGATGAACCGGCACACAGCCATCGGGGCCATCATCGCCATCGACCGCGATGAGGAGCTCGACAGCTTCGACGAGGACGACCTCCGCCTCTTCGAGACGCTCGTCGCCCACGCCAGCACCAGCCTCGAGCGCGCCCGGCTGGTCGAGGAGCTGCGCTACGAGGTCGACTCCAAGTCGCACCAGGCCACCCACGACATGCTGACCGGTCTCCCCAACCGGATCCTCTTCCTGACCCGCGCCGCTGCCGCCCTAAGCGAGAGCGGCGGGGTGGCCATCGTGCTGCTCGACATCGACCGCTTCAAGGACGTCAACGACACGCTCGGTCACGCCATCGGCGACCGCCTCCTGTGCGAAATCGCCGAACGTCTGCTCCGCGCCGTCTCCGGCCGAGCCACGGTGGCCCGGCTGGGCGGTGACGAGTTCGCTCTGGTGATCTCCGGCGTGACGGACGCCGAGCGCGCCATCGACATCGTCCACGAGCTCAACGTCGAGATGCAGAAGCCGATCAAGATGGACGGCCTCACCCTGGCTGTCACCGCCAGCGCCGGGCATTGCCATGGCGCCCGAGCACGGTGACGACGTGGCGCTCCTGCTGCAGCGGGCCGACATCGCCATGTACCTCGCCAAGAAGAACCGCGGCACGGTGGAGGTGTACTCGGTCGAGCACGACCAGAGCATGCAGCGCTGGCTCATGCTCGGTGGCCTCCTGACCCACGCGCTCGAGACCGGGACCGAGCTGAGCCTGATGTACCAGCCGATCGGGGACGTCAAGTCCCACGACATCGCGTACGTCGAGGCGCTCTGCCGCTGGAACCACCCGGTGCAGGGGTTCATCCCGCCGGAGGAGTTCATCGGGATCGCCGAGCAGATGGGCCTGATCCCCCAGATCACCGACTTCGTCCTGAACGAGGGCTGCGCCCAGCTGGCCCGCTGGCGTGAGGCGGGCATCACCATCGGTCTGGCGGTCAACGTGTCCGGGCGCGAGTTCGCCGACATCGACCTGGTCGACCGCGTGGAGAAGTGCCTCCGCCGTACGACATCCCCGCCCACCTCCTGACGCTGGAGGTCACCGAGACCGAGATCATGGCCGACCTCGGTGCCGCGACCAAGGTGCTCTACGAGCTGTCCGAAAAGGGCATCAAGCTCGGCATCGACGACTACGGGACGGGCTACTCCTCTCTGCAGTACCTGCACAAGCTCCCGGTGAACGAGCTGAAGATCGACCGCTCCTTCGTAACGAACCTTCCAAACGAGGCGAGTAACCGCATCATCGTGCGCTCCTCCATTCAGATGGCGCACTCGCTCGGGCTCTACGTCATCGCCGAAGGGGCGGAGGACGAGCTCACCTGCGCCATGCTGGCCGAGGCCGAGTGCGACTTCATTCAGGGCTACTACCTGTCCAAGCCCCAGAAGGCGGAGGACCTCCAGGAGTGGATCCTGGGCGGCGCCAAGCTCGAGTTCGCTCCCGTCACCGCCATCCCAGGCTCGGAGGGTGCGGCGCTCATGCTCATGTCGAAGTCAGGCTGACGGGTTCGTCGAGCCGGGTCGACCCGGGCGTGCCCACCGCCCGGGGCCCGGCATAAGCCACAATTGGGCGTGCGCCCGAGGATGACCGGCTCCTCGCCACGTCGCTTTGCGCCTTCGTCGGCGCGCTGGCGAATGGTGCCTCCGGGCTGGCCGGCGCTGCCACCGCGGCCACACGCCAAACCCAGCCGCAAAGCACCGGTCCTCTCGCCCCGGTCGTCCGGCCGGGGCAGCCCTACGTCACGCCGGGCCACAGTGCGACGATGGGCCCCATCGGCGCCAACCCCTCCTCGTCGCACGGCGTGCCGCTCAGCATCCTGAGCGGGCTTCTGCACGGGGCAGCCGATCTTCAACGGTGACTTCGCCGACCCCTTTGCCCTCGTCGACGGTGATTCGGTCTACGCCTATGCCACCAGCACGACGGGGTCGGCCTACTCGGCGCCGGCGCACATCCCCGTCATCGCCATCACCCGCGCCACGGGATTCGCCGGGCCACTACCTGGGCGATGCCCTTCCCGACCCTGCCGACGTGGACGGTTGCCGGCTACCAGTGGGCACCGTCGGTCTGGGAACGCACCGACCGGACGTTCGTCATGTACTACTCGACGCCGGCGACCCAACCGCTCGACTGTGTCTACAAGGCGACCAATCCTGGTTGCGTGCAGACGACACACGGCCCCAACACCGCCATGTGCATCTCCCGGGCCACCAGCACCAGCCCGTCGGGGCCCTTCGTCGACGACTCGAGCTCGGCCTTCATCTGCCCGACGGCACAGGGCGGGGCAATCGACCCCAGCATCTTCGTGACCACGAACGGCACGCCCTGGCTCTTGTGGAAGAGCCGACGGCGACTGCTGCAACCTGCCGACGTACATCTACTCCCAGCAGCTCTCACCCGACGGCCTCTCGACCGTCGGGCCGCCGCACGAGCTCATCGGCGCCACCCAGGCGTGGGAAGGTGGCCTCGTCGAGGCGCCGTCCATGGTCCAGTCCGGCAGCACGTTCTGGATGTTCTATTCCGCCAACCTCTGGGGCACGCCCGAACTACAGCATCGGCATCGCCGACTGCCGCTCGGTCACGGGACCGTGCACCAAGCCGCTCGACCGGGCCTGGCACACCAGCACGAACAGCGCCAACGGCCAGGGCTACGGCGGGTCGGAGTTCTTCGAGGCCGGCGGGGGCCTCATCTGGATGGTGCATCACGGTCTCGTGCCGGGACAGTCGGGCAACTACGCCGAACGGCGCCTCTATGTCGATCTGATGGTCTTCCCGGCCAAGGGCCTCCCGGAGGTCGCGCCCCGCCCGGCCGCGGCGGCACTGGCCGAGGAGGCGCTCTACTACAAGGACCCGGACCTCCCCAAGCAGCCTGAGGCCGCCTACCTCCACCTGATATCCGTCGTACCGGGGACCTTCACGGGCGTGAGCGATCAGGCGGCGCTGAACGACGGCCGGCTCGCATGCTCCGAATTCGCCAAGCAGGCGGGCGATGGTGCGATCGCCGCCTCACTCGAGCCAGCGCCACCTCACACTGTTCCAGTCCTACGTCGTCAGCGAGTTCGCAGCGCAGTACCTCTGCCCAAAGCAGCTCCCGCACGCGCTGACCGATCTGCGGCGCGCGCTCGTCGGCCGTTCCTGAGAGAAGAGCCTGTGCTCCCTTTTCGGCAGTCGACCAAATAAACCGGTTGCCGATAGATCGTCCGCCGATATAGAGTGGACCTCATGCCGCAGAGCAAGCCTGCTGAAGCTCGAGCACCACAGGCAGACGGGCGCTTCTCGGGGTTCGGTCGCTACGCCGGGCCGGCCACCCTGATCCTCTCGAGCCTGGCCGAAGGCCCCAAGCACGGCTACGCCCTCACCAAGGACATCGAGCGGTTCGCTGACGTCCGGCTGGCCCCGGGAACGCTGTACGAAGCACTCAGCCGGCTGGAGGGTCAGGGCTTGATTGCGTCGGTCGAGAGCGATGATCGCCGTCGCCCCTACAAGCTGACTGCCGTTGGCGCCGAGGCCCTACGCGGCCACTTGGCCGCCCAGCGACGCATCGCCGATCTTGGGCTGCGCCGCCTCGCCGGGACATGGGGGCCGGCATGAGGAGGACGGAATCGGATGTCCGCAACAGGGCGCGTCGACTCCTTCGCTGGTACCCGAAGGAATGGCGCGCCCACTACGGCGATGAGTTCGTCGAACTGTTGCTCTCCGACATCCAGGAGCGGCCCTCCTCACTGCGCCGAACGCTCGATATCGCGCGCAACGGCATGGTGGCGAGATCCGCTGCCGCCGGCCTGGGCGGTCAGCCCCTCGACCAAGAGGACGCCGAACGACGCAGCCTCATCGCCGTCGGCGGCGCCCTGTCGATCTTCATCGTCTTCGCGCTCGCCATGTGGTCCCAGCTCACCATCGGGTGGCAGTGGTCATCGCCGAACACAGTGTCGACGTCGTGGGCCATGTTCGTCATGTCTGCGGCAATCGTCGCGTGCGCTCTGCTGTGCCTTGCTGCCGCCGCTCCGGTCCTCTGGTCCGTCGGGCGCAGGCTCGTACGAGGTCGGGTCACCGACCTCTGGGCTCCCCTGCTGTTGACCATTGGCGGCATCGCCGTCCTCGTCGTCGGGACGCACCACTTCGCTAACGGCTGGCCGGGCACGGGCGGACACCCATGGTCCCGCCAGGGCATCGTGCCCGGCGGCGTCGCCGCCTACGCCTGGGCTTCCACGCTGTTCGTGACCTCGTACTGGGCTCATCCCGCCGCACTCAGCGGCTTCCCCGCCAGTGAGGTCGTCTGGATGGTCCTGAGCCCGCTCGCCCTCACCGCTCTTCTCGTCGGCTCGGCGAAGCTGGTCCGCCGACTGGAGCTTTCCTCCGGCGTACTTCTCTACGAGAGGCGCCTGACGCGGGGTGCGACTCTGGCTATGGCGGCGTTCTTCACAGGCGCCGGCATGTGGGTCTTCGACGGCGGTCCGGGACCGAGAAACCTCTTCCACATCGGTGCCATCGACATCGTCGACCTCGTGGCCATCGCGCTGGCCATGGCGCTGACCGGGCTGGCCGTTCGCAGAGTGGGTGCCGGCACATGCCAACTCTCCCCCGGCTGAAGCGCTCAACCGAGATCATCGCCCCACTCTCGCCATGGACCCGCACACCCAGAGTGCCGACGGCACGCCGAGCCAGACGCGCTGGACCCGACGGCGGATCTTGGCCGCGGGGCTCGGGGGTGTTGCCGGCGTCGTGCTGGCTGGAGCCGCCGGTGTCGAGCTCGTCTCCCACGGGGTCCTACCCGGAAAGCAGGCGCTGGACCAGCTCGAGGGGGGGTGTTCAGTTTCCGGCTCCACCCCAGAGTTCGCCGCCACCCTCGGACACACGCATTCGGGCTCGTTTCACTCCCAGGCCCGAAACCGCATGGTCGGCTACACCGTGGCCTGGCCACCGGGAGTCCAGCCCGGCACTCCCCTACCCCTGATCGTCATGCTCCATGGCTACGGAGCCAACCACACCAACGCCTTGACTGGCATGTCGCCCAACGAGGCAGTCGCCCTCGTGGTCGACGGGCACCCGCTGCCGCCGATGGCCTTGGTCACGGTCGATGGCGGGGGCGGTTACTGGAATCCCCATCCGGGTGACAACCCGATGGAGATGGTCATCTCCGAGCTGATCCCCCTCTGCCAGGGGATGAATCTCGGGAAGAGCCCGCAGAAGATCGGCACCATGGGCGTCTCGATGGGCGGATACGGAGCGATCCTGCTGGCGGAGAAATACCCCGAACTGATTCGTGCCGTCGCCGCCGTCAGCCCGGCGATATGGACCAGTTACCAAGAAGCACAGAATGCGAACCCGGGCGCGTATGCATCAGCGGCCGACTTCGCAGACGACGATGCCATTACCCATACTGATGCACTTTCGAACACGCCCGTTCGTGTCGCTTCCGGCAACGACGATCCGTTCCACCCGGGCGTCCTCGCCCTCGCAGCCGCTCTGCCCAAGTCGGCGAACGTGATCCTGTCGCAGGGCTGCCACACAGGGCCGTTCTTCACGTCGCAGGAGCCGCCGTCTCTGCAATTCCTCAGTCAGCACCTCTAGCGACGCTGGAGCGAGCCGTCCGGCAAGCGCTTCCTCAGCCTCCGGCGGGGGCGAAAGAGATCGGGAGGCTCTTCGTGTTCGATGCGGTCAGCGAGCTGGCGTTGTTCACCGCAATGAAGCACGAATGGGTCGAGTCGCAGGTCCCATTCCCGATCGGTCCCGTCAAGATGTGCATCGTGAATGTCCCGCTCCCCGTCGGATCCGGATCCAATAGGCCAGCATTGGCGAACGTGCAGCCTGCCGAGCTCCCGGACGAGATGTCGACGTGTGAGCACTCGAGGATATTGATGACCTTGCCCGCGGTATAGCCGCTCCATTGGATGGTGACCGCTTCGCCGCTGGTGAGATCGTGGCTCGGTACTACCGATGCATGCAGATGAACCACCGGCACTGCAGGGACCGCAATCGCTGTCCCGCGCGAGCCCGGGGTGAGGTCCTCGACAAATTTGGTCGTCGGACTTCGGCCGTCTGTGGCCAGACGAGATCCGGCCGCGTGATTGCCGGTGAGGTAGTCCTCAAAGAAGTCGGTCGTTGTGCGGATGATGGTCGACGCTGATTGCGGATCCTGGCCACCAGCCGCGTCGTGGGACCCGCCGACGAGGGTGAGCAGCCCCTTGGGCCCACGAGCCTGGTTGTAGATCAGCGGAGCGCTGCGGTACGGGATCAACTCGTCAGCTGTGCCATGGACCAACAGCAGTGGTGGCGCCTTCGTGAGCTCGTAGTGCCCCGGAGGGAAGCCCTCGGTCGTGCCCGCCATCACGACGGCCGCCTTCACCGCCGCGTTGTAACAACACGTGTTGGCCACCAGTCCGAGCGTGGTGACCGCCCCGTTGGAATGCCCAGCGGCGCCTATCTCGTTGGGATTGACCAGCCCGGCGAGAGGTCCACGTGACGAGCGGGAGTCCGCCAGCACCGAGCTGATCACGTAGCTCATGTCCTCGGGCTGGTTCACCACGTCACCGGCATCAGGACCGCCGGGGACGTTGCCGTTGGATAGAGGAAAGAGGGCCGCGGCGACGACGAAGCCCGCGGACGCCCAAGCGGAAAGGACGTTCATGTAGCCCTGTGGTGTACCGCCGAGGCCGTGGGCGAAAACGATGAGCGGGTAGGGCCCCGATGCCCTCTCCGGCGCAGCCCCCTGCGCTGGTGCACCACCGGTCGGACCAGTCGCTGGGTAGAGGATCGTGGTTACAAGAGTCCGCGTCGGCAACTGCGGACTCCCGTCCCAGGCAGGCGTCGTACGGTGGGAATCCACGAAAGTGTCGGTTACAACCCCGACGGCGTACTTCGGCAACGCTTGCGTAGCCGCATCCGCGAAGTTGTCACTCCCGAAAACGAGCGGAACTGCCACTGTCCAAAGTGCCATCGTCACCACGACACGCAGCCAATTGACCCGTGAACCGAGGTACATCATGCTCCGCTTTGTGCGATCGAACCTTCGGTCCGAAGTTCCATTTCGTGCGACCGCATCATCCCCTCGCGAGGATCAGATTGGAGAAGCAGGCGCATGCCTTGGACACTACGCCCCGGATTGCCTGAGGTGCTTAGGAGGGCATCGATACACCTAGCGCGCACGCTTCCCAAGACGGATGGCCGCACCTCGATCCTGCTGGGGTCTTGACCGAACCGGGTCGTCGAAACCACACACTCCGTCACTGCCTGGGGCTGGTGGATCTCTGGGAGACGGTTCCCCTATACAGGACGGCTGACAAAACGAGTGGCGACTTGATACGGAACCGGATCGCTTTTGAACCGAGTGCCATCTTGAAGAGAGAGCGCGCTTTCATCCTCTTCATTGCGACGGGCTCCGGATCTCGCGGCGCGCGCTCGATCAATCCTTCTGCGGGTGTCCGAATCCTGGGAATCGATCAGTCGTTCCCTTTGCACTTCTTCCATTGATTCAGCCTCGCTTGATCAGAGCACATCCGTTTGTGGACACATTCCCTTGTCTTCCGACTTGCATGATGCAGAATGCCCTCTGTGGCCCTACGCAAGCCGAAGGACTCCGGCAAGAGTACTCAACGAATCCGGCAGAGTCGCCTCTTTGTCCTCCTACCAGCACTAATCCTCGGATTGTTGTTGGCGGACCTCATCTGGGAAGTGGTTCGCGCCAACGTGCATATGGCGAAGTCAGTGGGCTGGCCGTGGCGCCTCTCGATCCTGGGCGTGGCAACTGCCGCAACCATGGCAGGCGTGCTTGCTGGTCTCATTCTCACCCGACAGCAGTTTGCGCGCTCCGTGAGGCCGGCCCTCGGGTGGGTCGGCCGTGAAACTCAGAGCAGCCTGCTGCTCAAAGGTCCCGCATGCTGGTCCGTTGTGCTCTTCAATGGTGGAGCGGGGCACTGTGTACTTCTGGGCATCCGCTACCAAGTCCACCCTAAGAGTTCAATCTCGTCAGAAGCCTCGGGCCCGGCCACCGAATCCTGGGTCGATTTTGACGGTGCAAAACAGCGCCTCGAGGCGCTCGATCTGTGCTGGGAAGTGAACGTTGCACTCGAGCTTCTTGGACCAGGTGCGCCGCTTCCCTCTGTGCAAAGCGTAGGAGACGGTGATGAAGTCGCAGCGTTCGACAGGGAAGCAGTAAAGGTGCTTGAGGACGTCTTGATGAAGGTACAGGTCAGTGATGCATCGGGGGACGACTGGGAACGCACAATAAGCTGCCTAAAGGGTGTTGACGAATGGACCGAGCACACTGATCCCAGCTCTACGGGTGCTCCGGGTGTTCCGATCCCGAAACCCTCAGCGATTGCTACCACCCCAGATGATCGAGCGCAGCGTCCGTCCCAGCCATGATCCGGATTTCGCATTGACTCGTCTGGGTGCAATCGAATGTGGAATGTTCACCCAGCTTGTTGCTCGGCACACCGCCACCACACACTGAGAAGTAGCTGCAGGTTTGGAGGCACCGTGCTATACCCGCGTCAACCGATGATGCGACCCGCACAAGTGCTGGATTCGCTGTCACTTCAAGCCAGGAATCCGTGAAGACGTTGCCCCACGAAAAGGACCCGTAGTCCGGATGTGCCATCCCGAGCAGCTCCGGCGAAAGTGTCGATATGCCACCGTCACGATCGATGCTGATGATTGCTCCAACCTGGTTCTCCGTGCCACGCACAGCCGTGCCCGGTGGCAGCGACAAGAAGTCCTCAAGTTCAGATAACTCTCGCACTGAGACCGTTGGTTCAAGGTCTCTCAGTTCGTAGAGTCTCCGTATGAACTGGTAGTACGCGGCCCGCGATTCGGGGATGCGAAGGGACGTCGAATCGTGGCATCCATCCATTTCCTCAATGCTGAATCCCAATTGATTCAGTCCCATCTCTCTGAAGAAGTTCCAAATCTCGTCTACGTGATTGAGGGATTCGCGTGTAAGAACCGCTATCACCGATGGCCGGATGCCGTGCGACTGCAATCTCTGTACGCCCTCCACCACCCGCTCATAGGACCCGATTCCACGGCGATCCTTGCGATGCGCATCGTGGAGGAACTTCGGTCCATCAAGGCTCACTCCTACATGAACATTCCATGTCTTGAATAGCTCACACCACTCGTCTGTGACCAACGTCGCATTCGTTTGAAGGCTATGCCGAAGCGGAGGACAGCCTTGTGTTTCCGCAAGGATCGAGAAGGCCTCTTCGTAGAAGGAGCGACGAACCGCCAGCGGTTCTCCGGCATGCCAGGCCAACTGGAGCGGTTCAACCGCAATCTCAATGCCTCCTAGGAACGACGCGATCGCCTTCACCGTGTCCACGCTCATACGGCCCGAGTCGCCGCGATCGGGGAGATAGCAATAATCGCAGTCAAGATTGCAATACTTGGTCGGTTGGACAATCAGAAGTTCCGTCGGGGCTACTCGCATTCGCTGCATCCGACATCGACATATTGGGATTCCACGGCGCCCCTTGACGGTTGTGCTCTCATCGGCTCGTTTCACTCAGTTAGACAGGTGATTCACCCTTATTCTGCTGCGTCACGGCTCTTTTTGATGGGCCGGATCCATCAGGTGACACCGCACCGTGAGTCCGCCGATGTCCCTCGCGGTCGGCTCCTCGAGCGCGCACACCTCCATGGCGTGCCGACAGCGGGTCCTGAAGTGACAGCCACTCGGTGGGTTCATGGGAGAGGGGATGTCGCCCTCCAGGACGATCCGTAGTCGCCGCCGGGCCGGGTCGATGCTTGGCGAAGCCGAGAGCAGGGCCTGGGTGTAGGGATGGCGGGCCGAGCTGAAGAGCTCCTCGGTCGGCCCCTCCTCGACGATGCGTCCGAGGTACATGACCGCCACTCGGTGGCTGAGAGAGCGCACGAGATTCAAGTCGTGAGAGATGAACAGGTAGGCGATCCCCAGGCGGTCCTGCAGATCGCCCAGGAGATCGACGATCTGCACCTGCGTCGCCACATCTAGCGAGCTGAGCGGCTCGTCCAGCGCCAGCAGTTCGGGATCGGTGGCCAGGGCCCGTGCGATGGCCGCACGTTGCAGCTGACCGCCGGAGACCTCGCGTGGACGGCGCTTGGCGAAAGACGCCGGGAGACGAACCTGGTCCAGCAGTTCAGCCGTCCGTTCCTCACGTGTGGCGCGATCGAGCTCGGTGTGAACGGCGAGCGCCTCGCCCACACTCGACCCGATGGTGGCGAGTGGATCGAAAGAGGAATAGGGATCTTGGAAGACCAGCTGCATCTTCCGGCGCAAGGTCCGGAGCGGGGCGCCCTTGACATGCGTGATGTCGTCGCCGCCGAGCACGATCTGCCCGGACGTCGGGCTGATGAGACGCAAGAGCACCCGGGCCAGGGTCGACTTGCCCGAGCCGCTCTCGCCGACGAGTCCGAGCGTCTTTCCGCTGAGGATGGTGAGATCCACGTCGTCGACAGCGTGCACAGTCCCCTTCCCCCGTCCGGGAAGACGAACCGAGAAATCACAGGACACACCGACGAGCTTGGCGACAGCCTGCTCGTCCCACGCCGGAGCCGAAGCGGTGTCGACGTCGCTCGTCACTGCGTCGCCAACGGGTCGGCACCCAGCCTGATCGCCACGTCGGACCCGACACCGGGCAGGCTCAGCTCGTCGACCCGCAGACACCTGCTCTGGCGATCCCCGCCTGCCCCCATCAGCAGGACAGGTTCGATCCGACAGGCGTCCTCGGCATAGGCGCAGCGCAGATGGAACCGGCAGCCCGGCGGGAACTGTCCAGCCTGCGGTACCTGGCCGGCGATCAGCGCTTCACGGTCTGCGGGACGGCGGATGCCCGGGGAGGCAGCCAGGAGGGCGGCCGTGTAGGGATGAAGAGGACGGGTGAAGAGGTCGGCTGTCACGGCGTGCTCGACCACCTGGCCGGCGTACATCACTGTGACTTCGTCGGAGAGCTCCGAGATGAGGGCCAGGTCGTGGGTGACGAAGAGCACTGCGAGGTCGTGCGTCTCACGCAGCTCGTTGAGGAGCTGGACGATCTGCGCCTGGACGGTCACGTCCAACGCCGTCGTCGGCTCGTCGGCGATGAGCAGCCGGGGGT
This sequence comes from uncultured Acidimicrobiaceae bacterium, assembly GCA_963745665.1. Taxonomy (GTDB): domain Bacteria; phylum Actinomycetota; class Acidimicrobiia; order Acidimicrobiales; family RAAP-2; genus Bog-473. The sequence goes on along the minus strand of CAVUYE010000003.1, from coordinate 735,855 downwards.
AGCAGCTCAGGGCCATGGCGATCATCACTCGCTGACGCATCCCGCCCGACAGTTGGTGCGGGTACGCGGAAAGGCGTTGCACCGGATCGGGGATGTGCACATCCTCGAGCAGCCTGGCGGCGCGGTCCCGCGCGGCGGATCGACTCAGCTTTTCGTGGAGTCGTATGGCCTCTATCAGTTGATTCCCGACAGTGAAGGACGGGTCCAGGCTCGCCTGGGGATCCTGGAAGACCATGGCGATGTCTCGCCCGCGGATCCGTCGCAACTCCTTGAAGTCCATGTCGAACAGATCGCGCCCATCGAAGCGGATGGAGCCGCCGACGATTTGGGCCGGTGGTGAGGGGAGGAGGCGAAGGATGGCGAGCGAGCTGACGGTCTTGCCACTGCCCGACTCTCCGACCAGCCCGACGATCTTGCCTGCCCTGACGTCGAAGGACACGTCGTCGACCACCCGCACGGGGCCGGCGTCGGTCGCGAACTCGACGCACAGGTCGCGGACCTCGAGGAGCGCCCGATCGCCACCGTTCTGCGACACCGCTTTCAACGCCACTGGCTGAACGGACCGGACGACCGCGCTGATACCTCGTTGACGCTTGACCCCACTCTGGCGACGAGAGCGAACCGTCGCCCCGCTGATCGTGTCGCGCAGGGAGTCACCGATCGTGTTGAAGGCGAGGACTGTCAAGACGATGGTCAGGCCCGCCGGAACGATGGACCACGGGTGGGTGAACAGTGACGTGTCGTAGGCCTCCTGGACCATGGCGCCCCAGCTGGCCGTGGGCGGAGGCGGTCCGAGGCCCAGGAAGGCAAGGCCCGACTCGGCCAGCAGGGCGGCGCCGAGGGCGATGGCGATCCCGACGACGAGCCCGGTCATGACGTTGGGGAGGATGCGAACGATGACGATACGGATGGGAGACGAGCCGATGGAGGTCGAAGCCTCGACGAAGGCCTCCTCCTTCACCGCCAGCGTCTGGCCGCGGACGAAGCGGGCGAAGCCCGGCGCGAAGACCAGTGCGAGCGCCAGGGCGACGTCGTTCACCGAGGTCCCGACGACGGACACGACGGCCAGGGCGAGCACGAGCGGCGGGAAGGCCAGGCCGGCGTCGGCACCCCGCATCAAGAAGTAGTCGAGCCAGCCGCCACGGAACCCGGCCAGGAGGCCGATGACCAGCGCCAGGACAAGGGCCAGGGCCACCGTCTCGAATGTCACCTGCATGGAGCTCTGAGCGCCGTAAATGATGCGAGAGAGCACGTCGCGCCCGAGGTCGTCGGTGCCGAACCAGTGGCTGGCGCTGATCCCGACGGAAGCCTGGCTCAGGTTCTGCGCGTTCGGGTCGTAGGGGGCGATCAACGGGGCAAAGCAGGCGAAGACGATCATGAGTAACAGCCATGCGATCGACAAGAGGACCCCGACGTTGCCCAGGAAGCGTCCCACTCGCCGGTGCTCCGCCATCAACCGACGCAATGACGGTGGCTCTCTCCCCGTCGCAGCGACTTCACTGGACACCGTCGTCACGCGACCCGCACCTTGGGGTTCAAGTAGCCGTAGCTGATGTCCACCAGGAGGCTCATGGTCATCTGAAAGAGGACGAAGATGATGGCCACGCCTTGGACCACCGGCAGGTCGTGGTCGGTGATGCCGCTCAGCATGTAAGGACCGAGGCCCGGCATGGCGAAGATCTGCTCAACGATCACGGCGCCTCCGAGCAGGTAGCCGATTTGAATGCCGAAGATCGTCACGACCGGCATGGAGGCGTTCTTGAGCGCGTGACCGAACAGCACCGAGCGGCGGGTGCCACCTTTGGCCCAGGCCGTGCGGACGTAGGGCGTCTCGAGAACGTCGATGAGCGAGGCTCGGAGCTGGCGCGCCAGTGTCGCCCCCACCAACAAGCCCAATGTGATCGCCGGCAGCGTGATGTCTTTGAGCCAACCAGTGAAGGATGCCGTGATGGCCGTGTACCCGGTGGGCGGGAAGATCCTCCAGTGCACGGCGAAAACCGACACCAAGACGATCGCCAGCCAGAAGCTAGGTACGGCCAACGCCAACGTTGAGAAGCTGCGGGCGCCGCTGTCCACACTCCCCCCGGGGCGAACCCCCGACACGATGCCGAGGGGGATTCCGACGATGAGGGACACGATGGCTGAGGCCACCACCAGGCCGAAAGTGACCGGGAACCTCTGCGCGATCTGCTGACTCACCGACTGGCCGCTCGAGAGTGAGGTTCCGAGATTTCCCCGCACGGCCCCGGTCAGCCAGTGCCAGTACTGGACCAGCAACGGCTCGTTCAGGTGCAGTTGCGCCCTAACCCGGGCGATCTCCGCCGGCGTGGCACTCACGCCGCCGGCCAAGGTGACCGCCGGGTCACCGGGAACGAACGCCAGCAAGAAGAAGATGGCGAAAGACACGATGAGCAACACCGGGATGATGCTCAGCAGACGTCGTAGGACCAACCTGCCCATTCGACTCCCCCAGCAGCCCTTCGCTGTCGCTACCGCCTGACCGCCCTGCCGATGTGGCAGCGCCGCGCATCCTAGGGCCGGGTCTCGTGGACGGGGCAATCGGCTCCGCCCGAGGAGGCCCGAGGCTCACGGACGCATGCTGAGGATATTTCTTTTTCATGTCACGCGCTGGACAATCGTGTGACATCCGGTCAAGCTGACCGGCAACGGCCGCGTCGGGGTGACAAGGCGTTGTCATTCGGGCCAGGCGAGGCAGCGCGGCAGAATGGGGGAAGCTTGTTTGACGCATTGAGGCGGTCACGTCTCGCGTGGACGGGCGCGCCCCTGCCGGTGTCATCGCAGCCCGCTGACCACCATGGGTCCGACGGCGGCGCCCTCCTTCCTCGTCATCACACAATTGGCTTGTTGCACCCGCGTCCGAACCAGAAAGTTGAGCGAGCTCGATGAAGATCAATTGGGGAACTGGGGCCCGGCGCATCGCCACGGCCGTGATGGCCGTCGGCCTGATGGTGAGTGTCCAGGTGCTGGTGGCCGGCAACGCCACCGCCGGCGCTGCTTCGGGCAGTGGGTACGGCGACCTGACAACGGGCTACGACCTGTCGGAGGCCATCAACCCCATTGAGTTCGATCCCACCCAGTTCACCAGCTCGGCCTGTTGCTTCGCCTACGACTGGCCGATCTACGCGGGGCTCCTGCGCGAGACGACCAGTGGGTCCTATGTCCCCGACTTGGCTTCCGCCGCCACGGTGACCAACCCCAGCACCCTGTCCATCACGCTCCGTCCCGGACTCGTCTACTCGAACGGCACCCCCCTCAACGCGGCCGCCGTTAAGGCCGGATTCGAGCGCAACCTGACCAACCCGCACTCCGGCGTCTGGGACCAGTCGATGTCCGACATCTCCTCCATCGACGTCACCGGGACCGTCTCCTTGGTGATGAACTTCTCCCAGCCGGTGGCCAGCACCTTCTATCCGCTCCTGGCCGACCAGGAGTCCTTCATGGCCGTGTCGACAGGATCGGCTTCGGCCAACCCCAACGAGAACGTGGTCGGAGCCGGGCCGTTCATCCTGAAGAGCTATGTCCAGGGTGAAAAGATCGTCCTGACGAAGAACCCGCACTACTGGGACGCCAGTGCCATCCACCTCACGGGCATCACCTTCGTCAACGTTCCCACCGGGCCCCAGCAGCTCAACTCTCTGGAGTCCGGGTTGGTCCAGGTCGAGGGTATCCCCGACAACGACATCCCGGCCTTGAAGGCGCAGACCTCCCTCCAGTCCAGCTCGCAGTTCCCTGACGCGAACTATTTCTTCGTTCCCATCTGCAAGTCCTCGGGACCGCTGGCCAACGTCAAGGTCCGTCAGGCCCTCAACTTCGCCACCGACCGGACGGCCATCAACAACGCTCTCCTCTACGGCAAGGGCGAGCCCGCCTGGAGCATTTTCCCGTCCTCGTCGAACTACTACGACCCCTCGCTGACCAACATCTACGCCTACAACGTGAAGAAAGCCAAGTCACTTCTGGCGGAGGCGGGATACCCTCACGGCTTCTCCACCAGCATCATGGCCCTGCCCGAAGCCGCCACCGATCAGCTGACAACGGTGCTCCAAGATGAATGGAAGCAGATAGGCGTCAACCTCCAGATCGTCCAAAGCTCGAACTACGTGACCGATCTGTACACCGACAACAAGGCCCAAATGGGATTGAACCCGGAGGGTCTGCCCGGGATCGAAAAGATCACCACGCAGTACATCCCTGGCGACGTGGGCGACCTGTGCAACTACAACAACCCCACCCTCAACTCGCTGACGAAGGAGATACAGGCGCTCCCACCCAGCAGCACCAAGCTCAAGAGCCTCTGGACGCAGGCTCAGGACTTCATCATTAAGAACGCCCTCTCGGTGTACGTCGACTACTCGCCAAACGTCACCGGGGCGGCCAAGGACGTCACGAACCTTCAGAACATCCCCTACGTGGGTGGCGTTTTGAACTATTGGGTGGTGTCGGTCCCAGGCTGATCGCGTCCGAGGAGCGCGACGCACTGCTCGCGCAGGCCGTCGCTCTACTCATAGCTCGTTGAACCGAGGACCGTCGACAGGGACCGGCGGTCGGTGTCGCCGGTATCGGGGCAATCGCGGCGACGTCCTGGCCATCACGACCTCCGAGGCTGGCATGCGGTTCGTAGTGCGGGCGCGACAACGCCGGCAGAGGGAAAGAAGACGGCCAAAAGGCGATCCGCAGGAGCTCGGTCACACGAGCGAACCCTAGATCCTTCGGTTGATTTTGGAATGTTCGTGACACCCTCGTGGACGACCACCTTCAGCTCGCCAGGTCCTCGTATCGGTAGTTGTGAAACATTCGTCTTGACGGAGACTTGACGAGGCTTCAACATGCAAAAGGGGTGAGGCTCCGATCCAAGGAGGGGTCACCATGCGAAGGCGCATCGTCATGATCGGTGCTGCACTGACAGCACTCGCGGCGCTCATCATCGCTCCAACCATCGCCACCGGCACCATCCCAAACAACGGCGTGATCAACGCGTGCTACGTGAAAAGCGGCGGGGTCTTGCACGTGATCGATGCGTCGGTGAGAAATTGCTCCAAGAACGAGACGGCTCTGTCCTGGAACGTCACCGGTCCAGCGGGATCTCAGGGCGCGACCGGGCCGGCAGGACCCCAGGGCACGACTGGGCCTCAGGGCCCCCAGGGCGCTACTGGACCTCAGGGCCCGGCAGGTCCAGCCGGCACGACTACCCTTTACGACGCCAACGCTCCAGGTGGACAAGACCTGTCCGGGCAGACTCCCTTGGCACGCTTCTTCCTTCCTGCCGGCTCGTATCTCGTGCAGGCCACCGGCTACGTGAACGACGTGAGCAATGACGCTGGCGAGGTGTGCGATCTCATCGACGGCAATACGACTTTCCAGAGCACCGAGGTCGACACCTTCGGCACCCTTGGCAGTATCTCTATCTCGAAGCGTTACTCGAGCGCCCCGTTCAGTCTGTCGGCGCCTTTGACCCTAACTAGTCTCACTTCCGTGGAGGTCGACTGCTCGACGGATGACGACCCCAACGGCGCCGCGGACAATGTGAACCTCAGTGCCCTCCCTGTCGGCGCCATCATCCCGTGAGCGGCACGAGACAAGGGATTCCCCAGTGACTTCGATTTCCGATTGCCGACTCCGGGTACTGATCTTCGATTCGTGACAGAGCGACCTGGTCGGCGTGTCACGTCACGCGATGCTCGGACGAGCTCCTCCAGTTCCATGGCCTCGGTTCACACCCTGCGGAACACGCCGGGATCCGACTGGCGAGTTGTAAACGGGCTAAACCAGCGCTTTCCGACGCGGTTGCCAACGTCTCCCTCGAATCCCGACCACCCCACCTGGCGGCGTTCGTCACCCCATGACTGGACCGGACGTCGTGCACGCGAGGGCGCTACCGCGTCGAGCATGGTGTTGACACCCACACATCATCGTTGAACAGTGCAATGCTCCGGGGGTGAGACTCGAACTCACAACCTAGCGGTTAACAGCCGCTTGCTCTGCCATTGAGCTACCCCGGAAAGGCTTGGGAAACAGACCTTGAACGATATCAGCGAGCAATCCCGCCACCATTCATGCTCCGTCTCAAAATTTGTGCGTGATCAGGATTCTTCGAGATAGTCCCTCAAGAGGTGGGCAGCGTCGGGTCGGCGCAGCTTGGCCAAAGTCTTGGACTCGATCTGGCGCACCCGCTCCCGGGTCACGCCGAACTCCCGACCGACCTCTTCGAGCGTGCGGATCTTGCCGTCGTCGAGTCCGAAGCGCAGACGAACCACGTCCTGCTCCCGCTCGGACAGGTGCCCAAGCGCCTCTCGTACTGCGGCGTCGAGGAGGGAACGCGTCGCTGCGTCATCGGGGACAACCGCTCCCCTGTCCTCGATCAAGTCTGAGAGGTTGAAGTCGTCCTCGTCACCCACGGGCTGCTCGAGAGACACGGTGTCCTGGTTGATGCGAAGGATCTCGCGCACCCGCTCCATCGGCAGCTCGACGCGCTGCGCCACTTCCTCAATGGTCGGCTCACGACCAAGCTCCTGCAACAGCTGACGTTGCGCCCACACAACCTTGTTGATCGTCTCGACCATGTGCACCGGGATCCGGATGGTGCGTGCTTGGTCCGCGATCGCACGCGTGATGGCCTGGCGGATCCACCAGGTGGCGTAGGTGGAGAACTTGAAGCCCTTCGTGTGATCGAACTTGTCGACCGCCCGCATCAGCCCGAGGTTGCCCTCCTGAATCAGATCGAGGAAGGCCAGGCCGCGATTGCGGTACCGCTTGGCGATGGAGACGACCAGGCGCAGGTTGGCCTCGATGAGCTCGTCTTTCGCCTTGAGGCCGTTGCGCATCAGCCGCTTGTTCCGGGACAATCCCCCGGCCTCGAGCAGGTCCTCAGCAGGCCCCTCACCTGCGACAGCAAGCTCGTGGGCAGCCAACCGGGCGGCGGCTGCGTTCCCTTCTTCAATGGTCTTGGCGATCTCGACTTCGAGCTCGGCGTTGAGGAGCGGAACCCGGCCAATCTCCTTGAGGTAGGTGTGGACCGGGTCTTCGGAGCTGCCGCCTGAATCACCGCTAGAAGCGGTCCGCTTCCCATTGCTCTCGCGTCGCGCGTCCGCTCGCAGGGCGCCGTTGGACTTCGGTACGGCCCGAGGCTCTTTGGGCGGAGCGACCTCGACCACGAGGTCTTCCTCTTCATCGGCGACCAGCGCGACACCTTCAGCATTGACGCGGTCGATGAGCGTCGTCAACACTTCTGGAGTCAGCTCGACCGTGTGCAACGCATCGATCAGTTCGGCTTGTGTCAGCTGCCCCTTAGCGCGACCCGTCGCGAGCGCTTTCTCGAAGTCGACCTGCGACACGCCGGGTGGCAATGCAACGTGCGCGATCGGCGCCAGTGACTCGGAAGGCGCGTCGACAGCGTCGACATCGTCTTCGTCGATCGCCACCGCAGACTCTTCGCTCACCGTCGCCCAGCCAACGTCGTCACCCCTCGGGTTGCCTCTGAATCAACCACGCTACCAACCGATCAGCCGCGTCGCGGCCAGATCCGGATTCTCCGAGTTCGTCCAGCCAGAGCTGCACCTGGGCCGTCTCCGCAACCTGTGTCTGCCAGGCGTCATCGTTCACACGAGATTCACTTGCCAAATCACCCAAGGCGCGGTTGGTCGCGCTGCGCAGCATCGGTGCGACGACGGTATCGACGTGATGGCCCAGGTCAGGGTCACCCAGGTTCGGCTCTTCGACTATGGCGCGTCGCAACAGGCTGGCCACCTCCGGTGACGCGGACTCCACCGCTTCGTGCACGCTGTCATGCTCCAAGAGCGCGACAAATGCCTCGCGTTGCACGCTGTCTGTGAACAGAACGGCATGCACACGGTCAACTACATCTTCGGGTCGGTGGACGGCCAACTTGAGTGCCTCGAGTCCAGGCCCTGGTCGGAGCGCTGTCTTCAGGGCAGACAGGCTTCCGCCACCCTCGGGCGCCAACATGTCGCCGTCGTCCTCGGGGTAGTCACGGGGCGGGGGCTCGTCCTGCGACCCTCGGGTGCGCCGTGTGGCTTTCTCGGCTGGCGGGTGGGCGCGCAGGTACTCCAGGCGCTCACGCAACTTGGCGGGGTCGACGTGGCAGACGTCGGCGAGCTGCATGACGTACTGGTCCCGAACAAGATCGTCGGGGTGCTCGGCGACAGCGGTGAGGGCCGCCTCGGCCGCCCGGGCCCTGCCCTCGGGCGTCCGCAGATCGCCGCCCTGGAGCATGCGGTCCACCCGGAACTGCAGGAAGGGCCGGGCCTCCTTGATGGCCCGGGCCAGCGCCGTCGGATCGGTACGGGCCAGCTCGCCGGGGTCGCTGCCGCCAGGGAGATCGGCCACCACCACGTCGACCTCGTGCTTGCGTTCCCACTCGTAGACACGAGAGGTGGCACTCTGCCCGGCCGCGTCGGCGTCGTAGGCCAGCACGATCCGCTTGGCGAAGTTCCGCAGGAGCGTGAAGTGCTCCTCGGCCAGCGCGGTGCCACAGGTGGCCACCGCCCAGGGCACGCCGGCCTGGAAGGACCCGATGACGTCGGTGTAGCCCTCACACACCACGACCTCGCCCTGTGCGATGACACCCTTCTTGGCCCAGTTGAGCGCGTAGAGGGTCCGGCGCTTCGAGTAGATGGGGGACTCCTGCGAGTTCTTGTACTTCGGCTCGGGCCGGTCGGGCGGCGCCTGTCCGGGCCGCACGGGCAGGATGCGCCCACCGATCGCCACGGGTCGCCCCGACGGGTCGCAGATCGGAAAGAGCACGCGGTTGCGGAAGAAATCCTGCACGCGACCACGCCGGTTGACGAAGCCGAGCCCGGAATCGGAAAGGACATTCTCGGGCAACTTCAGCGACGTGGCCATGGCATCCCAGTCGTCGGGCGCCCAACCCATGCGGAACTGGCGCACGATGTCGCCGTCGTAGCCGCGCGAGCGGAGGTAGTCGCGTGCGGGACCGGCGTCCGGCGAGCGCAGGAGGCGTTGGTGGTACCACTCGACGGCGCGCTCCATGGCGTCGAGCAACTCGGAGCGTCTCTTGTGGTCGCGCCCATCTCCTGGTCCTCGTGCAGCGTGATGCCGGCCCGGTCGGCGAGGAAGCGGACGGCGTCGACGAAATCGAGGTGGTCCATGGCCCGCACGAAGGTGATGGCGTCCCCCGACTCCTGACAGCCGAAGCAGTAGTAAAAGCCTTCCTCGGCATTGACACTGAACGAGGGCGTCTTCTCGGTGTGGAAGGGACAGAGCCCGCTCCAGCGCCGACCGACCTTCTTCAGTGCGGCGTGTTCGCTGATCAGCGCCACGATGTCAGTCGCCGCCCGGACCTGGGCCACTTCCTCGTCCGGTATCCCCACAGGCACGACGGTACCGCTTCGCTGTAGCCGTTCGGTCCTGTTCGGTCCGGCTCTGCCCTAGGTTCAACCCATGGCCGTCACCATCTACGGCGTTTGCGCCCTGACCTTCATGATGGGCATGTACGCCCTGGAGGAGCGGGGCCGGGTCTTCATCCTGGCCTTCGCCCTCGGGTGTGCCCTGTCTAGCTCCTACGGCTTCTTGTCCGGGGCCTGGCCCTTCGGTGTGGTGGAGGCGATCTGGACCCTCATCGCGCTCCGGCGCTACGTCCTCGCCGGGCGGGCGGGCGAGGCCACCTCGTAGCGGACTCCCGCCCGCCGGGGTTAACCCTTCTCGGCCAGGACGGCCTGCGCCGCGGCCAGGCGGGCCACCGGGACCCGGAAGGGCGAGCAGCTGACGTAGTCGAGCCCGGCGTCGTAGAAGAGGCCGATCGACTGGGGGTCTCCCCCGTGCTCGCCGCAGACGCCGACCTTCAGGCCCGGGCGCGTGGACCGGCCGCGCTCGGTCCCGAGACGCACCAGCTCGCCGACGCCGTCGAAGTCGACCACGTCGAACGGGTTGCGCGGCAGCAGGCCGAGCTCGAGGTAGGCGTCCATCATGCGACCCTCGACGTCGTCGCGGGAGAACCCGAACGTCATCTGCGTGAGGTCGTTCGTCCCGAAGGAGAAGAAGTCGGCCACCTCGGCGATCTCGGCGGCCCGCAGCGCGGCGCGGGGCGTCTCGATCATCGTTCCAATGGTCACCTCGAGGGTGCCCCGCTTGGTGGTCGTGTCGGCCTTGGCCCCCTTGGATGGACGGGGTGCCCGCTCCTTGTTGACGTCGGCCACGGCGTCCTCGACCCACCCACGAGCCAGCGCCATCTCGGCGCGGGTGACGGTCAACGGGATCATGATCTCGACGATGGGGTGCCCGCCGTCGGCCACGCGCTGGCGGGCCGCCTCCATAAGGGCGCGCACCTGCATGGCGTAGAGCCCGGGCTTGAGCACCCCGAGGCGCACGCCGCGGGTGCCGAGCATGGGGTTCGCTTCCTTCCAAGACAGCGCCGCCTCGTAGAGCCGGCGCTCCTCGGGATTCAGCCCGACGGTGGCCTCCTTGCGGGCCAGCTCCTCGGTGGAGGGCAGGAACTCGTGCAAGGGCGGGTCCAGGAGGCGCACCGTCACGGGCAGCCCGTCCATGGCCGCCAGGATGGCGATGAAGTCCTCGCGCTGAACGAGGCGCAGCTCCTCAAGCGCCTCGGCCTCTTCGGCCGGCGACTGGGCCAGGATCATGCGGCGCACCACGGGCAGGCGGTCTTCGCCGAGGAACATGTGCTCCGTGCGGCACAGGCCGATCCCCTCGGCGCCGAGCTTGCGCGCGTTGGCGGCGTCGTCACCGGTGTCCGCGTTGGCCCGCACGGCCAGCTTGCCCTTGCGGATGACGTCGGCCCACGAGAGCACCGTGTCGAAGGCGGCGGGCGGCTTGGCCGCTGTGAGCGGGACCTCGCCGGCCACGACGATGCCCGCTCCCCCGTCGAGGGAGACCCAGTCCCCCTCGTTGAGCGTGACACCGTTGGCCGTGACCTGCCGGTCGCCCAGGCGGAGGACCTCGGCGCCGACGACGGCGGGCTTGCCCCAACCGTGGGCGACGACCGCCGCGTGGCTGACCAACCCGCCGCGAGCGGTGAGGATGCCCTCCGACGCGAGCATGCCGTGCACGTCCTCGGGCGACGTCTCGTTGCGCACCAGCACGACGGGCTCGCCACGATCGGCTGCGGCAGCGGCGTCGTTGGCCGTGAAGTAGATGCGGCCCACGGCAGCTCCGGGGCTGGCGCCCAGGCCCTTGGCCCAGACGGCGTAGCCCGAGCCGGCGAACTGAGGGTGCAGGACCGAGTCGAGGTGGTCTTCGGTGATGCGCGAGACGGCCTCTTCCTTGGAGATGCCGAGGTCGCTCGGGCGCACCATGTCCACCGCCATCTTGAGCGCGGCCGCCCCGGTGCGCTTGCCCACACGGGTCTGGAGCATCCAGAGCTTGCCCTGCTCGATGGTGAACTCGGTGTCGCACATGTCCGCGTAGTGCCCCTCGAGCCGGGCGAAGATCTTGAGGAGCTCGGTGTGCACCTTGGGGAACTTCTTCTTCAGCTCCGCGATGGGCTCGGTGTTGCGGATACCGGCCACGACGTCCTCACCCTGCGCGTTGACGAGGAAGTCGCCGTAGGCGCCGTTGGTGCCGGTGGCGGGGTCGCGGGTGAAGCCGACGCCGGTCCCCGAGTTGTCGTCGCGGTTGCCGAAGACCATGGCCTGCACGTTGACGGCGGTGCCCAGGTCGTGGGCGATGCGCTCCCGGTCGCGGTAGGCGATGGCGCGCGGGCCGTTCCAGCTGCGGAACACGGCCTCGATGGCACCGCGCAGCTGATCCGTCGGCTTCTGCGGGAAGGGCTTGCCGGTGTGGCGCTCGACGATCTGCTGGTACGAGTCGACCAGGTAGCGCAGCAGCTCGGTCGGCACCTTGGCGTCCGAGGTGGTCCCGGCCAGTTCCTTGGCGGCGTCGAAGAGCGAGTCGAACTCCTCGCCGGGCAGCTCCAAGACGATGCGGGCGTACATGGCGATGAAGCGCCGGTAGGAGTCGAAGGCGAAGCGCTCGTCACCGGTCTGCTTGGCCAGGCCCTCGACGGACTCGTCGTTGAGGCCCAGGTTGAGGACCGTGTCCATCATGCCCGGCATGGAAAACTTGGCGCCCGAGCGCACCGACACCAGCAGCGGGTCGCTGGCGTCGCCGATCGACTTGCCCATGGCCTTCTCGAGCCGGGCCCGGGCGCCCGCGACCTCGGCGTCGAGCTCCTTGGGCCAGCCGCCATCCATGTAGGCGCGGCAGGCGTCTGTCGAGATGGTGAACCCGGGCGGCACAGGAAGCTGGAGTACCGACGTCATCTCGGCCAGGTTGGCGCCCTTGCCACCCAGGAGGTCCTTGAGCTCCATCGGTGGGCGGGCGTGTTTGTGGTCGAAATCGAAGACGAACGGCATCGGGCCTCCTTGCCCTGGACGGGCGAACCGCGGGGCGAATCGCAGTCACTCGAACTGGTCGCCCCTCCCAACCTGGGACGGGCCAAGCCAGCCTACTTTCCCTCCGGCGCTACTCCGGAGCGTGCGACCGTCCCGCCGCGCCCTTCGACGCACCGGCGACCTGGCGCTGGAAGACTTCCTTGGCCTGGCGCATGAAGTCGCGCACCACCGCGAGCTCGTCGGCCTTGAAGCGCTGGGCCACCTGACGCATCTCCTCGGCGACGGGTCGCTGCAGGCCGTCCAGGCGCTGCCGGGCCGTTGGGACGATCTCGACCCAGACCCGCCGACGGTCCTCGGTGTCGCGCCGCCGTGTCACCATGCCCGTTTCCTCGAGGCGGTCGAGGATGAAGGTGACCGCCCCTGTCGTCAAGCCGCTCTCCTCGGCCAGCCGTCCGGCGGTCATCGGACCGAGGCGGCCGACGAGCTCCAGACAGCGCATGTCGGTCCGGCTGAGCTTCAGCTCTTTGGCCAGGCCTTCGTCGAATTCTGTTGCGGCCCCGAGATAGCCCATGATCTCGGCGCGCAGCTGCTGGGCCAGCTCCGATCGGGACCATTGTCTTGACATGTAAATAACTTTATCACTAAGTTTCTTTGGTAATGGCTAATTCTTCGCAGGCAACCCTGGCGGTGGAAGCACACGACCTCGTGAAGGTCTTCCCCCGCGGCAACGTCCGCGCGCTCGACGGGGTGTCAGTGGAGGTGGAGGCCGGCACCGTGCTCGGCCTGCTCGGCCCCAACGGCGCCGGCAAGACCACCGTCGTGCGCATCCTCTCCACCATCCTCGGCCCCGACTCGGGGCGGGCCTCGGTGCTCGGTCACGACGTGGTGACCCAGGCCGAAGCCGTCCGCCGGATCATCGGGCTGGCGGGTCAGTACGCCGCCGTGGACGAGAACCTCACGGGGCGCGAGAACATCCACATGGTGGCCCGCCTCTCCCACCTGAGCCGCAAGGTGGCGGCGCGCCGGGCCGACGAGCTGCTCGAGGAGTTCGGGTTGGCCAACGTGGGCGACCGCGTCCTGAAGACCTATTCGGGCGGCATGCGCCGGCGGTTGGACCTCGCCGCCGCGCTGGTGGCCAACCCGCCCGTGCTCTTCCTCGACGAACCGACCACGGGGCTGGACCCGCAGAGCCGCCAGGGCCTGTGGGTCGCCATCGAGGAGCTGGTGCGCGAGGGCACGACGGTCCTGCTCACCACGCAGTACCTCGAAGAGGCCGACCGACTGGCGCGTGACATCGTGGTGATCGACCACGGCCGCGTCATCGCCGAGGGGACGCCGGCACAGCTCAAGGCCAACCTCGGGACCTCGGTCATCTCGGTGACGCTGGGCGAACACGACGCGGTGGAACGGGCGGTCGCACTGCTCACCCCCCTGTCCGAGAAGGCGCCACTGGTCGAGAACCTCATCGTCGAGCTGACCGTGAACGACGGGCCCAAGGCCGGGGCCGACGTGCTCCGCACGCTGGACGCGGCGCAGATCACCATTGCCGGCCTGGCGCTGCGCGAGCCCAGCCTCGACGACGTGTTCCTGACCCTCACCGGTCACAAGACCACCATCGAAGAGGGCGAGGACGAGGGGGCCCGGCCGAAACGGAGCTTCGGCCGGGGACGCAAGGGCAACGTGACCGACGGGAAGGACGCCGCATGACGACCACGCTCATCGCACCGGTACAGGTGGACCAACCGAACCAGGGCAACCGGCTGTCGTGGGCGGTGGCCGACATCGTCACCATGGCGAAGCGCAACATCCTGGCCGTCCTGCGGACACCCGAGGCCCTGTTCTTCACCACGCTCCAGCCCATCATGTTCGTGCTGCTCTTCACGTACGTCTTCGGTGGGGCCATCCACGTCCCCGGCGGGCACTACATCTATTTCCTGATGCCCGGCGTGTTCGTGCAGACGGTCATCTTCGGCGCCATGAGCTCGGCCGCCGGGCTGGCCGAGGACCTGCACAAGGGGATCATCGAGCGCTTCCGCGCCCTGCCGATGAGCCGCTCCGCCGTGCTGGCCGGCCGCACCACCTCCGACCTGGTCCGCAACGTCTTCGTGATGATCCTGATCACCATCGTCGGGTTCGCTGTGGGCTTCCGCATCGGGACCAACTTCGCACTGTTCCTCTGCGGAGCGCTGGTGATCCTCTTCTTCGCCTACGCGCTGAGTTGGGGCTTCGCCTACATAGGCCTGTCGGCCCCGAACGCGGAGACGGCCCAGGTCATGGTCTTCCCGCTGATCTTCCCGCTGCTCTTCGCCTCGTCGGCCTTCGTCCCTGTGGCCTCCATGCCGGGCTGGCTCCAGGCCTTCGCCGAGCACCAGCCGGTGACCCAGGTCGTGAACGCGGCGCGCTCGCTCATGGTCGGGGGCCCGTTGCACGACTCGGGCGCCGTGCTGGCGGCGCTGGTGTGGTCCGCCGGGCTGCTGGTGGTCCTGGCCCCGATTGCGGTGCGCAAGTACCGCAAGGTTGCCTGAGGCGCGGCGCTATTCCTCGCCGGTGCGCCGGCGTAGCTCGCCGAGCAGTTCGCTGATGGGGACACGCACCTGGTCCGTCGTGTCACGGTCACGCACGGTCACGGCATTGTCCTCGAGCGAGTCGAAGTCGACGGTGACGCACCACGGCGTCCCCACCTCGTCCTGGCGCCGATAGCGCTTGCCGATGCCCTGCGTCACGTCGTAGTCGCACATGAAGTGCGGCTGCAGCGTCTTGAGCACCTGGCGGGCCAGGGGCTCGAGCGTGTCCTTCTTCGATAGCGGCAGCACGGCCACCTGGTAGGGCGCCAGGCGCCAGTGCAGGCGCAGCACGGTGCGCGCCTCTCCCCCGACCTCGTCCTCGTCGTAGGCGGCGAGGAGGAAGGCCATCATCGTGCGCGTGGCGCCGGCGGCCGGCTCGATCACGTACGGCGTGTAGCGCTCGTTGGTCTGGGGATCGAAGTAGTCCAGCTTCACACCCGAGGCGGCGGCGTGGGCCGTGAGGTCGAAGTCGCCGCGGTTGGCGATGCCCTCGAGCTCGTCCCAGCCCCAGGGGAAGAGGAACTCGACGTCGGCCGTGCCGCTGGAGTAGTGCGACAGCTCGCTCTGCTCGTGATGGCGCAGGTGCAGCTTGTCGGCCGGGATGCCGAGCCCGAGGTACCAGTTCATGCGCTCCTCGAGCCAGTACTCGAACCACTTCTGCGCGTCGGCGGGCGGGACGAAGTACTCCATCTCCATCTGCTCGAACTCGCGAGTGCGGAAGACGAAGTTCTGCGGCGTGATCTCGTTGCGGAAGGACTTGCCGACCTGGGCGATGCCGAAGGGCGGCTTCTTGCGGGTCGTCCCGAGCACGTTGGCGAAGTTGGTGAACATGCCCTGGGCCGTCTCGGGACGCAGGTAGGCCACGTGGCCCTCGTCCTCGACGGGACCGGCGTGGGTCTTGAACATGAGGTTGAAGGCCCGGGCCTCGGTGAGGTCCTTGGAGCCGCAATTGGGGCAGACGCCGTCGATCTTGTCCTCGCGCCAGCGCTCGTGGCAGTTCTTGCAGTCGACGAGGGGGTCGGTGAAGGTGGCCAGATGGCCCGAGGCGGCCCAGACGGCCGGCGGGCCGAGGATGGCGGCATCGAGGCCGACCACGTCGTCGCGTTCTTGGACCATGGCGCGCCACCAGGCGTTCTTGACGTTGCGCAGCATGTTGACCCCGAGCGGGCCGTAGTCGTAGGTGGAGCGGAAGCCGCCGTAGATCTCGGCCGAGGGGAAGATGAAGCCGCGGTGGCGGCAGAGCCGCACCACCTTCTCCATCAGGTCGTCGGTGCCAGCCTCGGGCGGCTCGGCGGTCTCTGTCATCGGTGCAGGATACCGGAGCGGATTCTGGCGCTGACCTCGTTGGCCAGCAGCCGGCCCCGCAGCGTCAGCACGGCCCGGCCGTCGATCCGCTCGACGAGGCCCGCCAGCTCCTCGGGGCGCTGCAGGGCCTCCCACGGCACGCCGCGCGGCGTGCGCAGCGAGAGCGTGAGCGCCTCGAACTCGCGCTGCTCCGCCGTGAGCTCCTCGCGGCCGCCTTCGGGCGAGCGCCCGGCGTCGACGGCGTCGATGTAGCGGTCCGGCGTGCGCACGTTCCACCAACGCGCGCCGGCGCAATGCGAGTGGGCGGCGGAGCCGATGCCGACGTAGTCGCCCTGCTCCCAGTAGAGGTGGTTGTGCCGGCACTCGTGGCCGGGCCGGGCCCAGTTGGAGATCTCCTCCCAGCGGTAGCCGGCAGCGGAAAGGACGGCCTCGGCCCGCTCGTAGCGCCGGGCCTCGGCGTCGTCGTCGGGGTGGCGCGCCGGGTCGGCGGCCAGCGGCGTGCCGGGCTCGACGGTCAGGCCGTAGGCGCTCAAGTGCGGGGGCGGGTGGTCCAGCGCGAGGACCTGGTCGAGCGTGGCGACCCAGTCGTTGTCGCTCTCGGTGGCGGCGCCAAAGATCAGATCGAGGTTCCAGGTGGTGAAGCCGGCGTCGTGCACCGCGGCGCTGATGGTCTCGGCGGCGTGCGGCACGTTGCGCCGGCCCAGACCGGCCAGTACGTGGGCCTGCGTGGACTGCAGGCCGAAGGAGACGCGCGTGACGCCGGCGCGGCGGTAGGTGGCGAGATGGGCCTCGTCCGCGTCCTCGGGATTGCACTCGACGGTGACCTCGGCGCCGGGCGCGCGCGGGATGGCCTCGAGGATCCGGGTCAGGGTGTCGGGGTGGAGGCGGGACGGGGTGCCCCCTCCGAAGAAGATGGACGTCGGGAGCGCGAGGTCACCTGCCCCGAAGACCTGTCGCAGCTCGCGCACGCAGGCGTCGGCGTAGCGCTCCATGAGATGGTCGCGGTCGGTGTACGTCGCGAAGGCGCAGTAGTCGCAGCGCTCCCGGCAGAACGGGACGTGGACGTAGACGCCGAAGGGGGTCAAAGGCCGGCAGTCGAGCGCACCGAGCGGATGCGCCGGTCGAGATGCGCCTCCATCGCCTCCGTGGCCAGCTCGGCCACCTCCTCGGCGGCCGGGGGCGGCGGCCCCGCCAGCACCGCGGCCAGGTCCCCACCGAGGATGCGGCGCAGCAGCACCAGCGCGCCCGGGCTCATGTGGCGCCCGCTGCGGTGCGACCGGCACAACGTGCCCCCGGCCACGAGGTCGAAGGCCACGAGCTCCACCACGCCGTCGGGCTCGCCACAGGAGGCACAGGCATCGAGCACCGGGCCGGCGCCCTCGAGGACGAGCGCCTTCAGGAAGAACGAGGGCGCGACGAGCGTCGGTTCGGCGTGGGTGTCGGCGAGTGCCGTGAGGGCGCCCACCAGCATGGAATACAGGCGGGGGTCGGGATGGCGCTCCTGGGCCATCTGGTCGCTGACCTCGAGGAGGGCGATGCCCCGCGGCATGCGGTCGAGGTCCTCACGGATAGGCCGGAAGGCGTGCAGGACCTCCACCTGGTTCACGATGTCGAGGTCGCTCCTCCCCTGCCACAGGAGGAGGTCGACCTGGGTCAGCGGCTCGAGCCTTCCCCCGAACTTGGAGGTTGTCTTGCGGATGCCTTTGGCGACCGCCCTGACCTTGCCGTGGCGCTCGGTGAGGAAGACGATGATCTTGTCGGCCTCGCCCAGGCGGTAGGTGCGCAGGACGACACCGTTGTCGCGGAAGAGGCTCACGTGTGGGTGGGTTCGGTGGCGGCGGTGCGGTGGGCCGGGTCGAGCGGGCAGTAGCGCTCACCCCGGCGCTCGGCCTCGGCCACGGCCCGGCGGGCCTCGGCGGCCCGGTCGGCGGCCTGGTTCTGGGCCTCCTGGGCCGCCCGGACGCGGTCCATCGCCTTCTTCCCGTGCGAGTGGCGGCCGTAGAGGGCATTGCCCGCCCCCACCAGCGCGGCGATGGCGACGAAAGCGACGACGGCCGCGCCAGCGCCGGCCTGCCCCTCGGCGATCACCACCACGGCGAAGGCGGTCAGCAGGGCGATCCCGGCCGCCACGGCGATCCGAGTCCAAGTCATCGCCCTCCATTCTCGCAGCCGTGCGGGCGGGGTGGGTGCGGCTCCGGGGAGCGGGTCCGGCGGCGGAGCCGAGCCGGCTGCCCTTCTGCCTACGGGTTGACGGCCCCGAAGCGTCGCACCCGGCGCTGGTAGTCGATGACGGCCTCGTAGAGGTGGCGGCGACGCATGTCCGGCCACAGGGTCTCAGGGAAGACCAGCTCGCTGTAGGCGATCTCCCACAGCAGGAAGTTCGAGATCCGCGTCTCGCCCGACGTCCTGATCACGAGGTCGGGATCGGGCATGTCGGGGAAGTAGAGGTGACGCCGAATCGCCTTCTCGTCGATCTTGTTGGCGGGGGTGCCCTCCTCGACCAGGGCGCGCACGGCGTCGATGATCTCGGCCCGGCCCCCGTAGTTGAAGGCCATCGTCATCACCATGCGCCGGTTGTTTTTCGTGAGCTCGATGGACTCGTCCATGCGCTTGAGCACCCGCCGGGGCACCCGCCAGTCCCGCCGGCCGGCGAAGCGGATCTGCACGCCCTTCTCATTGAGCTCGTCGCGCCGCCGCATCAGCAGTGACTGGTTGAAGTTCATGAGGTAGCGCACCTCGTCGGGCGGCCGCCGCCAGTTCTCCGTGGAAAAGGCGTAGAGGGTGATCCACTTGATGCCGATCTCGAGGGCGCCGTTGACCACATCGAGCAGGGCGGCCTCTCCGGCGCCATGTCCTTCGGTGCGCGGTAGCCCCCGAGCCTTGGCCCAGCGGCCGTTGCCGTCCATGACGCAGGCCACGTGGACCGGTACCCGGGACAGATCGAGCTCGGGCGGGATCGGGTCGGGCGCCGGTTCCTGGTCCCGTCCCTGGACGCCCCCCGGGTCGCGGGCGGCAGAGGTCATCAAAGGAACCTACCGCGGCATGCCCGTGCCGAAGACCAGGCAGGGTGGCACGGGGGGTGTCATCCGTGTTGAAGTGTCTCCACCCCGGCCAGGCGGTGCGGGGTGGAGGATGAAGGAGGGACCCATGTCCGAGCCAAGCGGTGCACCTCGCCCCGACACCGGCGACATGTTCGCGGTGCACGGTGTCTTTCGGGACACCCTCGGCGCCGCCCCCACACTGGTCGGGGGCATCTCTCCCGGCGACGCGGAGCGGGTGGCGCTGATCGCCAACTACTACGAGAACATCCTGTCGTTCCTCGAATCGCACCATGACGGCGAGGAGCACCTGGTCTTCCCGCTCCTCAGGGAGCGCTGTGACGGAGTCGTTGAGCTGATCGACCACATGGACGAGCAGCACCACGAGGCGCTCGCGCTGCTACAGGAGGCCAAGGTCGCGTTGGCCGCCTGGCCCGGCGGCGACGCCGCGGCACAGAAGGCGGCCCAGGCGCGGCTGGACGCGTTGTGCTCGCACCTGAACGAGCATCTCGCCGAGGAGGAGCAGAAGGTGTTGCCGCTGGCCGGTGCGAACCTCTCCATGGAGGAGTGGGGCGCCCTGCCGGGCCACGGGATGGCCAACTTCCACGGTGACAAGATCTGGCTGATCCTCGGCCTCATCCGGGAGCGCATGACCGACGAACAGCGCGCGGCGATGACGGCGCACATGCCGCCGCCGGCGCTCGAGATGTGGAACGGGTTCGGCGAGCAGGCCTTCAAGGATTACTCGGCGGTGGTCGAGGTGGCGGTCGTCAACCACGCCTGAGCCGGTTTGCTTGGAGACTCAGTTGAAGGTGAAGGTCCCGATCGCTTGCACCGGAGCCACCTCGACGAACCCACTCTTGGTGCCGTTGGTCGCTCCGCCCAAGAGCAGGTGCTTGCCGAACGCCCCGAAGAAGGTGGCTCCCCAGAATTTGGTCACCCAACCCCAGCCCGACACCGTGCCCTGGGTGTAGGTGCCGAACCCCCTAGCGTTCACGCAGAACAGGCCGGTGAAGCTCCCATTGGGGTAGGTGGTATTCAGGACATGGGGGGTGAGTCCACTGGCACACAAGGGCACTTCGACCTCGACAGCGCCGATCGTGCAGCTGCCGACGCTGGCGACTCCCCGCTGGTCGGTGCGCGGGCAGACCTGGACTCCGTTGAGCGTGGTGCCGGTTGGGATGGCCCCGATCACCGGACTGCCCGTCGCGGGCAGGATGGTCTGGGTCGGTCCACCGTTGTTCTGCAGTCCGGAAGGATCGAGACCAGCAGGCGTGTCCGAATGGCTGGTGCTTGCTGTGAGGCCGCAGGTGCCGTCATCGTCGAGGTTGTACCCACCGTCGACCGCAGAGCTGATGAGCCCGGACAACGCACAGTCGTGACCGTCGTTGTTACTGACAATCGTGTCGGCCAGACTCACCTGGCCTTCCGCTGCGCCTTCCAGTCCGGTTCCGTTGTCGGCGATGGTGCTTGCCACAGTAGTGAACGTGTCCGGGCCGCTCGTGAGGTCCAGTGCCACCGCGTTGCCCGAGATCGTGGAGTCCGTGAGGGAAATATCGGACTCCGGCCCGCCTTCGAACAAGGCGGGGTTGCTGTTCGTCACAGTGCTATCGACGATTTGGATGGTTCCGGCATAGCCCGCAGAGGCGGCAACGCCGGATTCGCCATTGACGGTGAGATCCTCCAGAGTGATCTGACCACGTTCGGCTGTCGCTTGCCCGTCTAGCGTCGTGGCGGGAGCGGTACCCGAGACAGAGCCCTGGATCGT
This sequence comes from uncultured Acidimicrobiaceae bacterium, assembly GCA_963745665.1. GTDB lineage: Bacteria > Actinomycetota > Acidimicrobiia > Acidimicrobiales > RAAP-2 > Bog-473. The sequence continues at coordinate 714,836 of CAVUYE010000003.1, read as the reverse complement.
CACGGTGGTGGTGTAGGGGTATCCTCCAGGGGCACCACATACACAGAGGTCTACTGGGAACACGCCTGGCCCTACATCGATCGTCGTGCTCGATTCAGGCGAGGTCTGCAAATACGCGTACGCGATGGTGGCGCACGGCGACCCCGCAGACTGGCAGCTTCCCGTATCGCTGCCACCGACCGCGACATACTCGACACTGGTCGTCGCCGACGCTGGCAGCGACCCGGCGATAACCGAGGCGACGACAGTGCCCCCGAACAACAGTGACCCGGCCAGTGCGGTGCGCAGACCGCGTCGAATACCCGTCTTCACTCGACTCCTCCGTCCCCAGGTGTGCCCTGCACCTGCTCGTCGAGTTGTCTAGCTGTTGTCAGACCGAGCTGCAACCGAAGTTGCGAACCGGTGAACACAGCGTGAACGCAACGACCCCATTGGGCGACCAAGCCGACCGAAGACCGAGCGTGCGAACGTCAGGTCCGCCATAGGACCACTTGTTTTGTTGTCCATTTGTTGTCCAGTCGTTGTCCATTTGTTGTGAGTTTGGATCGTGGACCGCTCCCGTGGGGACGTGCGACACCACCCCTGTAGCGTCATCTCCGATGACGGACGAGGACGTCGAGTACTTCGTCGAGCCCGAGGGTATCGACCTCGACGATCTCGACGTCTTCGGCTCCTCGGGCGGGTCCGAGGCAAATGCCCGGCAAGCCGGCGACGACGGCGTGCACGGGCTGGACAAGATCACGGCCCAGATGTCCGGTGGCGAGCACCGGCCCGAGCAACAAGAGATGTGCCGGGCGGTGGCCGAGGCAATGGCCACGGGCACCCACCTCGTCGTGCAGGCCGGGACCGGGACCGGGAAGTCACTGGCCTACCTCGTGCCTGCCGCGCTGAGCGGCAAGAAGGTCGTGGTGGCCACGGCGACCAAGGCGCTGCAGGACCAGCTGGCGGAGAAGGACCTGCCCCAGGTCGAAGCGGGCCTGGGGCTGCCGGCCCCGCTGGACTTCGCCGTGTTGAAGGGGCGCAGCAACTACGTCTGCCGGCAGCGGGTGGCCGAGGTGGGCTCGGGTGGGATCCAGGCGGAGCTCGGCGATCAGGGGGCGGGACGGGCCGACGAGCCGGCGCTGGCCGAGGAGAGCGAGGAGCGGGCGGACTCCGGTGCGCCGCCCGAGGGCATCGTCGAGGAAGTCCGCCAATTGGTCTCTTGGTCGCAGAAATCGGAGAGCGGCGACCGGGCCGACCTGAGCTTCGAGCCCTCCGACCGGGCCTGGAACATGGTCAGTGTCGGCCCCCGGGAGTGCCCTGGTGCCTACAACTGCCCGTCGGGTGGGCGCTGCTTCGCCGAGGCCGCCCGCGAGCGGGCGTCGGTGGCCGATGTCGTGGTGGTGAACACCCACCTGTACGGGGCGCACCTGGCCAGCGGCGGCGTGGTGCTGCCCGAGCACGACGTGGTGATCTTCGACGAGGCGCACGAGCTGGAGGAGGTCATGACGTCGAGCCTCGGGGTGGAGGTGACGCCGGGCCGCTTCCGCTCGCTCGTGACCTCGGCGCGCTCCCTCGTCGAACAGCGCGACGCCGATCTGTTGGACTCCTTGGCGTCGGTCGGGGACCAGCTCGGCTCGCTGCTCGGCGACCGGGTCGGAACGCGCGTGCTGCACGACGAAGCGCGGCCGCCAGTGGACGACCGCGAGCTGGCCGAACTGCTCAGCCGCGGCGCGGACATCAGCCGGCGCGTCACCGACGCCCTGCGCCGCGGCGGTGCGCAGCGTTCGTTCCTCGACGACGGGGGGTCCGAGCCCGACCCCGACCGCGGCAGCCGCAAGACGCGGACGCTGCAGGCCGCCGTGCATCTGGCGGAGGATCTGCACCGGTTCGAGACGCGCGGCGACGGCGAGGTGGCCTGGGTCGACGGCACCCGGCGCAACGTCCGGCTGCGCCTCTCCCCCATCGACGTCGGCCCGGTGCTGTCCAACATGCTCTGGGGCGAGGTGACGTCGGTGTTGACCAGCGCCACCATCCCGCCGCGCATCGTCGAGCGGGTGGGACTCGGGGCCTTCCCCACCGAGGAACTCAACGTGGGAAGCCCGTTCGACTACCGCTCGCACGCGCTGCTCTACGTCGCCCGCCACCTGCCGGACCGGCGCTCTGCGGGGGCGGAGGAGGCGTTGCACGAGGAACTGTCTCAACTACTGGAGGCGGCGGGGGGGCGCACCCTGGCGCTCTTCACGAGCAAGCGGGCCACCGAGGCCGCGGCGGCCGCGCTGGCGCCAGAACTCCCCTACACGGTGCTGCTGCAGGGCGACTTGCCCAAGAGCCTCCTGCTCGAGCAGTTCGCCACCGACGAGACCTCCTGCCTGTTCGCCACCATGGGCTTCTGGCAGGGCGTGGACATCCCGGGGCGGGCCCTGTCTCTTGTGACGATCGACAAGCTCCCGTTCCCCCGCCCCGACGACCCGTTGCTCCAAGCGCGGCGGGATCGGGCCGGCGGAGGCGCCTTCTCCATGGTCGACCTGCCGCGGGCGGCCACGCTGCTGGCACAGGGCTCGGGGCGGCTCATCCGCAACGCGGACGACCGCGGCGTCGTCGCCGTGCTCGACCCGCGGTTGGCCACAGCGTCCTACCGCGGCGTGCTTCTCGCCACCTTGCCGCCCATGCGGCGCTCGGTGGACATCCACGAGGTGGAGTCGTTCCTCCGGCGGGCGCTGGAGGAAGAGCCGGCGTAGGCCGGCGTCGGTTCTGTGACCCTGGCTTACTCCTCGACAAATGCGAAGACGAGTCGGCCCTCTTCGTCCCGCGTTCCCTCAGTGGCCACTCGCATGACCCATCGGCCCGGCACGCGTCGAAGCTGATCCCTGTTGAGGGTATAGGCGCGCTCGTTTCTCCTGATATCGCAAGTGAGCAAGCCCGCTTCGGTGAGGACGCGCAGATGGCGTGACACGGCTTGCCACGGGAGGTCGAACCGGCGAGCGATGTCGTGGGAGCTGAGGAAGCCCCCACGGTCGTGCAACGCAGCGAGGATTCCCCGACGGGTGCTGTTTGCCAAAGCCTTGAACGCCAGGTCGAGCGATGCGGGATCTCCGACATCGCTGAGACTGGGCGGATCAGTCCGCCCCACCCTGAACGTGGGGACGCGGGAGCGGGCCGGGGACATTTTCAAACTCTAAACGAGTTTGCTTATACCTCCGAGAAACCCGTGCAGCGAGAGGTCAAGTCTGCTGCAGGCTCAAAACCCGAGGCGGTTCAGCATCTCGTCCCGGTTCTGCCAGTGGCGCTCGACCTTGACGTGGAGGTCGAGGTAGGTGCCTTCGGGCAACTCCTCGCGGACGGCGATCCCGACGGCCTTCAGGACCTCGCCACCCTTGCCGATGACGATCGCTTTCTGCGAGTCGCGCTCGACGATGATCTCGACGCGGATGTGCGGCCATTCCCACTCGGTCACCCGGCAGGTGATGGAATGCGGGAGCTCGTCGCGGGTCTTCGCCAGCAACTGCTCGCGTACCAGCTCGGCCACCCACAGTGCCTCGGGAGTGTCGGTGATGACGTCGGGTGGGAAAAAGGGGGGGCCCTCGGGCAGCCTTTCGATCAGGAACGCCGTCAAAGCATCCACGCCCTTGCCGGTGCGCGCCGAGACCGGGAAGTACTCGACGTCGGCCAGCTCGACCGGCGCGGTGAGGGCGTCGACGGCCGCCTTGGCCTGGGTCAGGCGCTCCATCACCTGAGCGTTGTTGGCCTTGTCCGCCTTGTTGACGACGACGATCAGGCCGGGGGGTTCGCCCGCTTCATCGTCATCGGGGTTATCGGCGTCATCGGCTTCATCGGCGTCATCGGCGTCGCCGCCGGGTTCGGCGTCGTCGCGGGAGCGGGATGGGGCAGCGGCGTCCGCCGCAGCCCCCACCTTCTGGACCTGGCGCACCGCACGTTCCAGCACAGTGCGGTCTCCCGGGCCGATGGCCGCCGTGCCGTCGACGATGACCATGATCACATCGACGTCGTTCAGGGCATCCGTCGCCGTCTGGTTCAGCCGGCTGCCGAGCGTGCTCCGAGGGCGGTGAATGCCCGGCGTGTCGACGAAGACGACCTGGGCATCGGCGGCCGGGTCGTGCAGGACTCCCAGGATGCGGTGGCGCGTCGTGTTCGGCCGCGAAGAGGTGATCGCCACCTTCTTCCCGACCATGGCGTTCACAAGGGTGGACTTACCGACGTTGGGGCGGCCGACGACGGCGACGAATCCCGAGCGCACCGTCCTCAGTTCCCGTTGTGGGAGACGTTGTCCGCCGTGTTGCGCTCTTCGTCGGCCCCGGAGCCAGTCCGTGCGCCGGTGGGCTCAATCCGGACCCGTCCGATGCGCCGGCCGCGCACGTCGACCGCTGTCAGGCGGAACCCGTCGACTTCGACCGAGTCGCCGGGATCGGGCACACGCCCGGCCAGGTCCAAAATGAGTCCGCCGACGGTGTCCCACGGGCCGTGCGGCAATTCGGCGCCCAACAGCTCGTCGGCGTCGTCCACCGAGTAGGCGGCGCTCACGAGCACCGAGCCGTCCTGCAGGCGCTCCACTGTGGGCTCCTCGACGTCGAACTCGTCGACGATGTCACCGACGAGCTCCTCGAGGAGGTCTTCCAGGGTGACCAGCCCGGCCGTGCCGCCGTACTCGTCGACGACGACCGCCATGTGGAACTTCTCCTCCTGCATCTCGCGCAGGAGATCGGAGACCTCCTTGGACTCGGGAATGAATTTCGCCGGCCGCATGCTCTCGCGCACCGGCTGCAACGCCCTGCCCACTCGCTCGGCGCGGACCAGGTCCTTGGCATAGGCGATGCCAATGATGTCGTCGATGCCGTCCGCCTCCACCGGGATGCGGCTGTACCCCGCCCCGAGCGCCGCCTCCAACGCGTCGCGGACGGTGAAGTCGGCCTCGACGGTGACCATGTCCGGCCGTGGCGTCATGACTTCGCGGGTGACCGTGTCGCCGAAGTCGATGATCGAGTGGATGAATGTGCGCTCGTCGTGCTCGATCACCTTCTCCTCGTGGGCCACGTCGGCCATGGCCTTCAGCTCTGAGTCGGTGATGTAGGAGCGCGGCATGCCCTCCTCGTCCCCGCTGGACCCGATGATCAGGTTCGCCAGCCCGATCAGCACCGTCGAGAGCCATCGGATGGGCGGGAAGCGGATGAGCGTGCTGACGAGGGGGGCGCTGAGTAGGGCGGCCCGGTCGGCGTGTTGCACCGCCCAGTTCTTGGGCACGGCCTCGAAGAAGACGAAGATCACGACGATTTCGAAGACGATGCCGAGCAGCACGCCGAGACCGCCGAAGAGGCGCTCGGCGACAATGCCGACCAGCGTGGCCGAGACCAGTTGGCAGATCAGCACCAGGAGGAGGATGGGGTTGAGGAAGTTGGCCGGGTTCTCGACCAGCCGCGCCAATTGCCGGGCGCCGCGTTTCTTCTCGTCCACCAAGGATTTGGCCTTGATCCGGTTCATCCGGACGAGGCTGGTCTCGGCCATGGCGAGGACACCCGAGGCACCCAGCAGCACTGCGATGACGACGATCAGGATGCCGTCCTCGGCGTTGAAGCTGGAAGCCGCGAGCAGCGGGAGCACGCTCACGCCCCGTGGCGGACCTGGTAGAAGCGAGTGAGCAACTGCTGCTCGACCGCCTCCATCCGTTCGGCCTCCGCGTCGATCTCGTGGTCCATGCCGAGCAGATGCAACAGTCCGTGGACGACCAGGAGTGCCAGTTCGTCCTCCAAGGACACTTCGTGCTCCACGGCGTTGCGGGCCGCCACTGCAGGGCAGATTACGACGTCGCCGAGCAGTATGAGGGCGCCCTGCTCGGGCGAAGCGCCGGGGCCGCTGCCCCCGAAGTCCGGTGAGCGTCCCGTGGGCCCCGGTTCATCCTCTATGGGGAACGACAACACGTCCGTCGGCCCGGTCTTGCCGAGGAACTGACTGTTCAAGGCGGCGATGGCCTCCTCGTCGACGAAGAGGAGCGAGACCTCGGTCTCTCCTTTCACTCCGCGCGCCGTCAGTACCTGGCGCGCCAGGCCCGCCCAGTACGCGACGTCCACCGGATGGTCCTGCTGCTCATCGGCGGCAAAGACGTCGATCGTCACTGGGTGGATCCCGCCCGCCCTTCTGCGACCTCGTAGGCGTCGACGATATCGGCCACGATTTTGTGGCGCACGATGTCCCGGCGGCTCAGATGGACGAACGCGACGTCGTCGATGCCGCCGAGCACCGGCTCGAGACCGACGAGGCCCGAGCGCCCGCCGGGGACGTCGATCTGGGTCACGTCACCCGTCACGACGCACTTGGAGCCGAACCCGATCCGGGTGAGGAACATCTTCATCTGCTCGGGCGTCGTGTTCTGCGCCTCGTCCAAGATGATGAACGAGCTGTTGAGCGTGCGCCCGCGCATGAAGGCGAGCGGCGCCACCTCGATGGTCCCGCGGTCCAACAGGCGCTGGGCGCCCTCAGGCTCGAGCAGGTCGTAGAGGGCGTCGTAGAGCGGCCGCAGGTAGGGATCGACCTTGGCCATGAGGTCGCCGGGCAGGAACCCGAGTCGCTCGCCGGCCTCGACGGCGGGCCGGGTCAAGATAATGCGGGTCACTTGCCGGGACTGCAGGGCGTGGACCGCTTGGGCCACTGCGAGGTACGACTTGCCCGTCCCCGCCGGCCCGATGCCGAACGTGATGATGCTCTGGGAGATGGCGTCGACGTAGCGCTTCTGCCCTGCGGTGTTGGGGCGAACCGTCTTGCCGCCGGCCGCTCGCACCACCTCGGAACGCAGGACGTCGCTCGGGCGGATGTCTTCGCGCACCATGTCGATGGCGCGCGCCACAGCGGAGAGGTCGAGGCTCCGCCCTGCCTGCACCATGAGTATGAGCTCCTCGAACAGCTGCACCACCATCTCGGCGTGCGGCCCCTCGACTGAGATGCGGTCTCCCTGCAGGACGATCTGGTCGTCGGGAAAGGCCTGCTCGATCTGACGGAGGTGCTCGTCGCGCGTCCCGAGGAGCCCGGCCATCAGGTGATTGCCCGGAACGAAGCATTCGGCGCGCAGGGCCGTGGTCATGGTGTGTTCACGTGAGGCCAAGGTGTCCTTTCAGTGGTTCGCCCCCCAGAACGTGGAGGTGGAGGTGCGGGACCGAATTCAGCGTGTCGGGCCCGACGTTGAAGATGAGCCGGTAGCCGCGCTCGGGCACGGCCAGGCCGGCGGCGTCGGCCACGGCCCGGGCGGTCAGCAACATGTCGGCGAGGACGGGACCGTCCTCGGCGGTGACTGTCGACGCGTCGTCGATGTGGCGACGGGGCACCACCAGGACGTGGAGCGGGGCGTGCGGGTTGATGTCCTTGAAGGCGACCGTGGTCGGGGTCTCGTACACCGTCTCGGACGGCACCTCACCTGCCACGATCCTGCAGAAGAGGCAGTCGGCGGGGTCGGTCATGCCCGGGGGTCACCGTCCCTCTGCGCCAGCCTGATCACTGCTCCGAACTTACCGGTCCCCGGGTGACCGACGTGACCATGGCCATCCGTCATTGTGCCGGACCCCCGGCGGCGGCGGCAACGGTTCCCGTCCGGAGCGAGGCCAGGAGCGCGCCGGCGGTGACGGCGGCCGTCTCGGCCCGCAGGACGCTCAGCCCGAAACCCACCGTGGGCAGCCCGCAGTCCAACTCGCCGGTGCTCCATCCGCCTTCGGGGCCGACCGCCACCACGTGCTGGGCCAACGTGGGCCGGTCCCCGCTCAGTTGCGCCAGGACGACCTCACCCGGCCCACCCAGTGCCGGCAGCTCCCCGAAGGGCACCGTGTCACAGACCTCGGGCAGCCAGACGCGGCGGCATTGGGCAGCGGCCTCGCGCGCCACCCGGCGCAACTTTTCGACGCTGGCCTGCCCGCGGGCGCCGGTCCAGCGCACGACGCTGCGCTCGGTGCGCAGGGGCACGATGCGGTCGATGCCCAGTTCGGTGAGCTTCTGGACCACCCACTCGGGGCGCTCTCCTTTGACCGGCGCGAAGGCGACGGTCAACGCCGGGTTGGCCGGCGCCTCCGACTGCACGGCCCCGTCACCGCCGATGCCGGCACCGCTCGTGATCGGCTCGAGCGTCACCGCGCCCCGCCATGCCATACGCGCCCACCGGCCGCGCCCGTCCGCGGCGATGACCTCTTCGCCGTCGCGCAGCCGCAACACCCGGCCGAGATGGTGGACGTCCTCATCGGTCAGCACCGGCTCCGCCGGATCGCCCACGAACACCTGCGCAGAGGCGGCCGCCCGCACGGTGACCGCGGCGGCGGCATGGCCGGCGCTAGCCAAAGGCAGAGCGCAAGCGCGAGAACACGCCCTCGCCGCCCCCTGACCCTGGGGCGGAGACCGTCTCGCCGCGTGACGCGGCGAACTGGCGCAGCAGCTCGTCCTGTTCGGAGGTGAGATCGGTCGGCGTCTCCACCAGCACGTGCACATAGAAGTCGCCGCGGCCGCGGCCGCGTAGATGGGGCACACCGAGATTCCGGATCCGCTCGATGTGCCCGTGCTGCGTGCCCGGTCCGATCGTCAGGTGTTGTGGGCCATCCAACGTCTCGACGTCCCTCTCGGCGCCCAGCGCAGCTTGCGCCACGCTGATCGTCAACGTGGTGTGGAGGTTGTCGGACTGGCGCTCGAAGCGCGGGTCGGGAGTGATGGCGAGGTGCACGAAGAGCGAGCCGCTCGGGCCGCCCCGCTGGCCGGCCGCACCGCGATCCGCCAGCCGCAATGTCGACCCTTCCTCCACGCCGGCGGGCACCTCCACCGTGAAGGTGTTCTCCTGCATGCGCCGCCCCTCGCCGCGGCAGTCGGCGCAGGGGTTGGGGATCATTTCGCCGGTCCCGCTGCAGCGCGAGCACGCGACGCTGGTCACCACCTGCCCGAGCAGCGACTGGCGCACCCTGCGCAGCTCGCCGGAGCCCTGGCAGTCAGTGCAGGTGACGGGCTCGGTGCCGGCCGCGGTGCCCCTGCCCTCGCAGGTGGCGCAGGTGGCGGGCAGGCGGACCGAGATCTCCTTGCGGGCGCCGAAGACGGCCTCGGCGAACTCGAGATCGAGACGCACCTCGGCGTCGGCGCCCATCTGGGGACCGCGCCGGCGGACACCCGCCCCACCCATTTGCCCGAAGAACGCCTCGAAGATGTCGCCCAGTCCGCCTTCGAAGCCGAAGCCACCGCCGGCGCCGGGCTGCGAGCCGAAGACGCCCTCGGGACCGAAGCGGTCGTAGCGGGCCCGCCGCTCGGGATCGCGCAAGACCTCGTAGGCGACGGTGACCTGCTTGAAGCGAGCCTCGGCCGCGGGGTCACCGTGGTTGGTGTCGGGATGGAACTCGCGGGCGCGGGCGCGGTAGGCCCGCTTGATCTCGTCGTCGCTGGCGTCGGGGCCGACCCCGAGCAGTGCGTAGAGATCGCCCAGCCCGTCAGTGACGGCCATCGTGCCCCTCGCTGATCCGTTGCCCGAGACGCTCACCCACGACGTGCGCCGCGGCCATGGCCCGGGCGTAGTCCATACGAGTCGGGCCGAGCAGCCCCACGGCGCCGAGGTCTTGCCCGTCAATGGAGACCGGCGCCACGACGACGGCACACGACGACAACGGCTCGAACCCGTGCTCGGTGCCGATGGCCACCGAGAGCCCGCGATCGAGGACGTCGCGCAACAGGGAGACGACAACCAGTTGCTGTTCGAGGATGGCCAGGACAGAGCGGACCGTCTCGACGGCGTCGAAGGACTCGGCTAGGCGGGCCGGGCCGCCCACGAACACCTGGTCGGTCTCCATGGCGCCCTCGAGCGAGTCGAAGGCCATGTGCGCTGCGGTGACGAGATGGTCGACGCCCGCGGACCCACTCGCCGGAACGGCCCAGGGTTGGGCGAGCGCGCGCCCGACCATGTGAGAGGAGAGCAAGGTGCCGGCGCGGGCCAGCGCGTCCTCGGACGTCTCGGACGGCAGGTCGACGGTCCGCTTCTCCACCGCGCCGTCGGAGAGCACCACCACCAAGAGCGCATGCACCGGCGAGAGGCCGACGAGCTGCACGGAACGGATGGTGGCCGTATCGTGCGAGGGACCGACGACGACGGCGGCGTACGACGTCAGTTCGGAGAGAAGGCCCGAGGCGCGCTCGAGCACGGTCTCCATCTCACCGTGGACCTGCTCGAAGAACTGGTGGACCTGCTTGCGCTGGCTGGGTCCGAGCACGCCGGGCCCGGCGAGATGGTCGACGAAGAAGCGGTACCCCTTGTCGGTCGGGATCCGGCCGGCGCTGGTGTGCGGTTGGACGAGGTACCCCTCGCGCTCGAGCGCCACCATTTCCGAGCGCACCGTGGCCGAGGACACCTGCACCCCCGGGAAATCGGCGACGTGGGAAGAGCCGACGGGCTCGGCCGTCCCGATGTACTCGGTGACCACCGCCTCCAGGATTGCCGCCCGGCGGGCGTTCAGGGCGCGCCCGTCGTCGGCAACGTCGGTGAGCGGGGCGGAGTCAGTGGGCGGGGTCATGGTGTTCCTGGCACTCAAGTCTACCGAGTGCCAGGCCCGCTCCCGTGGGCGGCATCGGGCCCGCCAGCAGGGGCAAACGGCCCGGGTAGGTCGCTCTCAGTCGTCACCCAGGCGCAAAGCGGAGATGAAGGCCTCCTGGGGCACTTCGACCCGCCCGATGTTCTTCATCTTCTTCTTGCCCTCTTTCTGTTTCTCGAGCAGCTTGCGCTTGCGGGTGATGTCACCGCCGTAGCACTTGGCCAGCACGTCCTTGCGCTTGGCCTTGACCGTCTCGCGGGCCACGATGCGCCCGCCGATGGCGGCCTGAATCGGCACGTCGAACATCTGGCGCGGAATGAGCTCCCGCAGCTTTTCGGCCATCTTGCGCCCGTAGGTGTCGGCCGTGGCTCGGTGCACGATGGTCGAGAAGGCGTCGACCGGCGCGTGGTTGATGAGGATGTCGACCCGCACCAGGTTGCCCGTGGCGTAGTCCTCGGGCTCGTAATCCAGGCTGGCGTAGCCCTTGGTCCGGCTCTTCAGTTGGTCGAAGAAGTCGATGACGACCTCGGCCAGGGGCAGCGTGTAGACCAGCTCGACCCGCTCGGGCGACAGGTATTCCATGCGCGTCATCTCGCCCCGGCGGCTCTGGCAGAGCTCCATGACGGTGCCCGTGTACTCGGTGGGCGTGATGATCGTCGCCGACAGCATGGGCTCGTCGATGTGGTCGATGCGGCTGGCGTCTGGCAGCTCGGTCGGGTTGTCGACGTCGAGCTCCGTCCCGTCCGTCAAGAAGGCCCGATACTCCACGCTCGGCGCGGTGGCGATGAGGGAGAGGTTGAATTCACGCTCCAGCCTCTCCCGCACGATCTCCATGTGCAGCAGCCCGAGGAAGCCGCAGCGGAAGCCGATGCCGAGCGCATGGGACGACTCGGGCTCGAAGGTGAAGCTGGCGTCGTTGAGCTTGAGGCGGTCCAGGGCGTCGCGCAGGTCGGGCAGCTCGTCCCCGTCCATCGGATAGAGGCCGCAGAACACCATTGGTTTGGGATCGCGGTAGCCGGCCAACACATGGGAGGCGCCGTGTTGCGCCGTGGTGACGGTCTCGCCGGAGCGGGCCTCGCCGACGTCCTTGATGCCGGCGATGAGGTAGCCCACCTCGCCCGGCCCGAGCGCGTCCACCGGGACGGCCACGGGGGTGCGCACACCCACCTCCTCGATGTCGTGCACGGCGTTGGCCTGCATGAAACGCAGGCGGGCGCCGGCGGGCAGCGAGCCGTCGACGATCCGGATGGAGCTCACGACGCCGCGGTACTGGTCGTAGGAGGAGTCGAAGATCAGCGCGCGCAACGGTGCCGCGGCGTCCCCTTTCGGGTGCGGGATGCGGGCGATGATGGCATCGAGCAGCTCGGGCACCCCCTCCCCGGTCTTGGCGGAGATGTGCAGGATCTCGTCGGCGGGGAGCCCGAGCACGTGCTCGATCTCGAGCGCGCAACGGACGGGGTCGGCTGCCGGCAGGTCGATCTTGTTGAGGACCGGGACGATCTCGAGGTCGTTCTCGATCGCCTGGTAGCAGTTGGCCAGCGTCTGGGCCTGAATGCCCTGGGACGCATCGACCAGCAACACCGCCCCCTCGCACGCGGCCAGGGAGCGTGAGACCTCGTAGCCGAAGTCGACGTGGCCCGGGGTGTCGATCAGGTGGAGGATGTGGCCGGCGTGGACCACCCGGACGTTCTGGGCCTTGATGGTGATCCCCCGCTCCCGTTCGATGTCCATGGAGTCGAGGTACTGCTCCCGCATGAGCCGGGGGTCGACCGCCCCGGTGATCTCGAGGATGCGGTCGGACAGGGTCGACTTGCCGTGGTCGACGTGGCTGATGATGGAGAAGTTGCGGATGCGCTCGATCGCAACGGGTCCAGCTGCGGTGACGAGGGGCGGCACGGTCCGTCGATCGTACCGGCCCAGGTCGGCGCTCCCGGTCGCCTGGCCAGGGAACTTGAACCAGCCCCGTCAGAGTGGCGCAGGCCGAAATAGGCCTGCCACCTGCTACAGTGTTCGTTCGCACCGGTGAGCCCTGGCCTGCCGACCGCCCCCTTTCCAAGAAGACCGAGGATCGACACGTGGCCAACATCAAGAGCCAGATCAAGCGGAACCGCCAGAACGAGAAGCGCCGGCTGCGCAACAAGTCGGTGCGGGCCGAGCTCCGCACGCGCACCAAGTCGGCCGTCAGCGCGGCCGAGAGTGGTGCCGAGGACAGCGCCGAGGCGCTGCGCCTGGCCGTGAAGCGGATCGACAAGGCCGCTTCCCGGGGTGTCATCCACAAGAACACCGCGGCGAACCACAAGTCGCGCCTGGTGCGGCGGGTTGCCGCCATCGAGGCGGCGGCGGCAGAGTAACGACACCGGGGCGCCGCCCAGGCGCCGGTGGGGGGTTGCACCGTGCGGGGTGGCTACCCCGCCAGGTGGAAAGTGAACATCTTCTCGGGGGCGATGCGCACCACCCCGATCGGCTCTGCGTCGTGCAGCCACTGCTCGAAATCCGGACCCTGCTTGGGGAGGTACTCGTCGAGCATGGCTTGAGTGAGCTCGGCGTAGGCCGGATGGTCGGGAGCGAAACGCTCGGCCCTCCCGTGCACCGTGACCGCGAGCTCCTCCCCTGGCACGTGGGTCGCGCTGCATGCCGGCCTGGTGGCCAGGTGGCGCAGACGCACCGAGTCCAGCCCCGAGCTGAACCAGAAGGTGCCGTGCAGGAAGTAGCCGTCCACCGGCCCGGCGAGTGGCCGGCCGTCGGCCGTCACTGTCGCCAGGACCAACAGGCGCATGCCCTGCAGCCGTTCCATCAGTTGCGCCGCGGTGAGCCGGCGCTCCTCCGTGATGATGTCGCGTAGGTGTGGTCCGGCGGTTGCCATGGACGCGTCGAGCAGGGCCTGCAGTGTCGCCAATTCTTCGGGTGTCTCGTGCATGAGCCCAGTCCAGCACCGCGATGCTCTCACCGCCCGGCCCACGTGGCGCCCCCCGCCCCGACGGGGTGTACAGCGGGCCACCCAAGGCGCACAGTGAGGGCATGAGCATCAGCACCAAAGCCACCTCGACCGCCGTCATTCCCATCCTCGTCTACGACGACATCGAGGCCGCCCACGACTTCCTGGTGGGGATCTTCGGGCTCACGTCCGGCGGACTGCACCGCCTCGACGACGGCACCGTCGTCCACGGTGAGGTCCGCAACGGGGATGCACCCATTTGGCTGCACCGGGTCACCGCCGAGGCGGGGATGGACTCACCACGGCACGCCGCCATGTCGCAGGGCGGGTTGTCAGTACGCGTCCCTGACGTCGACGCGCACTACGCCCGCGTGAAGGCAGGCGGGGCCCGCACTGAGTCGGAGCCGCGGGACCAGGACTACGGCCTGCGCGAGTACGGCGTCCGGGACCTCGAGAACCACCGGTGGTGGTTCTCGTCTGCGCTGGACGCAACGTCGTAGCCGAGGTCGGCTAGCGGCGGGCGCCGGTACGCGAACGCGCGGCACGGACGGGCCGCGTCTGGCGGGCCAACCGGGCCACCAGGATCTCAATCACCACTTCGGCATCCATCCCGCTCGCACCGCGCACGTCCAGGTCGGCCGCCGCGATGAGATTGACGGCCTCGGCGATCCTGGTGCTGCCGAGGCGCCGGGATTGCTCCAGCGCCTTCTTGGCGACGAAGGGAGCGGTGCCGAGGACGGCGGCCGCGTCCCGGTCCGTGCTCACGTCGCCGCCATCGAGCAGCAGCATGTTGGAGAAGTGGCCATGCAGCGTGGTGAGCACCTGCACCGGCGCCAGGCCGCCTGCCTCGAACATGCGCCGGAGCACCGTCAGGGCCTTGTCGGGCTCGCCCCGGTCGATGGCGGTGGTCAGCTCGTAACGCGGGACGTTGCCCGCCTCTCCGAGGTACGGCGCCAGGTCGTCGGCCGTCACCCGAGCGCCCTCGCCATAGGCCGCGCTCAAGGCGCCGAGCAGGCCCTCGACGCGGCCGAGGTCCTCGCCGACGTGCTCGGCCAGCAGCTCGGCGGCCCGCGGCTCGAGCTTCACCGGTGCGGCCCGGAGGTGATCGTGCAACCAGGCCTTGCGATCACCCGCCTTGCTCGTCGTGACGTCGATGATCCGGCCGGCCGCTCCCACCGCCTTGACGAGCGGCGCGGGAACCGCCCCTCCCCCGCCGACCAGGATCAGCACGGTCGTGGGGAGCGGATCCTGCACCACCTCGACCAGCCGCGGCGTGTCGGCCGTGAGGAGACGACCCGTTTCGCGTACGACGACCACCCGCCGGTCGACAAGGAAGGGCGGTGTCAGGCAGGCGTCCACGACGGCACCGACGTTCACGTCGTCGCCGGCGCCCCCGCCGATCTCCTCGACGACGAGCGCGTGGTCGCCGTCCCCGACCACCTCGTCGAGGAGACCGCGCACGGCCTGGGCCACGAGCGCGGCATCATCCCCCCGGACCAGATAGACCGACGCCGCTGCCGCGCTCACTCCGCCTCGCTGATGGCGGCAAGCACATCGCGGGCCCGGCAGGTGCCCTTGACGTCGTGCACCCGCACAATGCGGCAGCCCCAGGAGATGCCGAGGGCCGCCGCGCCGATGGAAGCCTCACGCCGCTCGGTGAGCTCCAAATCGAGGATCTTGCCCAGAAAGGTCTTGTTGGAGGCCGAGAGCAACAACGGGTAGCCCAGCCCGGCCAGGGTGCCAGAGGCGCGCAGCAGGGTCAGCGACTGCTCGGCGGTCTTGCCCAGGTCGAGTCCGGCATCGAGCACGATCCGTTCGGCGGGGACGCCGGCGGACCGGGCGCCGTCGGCCCGCTCGACGAGGAAGCGGGCCACGTCGGTCACGACGTCGTCGTAGCGTGGATCCGGATCGGCGACGCGCGGGGCGAGGCGGATGTGCGTGATGACGACGGCCGCAGCGTGCTCGGCCGCGGCGGGCGTGTAGTCGGGGTCGGCCAGGCCGCTGATGTCGTTGCCCATCACCGCGCCCTCGGCGTAGGCGGCGCGGGCCACCGAGGCGCGCCAGGTGTCGACCGAGACGGGCGTGTCGAAGCGCGCCACCAGCCCGGCCACCACCGGCACGACGCGGTCGAGCTCCTCGCGCTCGGTCACGTCGGGTCCCGGTCCGGCCTTGACCCCACCGATATCGAGGATGTCCGCCCCGTCGGCCACCAGTTGTCCTGCCCGCCCGTACAGCTTGTCGAGCTCGAAGGTGGCGCCCTTGTCGTAGAACGAGTCGGGGGTGCGGTTGAGGATGCCCATGACGAGCGCCCGGTGGGTCAGGTCGTAGCGCCGGTCGCCCAGATGCAGCTGCTGGGGCGGGCGGGGCGAGGGCGTGGTCCGCGAGGTCGCGTCGGTTGTCGGCGTCCCGGTGGCCGGCCCGGCCATCAGTACAGACGCGCGGTCAACGCCCGGCGGTACTCCTTGGTGCGCGGATCATCTGCACCCATGGCCTCGAGCAGGTCCACGAACTCCTGGCGGGCCGCGTCGTCTTCGCGTACCCGCTCGAGCAGCTCGTCCAGCTTGGCTTCCATCTCCTCGCGGCCCGTACCGGACACGTCGACCCCCGCTTCGAGGAGACGGGCCTCGGCGGCCAGGATCCGGCCGGCCTCTGTCTCGGGCAGGCGCTGCAAAAGAGCCAGGGCCTCGGCGGGTTCGCCGCGGTCGATCAGGATGCGGGCCAGGCCCTCGGTCGCGCCGGCATGGTCCGGCTCGAGCTCGAGCGCCTTGCGAAGCGACGCCTCGTCCCCCGCCGCAGCCAAGGTGTCGGCCTCGCTCGGCGCCGGCGCCAGTCGCTGGACGAAGGCGGTGATCTGCGCCTCGGGCACGGCGCCGATGAACTGGTCCACCACCTGGCCCTGGCTGATGGCGAAGACGGCGGGGATGGACTGCACGTTGAAGGCCTGGGCCACCGACGGGTTGGAGTCGACGTCGACCTTCACCAGCTCGACGGCGCCCCCGGTGTCGGCCACCGCCTTCTCGAGCATGGGCCCGAGCGTCTTGCAGGGCCCGCACCACTCGGCCCACAGGTCCACGATCACCGGCACGGTCGCGCTGCGGTCCAGCACATCGGTCTGGAAGGTCTGGTCTGTGACGTCCATCGGCCAAGACGCTACCGGCTGTTCCGCTCGGGAACGACGTTCGGCGCCTTTGCGGGTGGGGCGCGACGAAGGGCTCGCACGGCGTGCCCGCCGGGCGCGGGGCGTCCGCCCCAGTGAGACCGCACCGATTAGCGTCGTTTGCGTGTCGCAGGCGCCCGCAGGCATCCACGAGGCCGAGGTCACCGGTTGGATGGTGGCGCACCTGCCCGAGATCACCCCACCGCTGACGTTCACCCTGATCGCCGGCGGGCGCTCCAACCTCACCTTCCGCGTGGAGGACGCCGAGGGCCGAGCCTGGGCCCTGCGCCGGCCACCGCTGCACCACGTGCTGCCCACCGCGCACGACATGTCGCGCGAGTACCGGCTGATGCACTCGCTCGGGCCGGCGGGTGTCCCCGTTCCGGTCACCGTCGGGCTCTGCACCGACGAAGCGGTGAACGAGCGGCCCTTCTACGTCATGGAGTTCGTCGAGGGCCACATCCTGCGCTCTGCGCCCGAGGCCGAAGCGGCGTTCGACGTGGCCACCCGCCGCGCCGTCGGGGACAACATGGCCGACACGCTCGCCGCGCTGCACGCGGTCGATCCCGATTCGGTGGGGCTGGGCGATCTGGGACGGCACGAGGGGTACATCGAGCGGCAGCTGAAGCGCTGGCGCGGGCAGTACGACCAGATGCAGGTCGAAGGCGTCGACCACGGCGAGGTGGTCGAGCGGGTGAGCGACGAGCTGGCCCGGCGCATCCCCAAGCAGCAACGGACTTCCGTGGTGCACGGTGACTACCGGATGGACAACGTCGTGCTGGCCGACGACGGCACCGTCCGGGCCATCCTCGACTGGGAGATCTGCACATTGGGCGATCCGCTGGCCGATCTCGGTCTGCTCATGGACTACTGGTCCGACCCCGACGACTCCATGGCCGTGCTCGGGCTCTCACCGACGACGGCACCCGGTTTCTCCACCAAGGCCCAGATCAAGGAGCGTTACGACTCGGTCTCCGATCTCGACGTCTCGGGCGTCGGGTACTACATGGCCTTCGGCTACTGGAAGCTCGCCTGCATCCTGCAGGGCGTCTACGCCCGCTACGTCGCCGGCGCCGGTGCCGGTGACCAGGGCAGCGTCGAGGGGTTCCCGCTGCAGATCGGGCGCCTCTTCCAGATGGCGGCCGACGCACTGGAGACCGCTCCGTGAGCCCCGAGGGCAACGGGCTCACGGAGATCTTCGAGATCCATCAGGAACCCGTCCTCCGGGAGCCGATCCTGGTCATCGCCCTGGAGGGCTGGGTCGACGCCGGCCTCGGGGCCACCACGGCCATCGCCGCGCTGCTCGACAACGGGCACACCGAGCCCATCGTCACCTTCAACGGCGAGCACTTCCTCGACCAGCGGGCCCGGCGCCCGGTGGCGCACATCGTCAACGGGATCACGACCGAGCTGACCTGGCCTCGCACGGTGGTGCGCCAGGGCTCGGACGAGTCGGGGCGCGACATGCTGTTCCTGGTCGGGCCCGAGCCCGACTTCCACTGGCGCGCTTTCACCGACGCCGTGGTGGGGCTGGCCCGCTCCTGGCGCGTCCGTATGGTGGTGGGCCTGGGCGCCTTCCCGGCACCGGCGCCCCACACGCGACCCGTGAAGCTGGCCGCCACGGCGCCGGCGACGTCGGCCGATCTCATTGAGCAGGTGGGGATCGTGCAGGGTGAGCTCGAGGTGCCGGCCGGCGTCCTGGCCGCGCTCGAAATGGCCTTCGGCGCCAACGGGACTCCCGCCGTGAGCCTGTGGGCTCGAGTCCCCCACTATGTGGCGGGCATGCCCTTCCCCGAGGCGAGCGCGGCGCTGATCGAGGGGCTCGCCGCCGTTGGGTCGCTGTCGCTGGACTCCTCCGCGCTGCGCCGGGCGGGCGACAGCTCGCGGCGCCAGGTGGACCAGCTCATCGCCGACAACGCCGAGCACCAGGCGATGGTGCGCAAGCTGGAGGAGAACATCGACGCCTCGGAGGGCAACGCCATGGGGGTCGACGCCGTGCCGTCGGGCGACGAGATCGCGGCGGAGCTCGAGCGGTTCCTGCGGGGCGAGGAACAGTAGGTATGAAGGTCGACGGGGGCCTGGGGTTCGATCCCGACGGCATTGCGGCGCAGGCGGTGAAGGCGGAGCAGAGTGGCTACGACGGCGTGTGGTCGGCCGAGACCAACCACGACCCCTTCCTTCCGATTGCCATCGGGGCGCCCGCCACCGAGAAGCTCGAGTTCGGGACGGGAATCGCGGTCGCCTTCGCCCGCAACCCCATGACGCTGGCCGTACTGGCCAACGACCTGCAGCTGCTGACCAAGGGCCGGTTCATGCTGGGGATGGGCAGCCAGATCAAGCCCCACATCACGAAGCGCTTCTCCATGCCGTGGTCGCACCCGGCGCCGCGCATGCGCGAGCTCATTCTCGCCATCCGGGCCATCTGGCGCACGTGGGAGACGGGTGAGCCGCTCGCCTTCCGCGGCGAGTTCTACACGCACACCCTGATGACGCCCTTCTTCAACCCCGGGCCGAATCCCCACGGCAACCCAAAGATCCTGCTGGCCGGGGTCGGCGAGCTCATGACCGAAGTGGCCGGCGAGGTCGGTGACGGCTTCCTGGTGCACGGCTTCTCCACGGAGCGCTACCTGCGCGAGGTGAGCCTGCCCGCGTTGGAGCGAGGCGCCGGCAAAGCAGGCAAGACGCTGGCGGATCTGACCGTGTCGTATCCAGGCTTCATCGTCACGGGCCACGACGAGCAGAGTATGGCCGGTGCGGCCAAGGCGGTGCGCGAGCAGATCGCCTTCTACGCCTCGACGCCCGCCTACCGCCCTGTCCTCGAGCTGCACGGTTGGGGCGACCTGCAGCCGGAGCTCAACACGCTCTCCAAGCGCGGCGAGTGGGCGCAGATGGGCGAACTGATTGACGACGACGTCCTGAATGCCTTCGCTGTCGTGGTCCCGCTCGACCAGGTGGCCGGCGAGGTGCAAAGACGGTTCGCGGGGATCGTCGACCGCTTCAGCTTCTACGCGCCCTACAAGGCAGAGCCGGAGATGTGGGACGAGGTGGTGGCGGGCTTCCGCTAAGCGACCACGTTGACCAGACGCGGTGGGCGGACGACGACGCGCTTCGGAACGGCGCCGCCGAGGGCCTCGATCACCTTGGCCGAGGCCAGCGCGACTGCTTCGGCGTCACTCTCCGAGATGCCGGCGTCCACGTCGATGCGGTCCCGCACCTTCCCGTTGACCTGCACCACCATCGTCACTGTGTCCTGGCGGACGAGCTCGGAGTCGAAAGTGGGCCAGGGCTGCAGGTGGACGGAGGGCTCGCCCGGGTGGCGCCGCTCCCACAATTCCGCGGTCACGTGCGGGGACATCACGGCCAGCAGTTTGAGCAGCGCGTCCAGGGCCTCGTTCCATAGGTCCGCGTGGGGCGCGGCATCGGTGGTGTTGCCGTTGGTGGCCGCGCCCGCGCCGCCGTCGGCGCCCCCGTCGCGACCGTAGCGCTGCACCAGATTGAGCAGTTCCATGCAGTGCGCCACCGCGGTGTTGTACGACCAGCGCTCTACGTCCTTGGTCACGGCGGCGATGATGCGGTGTATCCCCCGGCGCACGTTCAGGTCCGCGGGTGTCTGCTCCCCTCTCCGCAAGGGTTGGTCGGCCGTGCACGTCCGCCAGAGCCGGTCAAGGAATTTCCCGCACCCGTCAATGACCTGTTCGGTCTGTTCGGTCCAGTCCATGTCCTCGAACGGGGGGCCGACGAAGAGGTGGAACAGACGGAGGGCGTCGGCGCCGACTGTGTCGAAGTGATGCTCGGGCGCGATGAGGTTGCCCTTCGACTTGGACATCTTCGTCCCGTCCATGCGGATCATGCCCTGGGCCAGGTAGTGCTTGAAGGGTTCGCGGTCGACGCCGGGCGCCAGGCCGACGTCGATCAGCGCCCTCGTATAGAAGCGGGCGTACAGCAGGTGGAGGATGGCGTGCTCAATGCCCCCGATGTACTGGTCGACGGGCATGAAATGTTGCGCCGCGCCCGGGGCAAAGGGCTGCTCGGTGTTCCAGGGATCACAGAAGCGCAGGAAGTACCACGAGGAGTCGACGAAGGTGTCCATGGTGTCCGTCTCGCGCCGGGCCGGCCCCCCACAGACAGGGCAGGTGGTGTGGAGGAAGCCGTCGTGCAGGGCCAGTGGTGACTGCCCCGTCGGCAGGAACTCCACGTCATCGGGCGCGACGATTGGCAGCTGGTCCTCGGGCACCGGCACAACTCCGTCATCGGGGCAGTAGACGGCCGGGATGGGGCACCCCCAGAAGCGCTGCCGCGACACCAGCCAGTCGCGCAGGCGGTAGTTGACCTTGCGCACGCCGAGTCCCTGCTCCTCGAGCCAGTCGATGGCCCGGGCCTTCGCCGTCACGATGTCGAGCCCGTCGAGGAAGCCGCTGTTGATTTTGACGCCGTCGCCCGTGTACGCCTCTCCCCCGCTGGCGACCCAGTCGTCGGGTGGCTCCACCGTGCGCACGATCGGCAACTGGTGCTGAGTGGCGAAGGCCCAGTCGCGCGCGTCCTCGGCCGGCACGGCCATGATCGCCCCGGTCCCGTACCCCATCAGCACATAGTCGGCCACGTAGAGCGGCACGGGGTTGCCAGTAAACGGGTTGACAACGTGGCTGCCGGTGAACGCACCGCGCTTGCCGAGCGCCGTGACGTCGCCCTCGGCCATGCGCTCGATATCGGTGGCAGCAGCGGCCCGGGCCCGCAAGGCGTCGACCGCTTCCCGCTGTTCGGCCGTCGTGAGCTCGTCGACCAGGGGATGCTCGGGAGCCAAGACGGCGTAGGTCATGCCGAAGCTGGTGTCGGGCCGGGTCGTGAACACCCTGAGGGTGAGGCCCTCATGGCCCTCATGGCCCTCACGACCCTCGACGGGGAGGTCGAACTCGGCGCCTTCGGACCGTCCGAT
Source organism: uncultured Acidimicrobiaceae bacterium (assembly GCA_963745665.1). Taxonomy (GTDB): domain Bacteria; phylum Actinomycetota; class Acidimicrobiia; order Acidimicrobiales; family RAAP-2; genus Bog-473. Next base: position 693,288 of record CAVUYE010000003.1, on the reverse strand, counting down.
CCAGTTGCGCTGCATCGTCTTCGCCCGTTCCGGCCACTCGAGGTCGTCGAGCCCATCGAGGAGCTCGTCGGCGTACCGGGTGATGCGGAAGAACCACTGCTCGAGATCGCGCTTGACGACGATGTCGCCGCTGCGGTCGCACGTGCCGTCGGCCAGCACCTGCTCGTTGGCCAGCACGGTCTGACAGCCGGGACACCAGTTGACCGGGGCCAGAGCCCGGTAGGCCAGGCCCGCCTCCCACAACCGCAAGAAGATGAGCTGATTCCACCTGATGTAGGCGGGATCGTGGCTGTGGATCTCGCGGCGCCAGTCATAGACCGCGCCCAGCCGACGGAGTGAGGCCGTGAGCTCGGCGATCCGGGCGTCGGTGAAGATGCGTGGATGGGTCCCAGTCTTGATGGCAGCGTTCTCGGCGGGGAGGCCAAAGGAGTCGAACCCGATCGGGCTAAGTACCCCCTTGCCCTGCATGGTCTGGTAGCGCACGGTGAGGTCGCCGAATGTGTAATTCCGGACGTGACCTTGGTGGGCCGCCCCCGAGGGGTAGGGGTACATGCACAGCGCGTAGAACTTCTCCCGCGAATCGTCGTTGTCGATCTGGTAGGTGCCTTCGTCATCCCAGTGACGCTGCCACTTGCGCTCCACAGCAATGACGTCGTACGCGCGTGCCATCGCACCAGGGTAGGCGACACGTTGGCGGCATCCGGGCCGAAACGGAGTCGCCCCGGATGCCGACGGTGATCGTTTTCGGAGGTCGCGGGCCTCCCGAACGAGGCGAGGGCGGTGTTCCCGACTGCTAGCGTTCACCTCCACCACTGGGGGCGTAGCTCAGCTGGTAGAGCGCCTGACTGGCAGTCAGGAGGTTCGTGGGTTCAAGTCCCATCGCCTCCACCAACCAAAATGTGTAAACCGGCGAACCACGATCAGCGATTCTCCATGATGCACCGTTGTTCAGCCCGGAACCGATGGCGTTGTCATACTTGCTGGCAAGACGATGTCAGGGTGATCGACCCTTGACGATGGGGTTGAGCTGGTCCCCCCAGGAGCAGCTGGTTCTCGCCGTGCAACTGGGGTAGAACTACTGACTGAGGGGGACACATATGGCGAACGAACATCGAATCACCCAAATCGCCTCACACGTTACGAGCATGGTGGGGCGAGTCGGCGTGGTTGGGGTTTGCTCGTGCGGGTGGATCGCCGGCGAAGAGGGGGAAGATACAAGGTCAGCCGCCAACCGGCTGCACGAGGTTTGGGAAGCGCACACCAGGCGGCAAACCAGCGCCTGAAATCAGAGGTCGCGAAAGGAGTGCTGGACGAAAAGTATGTCCACGTTTGAACGCGGCTGCAGACGTGCCGACGATTACATCAACAGTCTCCTAGGCGGAATCAGCCACCAGTCGCCCTAGGCGGGGGCGCGACGATGCCCACGATCGCGTGTTGTCGGTCATGATGAGTCGATGTCCACGCAACGGCGGCAGAAGCGCGCGACCCCGGCTCCGACTACGACCCCGCAACCGAGCGAGCAGGGCGCCGGTAGCGATCCGGTCAGCCGCCGCACCAGGTGGATCGTCGAGGCGGCCGTGGTGGTGGTGGCGACGCTTTTCGTCGTGTGGGTGCTGCGCCCATCACTGCTGACCGCCAACACGCTGCCGGCGGGGGGTGACCTCTCGCTGCACGACTGGGGCCCCGCCTACCTGCGCCAACACGTCCTCCCGCATCTCTCGGGATGGAGCTGGGACTGGTTCGATGGGTTCCCCGCCTACCAGTTCTACCCGGTCCTTCCGCCCATTGTCGTGGTGGGACTCTCCTTCGTCCTGGCCTACGGGGTGGCCATGAAGCTGGTGATCGTGGCCGGGCTCGTGCTGCTCCCGTTGGCCTCGTATCTTTTCGCCAGGTGGTGGCAGCTTCCCTTCCCCGCCCCACCGCTCGCAGCGGTGGCGGCCTTGGTGTTCCTCTTCGACACCTCCGACACCGGTGGTGGAACCATCTTCAGCACCATCGGCGGTGAGTACAGCTATACCCTCGGACTGGCCTTGGCCGTTCTCACCATCGGCCTCTTTTCGTTCGTGGTGCGCCAGGGACGCTGGCGAGCCGCCACGGCAGTCAGCTTTGCCGCCGCCGCCCTCGCCCACCCGCTCACCGGGGTCTTCGTGCTGTCGGCCGCTGTGTGCATCGTCGTCGTGCACTTAGGCCCGCAGTGGCGGCCCTTGCTGGTGCGGGTGGCTCCGGTGGTGGTGATCGGGGGCGCCCTGGCCGGTGTCTGGTGGATCCCGTTCGTGGCGGAGCACGCCTGGATGACAGATCCCGACTTCATCCGAGATGTCGGTCTGCATTACCTCTTTCCGTTTGGTTGGGCCGAGCCCTTCCTCATTGCGCTCATGGCGGCCGGCCTCGTGCTCGGGTGGCGTGCCGGGCATCGGATCGTCGGCGCCCTGGCCCTGATGTCGATCCTCTATGCCGTCCTGTTCTTTCTCCTCCCGCAGGGCCAGTTCCAGAACGGCCGCGCCTTGCCATTTTGGTCCTGGTCCCGACTGTCCCTGGCTGCGGTGGGTCTGGCCGAACTGCTCCTGCTGGTGGCGGCCCGGCTGCCGGCGAGAGTCCCGTCGAGGTGGCGAGGACGCCTTGTCGTGGCGACAACGGCACTGGCTCTGGTCGTGGTCATGGCCGTGGCGGCGGCGGCGTGGCTCTTGCCGCCCTTCGGTCACCAGGACCAGGCCCCGTCGGACCACGACATTGAGGTGGCCTTCGCCGGCTATCAGCGCAACCCCCAATACCCGCAATACCACGCCCTCATGGACACGATGGACCGGATCGGCAAGGAGTACGGCTGCGGCCGTTTCGCCTGGTCGGTCGATGTCGCGACGACCGACTACGGCACGGTTGACAATGCCCTCGTTCCCTACTGGACGAACGACTGCATTACCTCGCTTCGGGGCTTGTTTTTCGACTCTTCGGCCACCACCCCTTTTGTCAACCTCACTGAGTCGCTCACCAGTATTGACCCGGAGTACTTCACGCCCGGCCTTCCCTATCAGCCGTTCAATATCCAGAAGGGCGTACAGAATCTGCAGTACGCCGGGGTGCGGTACTACGCGGCACGAACTGCACCGGTCGTCGCGGCAGCGGCGAGCGACGGTTCTCTGGTTCCCATCGCCGTCTCGGGTCCGTGGCACATCTACCGGGTTACCGACTCCGCAGTGGTGGCACCGCTGCCGAGCCAGCCGGTTGTTTTTGCCATCTCCAGCAGCAGCTGGGCGAAGGGATCCGCCGACTACGTCACCTACGCACAGCGATGGAACGACGTCGTGATGACCCGGACCGGCCCGGGGGATTGGGACCGCATCACGTCCACAGAGCTACCGGCGAAACGCGCGCTCCCACCAGTCAAGGTCAGTCACGTCACGCTCACCAACGGGGGCCTGTCCTTCCACGTGGACCGCACCGGGGTGCCCGTGTTGGTGAAGGCCTCCTACTTCCCCGGGTGGTCGATGAGCGGCGGCCAGGGGCCTTATCAAGCTGCGGGGAACATGATGGTGGTGATACCGACATCGACCACCGTCACCATGACCCAATCGTCGGGCGCTCTCGGCGCGGTGGCAGACGCCTCAGGCGTCGCGGGCCTTATCGGGCTCGTCGCGCTCTTCGTGATCGATCGTCGCCGCAGCCAGAACGACACGCGTCTGAACGACCGTCCGCCTCAATCCTCTTTGCCGGGAGGGTGACAACTTGGGGCATGTCGAGGACATGCCCCAGACGGCTTGCCGCAACTATTGCGGGATGGGGATCGACCCGGTGAGCGGACTTCTCTTGGACCCGTAAGTCCTCACCCGAGCTGCACGATCATTGACACTCAAGGGCAGGAGCAAACCGGAGCGAGCAGGCCAAATGCTGAATCGATCCACCACCCAACCAAAAACCACAAACAGGACCCCGATTACAGCAATTCGCTTGTCCCGAAACACTTGCCGCCTACGTCCCCGCATGGCTACAACTCAGTTCACGCCAGTAGATCGCCGCATGCTTGTTTCCAAAACTGTCACATGTCGCCGGGTCCGAGGCACTCTTTGTGGCACTCTGGCGACGGCGGTGAGCAGCCAACAGCAGGCGCCTTTCCGCCATTGGTGATCTAAGACTGGCGATTGCAGAACCGATGTGGCGAAATGGGGAACGATGAGCGATACATCCCAGGGCGAAGGTTGGTGGCTGGCCGGCGACGGGAAGTGGTATCCACCCGAGACGGCGCCGCCGCCATTCGCTCCATCCGCAGATGTCCCCCTGACTCGGCAAACGCCGGTGGATCTCTCGCAGAGGGCGAGTCAGGACCACGCCCCATCAGAACAAGTGAGTATGTGGGGTACGTCATCAACGGCTGATCCAGGCGCTATCGCCGCACCCTCGCCTCCGTCGTCGTCATCGGGGGAAAAGGTGGTCCAGAACCCCGCTGCTGGCGGTAAACCACTCTTTCAAAAGCCGATCTTCTGGGGGAGTGCGGCAGCAGTCATCGTTATCGCCGTCGTGGCAGCCGTCGTGGCGAGTAGCAACCACCCCGCCAAGCCCGTGGCTGCAACGACCACCACGGTTCCAATTGGATCGGCAGGCTCCGCGAAAAGTAGCGACTCAGCGGCAGGAAGCGGCTCGACGAAAGGCAGCGGCTCGACGAGCAAGACTGGGGTAACGACGACGACCTCGCCATCTCAGTTGGCCGTTGGCGGCACAAAGTCATTCTCGAATGGCGGTAATCCCGGTTATGGCCTCACCGTGACGCAGTTCGTAGATCCGGCCCAGCCAGCCAAGCAAAATTTCAGACCCATGATCCCTGGAGACATCTTCGTCGCCCTTGCTCTCACCTACAAGAACACCGGCACTGCCGACGTCTCACAGGACATTTACAACGACACCACACTTTACGATTCAGCTGGCCACGGTTACGAGGGGGACTTTGAGGCCACGGCGTCAGGTCCCAGCTTCCCGGTCGGGATAGTCAGTGACGGGCGCGGTGAAACGACAAGCGGGTGGATCATGTTCGAAGTACCAGCATCATCAACAGGGTTCACAGCCACCTTTACGCCCACAGAAGGTGCGGAAAACCAGCCGGCAACAACATGGAAGTTGAGTTGATCGAAGGTATTCGCCGCCGCCTACCATCCCGTCGCAGCGATGACTGAGCCATTGAGGCGGGACCCGGCCATCGACCCGTCATTCGGGGCGTCGCCGTACTGATCCACCGACCCGGCGGCTGAAGCGACCCAGTAGCCCCCGCCGTCCGACGTGGTGAAGATCGCCGTAGCGGGGTTGAGGCCGCCGAACAGGCCAGCCGGGCTTCCAAAGGAGCCGGCGTCGCCGTAGTTGTCGATGGTGCCATCGGCAAAAAGAATCCAATACCCCTTGCCGGTGGGCGTGCGCACCGCCGACGTCACCGGAACGCCCTGCGGTCCGGGCGCTCCGTAGAACGGAGCGTCGCCGAACGTGTAGACGTGGCCAGTGTTCGTCACCAACCAGTAGCCGTTGCCGCTGGCATCGGGCATGACGGCCACTGCGGTTCCCGAACAACCGCCGATACCGGGGCAGCTCCCGGCGAACAGCGCGTCACCGAAGGCAAACACGCCCCCGTCAGCAGCCACCATGAAGTACCCGCCGCCATCGGCAGAGGGCACCATGCCCACGATGGGCGCGTCGAGCGAGTTGGGCAGACCCGATCCGGCCGGATGCAGGCCGAGGCCTGGTATCGATCCGTAGAATCCCGAATCGCCGTACGCGAAGATCCCACCATCCGAAGCATCGAGCCAATAGCCCCCCCTGTCGGTGGTGGGCACGATGCCGACGACAGGACGTTGGAGGTGCAGTGATCCGGTCGAACCGTAGAACTGTGCCGAGCCGAAGGTGAAGATCCCCCCATCGGAGCCGACCAACCAGTAGCCGTGCGACACCGTGCTCGATGCCGAGGTGACCGGCGGAGGCGGGGGTGGCGGTACCGGCGCGACATAGGTGAATTCGTCAGAGTCGGAGGGTTGGCTGACACCACCAGGCGTCGTCACTGTGACGTCGACGGTGCCCGCCGAGTGCGCCGGAGATTGAGCCGTCACGGTGCCATCGAGTACGTCGGCAGAGAACGGGACCGACACTCCGCCGATGTCAACCCCCTCAACTCCGGTGACGAAGCTGCCACCAATGGTGACCTCTGTCCCACCGGACGTGCTCCCCTGGTCAGGACTGACCGAAGTGACTTGCGGGCTGGGAGAGCCGTAGAAGAGGGGAAACGAATCGGTGGAGACATCAACGGCCCCGGGGTAGGAGGTGATGGCTCCCGAATCCGTGGACATGTAGACCGGTGAGAGGGCCGCCCCGGACAGGCCGGACCCCGCCACGGCCACGTTGGTGAACTCAGTGCTCCCGTAGTCCGCGAAAGGAAGGAGCCCGGTATTGGAAGACGGGTCCTCCTCGATCCACTCCGCCGTGATTCCCGGGGTGCTGTAATCGAACGGCCCGGAAAACGACCAGTCCTGCGTGATGTCGTCGAGCGTGATGGTGAACACCCCCGGAGAGGTCTCGAGAATCTGGGCGTCCATCTGGTCCCCCGGCGCGACCGGGGCCGGTCCAGATGTGTTGCCGATCACTTCCTCGCTACCGGGCAGAAACTCGGCCCACGCGTAGTACAGCCCGTCGGGACCGCTGTTCTGCGCCGTTCCCAGCTGGATCAGGGACGATGCATCCACACCGTCGATCCCGAGCCATGTGGCGGAAAACCCGTCAGTGGCGGAGGCCTGGACCGATGGAACCACCCAGTCGCCTTCGACGCCGTCGAACGATGCACCTGCTCCGGAGTCGACCTCACCGGACCAGTTGGTGGACAAGTTCAACCCTGCTTGCCCCGAGATATGCGGTCGCTCGCCATCGACGCCGAGTGGGGCATGGCTGTGTGGCTGGGCCGAACCGAGTGGTGCGAGATCGTCCATCTGTCGGCTCTCGGCCGGTGGCGGCGACGTCTCCGGAATGGTGGGGGTCGCACCGATCGCGCTGAACCGGGGCGCCACAACCGCTCCCTCTGCAGCTGAGGGGAGCGTCGCGACCAATGCGGTCGTCAGCGAGCCGACCACGAGAATCATGAGCGCAGCTCGTACCACACTCGGAAAACGTCTCACGGGATCTCCTCTCCTTTGCGCCCCGTGCAAAGGCCGAGAACAGCTCGGTGAGCCCGGGGACTTCGAAACATACTCCAGCAAAGCACGTCGCAATCCGACCCCCGTGATCGGACGGTTGTCCGATTGCGAACTCTTAGGGTCGATCCGAGAATCGATTCGTGGAGATTCCCAAAGCGTGGGCAAGCGAACTTTCGTCTGCCTGCGGGCGACGGGAGCGGAGGCTGGTTCTCAGGCCTCGGTTCGCCGCGCAATGTGCTGCAGTTCGATCCACAGCGGGATCAGGAACCAGATGTAGGCGTTGGTCAGCGTGTACTGCTTGTCGCCGTAGCGGGTCACCATGGCGCCGACCTCGGTGAAGCGGACCCGGTCGTCCTTGAGCTTGTAAGCCTTCACCCTGTCGAGTATCTCCGCCATCTCCTCCATGGAGGAGACCTCCATGCCGAAGTGATCCATGTTCGGCGTGACCATGAACTCGTCCTGCGCCGGCAACAGGTACAGGAACTGCCCCAAGGACCCCGTGTAGAGGATGAGCGGGTTGCCTTTCTCCGTGCTGTTGTCCCCTTCGATCCACCCGAAGACCTCCGAGAAGAAATCGAGGAGGGCGGCCCGGCCCGCATCGTCCATGAGCTCGGCGTCCACGCTGATCGCCACGTGGTTGATCCGGGGGGCAAACGGAGTCGCACTCATGACGACAGTCCCGGCTGCACCATGACCTTGCTCGGGATCTCGCCCCGCGCCAGGCGTTCCATGGCGTGCATGACCTCGCTGAGCGGAATGTCCTTGGGCTCTATGAGGGATGCAAGGGGCAGTGTGCCGCTGCCGAGGAGGTCGACCGCCGGCGCGAAGCCCTCGTCGTTGTAGTTGTAGGCGCCGATGACCTCGAGCTCGAAGATGATCATGCGGTTCTGGTTGAAACGGGGCGGATCGAACCCGGTGCCCACGATCACGAGGGTGCCGGCGTAGTCCAGCTGGCCGAACGCGGCCTCGGCCGCGCCGGCGTGGCCCGAGCACTCGAAGGCGACCGCGAACGGGTCGGCCACGGGCAAGACCATGGGTGGCTCCTCCAACGAGTCGGGGGTGACCACTCGCGTCGCCCCGACGTCGAGCGCCTGCTGGCGCCGGACCGGCGAGGGCTCGCTCACGGTGATGTCGGAGACCCCCTGGGCCCGCAGCACGGCGACGATCAGGAGCCCGACCGGTCCGGCACCCGTGACGAGCACCCGGTCTTCGGGGTGGACGTCGGCCAGCCGGAGGGCGTGCAGCGTGATGGCTGTCGGCTCGGCGAGCGCCGCCGGACGCGTCGCCAGCGCGTCGGGAATCCGGGTCAGGTTGTCGGCGGCCACGGTCTTGTACTGGCAGAAGGCGCCGCGGTAGCCGGTGAAGTCCGCCGAGGCGCGCCGCAGGCACACCGACGGGCGGCCCCGGCGGCACGGCCGGCACTCGCCGCAGCCCGCCGCGGCATTTCCCACCACCCGGTCGCCGGGAGACCAGATGGAGTCGCGCGGCGCGTCGGCCACAATGCCCGACCACTCGTGGCCGAGAATGGCGCCCGGCTTGGCGTAGCGCTCCAAGACCATGTGGAGGTCCGACCCGCAGATGCCGCAGGCTGCGATCTCCACCAGGACCTCGTCGGGCCCCGGATCGGGCCGCGGCACCTCTGCGAACTCGATCTTGCCGTCACCCGCGTAGACGGCGGCCGGCATCAGTGCACTGGACATTCCGCCACACTATGGGCCCTTGTCGTCGGGTGCCGGAGTTGTGTTCTGCTTGCGCCGCGGTCGGGTCAGGATGATCTGCACGGACGCCACCACGAGCACCACGATGGTCACGACACGTTCGCTCTTGCCGACCTCCCTGAAGATGGCGTAGATCTGAATGAAGATGGCGATGGCCTGCGCGAAGAGGGCCAGCGCAATGGCCCGCATACCCACCACCGTTTCTGGATTCGCGTCGGCCTCGGGCGCCCTCGCCCAGGCAGCCAGGGCGAGGAGGAGCGCGCCCGCCGTCCAGATGAAGTTGTAGCTGTTGGCGGACACGACGGCACGCGCCTCGGCCTCCTGCACGGCAAAGACCGCGTCGGCCACGGAGGTACTGACGACGGCCAGGCCGATCAGGATCCACATGGTGTCCGGCTTCCACCCCAAGAGGCCGTACACGCCGAGGATGGCGCCGATGAGCAGCACGTCGAGGACGGGGTACGAGAAGACGACGAACGTGGCGAGTGACCCGACCGTCTTGTGCTCGGCCGCCGGCTGAATGACGAGCGCGAAACCCACGGCGAGCACGAGGAGGGTCACGGCGATCCCGTCCATCCAGCGGTGCAGCTCGAACTGGGGGACGCGCACCCTGATCAGGTAGAAGATCCCGACCGCGACGAGCGGGTACCACGCCACCCAGAGGATGTCGGCGAACGACGGGTAGGGAGGGTTGGGCTGGGCGGCGTAGAAGATGGTCCAGCCGGCGCTACCGAGAAACCACAATGCCAGGGCCGTCCCGAAGGCCAACCAGGCCTTCCGCGCAACGGGCTCGAACGCGGCGCGCGCCAGGACGAGCGCGGCGCAGGCCCCCAGGATCGCGTTGTGGATCCAGTTGTCGTAGAGCCACTCCGGCCCCACGCCGAAGAGATCGTTGAGCGCCTCGAGCACCGTGAGGACGCCCAACAACAGCCACACGAATGTGAGGGGAAGGGGCACGGTGAGGAGCTCTCCCTCGGTGTCGACCTTGCGCCCGGGCAGCGCCCGGCGCAGAGGCGCCAGCCGTCCCCAGGTGCTCTCCGCCGAATCAGTCACACCGCTCCCTTCCCGCACCATCTTCGCCGACGGATGGCGCCAGCGAGGAAGGCGGGGGCCGTGTGCACCTCCGGTACCATCGGCGGACCATGGAGCAGCTGCAGGGGCGGACGGCCGTCGTAACGGGTGCAGCCAGCGGAATTGGGCTCGCCGTCGTCGAAGCGTTCGTCGGGGTGGGAATGCGCGTCGTCATGGCGGACGTCGACGAGGAGCACCTCGGGGCGCACGCGGCGAGGCTCGCCGAAGGGGGCGCCGACGTCAGAGCCGTCATGGTGGATGTACGCGATCCTGAGGCCGTCGACCGTGTCGGCGCCGTCGCCATCGAGCAATTCGGGAAGCTCCACGTGGCCGTGAACAACGCCGGCGTGGTCAACGGCGGCTATTCGTGGGAGATCCCGCTCGAGGACTGGCACCGGGTCATCGACATCGACCTCTGGGGCGTGATCCACGGCATACGCTCCTTCGTGCCGCGCATCTTGGCGTCACAGGAGGAAGGCCATGTGGTCAACACCTCCTCCATGGCGGCGGTCCTGGCGTTGGGACGCCTCGGGCCCTACACCGTGGCCAAGCACGGGGTGCTCGGGCTCTCGGACGTCCTGCGCGCCGAGTTCGCGTCGCTGGACGCGCCGATCGGCGTCAGCGTGGTCATGCCCGGCATGATCAAGACCGGCATGAACCCGGTCGGGACCGTGTCGCCGGCCACGGTGGCGGCCAACGTGCTCGACGCCATCCGCCACGGACGGCACTACGTCTTCACCGACGACCACAGCACCGATGCAGTCGACGCTCGCCTCAGCGCCATCCTCGCCGCACGGGGTGACGTCATCGGCTGAGGCCGGCGGCCGCTCGCCGGATCGCCCGCGCCGGATCGTCCGCTACTGATCGAGGGCCAAGAGGCTGTTGCGCAGCGCTTCCTCCACCAGGTCCACCCATTCCCGCGGCGTCCAGCCGGCGACATCGTCCCGGGTGGACATCTCGAGCTCGAGCGGGATGAGGACGCGCCACTGCATGTCGGCCAGCGTCAGCTCCGTGTCGACGAGGTCCAGCACCTCGCAGGCCAGGTACGAGCGGATGACACGCCAGCTGCGGCTGGCCAGCTGCGACCGGGTCGGGTGCAGGACGCACTCGCCGATCCGGACCGCACTGCCGTGGGCCAGCAGGTTCAAGAAGGTCCAGGCGGGGACGGCAATGCCCTTGTCGGCCCAGTATTCGGCCAAGGTCCCGTTGAGGAAGGCCTCGCACTCGAGGGCGATCGTCCCGCAGGCCGTCTCCCGCTCGCTCTTCTGCACGTCGCGCTCTCCCTTGCCGCCGAGGGCCGCTCCCGCCACGGGAACAGACGACCAACCCTTCTTATTGTGCGGCGCGCCGCGCCACATCCTTTAGAGGCGAAAGGCCCCATGTCGCGCCGCGGCCCGCTGTCACCCCGGTTCCGTCCTCAGGACCGGGCCGGGAGCATGGCCGACGAGGCGGCCCGCCCGGCCAGGATCACCCCGAACAACGACACGGCCGTGACATGCATGGCCGTGCACCACAGGCAGATGGCGCCGATTCGGAAGAGCTCCACGTAGACGAGATACAGGACCATTGCCGCGCCGGCACCCGACACCAGGAGCCGGGCCCCGTCGACCCAGCGCGCCCCCGAGCGCCAGGCCCAGGGAACGGTGAGCGCCGTCATCACGGCGGCCCACACCAGGCCGAGGACGGCCAGTGGGACGCCGAGCAGCACCGACCACGAGCTGGTCGTCACCAGTGTGCAGTTGACGATCCCGGTGTCCGGGCAGGCCAGCGCGGACGGGTCGCTGTAGTGCGTCACGGTGAGGTACGCCGCTATCGCCACCGCGGGGAGCGAGAGCCCCAGGGACGTCGCCGGCACCCAGGCCGGCACCCGGCGGGCGGGGGGACGCATCGCCACCGTCACGCCCCCAGCTTCTGGGCGATCGCCGCAATGGTGGTCGAGTCGCCCACGCCGGCGGGCTGGTTCCCGGTGACCGTGGCGATGGCCGCCGTGATGTCGTTGGCCGTGCCGTCGATCGCCTGCGCCACCGCACTGTCCGAGTTCGCCAGGTCAGCCGCGATCTGGCTCCGGGAGAGCCCCTGCAGCACCTGTGGCGAGAAGCTCGAGCCGGTGACCACGAAGCGGTTGGCGATATCGAGGAAGGGGATGCTCCCCTGGGCGTCGAACTTGGCCACGAGGGCGCTCTGCGCCGCCGTCGGCGTCTGCAGGGCCTGGTAGCTGTCGCCGACCTGCTGATTCGTGGCTTCCTCGACGGCCTGGAAGTCGACGTAGGGGCTGGAGTAGGTCGACCCATAGAACGAGAGTGTCTGCGTGTCCGGGTAGACGTCCGAAGTCGACGAGTGGGTGCCCGACAGGTTCTCGAACGTCCCGAAGCGCGACAGCGCCACGGCCAGCGCCCACCGCTCGGCGGCGCAGTAGGGGCAGTACTCGGCCCCCACGTAGGTGATCAGGGGCTTGCCGTCGGCGGCCCGCAGGACGGTCCCGTTCCCGACCTTGCTGGGGAGGACGACCGAGGACGGGCTCCCCACCGCATTCAGTGTGGCGGTCGGGACTGAGAGCGCGGCCACGACCTGTTGCGACAGCACCGTGGTCCCGCTGTCGGCCGACGCCGACGAACCTGCCGACCCTCCGGCCGTCGTGAGGTGCGAGGACGCCGCCGCCGGCGGGTTGGAGTTCCCGGCCGCCTTGATCACGACCATGGTGGCGATGGCGGCCACCACAAGGACGACAGGGACCAGTGCGGTCAGGACCGGGTGGCGGGAGCGGAACCGGGCCCGTTGGTCCGGTCGTGCGGCCGACGTGATCGTCTTCTTCGTACGCTGCCTTGCGGTGTTGGCGTTGGTCTTGGTCTTGTTGTACGTCTTGCTGGCGGGCCGCGGCCGACGCGACGACCCCGCTGGGGATTTCGACATGGTGTTCTCCTTGGATAGGGCCGAGGTGGCGGCGCAGCCGCACACCATCGGAAGCTCGAGACGGAGGCGAGGAATTCGCTCCGGGGATTGATGCCTGCGGGCGCAGGTCGAGCTAGGAGAACTGAGGCGGGTGGAACAGGCGGTCGAGCGCGCCAGCGGGGAGGGCGAGCACCTGTCCCCGCCGGCGGCGGATGCGGGCGGCCGCTGCGGCGGCGACCGCCATGCCGGCCACGACCGCCACCAGGGCGACCCCCGGCGAGGGTGCGGCCGGTGCCGGGCTGCCCTTGCCGCAGGTGGCATCGAGGCAGGTGACCGGGCCGGAGAACGGCGCTTCGACGGCCCGGACCACTTGGGTGGCCGAGCTGCCGGCGGTGGAGAGCACGTCGTGCGGCATGAAGCCGCCGACGACCGCGGCGGCGACGATCGCCACCAGACCGATCCTCCACCGCAGCGACATGCCAACGAGATTAGGGGTGCTCCATAAACGCGTCGTAAGAATCAGGTGTGCCCGCCCTGGCACGCCGAAGAATTGTGGAACGGGCCCGGGCGCCTACCGGGCGGCGTTCCCTCAGACCCTGCCTGCGGGCACCTTCGCCCCGCCCTCGCCCCCGGCCTGGGTCCCAGAATCGCCCTCGGTCCCCGGCTCGGCCACCTTGCCGGCCCAGACGGCCACCAGTTGGAGTAGCCCGAGATACACGGCCAGCACGATCGCGATCACCAGCAGGCTCCACCCCGTCAGGTTCCCGCCGAAGACGAGGAAGAGCCCCGCCACGATGACGCCGAGGATGCGCAGGCCGTTGCGGTGCTCGAGTATCCAGCCGGCGGTGCGGCGCGCCCGGCTCGACTCGGCAGCGGCCCGCCCGGCGCCCGACGACAGCTCGTGTGCCTGCCCGCCGACCCAGTGGGCGCCCGAGGCACATGTCCGCCGGATCCACACGGCATAGCGGGCCGGACCGGCCAGCCAGGCCACGAAGGCCACCACCACCGACGCCAGCAGGGTCCAGCGCAGGTCGGCCTTCAAGTAACGCAGCACGGTGTCGAAGACGGCGGCGGCGCCACTGGTCTTGAAGCCGCCGCTGGCCGCCTGGTTGAGGAAGGTGATGCGCCCGAGCGAGTACCCCACCATCAGCACCAGGGTCATCAGGGCCACTCCGAGGGACAGCCGCAGCAGCGTCTTGCGGCGCTCCACGGCGAGCAGCATGGCCAGGATCGCCAGCACGAGGGCGACGACCGGAATGATCCACTTGAACTTGACGATCAGGTTGAACAGCCCGGAGAACTTCGAGACTTGGGCCTTCGACACGACGGTGAAGCTGAGCCCCTGGTTCGACGCCGCCTTGATCGGGTTGAAGAGCGTCACACCGTGCGAGTTCGCCTCGTCGATGAGGTTGTTGAGCGCCGGCGACAGGTTGAGGGCGAGCTGCCCGCCCTTGGCGAGCTTCTGCTGCAGCGGCGTCTGCTTGCCTGTGAGGATGTTGATCACCGCGTCATGGCTGTGCCGGTTGAGCGTGTCCCACAGCTTGCCGAACTTCGGGCTCTCGAAGACCTTGAGCGCCAGCCCGTAGACGTAGGAGTGCACCTCGGTCACGATCGGCGCCACGAGTGGCTTGGCCGACTTCGGCAGCGCCTGCGTGACCTTGTTCTGCACGACATGGGTCGAGAACAGCGCGTCGGTGGCACGAGTCGCCAGGCCTTCGATGATGACGGGATTGCGCGCCAGAGGCGCCATGGTCTCGACGTACTGATCGGTGTTGGTCACCGTGCGGATGGCCCACACCGAGATCACCGATATTGGGATCAGGATGGATGCCAGCACGACCAGCACCCACGCCGAGATGCGCCGCGGCATGTGCCCGCGCCGCGTCCTCATCTTCTTCTTGCCCTCGGACTTCCGCTCCGCCGCGTCATCCGCCGCGCCATTCGCGGCGCCCGCCACAGCGCCCTTGTCCGAGGCCTTCGCCGCGTCGTTGGCCGCGTCGATGTCCGAGCCCTGTGGCGAGATGCCGCCGGAAGCACCGGCCTCGTCTGGCTGCATCGGGGGTTCGGCCTCCCTCATCTGGGCCTTCTCACTTCCCAATGCCTAGCGCCTGCGCCGCGGGAGTGCACGCATTGCGACGATCCACAACGCCCGTCCCAGGGTGTACAACTAATGCCGTGCCGCACGGTGGAAGCAGCCAGAAGGGACTGCGCCTGGTGATTCTCAGCGCCCTCTCCGCCTTCGCCGCTCCCCTGGTGTTCGTGAGCGTCATCGGCCTGCGCAAGGTCAACCGGCGCACCAAAGTCCGATTCCGCGCCGTGAACAAGCGCCTGCAGCACGAGATCGCCCGCTGGACCTGAGGGCCGAGACTCCTCCCCAGCTCCTTCCCAGCACCCCCGGCCCCGTTTTCCTCCCGGCTCCGATCCCTCCCGGCCCCGTTTTCCCGCGTTCTACGCTGACCGGGTGCTGACCGGCCTCGCCCATTCCGCCGTCTGCGTCCCCGACGTGGAGGCCGCCACCCGCTGGTACTCCGAGGTCCTCGGCCTCACCGTGCTGTCACCGCCGTACCGGATGGAGGGTGAGCAGATCGAGCACGACATGGGTGAGCTCGTCCCGTCCCCGGTGGTTCTCCACGCGTCGATCGTGGGCTTTGGGGCAGACGACCGCGTCATCGAGCTGATCGAATATCCGGCGGCCAACGTCGTCCCGCCGGAATCGGCGCGTCCCTCTGTGACCAGGGTCGGCGTCACCCACATCGGCATGCTGTGCGACGACATCGGCGCCACGCGCGCCGATCTCGAGGGCCGCGGCGTCGAGTTCCTCACCGCGGGTGTGGCCGATGTGGCCGGGCTGCGGACGACCTGGTGCCACGACCCGTGGGGAACGGTGATCATCCTCATGGAAAAAAGCAAGGGTGCCCGCCCCTACTGGGGGCAGTGGACGGGGTAGACGGGCCCCCACGACGCGGCGCCGGACCCTCTCTTCCCGCCTTCAGATGACCCGTTGCGGTCCGTGATGGGCGTTGGAGTGGCGGCCTTCGAGCGCAGTCAAAGTGAACTCTGAGCACAAAAATCTGCGTTCGTGCCCGGAAAGATGTGCACTGCAGGGCGCGCGTCGGCCACAATGGGCGCCATGAACAAGAGAGAACTAGCAAAAGCAGTCGCGGTCCAGGCCGACGTCGAGTTGAAGACCGTGATCACCGTCATCGACGGATTCACTGATGTCGTCACCGCCGTCGTCTCCAAGGGTGAGCCGGTTTCCATCCCGGGCTTCGCCAAGTTCGTCAAGGTCAACCGGGCGGCCCGCATGGGTCGGAACCCGGCAACGGGTGAGGCGATCCGCATCAAGGCCTCCAAGAAGGCGCGCATCACGCCCGGTGAAGGCGTTCAAGGACGCCGTCCTGGCCCCGGCCACGGCACCCAAGCTGGTGAAGGGTGCGTTCCCGACGAGCGACGCCGCCGTCGCCGCTGCGGGCAAGTCCGCCGCTCCGGCTGCCGCCAAGAGGGCACCGGCCCGCGCTGCCGCCAAGAAGGCACCGGCGCGCAGGACCACCGCACGCAAGGCTCCGGCCAAGAGCGCACCGGCGCGCAAGGCGGCCAAGCGGGGTCCCGCCAAGAGGGCCGCACGGAGGTAGTGCGCGAGGCCCGGTCCCTTCAACGGGGGGCCGGGCCTTCTGCTTCGGTCTTGCGGCGCCGGTCGAATGGACGAGCCGCACGATGAGCCGGGAACACACGAACCGGCGCGCTCCCCGTCCCCGACGAACTGGCGGCGCGTCCCCTCACGGAGCCGCATGCCGACCGGCTGTCGCCGGACGATCCCGCCTACCCGCAGATCATCCGGGCGCACGCCGAGGCCCTCGCGTACCGGTGCCGACACCTACGTCGACCCGCGCTCGGGGTTGACCGTCCTCACGGCCGGCTACCTGGCGCGCCGCGGCCACTGCTGCGAGTCGGGATGCCGGCATTGCCCGTACGTCTCGTGAACTCGCCACCGGCCGCAGGGCTGACTCCTATGCTCCTGGCGGCACGAGGCGCGAACTGATCAGGTACGGCATGAGCAACACCTCACAGGGTCCTGGATGGTGGTTGGCCTCGGACGGCAGGTGGTACTCGCCCGAACAGTGGACTGGTCCGCCGGACCTGCGGCCGGCGGGCGCGCCGGCCCAACCCGTGCCAACCTGGCCTCCACAGGGACCGGCCGCATACCCCTATGGCCAAACGACGGGGCCGGCCGCGCAGCCAGCCGGCGCAGGGATCTGGCGCGCCCTACGGCCCGGCCGTCAACCAGAAGACGAACGGGTTCGCGATCGCGTCGTTGATCTGTTCGTGTGCCGGGCTGTTCTTCCTCCCGGCCATCGCCGGAGTCATCTTCGGCTTCGTCGCCCGCGCCCAGATCACGCGTTCCAAGGGCCTCCAAAAGGGCAACGGGCTGGCGCTCGCGGGCATCATCGTCGGCTTCGGCTGGCTGGCGCTCGTCGTGCTCGGCATCGCGCTCGGTGGGGGCCACCCGACCAACACCGGCAACAGCGGTATGGTCGGGCCGGGGATCCTCATGGGGCAGCTCGGTTTCGGCGGCCCCTTCGACTAGGAGGGGAGGAGCGTACGAATGCAAGGTCTGCTCTACGGCGTCCGCGGTGACCGCTGGACGCCACCGGACGAGTCCAACAGTCTCATGGTCGGGCTCTCACGGACTCCGATGCGCCTCGAGGAGCTCGACCGCCCCCGCCTCCTGCGCGACGACTGGTGCGTCGCCAAGACGCGGCTGACCGGCATCTGCGGCTCCGACGCCAAGATGGTCTTCATGGACTTCGGCGACGACTTCGGCGATGGCGCGCTGAACGGGTTCTTCACCTTCCCCACAGTCTTCGGGCACGAGGTGGTGGCCGACGTCGTCGAGGTCGGTCCCGCCGTGACCACCGTCGAGGTCGGCCAGCGTGTCGTCCTGAATCCATGGCTGTCCTGTGGCCCACGCGGCATCGACCCGCCCTGCCCCTCGTGCCAGGCCGGCGACTACAGCCTGTGCTGGCACTTCACCCAGGGCCCCATCGCGGCGGGCATCCACACCGGGACGTCGAAGGACGCGCCCGGAGGGTTCGCCGACTACCTGCCGGCACACGAGTCGATGCTCATTCCCGTCCCCGAAGGCGTGACCGACGAGGTGGCCGTCATCGGGGACCCCTTCGCGGTGTCACTGCACTCCGTGACGCGCCACCCGCCGCCGCCCGGTGGCAAGGTGCTCGTCTACGGCGGCGGCGCGCTGGGCAGCACGGCCGTCGCCATCATCAAGGCTCTGTACCCCGACGTCGACGTCATGGTGGTCGCGCGCTGGCCTGCCCAGGCCGCGCTCGCCCGCAAGCTCGGCGCCACCGTCGTCGACCCCTTCCCCGTCGAGCAGCTATTGGAAGAAGCGGCGGCGTGGTCGGGCGGCGTCCTGAACAGGTTCGAGGGCAGCGGGCTGCCGATGGCGCACCCGGGCGGCTTCGACGTCGTCTACGACACCGTGGGCACGGCGGAGACGGCCGAGATCGGGGTCCGCCTCCTGAAGCAGCGGGGCACCATGGTCAAGAGCGGCGTGCACGCACCCGAGCGCTGGGAGTGGTCGCCGCTGTACTTCAAGGAGATCTCGTGGGTCGGCTCCAACGCCTTCGGCGTCGAAGAGGTCGACGGCGTGCGCATGCACGGCATCGCGCAGTACCTGCGCCTGGCCGCCGAGGGACGGATCGACATGACCGGCATGCTGACGCACACCTTCCGGCTGGAGCAGTGGCGTGAGGCCTTCATGGCGCTGGCGAACCAGCAGGAGAGCGGTGCCATAAAGGTCGCGTTCGACTTCCGGTAGCGCCGTTCCGTCACGGTCCGGTCGATATTCGGGCCAGGCTCCCGGTACCCGGTCGGCACGATCACACGGGGCGGACTCCCCATGCTGCCCGGAGGAGCGCAAAGGGCTAGCGTTTCCTGCGGCGACACGCCGCCGGCTGCCGCCCCGAAAGGGGGCCTCATGACTACGAGCCCGTCCGTCACCGACTCGGTCTTCGACTTCGACCCGAAGTGGGGCATCGAGTCGCCGTCGACCACCATGTTCGATTTCAACTACACCGGTGGGCGGGACCAGCTCCTGCGCCTCTACGACAAGGGGACCCGGCGCCAGTGGATCGGCAGCGACCGGCTCGACTGGAGCACTGACGTCGACCTGACCAATCCCGTCGGCATGCCCGACGAGATCCTGCCGATCTTCGGCACCCCGTGGTGGGACGACATGGACGAGGAGCGCCGGGGCGAGCTGCGCCGCCACGTCGAGGCCTGGCGTTTCAGCCAGTTCATGCACGGCGAGCAGGGCGCGCTGATCTGCACGGCCAAGATCGTGCAGACCGTGCCCGACATCGACTCCAAGTTCTACGCGGCCACGCAGGTCATCGACGAGGCGCGCCACGTCGAGGTCTACAGCCGCTACCTGCACGAGAAGGTGCAGCTGGTGTACCCGCTCAACCAGTATCTCAAGGCGCTGCTCGATGACGTCATCTCCGACAGCCGGTGGGACATGACGTATCTCGGCATGCAGGTGCTCATTGAGGGTCTGGCGCTGGCGGCGTTCGGGGTGATCCGCAACAACGCGCAGAACCCGTTGGCCAAGGCCTTGAATGCGTACGTGATGCAGGACGAGGCGCGCCACGTCATGTTCGGGCGCCTGGCGCTGCGGGACTACTACCCGCAGCTGACCGATGCCGAGCGCGGCGAGCGGGAGGACTTCTGCATCGAGGCCTGTTACCTGATGCGGGACCGCTTCCTCGGCGAGGAGGTCTGGGAGCGCCTGGACCTGCCGCCCGAGATCGGCGTCTACGTGGAGAACAGCGAGACGCTGCGCGAGTTCCGCAACTTCCTCTTCATGCGCATCGTGCCGATTCTGCGGGACATCGGCCTGTGGGGGCCCAAGCTGCGCGGCGCGTTCGAGGAGATGGGCGTGATCGGCTGGGCCGACACCGACATCGACGCCGAGATGGCCAGCGACGAGAAGGCGGCGGAGGATCTCGACGTGGCCCACGATGCCCGCTTGGCCCACGTGCGGGCGGTGGCGGCGGAGGCTGAGGGCTGAGGCTGAGGGCTGAGGCTGAGCCTCGAGTGGGTCAGCCGCCCTCGAGGGCCCGCTCGAGCCCGGCCGTGATCTGCTGCGTGGGCTCGTTGGTGTCGAGGTAGTCGCGCCAGGCAGTGACCAAGCCGTCGGCGTCCACGTCGATGACGGTGGCGCCCGTCATGGAGACGGGGACCCCGGCCTTGCCCTCGCCGGGGTGGAACGTCGCCGTCCCGGTCCACTCGAATACCGCCCAGTCCTCTCCGCCGCGGATCCGGTCCACCCGCTGGTTCCAATCCGGGAAGATGGCGTCGGTGTCCGTGGCCACCTTGTGCAGATCGGTGGTCCACGGCGTCACCGGATCGCAGAACCGGCCGCCTGGGGCGAACAGGGCGGCGAAGTCGTCCGGGCCGTCGATCGACTCGAAGGTCCGGGCCCAGGCGTCCCAGTCTCTGGTCGGACTCATCGGCGTCTCCCTTGGTTTGCGCTGCGCAGGCTCTCTGCGTCGAAGGTCACCACCGCGTCATCGAGCGGCAGGACCATCTGCGGCTCCACAAACTGGTGCGCCTTGGCCACCAGTTTGACCGCTGTCCCCCAGGCCGTGAAGCCGATGGCATGGCGGGCGAAGCTCATGGGCCCTTCGGTCACCTTGACTTGGACCACGCCCTCGCCTGCGACGTCCAGTGCGGACCGCTGCATCCTCTCCATGGCCGACTCGCGGGCCGAGTACATGGCCTCGGTGTAGTTGGTCAGCTCGACGTTCTGGCTTTTCTGCTTGATGGCGGTGCCGGCGGTGCGCCGGGGGGCGTAGACGAAGGCGGCACCGAAGGCGAGCCCGACGGGCATCCAGCCGGCGCGCTGGAGCAGGGTGAAGTCACGGGCCGAAAGGTCCGAGACGAAGGGCGTGGCCGGTGCGGCGCCGCCGCCCATGGGCCGCACTGCCGTGCCGACGAGCTCGACGTCGACGTGGTGCGGCCGGACCGACACCTCGACCCGCACCCCCACGACCCCGTGCCCGTGTACCTTGCCGCACTCCCCGCGCAACAGGCGGGAGGCTTGATCCACGGCCGCATTGTGGGCGTCCGAGGCCATGGCGATGGAGCCTCTCCCCCAGTTCCAGACCCCGACCGGGACCGACACGACGGCGACGCCGCACACGAGGTCGAGAGGCTCCCATCCGGCTGCGTGCACCAGCAGGGCCTCGTCGACCGAGAGGTCCGAGGTGATGCCGCGTTCCCTGGATGGTGGCGCGGGGGTGGCCAGGGCCTGGGCCCCACGAAGCATCTCGGCCCGGACATCCTGGACGGGGGCTTCACTCATGCCAGCCGCACTGTCGGCCGCGGCAGCACCACCGGGTCGAAGTCCTTGAAGCGTCGCATCCGGTTTCCCCGCAGGGTGCAGTCGATGACCTCGTCGCCCGCCGAGAGCTCCCGGGTGACCACCTCCATGGTCGCCCCGTGCAGCTCGTCGCCGGACAGCTGCTGGCGCACGTGCTTGCGGGCCAGCTGGCGTGCGGCCATGTGCGCCTTGCTCACCTGCTCGACGAAGGCCGGACCCATGTTGTTGCCCCACCCGCCCATGGAGCCCTCCATGTAGTACTCGGTCATGCAGTAGGCCCACAGCCGCACCGAGGCCAGGGACGCCACGACGGCGACGGGCATGAAGCCCGCCTCAATCGACTTGGTCAGGCGCTGCCCGGCCAGATACGTGCTCCAGGGCGTCCCACCGGCGGGGGCTGGACCGCCCTCGACGGTCACCGCGGTACCGAGGAAGTGGAACTCGGTCGTTCCGGTGTCGGCCACGTTGGAGACCTGGTCGGCCACCCCGATCACGCCGTGGGCGCCGAGCGTGCCGGCCTCCTCGAGCATGCGGGCGTAGGCGGTCCCGTAGCCGTGGGCCCAGGCATCCTCGACCCAGGGCTGCTCGAGGTTCTGGCCCCAACTGCGGTGCTCGTTGGAGACGAAGCCGTGCGGGCAGCGGTAGGTCTCCGAGTACGACCCCGGTGACTGCTGGCCGCCCATGTAGGGCGACATGCCGCGCATGGTGCCGCCCGGCCCGTACCAGCCCCACTGCATGACACAGAACCCCTGCACCAGGGCGACGGGCTGGAGCCCGAGCTCCAGGCAGGCCGCGAAGTCGGGCACGCTCAGGCCCGAGGAGAAGGAGTCGGCCTCAAGGCGGCGGACCGCCGCCTCGGGCAGGTCGCCCTGGGGGCCGCCGGCCGGGGTCACCGCGGCATCGGGCGGTGGGCCGCCCCCAGCGGGCCCGTCCGCGACGGACATCAGTTGTCCAAGGAGATGATGGTCGTGGGCTTGGGCAGGGTGACCTCCCCGCTGCGCTTGGTGACGGCGGTGCCGAGCGCCAGGAACTCGATCGTGTGCGAGCCCCACTGGTGCGACTTCTCCTCGAGGCGCACGCCGACGATGCCGCTCGCCTGCAGTTGGGTCGCCTCGTCCTGCATGCGCGTCATGGCGAGCTCACGGGCCTCGTAGAGCGCCTGGGTGAAGTTCGGCAGCTCGACGTTCTGGCCCATCGACCCGAGCGCCTGCGTGAACTTGCGATGCGCGATGTGAAAGACGCAGGTCCCCATGACGAGACCTTGCGGCACGTGCCCGGTCTGCATGAGGGTCCAGAAATCCTGACCCGAGAGGTCCGAAGTGAAGGGCTTTCCTTGGACGTTGCGGTACGAGGTCCCGTCCTCGGCCTTGACCGCCGTGCCGAACGCGATGAACTCGGCCGAGTCGTTGCCCCACTCGTAATAGTTCACATCGAGGCGCACGCCCACGACGCCGTCGGCCCCGAGCTCCTGGGCCTCCTCTTCCATCCGGTTCATGGCGAGCTCGCGGGCGGTGTACATGGCCTCGGTCAGCTTGGTCAGCTCCTGGCTCTGCCCCCACTTCCGGGTCTGGATCCCAATGTGGTAGATCGACGAGCCCATCACGAAGCCCAGGGGATGGAAGCCGGCCTCCTTGACGAGGAGGAACTCGTTGACCGAGAGGTCCGACGTGAAGAGGCCGTGCTCGAGCTCCTCGAGCCGGTGCGCCGCGTCCTTCGGGAGGTCGCTGGGGTACGGGTGCGGCTGCGGGTGCTTCGGGCGGGGGCGGTGGTGCCGTGTCCCGCGCCGCCTCCGTCGGCGACGACGTTTCCTCGCTCATACTGACTCCTCGCTCATCACTGGCCTCCGATCACGATGTTCTCCAACGCCTGGCGGGTCTGCTCGCTGTGCGCCGCTTCCGCCTGCAGGGTGGTCAAGCAGGCGGGTGAGCCAGGCGTCCATACCGACCTGTTCGCTACGGATCCGGATGCCGCCCGAGGAGTGCCCGATGCTGCAGCGCACAGTGCCGCCCTCGACCGCCGCCTCGAGCGTGTCGTCCCCGAGGCTGATGCGCACCGACTTGATCTCGTCGGACTTGCGCAAGCGCCCGGCCCGCTCCACCGCGATCCGGTTGCCCAGCGCGTCGGAGAGCTGGGTCACCAGCAGCTTGAGCATGATGCGGAGATCGGTGCTGTTCGACGCCAGCTGCGAGACGGCCATGCTCAGGTCGAAGGCGGCATCCTCCGACCCGGTACCGATCTCGGCCCCGGTCCCTTCTATCGATCCACCTGGTGAGCCGGCAGGCTCCATTGACATCGGGCGCATCGTACCGCCACCTTCCGGCGGTGACCCCACCAGAGACCCCACCGGCGGCGGCACCGCGGGCGGCACCGCGCTGCCGGCTGAGCCCGTGGATGGTGCTCAGCCTGGGCGCGGCTCGCAGATCACGACCGGGATGTCGCGACCCGCCTTCTTCTGATAGCTGTCGTAGCCCTTGTAGACGGCCACGATGTCGGGCCACATGGCTGCCTTCTCGTCGGGCGAGGCCGTCCGGGCCCGCATGGCGCGGGACTGCCCGTTCATGGTGATCCGGACGTCGGGGTTGGCCACCAGGTTGCGGTACCACTGCGGGTCGCGGGGGTCGCCGCCCTTCGAGGCGATCAGCACCACCAGGCTGTCGTCGTGGATGGGGGTCGTCAGCATGGTGGTGCGGGGCTCGCCCGACTTGCGCCCGATCGTCTGGAGCTCCACGCCCGGCATGCCGAACAGGAGGTTGGGCCAGCGGCCGCCGGTCATGCGCAGCGCCGCCCTGTGCGTGAGGTTCAGCAATTTGAACCCGGCGTCGACGACGGGCTTGTGTTGAGCGGTCGTTGCCATCTTTGTCTCAGCCTTCCCTGTCTCAGCCATCCTTGTCGGGCTTCCTTGTCACAATCTCGTTACAGAGTGCCGTCATGTGGAACCGAATCCGTTGCCCATGCGTCAAATGGGTATGCCGTGCAGGCCCGTCGCCCCTGCTGTTCCCGAGGAACCTATAGGGAACCGGCGTGGATGGTGGACGCCCGGGGGGTGGGCCCCAGGCGGCACCCAACAGATGAACGTCCGGTGAACGCCTGTTTCGGGCTGTCGGTGGGCGGGCCGCATCGGTACCATGTTCACCGCACCTCACGCGGAATCGGTTGGGAACGACGATCACGGATCCGACAGGGAGGACGGTGACCTTCTCACCGATGCAGGGACGACGACGTCGAGATTTTCCTGGCCACGCCGCGACCGCTCTGGCGGTCCTGGCCGCGCTCGTTGTCGTCACCGGCACCGTGGCGTCGGTCGGACTGGCCGCCGTGCCGCCGGCGGGCGCCACCAACTGGGCGCCGGTGCACGACAGCGATTTCCCCGACCCGAGCATCCTGCAATGGGGCGGCATCTATTACGGCTTCGCCACGCAGAACTTCGCCCCGGCGAGCCAGAGGATCAACATCCAGGTCTCCGTCTCGAGTAACGGGGTCGGCTGGAGCCCGCTCAACGGAGTGGACGCACTGCCCCAGGTGGGCTCGTGGGCCAAGCCGGGCAACACGTGGGCCCCGAGCGTCGTGCGCGACGACACCGACAACGACTTCGTCATGTACTACACGTCGACGGAGATCTCGACCGGTGACCAGTGCATCGGCATGGCCACGTCTCTCCTCCCCACGGGCCCGTACACCGACAACCAGAATCAGCCGATGGTCTGCCAGAACCAAGTCGGCTACAGCGACCCGACGGTGGACAGTACGCAAGACCTCGGCGGCAGCATCGACCCCGACATCTTCACCGACTCCGTGACGGGTGACACCTGGCTCATCTGGAAGAGCGACGGCAACCACCTCAACCCCCCCGTGAGCACGATCCTCTGGTCGGTGCCCCTCGACCCCACTACCTACATGCCGGACGGCTCACCCACGGAGCTCATGCAGAACGACGAGGCGTGGCAGAGCGGCATCGTGGAGGGACCCGACATGGTCGAGACCACGACCACCACCGGCGGTAGCGACCCAACCACGACACCCAGCTACACGCTCTTCTATTCGGGCAGCGACGAGGGCGCCTCCACCTACGCCGTCGGCTGGGCCACCTGTCCCTCCGGTCCGGCCGCCGCGTGCACCGACATGTCGACCTCGCAGCCACTGCTCGTCTCGGCCCCGGGCATGTCGGGTCCGGGCGGCCCCGACGTGTACGCGCTGCCCGAATCGGGCGGGAACTCCCAGCTGGTCATGGCCTTCGCCGCCTGGCAGGGCTCGACGATCGGTTACCTGGGCTGTGGCATCCGCCCGATGTACCTGGCCGACCTGAGCTTCCAGGCCAACGGCGCCGGTCCGGAGATCCCGGCTCTGGCGCCCGCCGTCCCCGCCGCATCGCCGGCCGCCAGCCCGAGTTGTCCGATCCCCTTCAAGCCGGCGCCTGGATACTGGCAAGTGGGTTCCGACGGCGGCATCTTCAGCTTCGGTGCCGCCCAGTTCTACGGCTCGACCGGCTCCATGCGCCTCAACAAGCCCGTCGTCGGCATGGCGGCCACGCCCGACGGCAACGGCTACTGGTTGGTCGCGAGCGACGGTGGCGTGTTCGCCTACGGCGACGCCCAGTTCTACGGATCGACGGGCAGCATCACGCTGAACAAACCGATCATCGGGCTGATACCCACCTTCGACGGCAACGGCTACTGGCTGATCGCCAGCGACGGCGGCGTGTTCGCTTACGGCAACGCCCAGTTCTACGGCTCGACCGGCGGCGACAACTTGAGTTCCCCGATCACGGCGGCCGCGCCCAGCTACCTGGGCGGCGGCTACTGGCTCGTCGACGCCGCCGGCCAGGTCTTCAACTTCGGCGACGCCCCCAACGAAGGGCAGCCCTCCTCTGCACCCGGTGGCTACCGCATCACCGGGATGGCCGGCACGCAGAGTTCGAACGGCTACTGGCTGGCCAGTGCCAACGGCAATGTGGCCGACTTCGGCGACGCCGCGCCCTACGGCTCCATGGTCGGCACCACCTTGAACTCCCCCGTCGTCGGGATGGCCACGAACGGGAACGCCAACGGCTACTGGCTCCAGGGCCGGGATGGCGGCATCTTCACCTTCGGCAACGCCGAGTTCTACGGCTCCATGGGCGGCAAGCACCTCAACGCGCCGATGGTCGGCATCGCCGCCACCTGACGGATCTGACGGATCCAACTGGCCCGGTCCCAGGGCCAGCCTTTAAAAGCCAACCCCTCCGCCGCCGACGCTCGTCGTCGTGGTCGTGGGGGGCGGTGGCGGCGACGTTGTTGGTGTCGTGGTCGGCGGGGGCTGGGTCACCATTGTCGTCGGTTGGGTGGCCTGCGTGGGCTGCGTGGCCGGCGTGGGTGCAGGCGTTGGCGTCGTCACGTTCGCTCCGGTGCCAGCGTTCGAGCCCGTGCTCGAGTTCGAGCTCGAGCCTGGTCTCGTCGACGTAGTCGGTTGCGTCGTTGACACGGCCGGCGCGGTCGTCGTGGTCGCGGCCCCGGCTCCGGCTGTTGCAGTGGCCGGTATCCCGCTCTTCAACACCGCGAACCACGCCTTCGCGACGTCTTGCCCATGCGCCTGTCCCTTCTTCTTGTCGCCCTCGAAGTGGTACAGCGGAAGCCTGTGGAACGCCACCTGCCAGTGCCCGTTGGCGACGCTGATCAGCGACAAGCCCTTCACGCCGTGCGGTCCGGATACGCGCGCGCCCTTCGGCGCCAACAGCGGTAGCCAGATCTTGGCGCACGCACCGGTGCACATGGAGGTTCCCGGCGAGTCCTCGGTGAAGCGATAGAGCGTCAGGCCCGAGGAAGTGGTGAGCACCGTCCCGACGCCGGCGATCTTGGCGGTCGAGATCTTGACCGTCTTGGCCTGCGTGCCGTTCGCTCCGGCGGTCCCGGCGGGCACCGCCAAGACCAGGGCGAGCGAGAGGGAGGCGGCGGCCAGTCCCCCAGCAGAGAGAGCCCCGGCAATGGCCCGACGATGGACTCGTCCGACCCCGCCCGCCGGGACTCCCTCCGCCTTCCTGCCACCTGGATCTACTTGACTCCCGCCCGCACCTGCGTGCCGTGCCTGCGCCGCTGCCGCCATGTCGCGTCGTCCCTTCGTCGTGTTCAGTGCCGTCGAGGGTCATACGGTCCGCGGCCCCGCCAGGATTGCGGGGAGCGGCCTATCCTGGGGAGGCGTCGAGGGAGGCAGGCTCATGGCAGGCAACACGGGCGGGTTCGAGCTGCGGGGCATCAACCATCTCGCACTGGTGTGCCGCGACATGGAGCGGACGGTCGACTTCTACACGAACGTGCTCGGCATGCCGCTCGTCAAGACGATCGAGCTGCCGGCCGGAATGGGGCAGCACTTCTTCTTGGACTGCGGCGGTGGTGACTGCCTCGCCTTCTTCTGGTTCCCGGATGCGCCCGACGGCGTCCCCGGAATCAGTGCGCCGGCGGCCCGACCGGACCAGGGTGACCTCACCAGCGCGGTCGGCTCCATGAACCATGTCGCCTTCGACGTCGCGCCGGAGCGCATCGTCGAATACCGCGACCGTCTGGTGGCCGCCGGTGTCGATTGCACCGAAATCGCCAATCACGACGACTCCGAATGGGGCATCAGCGATGCTCTGCACCCCGGGGTCTACGTGCGCAGCATCTACTTCCAGGATCCCGACGGGATCCTGCTGGAGTTCGCCTGCTGGTTGCGGGAGTTCGGCCCCGACGACGTGGCACATCCGCCAGCGCAGGCGGGCACGGCCAAAGCCAAGCGCGCCCACCTGGCTGCCGAGCCCGAGCTGGCGGCGCAGCCGCAGCCGACCCGGGCCTAGGGCAGCTCCGAGACCACAACTCGCCACTCGCTACTCGCCACCCGCCATCCGCCACCAGTGCCCCGCCTCCGCCAGGTCCCCAAGGACGAAGCAACCGCACCCATCGTCACCACCATGTACGAGTGGCTCTTCGAGGGCCGCGACCCCGTGGCCGAGCCGGGTCGCTGGGATGGCACCACCGGCGACTGGTGGACGGTGTTCGCCCTCAGCCCCGACATCCTCGACCACTGCGTCAAGGGGTTCGGGCTGTACCAATCGCCCGCACGTGCGCTCGATCCCAAGCTGCGTGAGCTCGGCCAGATCCGAGCCGGCTACGCCGCCGGCAGCCAGTTCGTTTTCAGCCAGCACGCCAAGTCGATGCGCGAACTCGGAATGCCCGAGGAGCAGATCGCGCACATTCCGGCCTGGAGCGTGGCCCCCGACGGCACCTACGACGCGGCCGAGCGGGCCGTGCTCGCTTACACCGACTGCCTCGTCTACGACCACGGCCGCGTGCCCGACGAACTCTTCGCCGAACTCCAACGCCACCTCGATGAGGTCGCCATCCTCGAACTGACCTACATCACGACGCTGTATTTCCAGCACGCCGTGATGTCGAAGGCCCTCCGCACAGAGTTCGACGACCGCGACGATCCCATCGTCGAAGTGCCCGGCCCAGTAGGTTCCTCCGCCATGCATCCGGGCCCGAACCGGTGACGGCGGAGCACGTCGTCCTGCCAGACGACGAAGCAAGGCACATCCCTGACGGCGAGGACCTGTGGAACGAGTCGTACTACTGCGACTTCGTGCGCGCTGATGGCTCCATGGGCGGCTGGCTCCGGCTCGGCCTCTATCCCAACCGCCAACTGGCGTGGTGGACGACGTGGATCGTGTGGTCCGACCGTCCCGGCGTCTGCTCGGCCGACTACCGGGCGCCGGTGCCGCCAGGCGACGGCCTCGTGTCTGAAACCACCGCAGGGCAACGAATCGAGATAGACCTGCGCCGTCCCCTCGAGGAGTTCCGCCTCGCCGCCAGCGCACCGGCCCACATCATCGACCCGCCCGAGCAGGTGTACGCCCAGGGCGAGCAGAGCGGGACACCGGTGCAGCTCGACGTCGACCTCACCTGGAAGACCGACGGTGTCCCGTACCACTACGACCTCACGACCCGCTACGAAATCCCCTGCCTCGTGACCGGCACCGTCACGGTCGACGGAGAGACTTTCCGCATCGACGGGCAGGGGCAGCGCGATCACTCCTGGGGCGTGCGGGACTGGTGGGCCTTTGGATGGTGCTGGTGCTCCCTGCGCCTCGACGACGGCACCCGGATCCACCTGGCCGACATCCGGATGAACCTCGGCATCCCCGTCTTCTTCGGATACATCCAGAAACCGGGCGAAGTCCATCCCGCCACCGCGCTCACGGTGACCGAGGACGTGGGTGCGTACGGGTTCCCATCCAGGGCGCGCATCGAGATCGCCGTCGGGCCCGGCCCGGAACCCGACAGCGCCGGAGTGCCGCTGGTCCTCGAGGTGACGCCGGTCGCCTTCGGCCCTGTCCTGCTCCGCAACGACGACGGCCGCACCAGCCGGTTCCCCCGGGCGATGGTGCGGTGCCGGGCCGACGACGGTCGCACCGGCTCGGGATGGATCGAGTGGAACCAGCCCGATCAGCCCTGACCAGCCCGACCGCGCCCACCTGAGGCAAAATCAACGGATTCACAACATCTGTAGCCGCACCCCCGGTGTCAATACGCGCGTTGCCGAACCAAGACACATGGCATGGTCCCGAACCGCCATTTTCCCAGCGGCGTCTGGTTCTCGTGCTGTGGATGGATCTCGCTCCCGCCTGAGCAGCAGGCTGATCACCGGTGCGCTCCCCCTGACTGCCCTGGCCACTGGCGCAGCCACCGCCATTCTCTTGATCGGGTCCACGGCTATGACCGGACCCGCCACGGCAGCCACATCCGCCCCAACAACCACCTCCACAGCCACCGCCCCACTCACCTCGGCGGACAAATGGGTCATCAAGGCCATCACCGCCGAGGAACACTTCGGCAGCGTCCACATCGCGGGCAAGATCTCCCAGGGCAAGTCCCAGATAGTCCTCGAACTCCTCGTGAACTCCGACGGCGAGGGTGGTGGCGAGTTCGTCCAAAACGGCGCCCTGATCAAGATCGAGCGGGTTGGCCCGGTCCTCTACTTCAACGCACCGGCCAGGTTCTGGGCCAGTCACGCCACGGTGCCGCAGACCGAGACGTACGGCGGGAAGTGGATCGAGTTCTCGGCGGTCGACACTCGTTTCACCTCCTTCGACCAGTTCCTCGATGCGGCCGACCTCGCCGTCGCGGCCTTCGAGGGCCACACGGCACCGCTCACCCTTGGCCGCCCCACCACGTTCGCGGGCCACAAGGTCGTCGTCGTCGAGGACACGGTCGTGAACCACGGGAAGAAGAGCACCGGGCTCATGTACATCGCCGCCAAGGGCCCGGCCCTCGTCTACAAGATCGTCGATGACACCCCGGGCGACGTGAGCACCGTCGTCTTCAATCACTACGGCAAGGCCGTCGCCCTTACCGTCCCACCTAACCCTATAAACCTCTCCTAGCCGTCACGGCACTGCATCCGGCGACTACTTGAACATGTCGCCCAGGATCTTGGCGCCCCCGATGCCGGCCGCTGCGCCCTCGACTCCGTGGTGGTCGTCGCGGTCGGGCATGTACTCGCCGATCACTCCGGCGAGGATCGGCAGCGGCATCGACTGCAGCCAGATGCGGCCCGGACCCGTCAGCACCGCGAAGTGGTGGCCGTCCGACCCCATGTAGCGGTTGGCAATGCCCGGGACCTTCTGCACGGAGAAGGTCACCGACGCTTGGAAGAGGCCGGCGTGGCCCGGATGCACGCGCATCGTCTGCCCGGCAGCCAGGTCGTAGACGATCACCTCGCCGGAGAGGTCGATGAACGCCCGTCCGGTCCCGCCGACCTTCTGCAGGATGAAACCCTCGCCGCCGAAGATGCCGCCGCGGAAGGACTGCTGGAATCCCATGGACAGCTCGATCCCCGGCGTGGCCGCCATGAAGCCGTGTCGGTGGACCATGAACTCGTTCCCGGGCGCCACGTCGATCGGCAGAATGTGGCCCGGGAACTTCGAGGCGAAGGCGATGGATCCTGCGCCGCCTTGCGCGGTGTACGTCGTCATCATGAACGACGCGCCGGACACGGCACGCTTGACCGCACCCATGATGCCCTTGCCGCCCATGCCACCGCCGGTGTTGGTGGCCATCTGGACGGCATCTGACATCCATGAGAACTCGCCGGCTTCCGACACGATGGACTCGCCGTCGGCGAGCGAGAGCTCGAGCACCGGCATCGTGGTTCCGTGGATCGTCTCTTCCATGATGGGCCTCCTCGGATAAGAGTGAGTTGGATCGCCTGTGTGTCGTATGGGTGGATGGCTGGTGCGGCTGGTGCGGTGGTGCGACCCGGCGACCCGGCGGCTACGCCTTGGATGGGTGACCCGGATTGGGCCGGCTGGGCAGCTCCACGTCCGCCGACAGTAGGTCCTCACCGGGACCCTGCGCTCCTGTCACCAGACGCTCCGCCATGGTCACCTCCATGAGGCCCAGCGCCATGCCGAAGAGGTCGCCGAGGATGAAGGTGGTGAGGAAGATGGCCCAGATGTGCTCGTGGGGGATCAGCTCGGCAACGAAGATGACGACCTCGTGCTCGATCGCCAACGGCAACGTGATGATCAGGAAGACCAACATGAAGTGGGGCCACACCAGCTGCAGTGATCGTTTGAAGGCATTGGGCACCGAGCTGTCGAGCAGGTTGATGAGTGGGCCAACCAGGGCGAACAGCGTCCCGACGATCAGCCCCGGCACGACCACGGCCACTGAGGCCACCGCAGTGACCACGATCAGGATGCCCTCGGCGATGAGGAGGCGCCCCCAGGGCAGGGTCCGCAGCACGTGGAGGACCGGCTGGGCCTGCTCGTTGCGCTCCACGGAGCCGACCAGGCGCTCGAGCATGCCCGCATAAAAGGTGAGCCCCAGAGCGGAGGAGCCGAAGAGGACCGCTCCGATGATCGACCCGATGCCCAGGTGGTCGACGGCGACCTCGGTGTAGAAGGTGCCCTGAATCGCATCGAGCCCGAAGATGACGAGTCCGGGCACGATCACCCGGGCGGGCTCCATCCTGGCGGTGCGCCAGGCCATGGAGGTCAGTGAGAGAGGGTGGAGGCGGTGGCGAGGGAGTTTGGCGGCCTGTGGCGCCCGTGGCCCCGGCGGCCCCGACCCCACCGCCTCTTCCGACCCCGGGCCCGGCCCGGGGTCGCCTTCATTCATGCGGGGTTCCAACCGTCGCCCACGAAGTCGAAGAGCTGCTGGTCTGGGTCGAAGGGCACCAGGGCTCCATCCAGGCGGTGGTGGCCGACCGTCATGACCGTGCCCTCAGGGGCCTCGAAAGCCAACTCCGTGAACCCTGCACCGACGAAGTCGGCCCGGATGGCCGGGGTGAGGTCGGGTGGCCGCCGGTGCCGGGTCCACAGGACATGGCCCCCGGGCACGCAGAAACCCCGCATCG
Organism: uncultured Acidimicrobiaceae bacterium; assembly: GCA_963745665.1. GTDB lineage: Bacteria > Actinomycetota > Acidimicrobiia > Acidimicrobiales > RAAP-2 > Bog-473. Next base: position 660,691 of record CAVUYE010000003.1, on the reverse strand, counting down.
CCTGGATGGTGCGTGTGATGTCCGCCGCGCTGATGTTCCCGAACACCCCGCACACCAGGACGATGTCGGCTGGCGCGCTGTCGACGTAGAGGCGGGACTGCGACGCATCGCCCTCGACGATCCGTATCTGCCCAGCCAGGCCGGCCTTGGCAGCACGGTCCCGGGCGAAGGCCACAAGGGCCGGATCGAGCTCGACCAGCAGCGCCGAGACTTCCGGACCCCTTGGATGGGTCGCCACGACGTCGATCACGTCACGTCCCTGTCCCGCACACAGGCTCACGATGCGGAGGGGCTCCGGATGGCTGCCCAGGGCGCGGCGGGGCGGGATCTCGTCCAGCGCGGACTGCAGCATGGACTGCACCGCCCGCAGCCGCTGCGACAGGTTCGACGACGGATCCTCGTACGGCCCATGCCACTGCACCCAGTGCGAATCCACGCCGGCATCGGCTCCCCCATCGGCGCCCCCATCGGCCGTTCCTGGATGGTCCCCGGGCGCCATGACCGCCCATCGTAGGGTGGTCCAACGTGACGGCTAAAAGCCCTCGATGATCAAATACATCGGCTCCAAGCGCCGCCTCGTCCCGGTCCTCGCCCGCATCTGCCGGGCCTCCGGCGCCACCACCGCGCTCGACCTCTTCACCGGAACCACCCGCGTCGCCCAGGCCTTCAAGGCCCAGGGTGTGCACGTGACCGCCGTCGACAGCGCCCGCTACGCGCACACCTTCGCCCGCACCTACATCGAGGCGGACGCCGCCACCACCGACGCCACGGCGCTCCGGGCGGCTGTGACCCACCTCAACGCCCTCCCCGGCAAGCCCGGCTACGTGACCCAGACCTTCAGCCACGAAGCCCGCTTCTTCCAACCGCACAATGCCGCTCGGATAGATGCCGTGCGGGACGCCATTGACTCGGAGTATGCGGGGTCACCCTTGTTCCCCCTCCTGTTGACGTCCCTCATCGAGGCGGCGGACCGGGTGGACTCGACCACCGGCGTGCAGATGGCGTACGTGAAGCAGTGGGCGCCCCGTTCGGCCAAGCCGCTGGAGTTGCGAATCCCCGAACTGCTCCATGGGCCCGGGCGTGCCATCCAAGGCGATGCGATCGAGCTGGCGACGGCATCCGGCTCGGCATCCGGCTCGGCAGACGGGCCGAGTCTGGGCCACTTCGATTTGGCGTACCTCGATCCGCCGTACAACCAGCACCGGTATTTCACCAACTACCACGTGTGGGAGACGCTGGTGGCGTGGGACGCGCCCGAGGCCTATGGCGTGGCCCGCAAACGGCTCGATGCGCGCGACCCATCCACCCGATCCGCCTTCAATTCGAAGCGGACGATGCCGGCGGCGCTGGCGTCGGTCGTGCGGTCGATCGACTGCGAGCTGCTGGTGCTGTCCTACAACAACGAGTCGTGGCTGGGGCTGGAGGAGCTCAAGGCGATGGGCACCATCCAGAGGAACGGTACGGATCGAACGGTGGCGACCCTCTCCTTCGACTCGGCTCGATACGTCGGGGCCCGCATCGGCATCTTCGACCCATCCGGAAGAAAGGTCGGTCGGGTGGGCCATTTGTCGAATCAGGAGCTGCTCGTGATCGCCGGAGAGCCGGACCTGGTGCGCCGAGCCGTCCAGGCTGTCCAGGCCGCAGAGGGCGCAGCGGAAGGCTTCACGGGCGCTGCAGCATCGGTGGTCGCCGCCGGCCGGTTGGATCGGCTACAACAGGCAACGTGAGCAAGCACGATCACGGGGACCACGATCACGGCTCCCATGACGGCAGCGACGACAACGCAGCGCGCCCTACGACTGAGCACCGGGACGCTCCCCATTTGTCCTATCCCCGGCTCGAGGACTGCGACCTCACGCTGAAGCTCTCCAAGGACGAGGAGACGAAGCGCCTCGGCAAGGCGCAACGCCGCCTGTTGCACCTGCGGCTGATCAATGGCGGTCAGCTCAACAAAGGCAACCTCGGCCCACCGGTCTGCATCGTCTTCGAGGGCTGGGATGCCGCCGGCAAGGGCGGCGCCATCAAGCGGCTGGTCGAGCCGCTCGACCCCCGGCACGTGCACGTGGCGCCGTTCGCCGCGCCGACGCCCGACGAGCTCCGGCATCACTTCCTGTGGCGCTTCTGGCCGCCACTGCCTGGATGGGGCGGCATGACCATCTTCGACCGCAGCTGGTACGGGCGCGTGCTGGTGGAGCGGGTGGAGAACTTCGCCACCGAGGTGCAGTGGCGACGCGCCTATCAGGAGATCGCCGACTTCGAGCACTCACTGGCCGAAGAGGGAATGGTCGTGATCAAGCTCTGGATGCACATGTCGGACGGGGAACAGTTGCGCCGGTTCGAACGGCGCCGGGACGATCCGCTCAAGGCATGGAAGCTGACCGACGAGGACTGGCGCAACCGGGAGAAGCGGCCGCAATACGACGAGGCGGTCGCGGACATGCTGCGGCTGACGAGCGGCCCGTTGGCGCCCTGGGATGTGGTCTCGTCGGAGAGCAAGCGCAACGGGCGGGTCGAGGTCATCGAGACCGTCATCCGGCACATGGAGGCGGGCATGGCGCGCTGGGGCGTGCCGGTGCCGGACGACGACGACGAGAAGACGGAGCTGGCGCTGTCCTTCGACGACGCGGAGTTCCAGCACGAGCCCGAGACGAATGGGCCCGAGACGAATGGGCCCGAGACGAATGGGTCCGCCGACGTCGAGCAGCCGCTCCACGCAGTGAGCCCCACAATGAGCCCCCCACAATGAGCCCCCCGCCGGGGGTGCCACCGGCCCGGCCCGGCATCACGGTCCCTTTCGACGGCATCCCCCTGCACGCCCACCGCGAGTGGTTCGCCCGACTCCGCGACCTGGGATACACGGACCTGTGGTCGGCCGAGGTCGACGGCGCCGACGGCTTCACCCCCCTCACCCTGGCCGCCGCCTGGGAGCCCACCATGAACCTGGGCGTGGCCATCACCCCCGCCTACACCCGGGGCCCCGCGCTCCTCGCCCAGAGCCTGGCCGCCATGGCCGACGCTGCGCCCGGGCGATTCTTCTGCGGCCTCGGCGCGTCCTCCGAGGTCATCGTGGCCAAATGGAACGGCCTGGCCTTCGAGGACCAGTACCGGCGCGTCCGCGACACGCTGCGTTTCTTGAGACTGGCCTTCAGCGGCGAGAAGGTGACCGAGGCCTACGAGACCTTCCACGTGAAGGGATTCCGCCTGGCCCGCATCCCCGAGCAGCTGCCGCCCATCTACCTGGCGGCCCTGCGCCCCGGCATGCTGCACCTGGCCGGCCGCGAGGCCGACGGCGCCATCCTCAACTGGCTCAGCGCAGAGGATGTCGCCACATCCGTGGCGGAGGTGACCAAGGCGTCCGGCGGGGCACCCCGCGCCATCGTGGCCCGGATCTTCGTCATCGTGACCGAGGACGCCGACCTCGCCCGCACCATCGGGCGCCGCATGATCACCGCCTATCTGAACGTGCCGGCCTACGCCGAGTTCCACCGCTGGCTCGGCCGGGGCCCCGCCCTCCAGCCGATGTGGGACTCCTGGGCCGCCGGCGACCGCAAGGGCGCGCTGGCCGCCATCCCCGACTCGGTGGTGGACGAGCTCATCGTGCACGGGTCGGTGGCGGAGTGCCGGGCCCATATCCAGCGCTATGTCGACCACGGGATCACGGCGCCGGCGCCGGCGGTGGTCCCGATCGGGATCGACCTGGCCGAGGCCGTCGCGGGCCTGTCGCCGTCGGCGGCATAGACGAAGTCGGGTAGCCGACTGCGCCGGGCTGGCCGGACTCGTCCAGGCAGGGAAAACTGCAGGGGACCAGAGGGGGCATGGCGACATGGCAGGCACAGAGATCGACTTCCGCACCACTTCGCTGGCCGAGCTGAGCCGCTCGGTCCGGGCCAAGGAGGTCACGGCACGGGAGCTGACCCAGGCCGCCCTCGACCGGATCCAGAGGCTCGACCCGTTCTACAACGCGTTCGTCGCCGTGGATGGGGACCGGGCGCTCGACGAGGCCGGCGCCCTCGATGCCCGTATCGCCGCCGGGGCCGACCCCGGCCCGCTGGCCGGCATCCCCATCGGGGTCAAGGACCTGCAGAACGCCATCGGCTACACCACCACCTACGGCTCGGCGCTCCACGCCGACGACCCGCCGGCCACCGCCGACGATCCCTTCGTGGCCCGGATGCGCGGGGCCGGCTGCGTGGTCGTCGGCAAGACCAACACGCCCGAGTTCGGCTGGATGGGTAACACGACCAACGCCATCTTCGGTCCCTCGCTGAACCCGTTCGACGTCTCTCGCGGGCCGGGCGGATCGTCGGGCGGCACATCGGCGGCGCTGGCGGCCGGCATGGTGCCCCTCGCCACCGGTTCCGACGGCGGTGGGTCGATCCGGATCCCCAGCCGCGTGCTGCGGCCTGTCGGGCATGAAGCCGAGCCTTGGGCGCGTCCCGGCCGGCGGCCCCCACCCGCCCGGCTGGGTCGACCTCTCGACCAACGGCCCCATGGCCCGCCGCATCGGCGATGTCGCCCTCGCCCTCGACGTCGCCGTCGGCCCCGATCCCACCGACCTGCGCTCCCTCCCCCGCCCCGAGGCCAACTGGCTCGCCGCCATGGAGAACCCGCACGTCCCGGTGAGAATCGCCTACGCGCCCACTCTGGGCTACGCCACGGTCGACGACGAGGTGGCCGCGGCCTGCGCGCGCGCCGTGGGCGTGCTCGAATCGCTGGGCGCCGAGGTGGTCGTGCTGGATTCCGTTTTTGATGCCGACCCCGTCGGTGATTTCCTCACCATGACGGCGGCGGCCAGCTTGCGCACCCTGCGACCCTTCATGGGCCACCCGCGCTGGGACGAGGTTCATCCGGTGCTGCGCCACTTCGTGGACGCCGCGCAGTCGACGACCGCCGAGCAGCTGCTCCAGGTCTTCGACAACTACCACCTGATGAACCTGCGCCTGGTCGAGCTCTTCCACAGCTGCCGGATCCTGGTGACGCCGACCACCGCGGGGCTGGCGCCGTTTGCCGACGACATGATGGGGTCGGTGAACGGGGTGAAGACGGCCAACTGGGTCCACTTCACCTATCCCTTCAACATGACCCGCTCCCCCGCCGCCAGCGTTCCCGTCGGCCTGAGCCGCGAGGGCCTGCCCATCGGCCTCCAACTGGTCGGACCCCAACACGGCGATCTGGTCGTGTTGCGCACGGCCGCCGCGCTCGAGGCGGCCATGGACCTCGACCTCCTCGCCACCTTGCCTGAGTAACTTCGGACCAAGATCGGACCATCCACAGAAGGAGCGCCATCCCATGTCGATCACCACTCCCGCCAACCCGGCCGACGCGGTCCGCCTCGTCACGATCGAGGACGCGCCGTGGGCCGACACCGGCATGGGCGTCCTCCTCAAGGTGGTGCGCTACGACTCGTCGCACGGGACGTGGGTGATCCTCAACCGCTTCCAGCCCGGCGTGCAGCTGCAGACCCATCGCCACACCGGGTCGGTCGACGCCTACACGTCGGCGGGCCGCTGGCACTACCTGGAGTACGACTTCTACGTGGAGGCCGGGTCCTACCTGTACGAGCCGGCCAATTCCGTGCACACCCTGCACGTGCCCGCCGACAACACTGAGGACACCGACGTCTGCTTCATCATCGAGGGCGCGCTCTTGAACCTGGCCGAGGACGGGTCCGTCGAATCGGTCTCGGACGGGCCCGGGACGCTCGAGGCGTACTACCTCCTCCTCGAGGCGCAGGGCGACCCGCGTCCCAACGGACTGATCGTCTGAACACCGGTCCATGAGCCCGCCCTCCGACACCGGGACCGCCGCGACAGGCACCGCCGACGCCGGCCGCATCCTCGACCCGACGCTCTACGCCAGCGGCGACCCCTTCGCGTTGTACGCCGAGCTCCGGCGCACGGTGCCCGTGTGCTGGGTCGACTACGAACGCGGCGGCTTCTGGGCCGTGACGACCCATCCGGAGGTGTCGCACATCGGCGCCGACCCGGGTGCGTTCTGCTCGTCCCGCGGCATCCTGACCGACGAGATCGGCACCTCCTACGAGACGCCGCCGACCATGATGCACACCGACCCGCCACAGCACACCCGGTACCGCCGACTGGTGCAGCCGGGCTTCAAGCCGTCGATGGTTCGGCTGATGGAGGACGGGGTGACGGCGAAGGCAACGGCGCTCTTGGATCAGATCCAGGGCGGCGAGGCGTTCGATGTCGTGCAGGATCTCTCCATCCCGTTCCCGCTCCTGGTGATCTGCGAGCTACTGGGGGTGGACGGGTCGCAGTGGCCCCGCTTCTTCGACTGGTCAGAAGCCGTCATCCCCGGCGAGGTGGAGCAGACCGAGGAGCAGCGCGCCGCGTACCAGGTCGAAATGTGGGAGTACCTGATCGGCGTGGCCGAGGAACGGCGGAAGGCGCCGGCGGACGATCTCGTGTCGGTCCTGGCCAACGTCGGTTCGGATCCGGAGAGCGGCGGCGAAGAACTGACCGAGGCGGAGCTGGCGATGTTCTTGATCCAGCTGCTGGTGGCGGGGAACGAGACCACCCGCAACCTGATCTCTGGCGGGCTGGTGGCGCTGGCCGAGAATCCAGACCAGTGGGCCGCCCTGCAAGCGGATCGGTCCCTGATCCCGGCCGCCGTCGAGGAGTTGCTGCGCTGGACGACCCCGGTGATCTCTTTCATGCGCACCGCGACGGCCGACACCACCATCCGCGGCGTCCCGGTGGCGGCCGGCGACCCCGTCCTATTGGTCTACGCCTCGGCCAACCGCGACGAGGAGGTCTTCGGGCCCCATGCCGGCGAACTGCGCATCGACCGCAATCCCAACCCCCACGTGAGCTTCGGCTTCGGGCCGCACTTCTGCCTCGGGGCGGCGCTGGCCCGTCTCGAGGGCAGGGTCGTCCTGGGCCAGTTGCTCGACCGCTTCGACACCTTGTCCCTGGCCGGCCCGGTGACGCGCACGCCGAGCCCGGTAATCGCCGGCGTCCGGGGCGCCTCGCTGGTCTTCAGCTAGTTCGACGAGAAGGAACCCGGGCCGCGGCGGTCAGCGTCAGGCGCTCACGTAGGGGACGTACTCGGGATAGCGATCCACGCCAGCCACGGGACGGGACGCAGACGCGGGTGCGGACACAAGCGAAGAGGACGCCGGCTCGGCCGCAACCTGCACCTCGGGCGCTCCCCGGCCCGGCAACAGCTTGAACGCCGCCAGCGCGCCCAGCACGGCCACCCCGGCGCCGGCGATGCACGCCACCTCGAGCCCGCTGTGGAAGGCCGTGAAGATGGTCGTCTCCAGTGCCGGCCGGGCGGCGGCCGGTGCGTGGCCCACCACCGCCAGCCCCGCCGCCACGGATTGGTGCGCCTCGGCCTTGGGGCCGGCCGGGATGGGCAAGGAACGGAAGGCATTGATGATCTTCGGCCCGTAGGCCGAGGCGAAGATGGACCCGAAGACCGCCACGCCCAGCGTGCCGCCGAGTTCCCGGGTCGTGTTGTTGACACCGGCGGCGGCCCCTCGCTGGTCATCGGCCACCGAGCCCATGACCGCCTCCGCCGTGGGCGCCGTGATCGACGACAGCCCGAGGGCCAGCAGGACCATGGCCAAGATGAGCGGCCCCCAGTAGGTGGTGTCCTCCGACGAGTTGAAAGCCGCCACGACGAGACCGGCTCCCATCAGCAGCAACCCCAACGAAACGACCAGCCGTGTGCCCACCTTGAGCGCCACCACGGCAGCAATCGGGGTGAAGATCGCCGCCACCACCGCGAAGGGCAGCGTGTGCACGCCGGCCGACAGTGTCGAGTAGCCCTTGACGAACTGGAAGTACTGGGTGATCAGGAAGATGAAGCCGAAGAGGCAGAAGAACGCCACCGAGATCGACACCGCACCGCCGGTGAAGCGGGGGATCTTGAAGACCCGCACGTCGAGCAGCGGCCACTCGGTGCGCAACTCGAGCATCGTGAACGCCGTCAGCAGGATCGCCGCGCCGGCGAAGCAGGCCAGCGTCGCCGGGGCAGCCCACCCCCATTGCGGCCCCTGAATGATGGCGAGCACCAGCGACGTCACACCCGCTGTCGAGACGACCACCCCCCGCACGTCGAAGGGATGGGCGGCGAGGTGCGGCAGGCGCGGGATCAGCATCTGGCCGGCGATCAACGTGATGATCACGATGGGCACGTTGACGAGGAAGATCGACCCGTACCAGAAGTGCTCGAGCAGCGCGCCCCCGACGATCGGGCCGAACGCCACCGCGATCCCCGACGTCGCCCCCCAAATCCCGAGCGCCTTCTGCCGCTCGGATGGATCCGGGAACACGCTCGTCAGGATGGCCAGGCTGGCTGGGAAGATGAAGGCGGCCGAGACGCCCATCAGCGCCCGGGCCGCGATCAACGAGCCCGTCGTGTGCGCCGCCGCGGCCGCCACCGAGAACAATCCAAAGAACACGAGGCCCACCTGCATGGTGCCCTTGCGGCCCAGCCGGTCCCCGATGCCGCCGCCGGCCAGCAGCAGGCCGGCGAAGGCGAGGCTGTAGACGTCGACGATCCACTGGAGCGAGCTGATGGACGCACCCAGGTGACGGTTCAGCGTAGGAAGGGCGACGTTGACGATGGTGTTGTCCACCACGACCAGGAAGACCGAGAGGCACAGGACGGGGAGGATCCACCAGCGGCGCTCTTGCGATGTCGATGGCGACATGGATGGCGATGTGGCGACGACCAGGTCAGGCATCAGAGGCACTCCTCGCAAAAGCGGGATCCCGACTCAATCCAGAACAAACCCCGGATCCCGTATAGAACGCTGTGCTAAAGTTATAGCACGATGTTCTTCAGTAAGCTAGATACATGACGAAAAGCACCGGCACCAGGACGAGGACCCCCAGTGCCGGGATGGAGGGGGCGCTCCTCGCCTCGGCCGCCGACATCCTCGAGTCCGAGGGCCCGGACTCCCTCTCGGTGCGCCGCATCGCCGCCGCGGCCGGCGTGGCCCCGATGGGCGTGTACAACCACTTCGAGTCGAAGTCCGGCATCATCGAAGCGCTCTACATCGAGGCTTTCGGACGCCTCGGTGCCGCCATGCTGGCCATGGCGCAGATCGCCGACCCATCCGACGCCTTGCTCGAAGGCGCCCGCCGCTACCGGGCCCTCGCCCTCGCCCACCCGATGGCCTACCAGTTGATGTTCCTCCGGGCCGTTCCGGGCTTCGAGCCGACCGACTACGCCCTTGGCGAGTGCACCGGCGCCTACGAACACCTCGTGGCCGCCGTCGAGCGCGCCATGCGGGCCGGCGTCATCGCCGAAGGCGAGCCGACGGAGACGGCCCAGCTGATCTGGGCCACCATCCACGGCTGGGTCTCCCTGGAACTCCTCAACCTCGGCTTCATGGAGGATCGGGACGCCGGCTACGAGCGCCTCTGCATAGCCTTGCTGCGGGGTCTCCGCCCCTGATCCGCCGGACCCATCCCGGAGGGGCTCACGCCATCTCGCCGGATCGGCCGGCTCAGCGCGGATCCGGACGATCCAGGTTCCAATGGCGTGCCACAGCTGGGAACCACATCGAGTCGTCGCCTTTCCGCTTCGGGATCATCCCGAAACGGGTGATGGTGCGCTGACCGCCTTCGTGGTCACCGTAGAGCACGTCGATCGTGAAGGGCTCGGCGTTCCGCACGTTCTGGCTCAAGGCGCTGTAATCCGGATCGCTCGGTTCCCGGATGGCCGCCTGCCAGAAACCGATGTCGGCGGGGGCTATGTAGAGATCACGCGTCTGCATCCGGAAAGCCACCGGATCAGCGTGCGGGAAGTCGCGGCTGGTGACCTGCTCGGTGATGACGGACCAACCGAACGTCACCGCGAGACCTGAGCCCACGTTGCGCAGGGAGATGGCGAGATAGATGATCCCGTCCACCAGCTCAACACTGGCCTGGCTGCCTTCGACATGGGCCCAGTGATCGTCGACCCAGCGGACGTTCTGCGCTGGATCGTCGAGACGGGAGGTGACGAGCACGGGGCGCAGATTCACCTCGAAGGCCGCCTCGGCCACCCGGGCCGCCTTGTTGGCCGAGCGGACGGCGGCGAACGTGGCGACGGCCAGCACCAGTGTCCCGATGGCCGTGGCGAAGGTGGCGACCGTGGTCCAGTCGATCGTCAGCTCCACGTCAGCTCCACGTCGGGACGCACCGCGGCAGATTAGGCCACCACGCAGACCCACCCCAAGGGTCGGAGATGGCAGCAAACTTTCGGGACTGACACACTGGATCGCATGCTCGCCCACGTCTCCATCCAGTGCGCCGACCTCACCCGGAGCGCCGCCTTCTACGACGCCGTCCTCGCCCCACTCGACAACGCGCGCATCATGGAGACCGGCGACTCCATCGGCTACGGCATCCCACCGTCCGCAGACTTCTGGATTGGGCAGCAGCAGACCGGCGACGGTTTCCGGGAGACCCACATCGCCTTCCTGGCACCCGATCAGGCTGCCGTACGGGCCTTCTACGAGGCCGCCCTCGACCTCGGAGCCGAGCCGCTGCACGAACCGCAGTTCTGGCCCCAGTACCACGCGACCTATTACGGCGCGTTCGTGCGCGATCCCGACGGGAACAACATCGAGGCGATGACCCACAGTCGCGGATGATGCCCGCACGGAGTCACCCGAACCGCCGGCGACACCAGCGAAATCGGGGACACTCCTATGCGTCCACCGTCAGATCCTCCAACACGTCGGCGAAGCGCCGCTGCGCCTCGGCCCGCCGGGTCGGGATGTGCTCGGTCGGCACCTCGTGCGGCGAGTACCCCTTCAGCACCCGCCGGGCCACCGTCTGGCGGTGCACCTCGTCGGGCCCGTCGTAAATGCGGGCCGCCCGGGCATTGCGGTACATCGACTCCAGGGGCAGGTCCGACGAGAACCCCAGCGACCCGTGCACCTGGATGGCGCGGTCGATCACGTCGTACAAAACCTTCGCCCCGAAGTACTTGATCATGGCGATCTCCACCCGGGCCGCCGCCGCCCCCTCCTGATCCATCTTCCAGGCCGCCTGCAAGGTCATCAGCCGGGCCGCCTGCATCTCGGCCATCGAGTCGGCCACCCAGTTCTGGATCGTCTGTTTCTCCGCCAGCATCGACCCGTGCGCATACCGGGACACCGCCCGCTCGCACAGCATGTCGAACGCACGACGGGACTGCCCCAGCCAGCGCATGCAGTGATGGATACGACCGGGCCCCAACCGGTGCTGCGCCAGCACGAACCCCGACCCCTCCACACCGATCAGGTTCCCCACGGGCACCCGCACGTCCCGGTACACGATCTCGGCGTGGTTCCCGAAGCGCCCGTACGGCGTGTGCGGGTCCTCCATGGTCGATACGTCCCGCACAATGTCGACGCCCGGCGTCGACACCGGCACGATGATCATCGACGACCCCTGGTACGGATGGACGTCCGGATTGGTCACCGCCATCACGATCAAGAAATCAGCCACGGACCCGTTGGAAGTGAACCACTTGTGCCCGTTGATGACCCACTCCTCGCCGTCCAACACGGCCGATGTCTTCAACAGCGTCGGATCGGATCCAGCGGTGTCGGGCTCGGTCATGGAGAAGGCCGAACGCAGCGTCCCATCCAACAAGGGCTGCAACCACTGCGAGCGCTGCGACTCATTCCCCGACGCCTCAATACCCACCGCCAGCAACTCCGCGTTCCCCGAGTCGGGAGCGTTGTTGCCGAACACCACCGGCGCCAACGGCGACTGCCCCAAGATCTCGTGCATGAGCCCCAACCGCACCTGCCCGAAGCCCATCCCGCCCAGGGCCGCCGGCAGGTGCGCCGCCCACAGACCCTCGGCCTTGACCCGCTCCTGCAGCGGGCGGATCACGACCCGCACCTGGTCGTAGGTCAGATCCAACGTCTCGAGCGGGAACACCTCCTCCCGCACGAAGCCACGCATCCACTCCAGCTTCTCCTCGAACTCCGGTTCGGTCGAGAAATCCCAGGCCATGGCCGCTCCTTCCCACACGCCGCCCAACTTCCGGCGCCCCACACCCTGCCACTACCGTGGGCGCCGTGACCACCACGAGCCCTGTCGCCTTCCGCTCCGCTGCCACTGCAACCTCCGCCGCTGCAACCTCCGCCGCTGCGGCGCCACCGCCTCCTCCCCAAGTCGCCCTCAGCGCGGCGGACAGGGCCGTGATCGCCGGAGCAGAGGCGGCCCTCCTCGACGAGCGCCGCCTCCTCACGGCCGAAGAGCTGGCCGCCTTGGCCGCGCTCCCCGACGGCGCCGTGATGGCGCTCGCCTCGCTGGCCCACCAGGTCCGGCTGGTCTGGTGCGGGCCCGAGGTCGAGATCGAGGGCATCCTCTCCGCCAAGACCGGCGGGTGCCCTGAGGACTGTCACTTCTGCTCGCAGTCCTCGCGCTTCGACACGCCGGTCAAGGCCACGCCCTTCCTGAATCCGGACGAGGTCCTCACCGCCGCCCGCGAGACCGCTGCTCTCGGCGCCTCCGAGTTCTGCATCGTGCTGGCGGTGCGCGGGCCTGACGAGCGCACCATCCAGCGCATCCTCGAGCTCGTTCCCCTCATCCACGACGAGACCGGCCTCAACGTCGCGGTCAGCGCCGGCATCCTGACCGAGGACCAGGCCCGCCGCCTCGCCGACGGCGGTGTGCACCGCTACAACCACAACGTCGAGACGGCGCGCTCGTACTTCCCCTCCATCGTCACGACGCACACCTGGGACGAGCGCGCCGACACCTGCCGGCTCGTGAAGGCGCGCGGGATGGAGCTGTGCTGCGGCGCACTGATCAACGTGGGCGAGACTGTGGCCCAGCGCGTCGAGCTGCTGATCCAGCTCCAAGAGCTCGACCCCACCGAGGTGCCCCTCAACTTCCTGAACCCCCGCCCCGGCACGCCGTTGGGCGACCAACCCATCCTCGGCGCCTGGGAGGCGGTGCGCTGGATCGCGCTCTTCCGCCTCGCCCTCCCCTCGGTAATCCTCCGCTACGCGGGCGGCCGCGAGGTCACCCTCCGTGACCTCCAGGCCATCGGTATGACGGCCGGGATCAACGCCCTCATCGTCGGCAACTACCTGACGACCCTCGGCCGCTCGGCCGACGAGGACCTTCAGATGCTCGAGGACCTGCGCATGCCCATCGGCGCCCTCACCGCCGCCATCTGACCAAATACTCCGTGGCCCTCTCCGCACCGCCCCACTGCACCGGCTGCGGCAGGCCCACCTCCGAGTGCCCCGGATGCGGGCGTGCGCTCGATCCCCCGCGCTTCTGCCCCGAATGCGGCCGCCGTATGACCGTCTCGGTCATCCCCACCGGTTGGCAGGCGCGCTGCCGCGAGCCCGGTCACGCGGAACTTCGCTCCGCCTGACCGGGCCGGTCCGAATCGCGCCACCGAGGACACGCGCCAGGTCGGAGAGGGCACCGACTCCGCTATTCGGAAGATCAAGTCCGGTCCAAACGAATCAAGGTGATGAATGTTGCCGAGCGATAGAAACCCTTTTGGCCGTTGCTGAGGTGCCGGGTGTGGATATCCACAGGTCGGCGATTCCTCTGAGGTGGTAGCTGGCGGCCAGAGTGGAAGTCCCGCCACTCAACTTGAATTGACAACGAAACTCGGAGGACAGGATCGCCTCAGAACTTCAATGTATGGAGACATTTCACCCCGTTCAAGGGGGTTCCTTTGGCATCCGGTAGCCTCCGATCAAGCTCCGAGCGGAGGAAAACCCATGACGCAACCGCGAGATGTCAACCGCTTCGTTCTGCCCGTTCACGACCAGACTCATGTCGGACTTACCACTTACGACGCCAAGGATCCTGATACCTCGTTCCCGGCGATCGAGGAGGTGTCCCCGCCCGTCGGTTCCCCCAATGTCCTGATCATGCTGCTCGACGACATTGGCTTCGGAGCTTCATCAGCCTTCGGTGGGGCCATCGAGACTCCAACGGCCGAGAGGCTGGCAGAGGGTGGGCTGAAACTGACCCGCTTCCACACCACGGCCCTGTGTTCACCCACCCGCCAGTCCCTTCTCACAGGGCGAAACCACCACGCGGTCGGCATGGGGGGAATCACCGAAGTAGCCACGTCAGCTCCCGGCTATAGCTCGGTCCGGCCAAAGGCAACCGCTCCTTTGGCCGAGATCCTCAAGCTCAACGGCTACTCAACGGCCCAGTTCGGGAAATGCCATGAAGTGCCGGTCTGGCAGACCAGCCCAATGGGTCCATTCCACCAATGGCCGACCGGCAGCGGGTTCGACTACTTCTACGGCTTCATCGGCGGCGAGACCAATCAGTACTACCCGGCCATCTATGAAGGAACGACAGCGCTGGATCCTCCCAAGACACCGGCACAGGGCTACCACTTCACCGAGGATATGACGGACAAGGCAATCGCCTGGGTCCGCCAACAGCGGTCGTTGATGACGGACCGCCCCTTCTTCGCATACTACGCACCGGGTGCCACCCATGCGCCCCACCACGTCCCACCCGAGTGGTCGACCAAATACAAGGGTCGCTTCGACGGTGGCTGGGACGCATTGCGTGAGGCGATCTTCGTCCGCCAGAAGAACCTCGGTGTGATCCCGGCCGATGCCGTCTTGACCTCCCGGCCTGACGAGATCCAGGCGTGGGACGAGGTGCCCGAGATCCTCAAACCGGTTCTGGCCCGCCAAATGGAGGTCTACGCAGGCTTCTTGGAGCACACCGACTACCACGTCGGAAGGCTGATCGACGCCCTGGCAGAGCTTGAGGTGTTGAGCGACACCTTGATCTACTACATCATCGGGGACAACGGTGCGAGTGCGGAGGGCACCCCACAAGGAACGTTCAATGAGATGTTCTCGCTCAACGGGGCCGCCGCCCTAGAGACGGCGGAGTTCATGGCGGCGCACATCGACGAGTTCGGCACGCCCGAGGCGTACAACCACTACGCCGTCGGCTGGGCCCATGCCATGTGCACGCCTTACCAGTGGACCAAGCAGGTCGCATCCCACTTCGGCGGAACCCGCAACGGCACCATCGTCCACTGGCCGAACGGGTTCGATGCCCAGGGAGAGACCCGCCACCAGTTCCACCACGTGATCGACATCGCTGCCACCGTGCTCGATGTTGCCAGTCTCCCCGAACCAATGTTCGTCAATGGAGTCGAACAACAGCCCCTCCACGGGGTGTCGATGACCTACTGTTTCGACGACGCCGAGGCGTCAGAGCGACGTCAGACGCAATACTTCGAGCTGGCGTGCAACCGTGGGATCTACCACAAGGGATGGACCGCCGTGACTCGTCACAGCGTCCCCTGGGATTTCGGTGCGCAGCTGGTCCCCCTCGACGAGGACACTTGGGAGTTATATGACACGACTACGGACTGGACGCAGGCCCATGACGTGGCAGCCGAGCATCCCGAGATGCTCATGTCGCTGCAGCGCCTGTTCCTCATCGAGGCGGTCAAGTACCAGGTCCTGCCCCTCGACGACCGACGCATCGAGCGATTCAACTCGGACCTGGCTGGGCGGCCAACGCTCGTGAAGGGCAACTCCCAGCTCATCTTCGGTGGCATGGGACGCCTGACGGAGCACTCGGTGCTCAACCTCAAGAACAAGTCGTATTCGGTGACGGCGGACGTGGTCGTTCCCGAGGGAGGCGGGAACGGCGTGATCGTCGCTCAGGGAGGCGCATTCGGTGGTTGGTCGCTCTACCTCAAGGATGGTGTTCCGGCCCACTGCTACAACCTCCTCGGCCTGCAGCTCGTCAAGGCGGTTGGGGACGGGACACTGAGTGCCGGTGCCCATCAGATCCGTCTGGAGTTCGCCTATGACGGAGGCGGGCTGGCAAAGGGAGGTGTGGCCACTCTGTTTGTCGATGGTGACGCCGTCGGCTCCGCCCGGCAGGAAGCCAGCGTTCCGATGCTTTTCTCGGCCGACGAGACGCTGGATGTCGGTATGGATACAGGCACGTCGGTGAGCGACGACTATGCGCCCGAGACAAGCACGTTCGACGGCACGGTCAACTGGGTCCAGTTCGATCAGGGGAACGACGATCAGACTCACCTCATAACCCCTGAAGAGCGGCTCCGCGTCGCAATGGTCCGCCAGTAATCGACCTGTCAGGCACTGTCCCCGAGGTGCCTGCTTGAGACTTCCTGCAGACCCTGCAGGTGATCCGTAGCATGGAGGAGTCCGGGTGAAGTCGCTCTTGAAGTGCCGCCCGGGCGACGCTCGTGAGATCGGGCCTACCGACCTCCGCAGCAGCAGCAGGGACGGCAGCTGCAGGTGCAGCCGCAGTGCGGGCATGGTGTCCTCATGTCCCACCTCCTTTCCCATCGGTAATCGCGCACGACCAGTCTTCGATAGTGGCATCCATGCACTCGGTATTGCGCTCTTTGAGGCCCAGGAGTTGCTGTCGAACTTCCCCGAGCTGTTCGATATCGGCTTCCACCTCGGCCAGACGCCGCCCTACAAGGACTTCGGTGTGCCCGCAGGGGCACCGGCCCCGATCTCGCACGTCAAGCAGCTGTTTAATGTCGCTGAGACGCAGTCCCATCTGTTGAAGGCCCTTGATAAAGCGGAGCCGCTCGGCGGACGCCTCGCCGTAGAGTCGGTAGCCCGCGGTGCTGCGCCCAGTTGGATGCAAGAGTCCGATCCGCTCGTAGTAACGCAGGGTGTCGGCCCGAAGGCCGAGCGTCCCGGCCAGCTCGGAAATGGTCGTCATCGTCATGCACCGCCACGGTAGACCTTGGAGTCAGGTCCAAGGTCAAGCCTTCTTTGCCGATGATGGCCTCAACGTGATTGGCGAGTACTCCGTGCACCACGCCCAGAGCGCCACCAGAGTCGCCGCGACATCAGGCAACGCGCTGGCCACCCTGGCCATGTTGGAGCCTGAGCCACCGGGAGCGTAAGCCGATATTCAGAACGCGGGCCCTCAACCGCCAATCCAGTACAGGCCATCGGCGCCCGATCAGCTGTCGATGGCCGCCCTGAGTTGAGCCAGTCGCTCGCGGTTGAGCGAGTACCAGACCCACTTGCCCCGGCGATCTCCCTGAACGAGCCCGGCCTCGCTCAAGATCTTGAGATGGTGCGACACGGTCGGCTGGCTCTTGGCCAACGGCTCGACGAAGTCGCACACGCAGACCTCTCCCTCTGGCGACGCGGCGAGGATGCTCAGAACCCGGAGCCGGACCGGGTCGGCCAACGCGCTGAAGCCGCTCGCCAGCTCGGCCGCTTCGGCGGTGTCGAGCGGGGCGGCGAGCACTGAGGCGCAGCACTCCGCCGATCGGACCGATGTGGCGGCCGGCTTTCCCACGGGTCACCCCTTCCCATTGACATCTGTCAATGTATCAGCCATACTCGATGCATCGACTCAGATCGATTCTACAGGAGGCAACCATGTCGAGGGTCCAGCTCGCACTCAACGTCAGTGACATCGACGAAGCCGTCGCGTTCTACTCCAAGCTCTTCGGCACCGAGCCGGCCAAGCGCCGTCCCGGCTACGCCAACTTCGCACTCGCCGACCCGCCGCTCAAGCTCGTCCTGCTCGAGGACCACACGGCACGCGGTCACGGGACAGTCGGCGCTCTCAACCACCTCGGCGTCGAGGTCGAGTCCACCGACGAGGTGACGGCCGCCACGGGGCGGCTGAACGACGAGGGCATGGCCACCGAGGTCGAGGAGCAGACGACGTGCTGCTACGCCGTGCAGGACAAGGTCTGGGTCAGCGATCCTGACGGCGCGCCCTGGGAGTTCTACACCGTTCTGGCCGACGCGCCAGCGGAGACCGGCATCGCCGGCGACGGAGCGTGCTGCGTCCCCGAAGCTGTCGGGAGCATTCCCGTCACGGTGGGCGCGGCCGGGTCCGGCTCGTCCTGCTGCTGAGTCCGAGCGTCGGGCAGAGGTCTGGGCGTGCGGGACACGGTGTTGTGGCGGCGGTTGCTCGCTGAATTCTTGGGCAGTGCGTTCCTCGCTGCCGTCGTAATCGGCTCGGGCATCGCCGCCCAGAACCTCTCTCCAGGCAACGTCGGCCTCCAACTCTTCGAGAACGCGGCGGCCACCGCCACCGGGCTCTTCGCCATCATCTTGATGTTCGGCCCAATCTCGGGCGGCCACTTCAACCCGGTGGTCTCTTTCGTCGACGCCGGGTTCGGGGGGCTCAAGTGGAAGGACGCCGCCGCCTACCTGCCCTTCCAGGTCCTCGGGTGCATCAGCGGGGCGATCGTGGCCAACGTGATGTTCTCCGAGGCCGCCATCTCCATTTCGACAAAGCACAGGGCAACAGGACCCCACTGGCTCTCCGAAGTAGTGGCGACGATCGGCTTGATGCTGGTGATCTTCGCCCTGGCCCGCACGGGGCGCGCCCACCTCGCCCCGGCCGCGGTGGGCGCCTACATCGGTGCGGCCTACTTTTTTACCTCGAGCACTTCGTTTGCCAACCCGGCGATCACCGTCGGGCGCATGTTCTCCAACACCTTCGCTGGCATTGCTCCCTCGTCGGTGCCGAGTTTCATCTCGGCCCAGGTCGTCGGTGGCCTCCTGGCCTTCGGACTGATCAGGGGCCTCTACCCCGGCATCACCAAGGCTGAAGCGGCCGACGTCATTGAGCCGCATCTGCGCGGTGAGAACGACCTCGAGACCCGCTGAGTCCGAAACTTCGACCACATTCTCTGGAAAGGAACTCCATGCACCTCGTCGCCATCGGCGGAAGTGACGCCGGCATCAGCGCCGCGCTACGAGCCCGTGAGCTCGATCCGACCACCGAGGTCACCGTCGTCGTCGCCGACGCCTATCCCAACTTCTCCATCTGCGGCATCCCCTACTACGTCTCTGGTGAGGTCACCCACTGGCGCAACCTGGCGCACCGCACGCTCGATGACCTCAAGGCCACCGGCATGCAGGTCCGCCTCAAAACGCTGGCCACCAAGATTGACGTCTCCGGTCGCCGCCTGCACGTGGTCGACGAAGCCGGAGTCGAGGACCAGATCTCCTACGACCAGCTCGTCGTCGGAACGGGCGCCGTCTCGGTCCGGCCCCCGATCGACGGCCTGAGCGGTCCCGACGCGCTCGGTCCGGCAGACGGGGTGCACCTGCTGCACTCCATGGGCGACACCTTCGAGCTGGTGCGCACGCTCGAAGAGGCCAAACCTGCCAGCGCCGTGATCGTGGGTGCCGGCTACATCGGCCTCGAGATGGCCGAGGGGTTGACCGCCCGTGGATTGTCGGTCACCCAGTTCGAGCAGCTCCCCGAGGTGCTGCCCACCGTCGACCCGAGCCTAGGAGCGCTCGTGAACGCCGAGCTGGCCGCCCACGGCATCGACGTACGGACCAACACGACGGTCCAGCGGATCTCCCGAGCACCCCGGGGTTCGGCCGGCCGCTTCCAGGTCGACGCGGTCGAGCCGTCCGGCGCCGAGCTCACCGCCTTCGCCGACCTGGTGCTGGTGGTGGTCGGCGTGCGTCCCGACACCGCCTTGGCCACATCGGCCGGCGCGGAGCTGGGTATCGGCGGTGCCATCAGCGTCGACCGGGGAATGCGAACAAACCTCGAGAACGTCTTCGCCGCCGGCGACTGCGTGGTGACCCACCACCGCCTCCTTGGCCTCACCTACCTGCCGCTCGGGACCACGGCTCATAAGCAGGGACGTGTGGCCGGCGAGAATGCCATCGGGGGACACCGCGGTTTCGCCGGCAGCCTCGGCACCCAGGTGGTGAAGATCTTCGACATGGTGGCGTCGCGGACGGGCCTGCGCGACCACGAGGCGCTCGCCGGCGGCTTCGACCCGCTCACGGTCGAGTTCGAGGCCGACGACCACAAGGCCTACTACCCGGGCAGCCACCGCATCCGCATGCGCTACACCGGGGACCGCAAGACCGGCCGGCTCCTGGGTGTCCAGCTCTTCGGACACAAGCACGCCGAGGTGGCCAAGCGCATCGACATCGCCGCCACGGCCATCTTCAACGACATGACGGTTGACGCCATGAGCGAGCTTGACCTGTCCTACACGCCGCCGCTCGGGAGCCCGTGGGATGCGGTGCAGATGGGTGCACAGGCCTGGGTGCGAGGACAGGGGTCGAGCGGTGACTGAGCGCGAGGCCCGCGGTCATAGGGCAAGGGGCACGCGTGGGGTGATGTGAGCGAAAGGGGAGGAAATGGCTGATCACGAGCCGATGACGGCGCAACAGAAGGTGCAGCTGAACCACGTTGCGAAGCACCTGCACTCCAAATTCCACGGCATCTTCGGTCTCGAGACCATCGAGGCATTCGTATTCCAGAGTTACGACGATCTGGCCAAGACGGCCACCGTGACCAAATGGCTCACTGTGGGCGCCGAGAAGTACGCCCTACAGCGCCTCGAAGCCATGGCGCACACGCAGGATCACTCGCTCAAGCAGATACCCGCCGTGCTCTTCTTGTGCGTCCACAATGCGGGACGCTCCCAGATGGCGCTTGGCTGGTTCAACCACCTGGCCGCCGGTCGTGCCATCGCCTGGTCGGGTGGTTCTGAGCCCGGAGCCGAGCTCAACCAGGAGGTCGTCAAGGCAATGGCCGAAGTCGGGATCGACATCTCCACGGAGTTCCCCAAGCCCTGGACCGACGAGTTCCTCGGCGCGGCCGACGTGGTGGTGACCATGGGATGCGGTGACGCTTGTCCGCTTGTGCCAGGGAAACGCTATGAAGACTGGGAGCTCGAAGATCCGACCGGGAAGTCGCTCGAGGACATCCGGCCGATTCGCGACGCGGTCCGGAACCGGGTCGCCGTTCTCCTCGGTGAACTCCTGCCGACGGCCCGGTCATGAGTTGCACTGCGCTCCGACAGGACCGGTCGATGGACACGGATGAGCGCACCAGACTGGCGCGGGGATCGAACGGTCGCTAGGTCGGGCGTGTAGGCCACTCGGCCGTTAGGACGAGTGGGTGTTGTAGACGAAAGGGGAGGGCACATGAACGAGCAGTCAGTGATGACGCCAGGTCAGAGGGGCGCGCTGCATAACGTGGCGCGGGATCTGCACCACAAATTTGAGGGGGTGTTCGGAATCGAGACCATCGAGGCGCTGGTCTTGGACAGTTTCGACGAACTGTCCAAGACGGCATCCGTGACCCGATGGCTGGTCGTAAGCGCCGAGCGTTTCACCGAGCAGAGGCTCAAGGCGCTCATCCACGGCGAACAGCACCCCGCCAAGGTTCCCGGGGTGTTGTTCTTGTGCGTCCACAATGCGGGGCGCTCCCAGATGGCCCTCGGCTGGTTCTCGCATCTCGCTGGGGATCGAGCCATCGCCTGGTCAGGAGGCTCAGAGCCCGGTGCCGAGATAAATCAAGTGGTGGTAGCTGCCATGGCCGAAGTCGGGATCGACATCTCTGGGGAGTTCCCCAAGCCTTGGACGGACGAGTTTTTCGGCGCGGCCGATGTCGTCGTCACGATGGGGTGCGGCGACGCGTGCCCGCTGGTGCCCGGGAAGCATTACGAGGATTGGGAGCTCGAGGATCCGACAGGCAAAACCCTCGAGGAGATCCGGCCGATACGCGACGCGGTTCGTGCCAGGGTCGACGTTCTCCTCGCCGCGCTCCTCGCGTCGCCCCGCCATGATGGTGGACAGTGAAGAGAGACCTCTGCCTCTTTGTGCGCCCGGATTCATGACTTTGCGCAGCCCGATCGATTCTCCGGCGGTCTGGTGTTCGGCAGACGTCACTGACGCAGATCGGTGGACGTGGCATCTCTCTCAAGATGAGCGCGCCGCCATCGTCGACGGCGCCGGCCCGGCACGAGCGGCTGAGCGATCGACCACAACCCTGACTCGTGATGATTTCGATCTCCCGGAACTGCAGCCCGGCGTGTCGGCGTGGGTGGAGTCGTTACGTGAAGGGCACGGTTTCGTGCTCATCCGTGGCTTCCCCATCGGGAAGTTGTCGGCCGAAGAGACGGAGCTTGCCTACGTGGGGCTCGGCCTCCAGCTCGGCGCGCCCGTGGGCCAAGACGCCGATGCCACACTGCTGGGCCATGTGCTCGATGAAGGTGTCGCTCGCAGGGACCCGAGCGTGCGCCTGTACCGGACACGGCAACGCCAGGGCTTCCACACGGACGGATCGGACATCGTCGGACTTCTCTGCCTCGCGACTGCGATGTCCGGCGGGGAGAGCCGCATCGCCAGCTCGCTCGGCGTCTACAACGAGATCCTCCGCCAGCGGCCCGACCTGCTCGACGTGTTATACGAGCCGATGTGCTGGGATCGCAACGACGAGCAATCCGAGGGCGAGGATCCCTTCTTCGCGCTCCCGGTGTTCAACGATATCGGCGGTACCCCGAGGATCTTCTACATCGGTTGGTACATCCGCGATGCCCAGCGCCATCCTCAGGTCCCTCGTCTGACCCGAGATCAAATCGCTGCTCTGGAGCTCATTGAGTCGTTCGCCAACGATCCCACGATGTATCTCGAGATGCACTTCGAGCCTGGTGACATTCAGTTCCTGGCCAACGCCAAGATCCTGCATTCCCGAGAGGCCTACGAGGACTATCTCGAACCCCACCGCCATCGGCACCTCCTCCGACTCTGGCTCACCGCATACGACTTCGTCAGTGTCGACGACATGCTGCGCGGCGGAATCCCCGAGCGCGATGGTCCGCTCGGCTAGCAGCGCGTGCGACTCGGGCGATGTGTCCGGGCGGGGAGAAGGAACTCAGTGGCCCATTCGGCGCTGGCAGACCGAGTCAGCCGGACACCAGCTTTACGAGCTCAGCCTCTCCGCCCGGCATGGGGACGACCGTGAGTCCGCTACGCGCCCGCAACCACTCGAGGTTGCGCACGTGGAGATCGGTCCCGGCGTGGAAACGGTTCAGGACGACGGCGATCGGCACATCAAGAGCGTTGAGCGCCTCGACGGCCAGTCGGACTGCGTTGATCGTACCGAGCCCGGCGTCGGCGACAAGCAGGACGCAGTCAGGGGCACACGCCGCGCAGAAGTCTCGGCAGTCCCCATCCTCGGCCAAGGGCGAGAGGAGCCCGCCGGCGGTCTCAACCAGCCCCAAGTCGACGGCGACCGCCCCGGTCGGCCAGCGCAGCTCCGACACGAGGTCGTCGATGGTGAAGGGCGGGCGGCCCAGCGCCGCCGCCGCCATGGGGGGAGCCATTGCCACCTCGTACCAGCGGTGCGGGGGGCAGACCTCTTCGGGGGGCTCGCCGGTGGCTGCGCCGAGCACTGCCGCATCGAGGCCGGCGGGGTCGTCGTCGGGCTCGAAGGACTGCGCCGGTTTGCGGGCGGCCACGCGGATGCCCGCCGCGCAGAGGTCGGTCAGGAGACGCGCGGCAACCCATGTCTTCCCAATGTCGGTCCCCGTGCCGACCACGGCAACCAGGCGGCGCGGGCGCACGCCTGTCAGAGCGCTGCAGGCGTCGGCGTCGGGAGGAGGGCCAGCGCGTGAAGCAACCGGCTGACATCCTCGTCGGTATGCGCCGCCGACAGCGTGACCCGGAGACGGCTGGTGCCGACAGGCACCGTGGGCGGGCGGATGGCGGGGACCCACAGTCCCTCGTGGAGCAGCGCCGCCGATGCGTTGAGCGCCGCCTGCTCGCTGCCCAGCACGATGGGGATGATCGGGCTCGGATGTCCCGGCGCCGCGAATCCGGCCTCCGTCACCAGGTCGATCAGGGCGGCGAGGCGGCCCGTCAGGGCGGCGCCTTCGGCCGATCGCACGATACGGAGCGCAGCGAGCGCCGCCGCGGCGTCGGCGGGCGTCGGCGCGGTCGAGAAGATGTACGAGCGGGCCCGGTTGACGATGAGGTCGACGATGTCGCGCGAGGCCGCCACGAAACCGCCGAGCGATCCCAATGTCTTCGACAGCGTGCCGACCCGCACGACCGTTCCCCCCTGCAGGCCGTCCCGGTCCCGCCCTCCGCTCACGCCGCCTCCGTCCTTGTCCCGCACGGAGGCGTCCGGGAGGTTGGGGCCGAGGACGGCATGCGCCTCATCGAGGATGAGGAGGGCGTCGTGGCGTCGGCAGAGTGCGACCAGCTCGTCGAGGGGGGCGACGTCCCCATCCATGGAAAACACGGAGTCGGTGACGACGATGGTCGCCATGCCAGGCCCCGCGCCCTCCGCCAGGAGCTCGGACAAATGTCCCATGTCACGGTGGCGGTAGACGGCGAGGGCTGAGCGGGACAGCCGGCACCCGTCGATGATGCTGGCGTGGTTCAGTTCGTCCGACAGGATGCGCACACCCGGGCCGCCGAGCGTCGACAGGACGCCGAGGTTGGCGGCGAACCCGGTCGGGAAGCAGACAGCGGCCTCAGTGCCCTTCCACTCGGCCAGGGCCCTCTCCAATTCGCTGTGGATTGGGCGGCTCCCGGTCACCAGGCGCGAGGCGCCGGAGCCGGCACCCCAGCGGGTGAGTGCACTCCGCGCGGCCGCAATCGCGGCCGGATGCCCACTCAAGCCGAGATAGTCGTTGGACGCGAAGGACACGACCGGCCCCCCATCGAGCAGGCCTGCCGGTCCGAGGGCGTCGAATTCCCGCGGCGCCCGCCAGCGGCCCTCGTCCACGACCCGATCCAGAGCGGCCCGGATCCGAGCGTCCCAGAGCGACCCGCCCACGTCGTCGCTCATTTGGATTCCAGCTTGGATCCGGCCAGGTCGTCCAACCCCCCATCCAGAGCGTCGACGATCCGTACGATCTCCTCCGCCGTAGTCGTCAGCGGCGGCATCAGAACCACGACGTCACCCAGAGGACGCAGCAGCACGCCCCGATCGACGGCGCCCGCACACACCCGGCGACCCCAGCGGAGCCCCGGCGAAGGCGGCGCCAGCTCGACGCCGACCATCAACCCACGCTGACGAACCTCGCGGACTTCGGCCCGACCGGCGACCCGTTCTCCGAGCAATGACGCCAACTGGTCGGCCCGCGCCCGCACGTTCGCCAACACATCCCACGCCTCAATCAGCCGCAGGTGCTCGAGCGCCACCGCCGCCGCCAACGCATTCCCCCCGTACGAATGCCCGTGATAGAAGGTCTCGGGCCCGAGATCGGCGCCCAGGAACGCACCGAACACCGCGCCCGACGCCACCGTGGCGGACATGGCGAGGTACCCGCCGGTGATCCCCTTCCCGACGCACAGGAGGTCGGGCCGCACGCCGCACTGCTCAGAGGCGAACAGCGTCCCCGTGCGCCCGAATCCGGTCGCCACCTCGTCGCAGATGAGGAGCGTGCCCGCCTGACGGCAGGCCTCGCCGAGCCGCCGCACATCGGACGCCGAGGCGCACAGCATGCCGGACGCGCCCTGCACCAAGGGCTCGATCACCACGGCGGCCAGCTCCTCGCCGTGAGCCTCGATGCTCGCGCACGCCTTGTCAGCCCAACCCGGGTCGGCGTAGCCGGGTGTGCGCACCACGGGGAAGCACAGCGGGTCGAACACGGTACTGAAGACGCCGCCGTCACCGACGGAGAGCGAACCGAGCGTGTCGCCGTGGTACGCATCGCCGAGCGCGAGGAAGCGCGTCCGGCCGTCGACGCCGCGGTTGATCCAATACTGGAACGCGATCTTGAGCGCCTGCTCGACCGCCACCGCGCCATCCGCGGCGAAGAGGAAGTGAGGGTCGTCGACCGGCACGACGGGGGCGAGGGCCTCCGCCAGTTCGATCACGACCGTGTTGCCGTTGCCCAGCATGGTGGAGTGGGCGACCTTGTTCGCCTGGGCCGCCAAGGCGGCATCGAGCTCGGGGACGTGGTGCCCGAGGGTGTTGACCCACAGCGACGAGATGGCGTCGAGATAGCGGTTGCCGTCGGCGTCGATCAGCTCCCGCCCCTCGGCCCGCTCGATGACAAGGGGCGCGTTGCCGGCATAGGCCGCCATCTGGGTGAAGCCGTGCCACACCACGGCCGCATCACGTTCCACCCAGGTCCGGGACTCCGGGGCGCGGCCGGGACGGTCGGAATGCGGCTGATTCTCTGGATTGGGGGGGATCACCGGGCAATTGTGGACCAGAGGGCAGCGGCCGGACCAGGCGACTCTCTGCGCGAGAATGGGTCATGGACCTAATCGGCGTGGTTGACACCATGTTCGCCCGCTACGACATGGGCGCCGAGGCACTCGACGAGCTGTCTGAATGCCCTGGATACGGCACCCAATTCACCACCCTGCGCCGCACCGTCCCGGGGTTCAAAGACCTGGCCGTGGCGGCCAAGAAGATGATCGAGGAGGACGGCTGCCGCATTGTGGTCGCCCTGGGCATGCCGGGCCGGGAGCAGGTCGACAAGGTCTGCGCCCACGAGGCCTCGACCGGCATCATGACCGCCCAGCTCATGACCAACACGCCGATCCTGGAGGTCTTCGTCCACGAGGACGAGTCCGATGACCCGGCCGAGCTCGCCACGGTCTTCAAGAATCGCTCACGCGACCATGCCCGCAACGCCTACCTCATGCTCTACGAGCCGGAGCAGCTCACAGCCCGGGCCGGCCAGGGCATCCGCCAGGGCTTCGCCCACGCCGGTCCGCTCGAGCTGTAGTCACCCAGGCCCAGTGGCCCGGGGTCGCAGGAGCCGAGGCGGTAAGACTGCCGCCCCGGCCCGACCTCAGAGGGTCCCGGCCTCTGCGATTCCGAACTCCGAGTTACGAGTTGTTCCAGGTCACCCCGAACGACGACCCGCCCGAGCTCAGGCTGCTCGGCGTGGCCAGCGTCGACCCGTTGTCCGCCATGGTGATCTCGTTGGCGTTGAAGGACGCCAAGGACCCCTTCGTCCCGGCTGAGTTGATCACCGCCGAGCCCGAGTAGTTGACCTGGCCGAAGTCAGCCAGGGGCACCTCGCTGCAGAACAGGATGCTGCACGACGATGGCGCTTCGGCGATGACCTCGGCCGACGAGCGGGCGAAGCCGCTGCCGGTCTGCGTGGTGGAGAACGTCCACCCGGCCGTGACGTCCTTGATTTCGAGCGTGAACGACGTACCGGCCGAGTTCGATGCCACCAGCGCCGCCATCTGGTTGCCCGGCTGCACCGGATACTGGCTCGGCAGCGTCACTGACGGGTTGGGGTACATCTCGTACCAGGCGTAGTACGACGGCGTGCCGGAGTCGCAGTCCGAGTCCGTGCCGAGCTGCTCCACGCTCGACGAGTTGTAGCCGTCGAGCCCGACCCAGAACGCCGAGGCGGCGCCGGGACCACCGAGCAGGTCGCTCAGGCTGAGGATGCCGTTCAGCAAACTGTTGCTGTTGGCACAGTTGACCGTCGGCTCGGTCCACGACGAGGTCACCGAACTGAAGGTGTCGTTTGTGTCGGCGTAGCCGGCCCAGTTGGACGACTGCACTGCCGTGGCCCGACGCAGGCCGTTGCTGCCCCTGCCGCCCAGGAGGGAGCCCAGAGCACCCGGCAACGTGACCTTGCCGATGATCGGGACGTGATAGAGCCCCGGCACCGCAGGCACGGCGGGAGCCGCCGTAGCCGCAGCGGCCGGCGAGGCGGCGGCGGGGGTCAGGACCGAGGCGGCCGGGGCCGCCAGGCCGATCAACGCCAGTGCACCGGACAGAAACACCTTCCGCATCGCAACCTCCCGATCATGGGCTCCACCCGAGCCGGTTCCCACCGGACCAGCCAGACCCAGCCAAACCACCAGACCAACCAGACAACCGGTACGGGATGCACAACGGCGGTTGCAACCGTGCGGCGCTCGAGGCGGTCGCGCGGCGCGGGCCGACGCACCCCCGTACCGTGTGGGTAACGGCCGAGGGTCAGGGATCTCGCGGCAGACCGAGAACCTTTTCGGCCACGATGTTGCGTTGGACTTCGGCCGTGCCACCGCCGATGGTGAGCGCCGGAGCGAAGAGAAAGCCACGGGACCAGGTGGCGCCCGGGGCGGCCGGCCCGGATGCCCTGGATGGGTCAGCCCAGCCGCCCACCGGACCCGTCCCGGCCAGCATCCCGAACGGCCCCGCCAGGTCCCGGGCCAGATCCATGATGTGCTGACCGTGGGCGTCGGCGATGGCCTTGCGGACCGAAGCCTCCGCACCGGGGGCCCGCCCCGCCAGGACGGCCGAGACCATCCGCAGGCGCAGCACCCGCAGTATCTGGGCCTCGACCCACACGTCCACCAACCGGGATCGTGTGGATGGGTCGGGCGCACCGCCGGCCTCCCGCACCAGCGACACGAGATCCTCCGCCGTCGGGCCCATCCCCCACAGCGCCCCCTCGCCCGACAGCGAGACACGCTCGTTGCCCAGGGTGACCTTGGCCAGCTCCCATCCACCGTGCTCAGGCCCGACGAGATACTCAGCCGGGATCCGCACGTCCGTCAGGAACACCTCGTTGAAGGCGTGCTCCCCCGTCATGTCGATGAGCGGGCGGATGTCGATCCCGGGCGTATCCATGGGACAGACGAAGTAGCTGATCCCCATGTGCTTGGTGGCCCTGGGGTCGGTACGGGCCAGCAGGATCCCCCACTTGGCGATGTGGGCGTAGCTGGTCCACACCTTCTGCCCGTTGACGACCCAGTGGTCGCCGTCGCGCTCGGCCCGGGTGCTCAGCGCCGCCAGGTCCGAGCCGGCGCCGGGCTCGGAGAACAGCTGGCACCAGAAGTCCTCCCCGCTGAGCAGGGACCAGAGCCAGCGTTCCTTCTGTTCCTCGGTGCCGGCGTACATGAGGGTTGGCCCCGCCCATCCGATGCCGATGGGGTTGATCGGGCGCCTGACGTCTTTCCGCCGCAGCTCCTCGTCGATCACGAGCTGGGTGAGCGGATCGGCGTCGAGCCCGTACGGCGCCGCCCAGTGCGGCGCCACGTAGCCGGCCTCGGCCAGCTGGCGGCCGGTGGGGTGCGGGTGCTCGTCGAGCCAGTGCCGGATGGTGAGGCGGCGGGGGTCGTCGTCGCCGGGCAGGCCGAGGTCCACGCGCGGAGCGTAGGCTCATCGCCTCGCATCCCGCATGTCGGCGGGGCGGGGGGTCCGCGACAGTCAAGAGCAGTCAGCGTTGGCGGGATGGAGCACGGCATGAGCAACTGGAACTACGGGGACGTCTGGGAGACGGTGGCCGACGTGCAGCCCGACTCGATCGCCGTCACGCAGGGGGCTCGCAACGTCACGTGGCGCGAGTTCGACCGTGGCGCCGACGGCATCGCGCAGTTCCTCCTCGACCTGAACGCGGTGCAGCAGGACAAGGTGGCGATCTACCTCTACAACTCGCCCGAGTACCTGCAGACCACCTTCGCCGCGGTGAAGGTCGGCCTCGTGCCCGTCAACACCAACTACCGCTACGGCGACGACGAGCTGAGCTACCTGTGGGAAAACGCGGATGCCATCGCCGTCGTCTTCCACGGGGCCTTCTCGGACCGTATCGAGGGGATCCTCGAACGCGTGCCCGGCGTGAAGGGCTGGCTCTGGGTCGACGACGGCACCGGGCCTTGCCCGGACTGGGCCACGCCGTACGAGGACGCCGCCAAGTCCGCCATCGGACGGGTCTCGGCGCCGTGGGGTCGCAGCGGCGACGACCTCTACATGCTTTACACCGGCGGTACCACGGGCATGCCCAAGGGCGTGATGTGGCGCCAGGACGATCTGTTCGCCAAGCTGGTCGACGGGGGCACACGCCACTACGACATCGAGGGCGGGCTCGGGCCGGTGCGGGAGTCGCTGGAAGCCCGCCCGGGCAGCATCACCCTCCTGCCGGCCTGCCCTCTCATGCACGGCACCGGCGCCTTCACCTCCAACACGGTGCTTGCCGAGGGCGGGCGCGTCTGCCTGCTCGAGTCGCGCAAGTACGACCCGACCGAGATGCTCGACGTCGTCGAGCGCGAAAAAGTCAGTGCCCTCGTGATCGTGGGCGACCCCTTCTCGCTGCCCTTGTTGGCGGTACTCGACGAGCATCCGGGCCGATGGGACCTGAGCTCGTTGATGATGATCATCTCGTCGGGCGCCATGTGGAGCGAGCCGGTGAAGCAGCGCCTGCTGGCGCACCACCCGGGGATGCTGCTGGCCGACACCTTCAGCTCGTCGGAGGCGCTCGGCATGGGTATCTCGGTGTCGGGCGGCGGGTCGGCGGCCAAGACGGCTTCGTTCACCCTCGGCCCCGACGTCCGGGTGCTCACCGAGGACGGCCGCCAGGTGTCGCCCGGGTCCGACGAGGTGGGCGTCCTGGCGCTGGGCGGTCGCAACCCACTGGGCTATTACAAGGACCCGGAGAAGTCCGAGCGCACCTTCAAGGAGATCGACGGGGTGCGCTACTCCATCCCGGGCGACTACGCCCAGGTCGGCGCCGACGGGACCATCCACCTGCTGGGGCGAGGATCGGTGTGCATCAATTCGGGCGGCGAGAAGATCTTCCCCGAGGAGGTCGAGGAGGCGCTCAAAACGCATCCTGGCGTCCGGGACGCCGTCGTGGTGGGAGTCCCCCACCCGACCTACGGCGAGCAGGTCGTGGCCGTGGTCGAGCTGCACCCCGGCGCCGTCGGGCCGGCCGAGCCGGAGTTGATCGCGCACGTGAAGGAGCAGCTGGCCACGTACAAGGCGCCCAGGCGGGTGCGGACGGTCGCCACCATCGGGCGGGCGCCCAACGGGAAGGTGGACTACACGCGCCACCGGGCCGAGTCGATGGACGAGCTGGGGGTGCCCGCCGGCTGAAGCGATGTCGGCTGCATGGCTGCATGGCTGTCCGGCTGCATGGCTGTCCGGCTGGAGCCAGACTGTGGTGCATGTTCATCGCCCCGGCCGACGCCACCCACGGGGAGGACGAATGGCGCCCGTTCCTCGTGTCCCATCCGTTCGGCCACCTAGTGGCGCCCGGCGGCCCGGCGCGCCGACTGCCGGTGGTCGTTCCCACGCAGTTCGTGCTCCAGGACGACACGGTGCGGCTGCATCTCGTGCGGGCCAACCCGGTCTTTGCCGCCCTGGACGAGAACCCGCAGGTGCTGCTCAGCGTGGCTGACGACTGGGCTTTCATCCCGTCGTCGTGGAAGGTGATCGGGGACGAGGATCCCGCCCTCGGGATCCCGACGACGTACTACGGCGCGGTCCAGCTGACCGGGAGGGCAACGGGTGCAGGACGAACGGACGGAGCCCGGGAGCGTGGCCGCCATTCTGCGGCGCCAACTGGCGACCTTCCAGCCGGACGTGGAGGTGGCCGATCCGGCCGAGTCACACGCGGCACGCCTGCTCGGGATCCTCGGGATCACCATCCGCGTCGAGGAGGTGTCGGCCAAGTTCAAGTACGGCGGCAACGTCGACGAGCCCCACCGCCGGGCCGTCGTGGAGCGCCTGCGCCGGCGTGGCGCGCCCGGTGACGACGCCGCGTCCGGGCACGTGGTGCGGCGCCTGCAGGACTGAGCCGGTCGCGCGTCACGGCGCGGGTTGGCTGCGATCCGTTCGACGCCCGCTCGGACGCCCGCCCGGTGGCTATTCGACTGCGGCGGCCAGGTTGGCCAGCGTCGCCGCCATCTCCTGCTCGGCGTGCAATGCACTGTGGTCGCCCATGAGGCGCGCCACGGTGGTAAACCACGGCTTGCGCTGATCGAGCCACGATTCGGTCACGCGGCAACCCGTGCCGGTCTCCTCGAAGTCGTAGCGCCACGTCGCCACCGACAGCGGACCCGACGTCACCGCGAACTCGAACACGGTGTTGGGCTCGCAAGAGACGACCGTCACGGTGGTGGACCAGCGCCGGACCCCGTTCTTGTTGGTCCCCTTGAAGACCGCACCGAGCGCCGGTCCGGTGGCGCCCTTCACCCACTTCCCACCGGCGTTCTCGGGCGACCACTCCCCCATCCGGGGCAGGTCCGACACGAGCGCCCAGACCTTCTCGATCGGTGCGGCGATGTCGCGCGCAGCGGCGACGGGGTGGGCCATGCCACAGACGATAGTTTCTGGCCATGGAACAGGCCCTTTATTGCCCGCACAACGAGAACCTGTTCTAATCTCGGACCGATGGAGTTCAACCTCGCCGACCTGTTCGAGGCGGCCGTCGACGCGTATCCGGAACGGGAGTATCTCGTCGCCGACGGCAAGCGGCGCACCTACGCCGAGATGGAGGCGCGGGCCAACCAGCTGGCTCACCATCTGGCCGCCCAGGGGATCGGGCCGGGGGACCATGTCGGGATCTACGCCTACAACTCGGTCGAGTGGGTCGAGACCGCCTGGGCCGTCTTCAAGCTGCGGGCCGTCTGGATCAACATCAATTACCGCTACGTCAAGGACGAGCTCCGCTACCTGCTGACCAACGCCAACCTGCAGGCGCTCGTCTACCAACGTGAGTTCTCGCCACTCGTCGCAGCCCTGCTGCCCGAGCTTCCCCTGCTCCGGCACGTCATCGTGATCGAGGACGGCAGCGACGTCGACCCGGCGGCGGGCACGGTCGCCTACGAGGACGCGCTGGCCGGCCAATCGGGCGAGCGCGATTTCGGGCCTCGCACGGGGGACGACCTCTACATCCTCTACACCGGTGGCACGACCGGCATGCCCAAGGGCGTCGTGTGGCGGCACGAAGACGTCTTCTACGCCCTCGGTGGCGGGACCGATCCCGTCACGAACCAACGGATCACCGATCCGACCGCCATGGTGGCCAAGGGCGCCAACGGCGGCCTCGTGCACCTGCCGGTGGCCCCGCTCATGCACGGCGCGACCCAGTGGTGCGTCATGGGCCAGAGCTTCGTGGGCTCCAAGATCGTGCTCATGGCCAAGTTCGACCCGCACGAAGTCTGGCGCCTTGTCGACGACGAGAAGGTCAACTCGGTGATGATCACCGGCGACGCCATGGGCAAGCCGTTGATCGAGTCGCTGGACGACGAGGGCACCGAGCACGACCTCTCGTCGCTGCTCGCCGTGGTGTCGTCCGCCGCGCTGTTCTCGGCCCCGGTCAAGGATGAGTTCTTCGCCCACCTGCCCAACCTCGTGATCACTGACGCCATCGGTTCGTCGGAGGGCGGCAACAACGGCATGACGGTGGTGACCGCCGGCAACACGGCCATGAAGAGCGGGCCCACGGTGCATCTCCTCGGCGCGACGGTCGTCTTCGACGAGAACCTCGAGCTCGTGGAGCCGGGGTCAGGCACCATCGGCAAGATCGCCCGTTCAGGCGACATCCCGCTCGGGTACTACAACGACCCGAAGAAGACGGCCGAGGTCTTCATTCAGATACGGGGCACCCGCTACGTCATGCCGGGCGACTACGCCACGGTGGAGGAGGACGGCTCCATCACGCTGCTCGGCCGCGGCTCGATTGTCATCAACTCCGGCGGCGAGAAGATCTTCCCCGAAGAGGTCGAGTCCGCCGTGCGCTCGCACCCCGACGTGATGGACGCCATCGTGTGCGGGGCGCCCGACGAGCGCTGGGGCCAGACCGTGGCGGCCATCGTGCAGCCCCGGGTCGGCCACGAGGCGCCGTCGCTGGAATCCCTACAGAAGCACTGCCGTGAGACCATCGCCGGCTACAAGCTCCCTCGTCGGCTCTACGTCGTCGACGCCGTCGAGCGCTCGCCCTCGGGGAAACCGGATTACACCTGGGCCGGCAACATCGTGAACGCAGGGGTGCGAGCGTAGGTTTCGAGGCGGGAACCGGCCCTGTTTCCTGGGCACCGTATGCGGTTCCAGGTCCCCGCGGGATGGCCCCCGGTTGGCCAAAAAGTCCTATCGACGCGCAGAGGCGAGGCGGGTTACCGTTCGTCCATCAGCCCGATCGCGAACGCCCCTCGCTCCCGTCGACGCCTGCACTTTGGCGGGCTACTGCGTGCGCTGCAGTCCCCCCATCTGCACCACGTCGTCGCAATATGGGGCGGGATGAGCCTGCTCATGCTCGGCACGGCCGCTGCAGGTGGGGTCGGCGCGACCAGTGCCGAGGCTGCCACGGTGACGCACGTCGATGCCACGACATCGTGGACGGTGTACCACGGCGATCCGCTCGGCTCCGGCATTGACACGTCGGGCGTGTCCTTCTCTTCAGCTTCCCACGCCTGGACCTCGCCGGCACTCGACGGACAGGTCTACGGGGAGCCCCTCGAAGCCACGGGACGCGTCTACGTGGCGACCGAGAACGACACGATCTATGCGCTGGCCGCTAACACGGGAGCGGTCCTCTGGTCGAGTCACGTCGGGACGCCGGTACCGTCCGGGGACCTGCCCTGTGGCGACATCAGCCCGACGGTCGGCATCACCGGAACCCCGGTCCTCGACGTTGCCCGGAGCGAGATCTTCGCCGTCGCCGACGAGCTCAGCGGGAGCACCCCCGCCCACGTGCTGGTGGGACTGAACATGTATACGGGCACGACCTTGTTGGACCAGGGCGTGGATCCCCCCGGCCAGCCCACCGCGGCGATCCTCCAACGGACCGGGTTGAACCTCAGCAACGGGAACGTGATCTTCGGGTACGGGGGTAACGACGGGGACTGCTCGACGTACAGCGGCTGGGTCGGATCGGTGCCCGAGGGCGGCGGGACGCCGGGGTTCTACCAGGCTGTGCCGATCGGCAACGACGGGGCCGTGTGGATGGGGGGCGCCGCTCCCGAGGTCGACGCGGCCGGCAACATCTGGGTCGCCACCGGGAACGGGTCGTCGTCGACCCCGTATGACTTCAGCGACTCGATCCTGCAACTGACGCCCGGCCTGGCTCGCACCCAGTACTTTGCCCCGAGCAACTGGTCCTTCATGAATTCGCACGACCAGGATCTCGGTTCCACCGCACCGGCGCTGCTCTCGAACGGGACCGCGCTGCAGGTCGGCAAGAACCAGTTGGCCTATCTCGTGGACCAGTCCAACCTCGGCGGCAACACCGGAATGGGCATCGCCTCGGCGTCGGTGTGCCCCGGATCCAATGCCGATGGCGGCGATGCCGTCGTCGGAAGCGTGGTCTACGTGCCGTGCGAGGGTGGGCTTCAGGCCGTGCAGACAAACGCGTCGCCTCCGTCCGTCTCCGTCCTCTGGACGAACGGAAGCGCCGGTGGCCCGCCCATCAGCTCCGGCGGGTTGATCTGGTCGATCGGAGGGAGCTCGCTCTTCGGGATCAATCCTGCGACCGGTGCGACCGTCGAACAGCTCGCTGTCGGGAGCCAGGCGAACCACTTCCCCAGCCCGTCTGTCGGAGACGGCCTGCTCCTCGCTCCAGCCAGCGACCAGGTCGTCGCTTTCTCGGGCTCGGCGGGGCTCCCGGGCCCGCCATCGCCTCCGCCCCTGGCTCCGCCAAATTCGTCCTACTGGCTCGTCGCCTCCGACGGTGGCATCTTCACGTTCGGCAACGCCGGCTTCGACGGTTCGACCGGAGGAATCCGATTGAACCAACCGATCGTCGGTATGGCGCCCACGCCATCCAAAGGGGGCTATTGGCTCGTCGCCTCCGACGGCGGCATTTTCACCAACGGCGACGCGGGCTTCTTCGGCTCCCAGGGCGGAAAACCGCTGAACACGCCCATTGTCGGCATGGCCGCCACGCCCGATGGCGGCGGTTACTGGTTAGTCGCCTCGGACGGGGGCATCTTCAGCTTCGGGGACGCCGCCTTCCACGGCTCCATGGGGGGCAAGCCACTGAACAAACCCATCGTCGGCATGGCGGCGACCCACGACGGTCTCGGATACTGGCTGGTGGCCTCCGACGGGGGCATCTTCAGCTTCGGGGACGCCGCCTTCCACGGCTCCATGGGGGGCAAACCACTGAACAAACCCATCGTCGGCATGGCGGCCTCCCCCGACGGGCTGGGCTACTGGCTCGTGGCTTCGGACGGAGGCATCTTCAACTTCGGCGACGCCGGGTTCTTTGGTTCAGCAGGTGGCTTGGCCCTGCGCAAGCCGGCCGTGGGCATGGCCGCCACGCTCGACGGTCACGGGTACTGGATCGTCGCGTCCGACGGCGGTGTCTTCAATTACGGGAGCGCCAACTTCGGTGGCTCCGAAGGAGGCATCGTTCTAAACAAACCTGTCGTCGGGATCGCTGCAGAAGGCTGAGCTCGCCGAAGCCGCGCAACACTTGCTGAACAGTTCACCCTTCTGCTGTCACTTCTTGCTCCGTTCTTTAGTCCATGCCGCTCCCGCTCCCGTCTTCGCCGCTGTTCGTCCGCTGGCCGAGCTCTCGCGCCACCGACGTGCTGGAAGCACTACACCCGCACCACACTGACGCCGTCTCTCCGGCGAGAACGAACACCGACCGCGACGCCACGATCGGGAAGCTGCTCGACTTCCGACTCCAGTGCGACGTGGCCGGCGGCACCGCGCAGTTCTATAGCGCCGGCACATTGACGAGACCCGGACCTCGCGTCCTTTTGTGACAGCCCGATCGGCTCTATCGGCGCCGGTAGCGACAAGGTGATGCTGCGCATGTTGGCCGTAGGGACGGCTACACAGCGGAGTGAACGATATTCCGGGTGAGGGCTGAGGTATTCCACCCCAACCCTCCACCGAAAGAAGACGCCCTACCCGCGCCTGAACCCGAACGGCGACCCACCACGCCAGTGCCTATGGCCCCTGTCGTGTGAACCCCGACCGAAGAAGAAGCCCTCCACCTTCGTCGTGACGCTCGCCGTGTAGTTGCTCGCCGGGGTCCCGACCGGTGTCAGGTTGACCGTGTCGGTGACGCTCGTACCCGGCCGCGCGCTCACCCGGACCACCAAGAACAGGTAGTCGACGCCGCCAGCTGCGATGGCTTTCGTGGACGTGCAGGTAACAGTGCCGCCCGTCGCTGCGCACTGCCAGCCCGGCTGGAACGACCCGGCGCCTCGGTAGGAGAGCCCGCTTGGCAAGGCGTCGGTGACTGTCAGCGTACCCGTCGTGGCGGTGGCGGCCTCGTTGGTGACCTTGATCTCGTAGAGGCCCCCGATGCCCCACCGCAGTCCCGGCGACGACAGCTGGATCTTGAGGTTGTTTCCCGAAGTTGACGCCGGGCTCACCGTGAGGCTCTGCGGGCTCGATGTCGAGGCGTTGTAGCTGAAGCTGCTGTTCGACGACGATCCGCCGCCGTAGGAGGCGACCACGTTGGTGTAGGGGCCCGCAGGCAGCTGCGTGGCGCTGGCGAGCGAGCAGCTGTAGTTGACGCTGTCACCGCTGCCACCGCTCAAGGTCTCGTGGCACAGCTGGGTTTGCCCCGTGACCCCGTAGTCGTAGTAGACGGTGACCGTCCCGGCGGGGATCCCGTCGGAAGCGCTCGGGCCTGCCACCGTGCCGGTGAAGGCCGCGGGCGAACCCTCGGAGCCGAAGGTGAGGCTGGGCACCGTAAGCGACGTGGTGGTGTTCTCGGGGGTGGCCACGGCGGCCTCATAGGTGAACTGGTCACTCGGTGCGTTGACCGCCGAGGTGCCGTTGGGGGTGGTCACCGTGACGTTGACCGTGCCGGTCCCCGCCGGAGAGGTAACCGTGAGGCTGGTGGCGGTGACCCCGCTGATGGAGGTGCCCGCGTTGGAGCCGAAGGCGACGGCCGTGGCGCCGGTCAAGTTGGTGCCGGTGACTGTGACCGAGGTTCCGCCGGCCGTTGGTCCATTTGCTGGGCTGACCCCGGTGACCGTCGGGAGCGCCGGGGCGTTGTAGGTGAACTGGTCACTCGGCGCGTTGACCGCCGAGGTGCCGTTGGGGGTGGTCACCGTGACGTTGACCGTGCCGGTCCCCGCCGGAGAGGTAACCGTGAGGCTGGTGGCGGTGACCCCGCTGATGGAGGTGCCCGCGTTGGAGCCGAAGGCGACGGCCGTGGCGCCGGTCAAGTTGGTACCGCTCACGATGACCGAGGTCCCGCCGGCCGTTGGTCCGTTGGTCGGGCTGACGCCGGTGACCGTCGGGAGCGCCGGGGCGTTGTAGGTGAACTGGTCACTCGGCGCGTTGACCGCCGAGGTGCCGTTGGGGGTGGTCACCGTGACGTTGACCGTGCCGGTCCCCGCCGGAGAGGTAACCGTGAGGCTGGTGGCGGTGACCCCGCTGATGGAGGTGCCCGCGTTGGAGCCGAACGCGACGGCCGTGGCGCCGGTCAAGTTGGTGCCAGTGACTGTGACCGAGGTTCCGCCGGCCGTTGGTCCATTTGCTGGGCTGACCCCGGTGACCGTCGGGAGCGCCGGGGCGTTGTAGGTGTAGGCGCTGGCCAGCGGTGTCGAGGACCCACCGCCGGTGGTGATCACGCTCACCGAGACCGTGCCGGTCCCCGCCGGGACCACAACAGTGAGCGAGGTGCCGCTGCTCACGTTGACCGAAGTGCCCGCGTTGGTGCCGAATTCGACCCCAGTCGAACCCGAGACAAACCCGCTGCCGGTGAGCGTGACGGTGTTGGTCCCGCCCTGGGGCCCGTTGTTCGGGTTGACGGCGGTGACCGTCGGCAGGGGGTTGTAGGTGAACTGGTCACTCGGCGCGTTGACCGCCGAGGTGCCGTTGGGGGTGGTCACCGTGACGTTGACCGTGCCGGTCCCCGCCGGAGAGGTGACCGTGAGGCTGGTGGCAGTGACCCCGCTGATGGAGGTGCCCGGGTGCGCGGTCCCGAAGTCGACGGCCGTAGCGCCGGTCAAGTTGGTACCGCTCACGATGACCGAGGTCCCGCCGGCCGCTAGACCACTCGTGGGGCTGACGCCGGTGACCGTCGGGAGCGCCGGTGCGTTGTAGGTGAACTGGTCACTGGGCGCGTTGACCGCCGAGGTGCCGTTGGGGGTGGTCACCGTGACGTTGACCGTGCCGGTCCCCGCCGGAGAGGTAACCGTGAGGCTGGTGGCGGTGACCCCGCTGATGGAGGTGCCCGCGTTGGAGCCGAAGGCGACGGCCGTGGCGCCGGTCAAGTTGGTGCCGGTGACTGTGACCGAGGTTCCGCCGGCCGTTGGTCCATTTGCTGGGCTGACCCCGGTGACCGTCGGGAGCGCCGGGGCGTTGTAGGTGAACTGGTCACTCGGCGCGTTGACCGCCGAGGTGCCGTTGGGGGTGGTCACCGTGACGTTGACCGTGCCGGTCCCCGCCGGAGAGGTAACCGTGAGGCTGGTGGCGGTGACCCCGCTGATGGAGGTGCCCGCGTTGGAGCCGAAGGCGACGGCCGTGGCGCCGGTCAAGTTGGTACCGCTCACGATGACCGAGGTCCCGCCGGCCGTTGGTCCGTTGGTCGGGCTGACGCCGGTGACCGTCGGGAGCGCCGGGGCGTTGTAGGTGAACTGGTCACTCGGCGCGTTGATGGCCGAGGTGCCGTTGGGGGTGGTCACCGTGACGTTGACCGTGCCGGTCCCCGCCGGAGAGGTAACCGTGAGGCTGGTGGCGGTGACCCCGCTGATGGAGGTGCCCGCGTTGGAGCCGAAGGCGACGGCCGTGGCGCCGGTCAAGTTGGTACCGCTCACGATGACCGAGGTCCCGCCGGCCGTTGGTCCGTTGGTCGGGCTGACGCCGGTGACCGTCGGGAGCGCCGGGGCGTTGTAGGTGAACTGGTCACTCGGCGCGTTGACCGCCGAGGTGCCGTTGGGGGTGGTCACCGTGACGTTGACCGTGCCGGTCCCCGCCGGAGAGGTAACCGTGAGGCTGGTGGCGGTGACCCCGCTGATGGAGGTGCCCGCGTTGGAGCCGAACGCGACGGCCGTGGCGCCGGTCAAGTTGGTGCCAGTGACTGTGACCGAGGTTCCGCCGGCCGTTGGTCCATTTGCTGGGCTGACCCCGGTGACCGTCGGGAGCGCCGGGGCGTTGTAGGTGTAGGCGCTGGCCAGCGGTGTCGAGGACCCACCGCCGGTGGTGATCACGCTCACCGAGACCGTGCCGGTCCCCGCCGGGACCACAACAGTGAGCGAGGTGCCGCTGCTCACGTTGACCGAAGTGCCCGCGTTGGTGCCGAATTCGACCCCAGTCGAACCCGAGACAAACCCGCTGCCGGTGAGCGTGACGGTGTTGGTCCCGCCCTGGGGCCCGTTGTTCGGGTTGACGGCGGTGACCGTCGGCAGGGGGTTGTAGGTGAACTGGTCACTCGGCGCGTTGACCGCCGAGGTGCCGTTGGGGGTGGTCACCGTGACGTTGACCGTGCCGGTCCCCGCCGGAGAGGTGACCGTGAGGCTGGTGGCAGTGACCCCGCTGATGGAGGTGCCCGGGTGCGCGGTCCCGAAGTCGACGGCCGTAGCGCCGGTCAAGTTGGTACCGCTCACGATGACCGAGGTCCCGCCGGCCGCTAGACCACTCGTGGGGCTGACGCCGGTGACCGTCGGGAGCGCCGGTGCGTTGTAGGTGAACTGGTCACTCGGTGCGTTGACCGCCGAGGTGCCGTTGGGGGTGGTCACCGTGACGTTGACCGTGCCGGTCCCCGCCGGAGAGGTAACCGTGAGGCTGGTGGCGGTGACCCCGCTGATGGAGGTGCCCGCGTTGGAGCCGAAGGCGACAGCCGTGGCGCCGGTCAAGTTGGTACCGCTCACGATGACCGAGGTCCCGCCGGCCGTTGGTCCGTTGGTCGGGCTGACGCCGGTGACCGTCGGGAGCGCCGGGGCGTTGTAGGTGAACTGGTCACTCGGCGCGTTGACCGCCGAGGTGCCGTTGGGGGTGGTCACCGTGACGTTGACCGTGCCGGTCCCCGCCGGAGAGGTAACCGTGAGGCTGGTGGCGGTGACCCCGCTGATGGAGGTGCCCGCGTTGGAGCCGAAGGCGACGGCCGTGGCGCCGGTCAAGTTGGTGCCAGTGACTGTGACCGAGGTTCCGCCGGCCGTTGGTCCATTTGCTGGGCTGACGCCCGAGACAACTGGGACGAGGGAGGCCCCCGTCGGAGCACCCGAGAACTCGTCGAGATTGGCGCTCGAGGCCGCCCCGTCGGTGAAGAGCAGGTTCCCGCCCCCATTGTTGAGGAGCGACGTCGGGCCGCTCAGCGTGGCCAAGAGGTGCGAGGGACCACCGGCGACCGTGTAGATGTCGCCCGCCGTCATGGCCACTCCGTAGTAGGTGGCGGAGCTCTCGGCGAGGACCTGGAGAGCGGGGCTGGTGCCCGTCGCCGCCCCACTCACGGCCAAGACGACGTTTCCGGCGCTGTCGAGGGTCATCTCGCTGGTGCCGGCCACATTGGCCGAGACCCCGGCCGTGCCGTCAGTCGTCGCCGTGGTCCCACCGTTGCCGGCGAGCTTGTAGACGTTGCCCGCGGTGACACTGAGGCCGTCGAGGGTGCCAGTCTGCGCCGGGAGGACCCAGTCACAGCCAGAGGCCGGACCGGCTTCGTTGTCTGAGAAGTAGACGTTGTCCGAACTGTCGACGAAGGGTGCCGCGCTCTGGAAGTACTGCGACGACGCCGAGTCACTGGTTGCACCCGGAGCGCAGTCGGTGCCGCCCTCCGCGTTCCCAGCTATCACCGCAGCTGACTGCGCCGGGATGCTCTGGCCGTAGAGGGTGAGGCTGCCCGAGGCCTGCTCATTGACGAATTCGACTCCGGAACCATCTCCCACCACGATGTTGCCGGTCGAGTCGACGGACATGCCGTTGGCCGGTGCCGCCACGCCGCCCATGTTGAGGGCCGAGGCCGGCGCACCAGACACACCGACATCTGCGACGGTGTAGAGGTCACCGGCGGTCATGGCGACGCCATAGAAGGTGCCCGTGGTCTTGGCCACGACCTGAATGGCCGAGCTCGTTCCGCTCTCGCCGGCGATGAGGAGGTTGCCGCTGGGATCGAAGGCCACCGATGTCGGCGTGATCGGGTTCGCCGTGGCCACAGCCGTGGTCGAGTTGCCGAACTGGTTGTTGCCCGGCTGCGCGATCAGCCCCGCCGTCCCGGTGCCGGCCACGATGTAGGCGTCTCCGGAAGTGAGCGATCCGAACGCGGGCGACGGGTTCGGAGCCGTCTGGATCATGTATTCGTTGGACTCGGACCCCGACCCCCCGGCGATGAGATAGACGAAGACGGAGCCCGCCTTCGTCTGAGTTACGGCCGTGTCGCCATTGGACGGGTTGTAGGCCACATAGGTGGGGCTGATCTGGGCCGAGCCGGCAGCTGCCGGGACGCCCAGGGAGGGAGCTGTGGTCCCCGAGTGCCCCGTGACGACGGTCACCGTGTTGCCGATCGCCCCCGCCGGTGTCGAGCCCAAAGCGGGAACCAATGCCGTGCCCAGCATGGCGACCAGGCTTGCCACGCCGACGGTCACGCCACGCCAGCGCGCGGTCCGGGTGCGC
The DNA here is from genome assembly GCA_963745665.1 of uncultured Acidimicrobiaceae bacterium. Classification (GTDB taxonomy): domain Bacteria; phylum Actinomycetota; class Acidimicrobiia; order Acidimicrobiales; family RAAP-2; genus Bog-473. Next base: position 618,716 of record CAVUYE010000003.1, on the reverse strand, counting down.
AGCTGCTTCGCCGGCGCGCTGCTCGCCACTTCGTCGCTTCGGATCACGCTTTCCTCCTGAGGACTCTGATTCGTAGGTAGTTTCGAACGGGATGAAACAAAGAATGTGCTGACGGCACGGTCGCAGCGGTCCGACGCTTCCGGGGGGAAGCCGGGCCTGGCGTTGCGCTTTGGCATTAGAGAAGGCCCTCCTCGGTGCTCATCGCTTGTTCGTGCTCGATCTCATGTGTGTTGGTTGTCCAATTTGGTTGTGGAACGAGGTTGCCGTAGGGGCCAGTGTCTGGGCCTGAGCGGCCCGGACCTTAGGAGCTTCTGTTGTGTTCGAAGGTCGGTGCCGTCCAGGACAGCGACGAACCTGACCCTAGCTCAAGCCCAGAAATCGCGGACCCGTCGCGCCAGAGCCCGAAACTGATTATTTCACCGTAAAATTGATTATTTCACCTCAAAGTTGATTAGTTCACTTTCCCGCCTTGGTGAGGCTCATCCTGAAACGGCGCAATGAACTCGAACGCGACATAAACCGGGCCCGAGCTATTCCTCTGAGGCTTCACGCGGTCACAAAGCCAGGCCAATCGGGACCGCTACATATGCACCGCTGGTCGAATCGTTGATGACGATGTCGCACGATCCACCAGCGGGGCAGGTTCCGCCGGCACTGTCCATGCCGTCGGTGCCGTAAGAACTCCCGACCAGAACCCGTACCCCGGCGGCGGTGAAGGTCACCTTGCCGTTGCCTCCCACCGTCCCGGTGATCTGGGTGGCGCTGTCACAGTTGGTGCCCAGATTGGCCGAGGTCACATTGGCGTCGCACTCTTGTGCCGTGACCGTGTCACCAACCGGGAGTTCTCCCGCCGTCACCTTGTCGACATAGTTGGGCTGAACGTTGGTTGCTTCCTTCACGCTCGCCGTCGGGGTGGCAAAGGTCACGGCCTCGTCGAGGCCGACACTCGGATTGGTCGTGTCGCTGACCAGGACCTCACAGGTCCCACCGAAGGGGCACATTCCACTGGCAGTGTCCGTGTAGGCGCTCCCGGCCCGCAGCGTCACCCCGGTGGAGCTGAAGGTGACCTTGCCGCTCGCTCCCACCGTGCCCGAGACCTGCGTTGCACTGTCGCAGTCAGAAGACACCGTGCTCGGTATGACGACGCTCGAGTCGCACTCTTGGGCCACCACCGTGTCGCCGATCGGGAAGCCGCCCGCCTTGAGTGGGTCGACGTAGTTGCCGAGCACATTGGTCGTCTCTTTGAGCGACATGGTCTGGGTGGCGAACCCGACGCTCACGCTGGCGCCGATGGCTCCGTTGTCGGCATCGGTGACGCCGATGTCACACGATCCAGCGACCAGGCACATTCCCCCCGCAGGGTCGGCGTAGGCACCATCGACGCGCAGGGTTGGGGTCAAGATGACGGCGCCGTTGTCGCCCGCTGTTCCAGAGATCTGCGTTGTGGCGTCGCAGTGCGTCGAGACCGTGGTCGGCACCGAGACAGTCCCATCACATTCTTGGGCCACGATGGTGTCGCCGATCGGGAAGCCGGTCGCCTTTAGCCCGTCGACGTAGTTCCCGAGCACACCTATGGTCTTCCTTACCGCGAAGCTCGGGAGCGTGAAGGTGAGTGCTCCACTGGCGGTGGTGTCCCCGGTGTTGCCGACCACGACGACGTCGCACGTCGCAGAACCAGCCACGCCGCAGGTGTCACCGTTGGTGTCGATTACCCCCACGGCCAGGTCAATCAGAGCATTCTTGAAGATACCGGCGGCACGGCCGGTGCCGAGGGTCACACTCACCTGGTTCGTGGCGTCACACGTCGCCGCGCTGTACGTCGTGGTGGCGCACTGATTGAGCGTGACGGTGGTGTCACTTCCCCAAGCGGTGCCCGACACCTTGTCGGGGTAGTTGCCGATCAGATCGATCGTCTTGGCGAGAGCAACCGTACCTCCGGGGGTGACCGATCCGTTGTAGGTGTAGGCGTTGGCCAGGGGGGCCGAGGTGCCACCACCGGTGGTCGAGACGGTCACCGAGACCGTGCCCGAGCCCGACGGGACGACGACGGTCAGCGAGCTCGAGGTGGTCACGTTGACAGAAGTGCCCGCGTTGGCGCCGAAGACGACGCTGGTCGAGCCCGAGACGAACCCGCTCCCGGCGACGGTGACGGTGTTGGTCCCGCCGGCGGGCCCGTTGTTCGGGGTGACGGCGGTGACCGTCGGCGCCGCGTTGTAGGTGTAGGCGTTGGCCAGGGGGGCAGAGGTGCCACCACCGGTGGTCGAGACGGTCACCGAGACCGTGCCCGAGCCCGACGGGACGACGACGGTCAGCGAGCTCGAGGTGGTCACGTTGACAGAAGTGCCCGCGTTGGAGCCGAAGACGACGCTGGTCGAGCCCGAGACGAACCCGCTCCCGCCCACCGTGACGGTGTTGGTCCCGCCGGCGGGCCCGTTGTTCGGGGTGACCGAGGTGACGGTCGGCGCCGCGTTGTAGGTGTACTGGTCACTGGGTGCGTTGATCGCCGAGGTGCCGTTGGGGGTGGTCACGGTGACGTCCACCGTGCCGGTCCCCGACGGGGCGATGACCGTGAGGCTGGTGGCGGTGACGCTGCTGATCGAGGTGCCCGGGTTCGAGGTCCCGAAGTCGACGGCGCTGGCACCGGTGAAGCCCGTTCCGCTGACCGTGACACTGTTGGTCCCGCCGGCGGGCCCGTTGTTCGGGCTGACGGCGGTGACCGTCGGCGCCGCGTTGTAGGTGTAGGCGTTGGCCAGGGGGGCAGAGGTGCCACCACCGGTGGTCGAGACGGTCACCGAGACCGTGCCCGAGCCCGCCGGGACCACGACGGTCAGCGAGCTCGAGGTGGTCACGTTGACAGAAGTGCCCGCGTTGGAGCCGAAGACGACGCTGGTCGAGCCCGAGACGAACCCGCTGCCCGCCACCGTGACGGTGTTGGTCCCGCCGGCGGGCCCGTTGTTCGGGGTGACCGAGGTGACGGTCGGCGCCGCGTTGTAGGTGTACTGGTCACTGGGTGCGTTGACGGGCGAGGTGCCGTTGGGGGTGGTCACCGTGACGTTGACGGTGCCGGTCCCCGCCGGAGAGGTAACCGTGATTTCCGATGGCGACACGACGGTGAGACCAGTGCCGGGGTGGCCGGTTCCGAAATCGACGGCCGTGGCGCCGGTGAAGTTAGGCACCGACGACGTGATGGTCACGCTCGTGCCGCCTGCCGCCGCGCCGGTGTTCGGGCTGACGCCCGAGACGACAGGGACGGCCGTCGGAGCACCCGAGAACTCGTCGAGATTGGCGCTCGAGGCCGCCCCGTCGGTGAAGAGCAGGTTCCCGCCCCCATTGTTGAGGAGCGACGTCGGGCCGCTCAGCGTGGCCAAGAGGTGCGAGGGACCACCGGCGACCGTGTAGATGTCGCCCGCCGTCATGGCCACTCCGTAGTAGGTGGCGGAGCTCTCGGCGAGGACCTGGAGAGCGGGGCTGGTGCCCGTCGCCGCCCCACTCACGGCCAAGACGACGTTTCCGGCGCTGTCGAGGGTCATCTCGCTGGTGCCGGCCACATTGGCCGAGACCCCGGCCGTGCCGTCAGTCGTCGCCGTGGTCCCACCGTTGCCGGCGAGCTTGTAGACGTTGCCCGCGGTGACACTGAGGCCGTCGAGGGTGCCAGTCTGCGCCGGGAGGACCCAGTCACAGCCAGAGGCCGGACCGGGCTCGTTGTCTGAGAAGTAGACGTTGTCCGAACTGTCGACGAAGGGTGCCGCGCTCTGGAAGTACTGCGACGACGCCGAGTCACTGGTTGCACCCGCAGCGCAGTCGGTGCCGCCCTCCGCGTTCCCAGCTATCACCGCAGCTGACTGCGCCGGGATGCTCTGGCCGTAGAGGGTGAGGCTGCCCGAGGCCTGCTCATTGACGAATTCGACTCCGGAACCATCTCCCACCACGATGTTGCCGGTCGAGTCGACGGACATGCCGTTGGCCGGTGCCGCCACGCCGCCCATGTTGAGGGCCGAGGCCGGCGCACCAGACACACCGACATCTGCGACGGTGTAGAGGTCACCGGCGGTCATGGCGACGCCATAGAAGGTGCCCGTGGTCTTGGCCACGACCTGAATGGCCGAGCTCGTTCCGCTCTCGCCGGCGATGAGGAGGTTGCCGCTGGGATCGAAGGCCACCGATGTCGGCGTGATCGGGTTCGCCATGGCCACAGCCGTGGTCGAGTTGCCGAACTGGTTGTTGCCCGGCTGCGCGATCAGCCCCGCCGTCCCGGTGCCGGCCACGATGTAGGCGTCTCCGGAAGTGAGCGATCCGAACGCGGGCGACGGGTTCGGAGCCGTCTGGATCATGTATTCGTTGGACTCGGACCCCGACCCCCCGGCGATGAGATAGACGAAGACGGAGCCCGCCTTCGTCTGAGTTACGGCCGTGTCGCCATTGGACGGGTTGTAGGCCACATAGGTGGGGCTGATCTGGGCCGAAGCCTTGGGGACCGGGACGCCCAGGGATGGAGCTGTGGTCCCCGAGTGCCCCGTGACGACGGTCACCGTGTTGCCGACCGCCCCCGCCGGTGTCGAGCCCAAAGCGGGAACCAGTGCCGTGCCCAGCACGGCGACCAGGCTTGCCACGCCGACGGTCACGCCACGCCAGTGTGCGACTGAACGAGAAGATCCAAACAACGTGCCGACGGCACGGTTTGAACGGCCCGATGGTAACGACAGTAAGCCAGGCCTGGCATTGCGCTTTGGCACTAGAGAAGGCCCTCCTCGGTGCTCATCGCTCGTTCGAGCTCGATCTCATGTGTGGTGGTGGTTGTGCAACTTGCTCTTCCGGACGAGGTTGCCGTCCCGGCGCAGATGAAGGACTGCGCTGGCTGAAGAAGACCAAGTGAGGCATTCACGAGCCGGCAACTCAGTCACGGATGGGACCAGGCTGCGGGCCACGCACCCGAACCACGTCTCGGCGGCCATCGACCTCCCGTTCAGCACCTAAGACCGCACTCGTCGCTCGGAAAGCTCACGCCAGATGCGCTCGCCGAGCGACAACTCCAAGGCCAACCCGCACTCTCAAAGGCGAGACGAGCTTGCCGTTCGCGGGCCAGCGGTCTGGGCCCGAGGAGCCCAGACCGCTGGCACAAAACACCTATCTCTTGACCAGCCGGCGATGTCTCACCGACAATGCAGTCGCGGTCACGAAGCCAAACCAACCGGGATCGCTACATAAGCACCGCTGGCCGAATCGGTGACGACGATGTCGCACGATCCGGGCGCATTGACGGTTCCGCCAAATGTGTCGGAATACCCACCCGCAGTGGTGAGAACCTTTACCCCGCCGGCTGCGAAGCTCACCTTGCCGTTGCCCGCTACCGTCCCGGTGATTTGGGTGGCGCTGTCGCAGTGGGTACCCACATTGCCAGAGGTCACAGTGCCATCGCACTCTTGCGCCGTCACCGCGTCACCAGCCGGGAATTCCGCGGCCGTCACCTTGTCGACATAGTTGGCCGCCACATTGGATGTTTCCTTCGCGGTGGCCGTCGGAACCGCAAAGGTAACGCCCTCGCCGATGCCGATGCCCGTATTGGCCGAGTCAGTGACCACGACCTCACAGGTCCCACCGATCGGGCACGACCCGTTGGCACTGTCGGAGAAAGCCGCACCGACCTTCAGGGTCACCCCGCTGGGGCTGAATGCCACTTTGCCGCTGGCGCCCGCCACTCCGGAAATCTGCGCTGCAGCGCAGTCGGAAGCAACCGTGGTCGGGATGACGACGTTCGAATCGCACTCTTGGGCGACAATCGTGTCGCCGACCGGGAAGCCGGCCCCCTTGACTTGGTCGACGTAGTTCCCGATCACATTGGTCGTCTCCTTGAGCAAGAAGGTCGGAGAAGCGAAACCGACAGTCGTGCTGACGCCAATGGCTGAGTTATCCGAGTCGGTGACGCCGATCTCGCACGATCCACCGACCTGGCACGTTCCGCCGAAGGTGTCCGAGTAGGCACTCCCGACCCGGAGGGTCTCCCTTATGATGACTTTGCCGTTGGGGAGCGCCGTTCCCGAAACATCCGTCCCGGAATCGCAGTGAGTGGAGACCGTGCTCGGTACCAAGGCACTCGCATCACATTCTTGGGCGACGACGGTGTCCCCGATTGGGAAGCCGGACCCTGTCACGCCGTCGACGTAGTTCCCGAGCACACCTACCGTCTTCGTTACCACGAAGCTGGGGAGCGTAAAGCCGAGTGCCCCACTGCTGGTGGAGTCCCCGGTGTTGCCGACAACGACGATGTAGCACGACGTCGAGCCAGCTATGCCGCACGTGTCGCCATTGCTGTCGATCGTCCCCGAGGCCACGTGAATCACTTCATTCTTGAAGTCACCTGCCGAGTGGCCGGTCAAGAGGGTCACGTTCACCCGGTTGGCTGCGTCGCACGTCGCCGCGCTGTACGTCGTGCTGGCACACTGATTCAGGGTGACGGTTGTGTCAAAGTCCGCTGCCCAGGCGCTGCCAGACACCTTCTCAGGATAGTTCCCGATCAGTGCCGTCGACTTGGCGAGAGTAACCGTACCTCCGGAGGGAGGCGCAGCCGGGCCCGTCGGAGCACCCGAGAGCTGGTCGAGATTGGCGCTCGAGGCCGACCCGTCGGTGAAGAGGAGGTTCCCGCTCCCACTGTTGAGGAGCGACGTCGGGCCACTCAGCCCACCGGCGACCGTGTAGATGTCGCCCGCCGTCATGGCCACGCCGTAGTAGGTGGCGGAGCTCTCGGCGAGGACCTGGAGGGCCGGGCTGGTGCCCGTCGCCGCCCCACTCACGGCCAAGACGACGTTTCCGGCGCTGTCGAGGGTCATCTCGCTGGTGCCGGCCACATTGGCCGAGACCCCGGCCGTGCCGTCAGTCGTCGCCGTGGTCCCACCGTTGCCGGCGAGCTTGTAGACGTTGCCCGCGGTGACACTCATGCCGTCGAAGGTGCCCGGCGGGTCGAGGGGGGTGAGGCCCGGCAGCGCCGGGAGGACCCAGTCACAGCCAGAGGCCGGGCCGGCTTCGTTGTCTGAGAAGTAGACGTTGTCCGAACTGTCGACGAAGGGTGCCGCGCTCTGGAAGTACTGCGACGACGCCGAGTCACTGGTTGCACCCGGAGCGCAGTCGGTGCCGCCCTCCGCGTTCCCAGCTATCACCGCAGCTGACTGCGCCGGGATGCTCTGGCCGTAGAGGGTGAGGCTGCCCGAGGCCTGCTCATTGACGAATTCGGCTCCGTCACCATCTCCCACCACGATGTTGCCGGTCGAGTCGATGGACATGCCGTTGGCCGGTGCCGCCACGCCGCCCATGTTGATGGCCGAGGCCGGCGCACCAGACACACCGACGTCTGCGACGGTGTAGAGGTCACCTGCGGTCATGGCGACGCCATAGAAGGTGCCCGTGGTCTTGGCCACGACCTGAATGGCCGAGGCACTTCCGCTCTCGCCGGCGATGAGGAGGTTGCCGCTGGGATCGAAGGCCACCGATGTCGGCGTGATCGGGTTCGCCGTGGCCACAGCCGTGGTCGAGTTGCCGAACTGGTTGTTGCCCGGCTGCGCGATCAGCCCCGCCGTCCCGGTGCCCGCCACGAGGTAGGCGTCTCCGGAGGTGAGGCTTCCGAACGCGGGCGCCGGGTTCGGAGCCGTCTGGATGTTGTACTCGTTGGACTCGGACCCGGACCCCCCTGCGATGAGGTAGACGTGGACGGAGCCCGCCTTCGTCTGAGCCACGGCCGTGTCGCCATTGGAGGGGTTGTAGGCCACGTAGGTGGGGCTGACCTGGGCCGAAGCCTTGGGGACCGGGACGCCCAGGGATGGAGCTGTGCTCCCCGAGTGCCCGGCGATGGTCGAGACCGTTGGCCCGGCCGCTCCCGCGGGTGTCGAGCCCAAACCCGGAACCAGTGCCGTGCCCAGCATGGCGGTCAGGCTTGCCACGCCGACGGTCAAGCCGCGCCACCGCGCGGTCCGGGCACGCTGGTGCTTCTCTGGCGCGCTGTTCGCCACTTCGTCGCTTCGGATCACACTTTCCTCCTGAGGACTCTGATTCGTAGGTAGTTTCGAACGGAATGAGACAAAGAATGTGCTGACGGCACGGTCGGAGCGGTCCGACGGTTCCGGGGGGAAGCCAGGCCTTGCGTTGCGCTTTGGCATTAGAGAAGGCCCTCCTCGGTGCTCATCGCTCGTTTGTGCTCGATCTCATGTGTGGTGTTGGTTGTGGAACGAGGTTGCCGTCCCGCCAGTGGTCCGGGCCTCAACGGCCCGGACCACTGGCGCAGGACACGCTTATGCTTACTGGCTTCTGTTGTCGAAGGTCACGGGCGTCCAAGACAGCGACGAACCTTGACCCGGGAAGTTCAAGCCCGTGAACTCCCGGCAGAAGGAGCCGTTCACATCCGAGCCCGCCGGCGCAGTCGAGCCGTTGTTCATCGGTAGGAAGCCCTGAGCCGAGATGGTGCTGGCGTCGTCACCGTTGCACAGCGCACTGTTCGTGCCATTGGCCTGGTTGTCGAAGCCCATGATCATCTTGGCCCCGTTGTAACCGGGCAACAACGTGTCTCCGACGTTGTACACGTAGCGGACACCCGGAATCGTGGCGGCGGAGTCCGACGGGTCGTTGCCCGACGGGAGTTGGTGGTACCACTCGTTGGCCTCCGACACGGTGTTCCCGTCGATGCCATAGGTGCCCCGGTTGGTGTCCTGGTTGAAGTGACCAATCTGGGCCGTGAGGTCCACGTACGCCTCGCCCGTGCCCGACGTGCTCCGCATGGCGGCAAACGAGAGGGTGCCGGCCAAGAAGTTCCCGAGCGTGTTGTCGGGGCTGCTGGCGCCGTCGATCTCCTGCTGGACATAGTTGTTGTGCGTCGAGTTGTAGTCGGTGGGGTCGTTCCACTGTTGGCTGAACTTACCGGCCGAGTACAAGTAGATGGTCGCCGCTGCGACCGAATTGGCCGGGGGGGAGACGTCGAATCGGCCGGGATGGCGCCGCCCGCCGCGTTCGTGTCACCGATGCTGTTCTGGTAGATGATGCCGTCCTCGGTGTTCTCTTCGTTCACGAACGCCCCGCCGGGCCCGAATGAGACGATCGGCTGGGTGGTCGAGGTGCAGACTGAAGGCGCCACCCCAAACTTGGTGGGGTCGAACCCGACGACATCGGTCATGACGGCCCGCGTCCCAGACCCCTTCTGTGGCCAGAACAACGCAATAGGTTCGTTGGCGCCCTGGACTCCGTTGACGGTGATCTGGTCCCAGTTGGTGTCCACGCACTCGTAGATGGCCTGGACCTGGGCCAGTGTCAAGCCCTTCGACGGGCCAGTGTCCGAACCCGCCATGCGGACGCTGGTCGGGGCGTCGTTGCCGACCAAGGGCCCCACGCCGTCCAACGCGTAGGCGTAGTAGTCGAGACTCGACGGGCTCGGGTCACCGGACTCGGTGCTGCCGCTCAACTCGAGCGTCTCCGATGCCGGCGCGGGAGGCGATGACGACCGGGAGAAGTCGTAGCAGCCCTGCTCGTTTGTGGCCGCCGTTTCTTCTTTGGCCAGTGCCGTCTTGCCCGCGCCCGAGCCGTTGGGAGGTACGGCCACTGAACTCGAGGTGAACGATACGCCACCCGAGCAGGTCTCGGAGTCAGCGGCGATGGACTGGGTGTCCGACCCAATCTCGGGGTTGGGGTTGATGTCGTTGATCGCCGGGAACAACGCGTGCATCATGAAAAACGTTGTCGCTGAGCCCACAACCGTCATCTGGGTGTTGCTGGCCCCAGCGGGTGCGTCGGCTACGGCGACGCTGGCACCGGCGCCGGCCAGCACCACAGCTCCGGCGAGGAATCCTCTCCTCAAAATCGATCCCTTGTATTTCATGTATTTCACTTTCACTCCTTCGTGAGGTTCATTGTGAAACGGCGCTATGAGCTCGAACGCGGCATAGCCGGTCCGAGTTGCTCTTCTGTGGCTCCACGCTTTCGTTTGAGATGGACAAGATGACGAGGAGAGCAAGCAGCGGATCCCACGAGCTAGTCGGCTTTCACCGCACGTGGGCTCACCAATCCCCATCCGGACGCAGGAAACCCTAACGAGCAGAGATGAACTTCAAGGTAACGTTGCGCGCACAACGGCTAATCTTTGGGTAAACAGATAGTCGCACCTGAGACCCATTCTGCGGCCTCAAAGGGGCAGGGGCGGCCAATCACCTCGGGCCTTCGTGGAGAGATTTCGCCATAGGATTGCGGCGTCTTCGACGTGACTGCGGGTTGAGCCCCATTGGAAGGGGCTCCTGGGCAGATGAGTGACCGGCAGAGAGTGAGCAAGCGAGCCTCACACGGCGAGCTTCCAGACGTCTCGGCGGCGAGGTTCCCGACGGGGCGACCCGGTTGGTGTCGCTGCACGACCCCGATGCCCGGCCCATCCGCAAAGGTCGGCTCGGCAAGCCCGTCGAGTTCGGCTACAAGGCCCAGGTCGTCGACAACGAGGACGGCGTGGTGCTCGACCACAACGTCGAGGTCGGCAACCCAGCGGATGCACCGATGCTCGTCCCGGCCGTTAAACGCGTCGCCAAACGCGCAAGGCGAATGCCGACGGCGGTCACCGCAGATCGCGGTTACGGCGAGAACGCGGTGAGAGACCAGCTCAGCACACTCGGGGTGAGGACAGTCGTGCTTCCGACAAAGGGCAAACCGAGCGCGCCTCAGCGCGCCGTCGAGAACCGAGCGCAGTTCCAGCGCCTTGTGAAGTGGAGAACCGGAAGCGAAGGCCGCATCAGCTGTCTCAAGCGGGACTTCGGTTGGAGTCGGACACAGATCGACGGGATAGAAGGAGCCCGCACCTGGTGCGGTTACGGGGTCTTCAACCACAACCTGGTGAAGATCGGAGCACTGACTACCTCCGAATAGGACGGATCGGACCCACCGCCACCAGGATCGGAGTCGAAAATCACTCGGGGACAAGACGCAGGCGATGCCCAGGAGGGCCTGACGTCACTTCGGGTTTTTCAGGGGGAAGTAGCTAACAGCTAAAGGCCGGGTAGGGATGAGGTCACTCTGGGAACGCCAGGCCATCGTCCGAGCACATCGAGCTGCGGTTTCGTGGATCAGGTCGGGGCTTGCCGGCTATGGCCTGAACTATCAGGACGGCCTCGTCCGCTTGTTGCTCCTACGAGCGGACCCAAGTGGGTGGAACCAGCCCGTCGCAGGCCCTTTCAAATCACCCCGCCGACGAGAGAACCCCTGCGGCGTGGTGTTTCGCGGGCAAACCCAGAAGCGCATCCGGGCCTGGGACCTAGGAGCCGCCGAGGTCGCTGCTCAGGGTCGCTTCGTCCTTCCGCACGATCTGCACTCGCTTCTGGAAGTCTTTGGCGGCGCGACGCGACCCATGCTGCAGTGCGGCTAAGCAATCAGCCGCGCCGAGCGCCGACGTCCCGATCATGCTCGTCCAGGCCTGTTCGGCACCGGCCACGGGGATCGGGGGAGCCGCTGTGCGAGCCTTTCCTGCATCCGAGGCCCATGTGCGGCAGTCGTTCACGATGGTTTTGACTTCCGCCTTCGTCACGTGGTGCTGCGCCCGCTCACCGTCGTCAACGACGACCAGCACGTCGTCGGACAGGATGCCGATGTCGTGCTCGTAACGTTGTTCCCACAGCGCCAGGGTCAGTTCGGTAGTCGTTGTGGTGGTCGACGCTGCATTGACCCCTGGCGGGCCCGAAGTCGATGTCGTGGAAGCGGCACCCACGGGAAGGGCGCTGACCGCCGAGGCGAGCGGGACGATGACGCCGACGCAGACGGAACTGAGGAACCGGTGGCGCCGGAGGGGACCGACGCCGCGCTCGGCCATCACAGGGGTCGGACGTGTTTGGCCACGGCGATGACCGCCGAAGCCGACACGCCGAACCCGGCCACGGTCACATAGGACACGGGACTCAGGTACTTGGGCACACCCGTCGTCGAAAACGACCAGCTCACATCGGTCTGCCCACCACTGGTGAGCAGATTCGCCCGGATGCCCTTCTTGAGGACCACCTTCTGAGAGCTCGAGAACTGCGGGGTCCGAGCTGTCTTGCCCGGTGCCACGGCACTATTGACCTCCACCTCGACGACGATGGCCGGTGGTCCATTCGCGGTAATGGAGTCGTCCTTGGCGGTTCCCGCCGGCGAGTAGACCGTCTGATAGATGGCGAAATTCTGGGGCAGCGGCGCCACGTCACGCCGCAGCGGGAATAAGCCGCCGGGCAACTGGGTGGCGTGCGGTAGCTGGCACCACCACCCGTCCGACTTGGGGCTGGCTCCTTCCTGCTGGGCGTAGAGGGGGGCTTCGATCGAGGGTTCCGCCGCCGTCGGGACGCACCCCACTGACCTGAGCGGCCCCAGGGTACTGGTTGCGGCAACCGGTGGTCCCAGCCAAATGGCCGGGACCACCGACACCGCCACAAGCACGATGCCCATCACGGTGACCCGCTGCCCTGACGATCTCCCCGGAGGGCTGGACTTGACCTTGGTGCGATGCCGGGTCATCGGGCTTCCGGGTGGGCGGCGATGCCCACGATCGGCTTGTTGAGGTGCATCCCTCCCGCCGAGCCTTCGAAGGGAGCGTCGCCGTAGTTGAAGATGCCACCGTCGGAAGCCACCAGCCAGTAGCCCTTGCCGCTGGCCGTGGGCGCCATGCCCACGATCGGCTTGTTGATCGGTGTCGCGCCCGCGGAGCCCTCGAAGGAAGCGTTGCCGTAGTTGAAGATGCCACCGTCGGAAGCCACCAACCAGTAGCCGTTGCCGCTCGGGGTCTCCGCCATGCCGACGATCGGCTGGTTGAGGTGCATCGCTCCGGTCGAGCCGTAGAAGGTGGCGTCTCCGAAGGCGAAGATCCCTCCGTCGGAGGCCACCAACCAGTAGCCGTTGCCGCTCGGGGTCGCCGCCATGCCGACGACCGGCTGGTTGAGATGCATCGCTCCGGCCGAGCCGTAGAAGGTGGCGTCTCCGAAGGCGAAGATCCCTCCGTCGGAAGCCACCAACCAGTAGCCGTTGCCGCTCGGGGTCGCCGCCATGCCGACGATCGGCTTGTTGAGCGTCGTCCCTCCGGTCGAGCCGTGGAACACGGCGTCGCCCTCGGCGAAGACCCCTCCGTCGGAGGCCACCAACCAGTAGCCGTTGCCGCTCGGGGTCGCTGCCATGCCGACGATCGGCTTGTTGAGCGTCGTCCCTCCGGTCGAGCCGTGGAAATTGGCGTCACCGTAGGAGAAGATCCCGCCGTCGGAAGCGACGGACCAGTAGCCGCCAACCGACGCGGGGACGGTCGCTGCGATCGGGGTCCCCGTCAACTGGGCCAACGTGGGCGACGTGCTGCTGTTGACGGTGGCGGTCACGCACCCGGTCGACGAACTGAATGTCTGGCTCGAGAACGGCACCCATGCGGACCCGGTCCACCACGAGATCGACTGGCCACCGGTGCCAAGCGCGCACACTGTGATGGTCACGGAGGAGAAGTCGCTTCCGGTTGCCAGCTTGACGTCGAAGTACACGCCGGTTCCGCCCGAGACTGCGCCACCTGTCGGGTTGCTCGCATACTGGGCAACCGTGAGTGCTCCGACCCCGGAGCCGCTCGCCGCAGTGGGCGAAGGCGAGCCGGGGAGGGCGGCGGCGGCGGTACCGGTCGGGCTGGCAGAAAACCCACCGGCTTGTTGCGTTGCGCCGGAGACGTTCGGCGGGTAGTTGAACTGATCCGCGCTCGAGGTGGCCGAGGTGCCACCAGCCGTTGTGACAGTCACGTCGACCGTTCCCGCGCCGACCGGCGAGGTCACCGTGATCGACGTTGCTGTGTCGGCGGTGACGGTCCCTGCCGTGGTCCCGAACTTGACCGCGGTGGCGTTCGCCAGGCTGGTACCCGTGACCATGACGCTGGTGCCACCAGCCACCGGTCCCGCACTCGGGCTGACGGCTGTCACCGTCGGTGCCGCTATGTAGGTGAACTGGTCGGCGCTCGAGGTGGCCGAGGTGCCACCAGCCGTTGTGACCGTCACATCGACCGTTCCCGCGCCGGCCGGCGAGGTCACCGTGATCGACGTCGCTGTGTCGGCGGTGACGGTCCCGGCCGTGGTCCCGAACTTGACCGCGGTGGCGTTGGCCAGGTTGTTACCCGTGACCATGACGCTGGTGCCGCCACTGCCGGGACCGGAGGTCGGGCTGACGGCTGTGACCGTCGGTGCCGCTGTGTAGGTGAAGTGGTCGGCGCTCGAGGTGGCCGAGGTGCCGACCGCCGTTGTGACAGTCACGTCGACCGTTCCCGCGCCGACCGGCGACGTCACCGTGATGGAGGTCGCCGTGTCGGCGGTGATCGTGCCGGGGTTGGCAGTCCCGAAATCGACCGCCGTGGCGTTCGCCAGGCTCGTCCCCGTGACGACCACGCTAGTTCCACCAGCCACCGGTCCCGCACTCGGGCTGACGGCTGTCACCGTCGGTGCCGCTATGTAGGTGAACTGGTCGGCGCTCGAGGTGGCCGAGGTGCCACCAGCCGTTGTGACCGTCACGTCGACCGTTCCCGCGCCGACCGGCGAGGTCACCGTGATCGACGTTGCTGTGTCGGCGGTGACGGTCCCTGCCGTGGTCCCGAACTTGACCGCGGTGGCGTTCGCCAGGCTGGTACCCGTGACCATGACGCTGGTGCCACCAGCCACCGGTCCCGCACTCGGGCTGACGGCTGTCACCGTCGGTGCCGCTATGTAGGTGAACTGGTCGGCGCTCGAGGTGGCCGAGGTGCCACCAGCCGTTGTGACCGTCACATCGACCGTTCCCGCGCCGGCCGGCGAGGTCACCGTGATCGACGTCGCTGTGTCGGCGGTGACGGTCCCGGCCGTGGTCCCGAACTTGACCGCGGTGGCGTTGGCCAGGTTGTTACCCGTGACCATGACGCTGGTGCCGCCACTGCCGGGACCGGAGGTCGGGCTGACGGCTGTGACCGTCGGTGCCGCTGTGTAGGTGAAGTGGTCGGCGCTCGAGGTGGCCGAGGTGCCGACCGGTGTGGTCACCGTGACGTCGACCGTCGTGGTGCCGCTCGGCGAGGTCACCATGATGGAGGTCGCCGTGTCGGCGGTGATCGTGCCGGGGTTGGCGGTCCCGAAATCGACGGCCGTGGCGCCGGTGAGGTCGGTCCCCGTGATAGTCACGCTCGTGCCGCCCCCCACGGGGCCGGCGGACGGGCTGACGTCTGTGACCGTCGGCACCGCCGTGTAGGTGAAATGGTCGGCGCTCGAAGTGGCCGAGGTGCCACCCGCTGTTGTGACAGCCACGTCGACCGTTCCCGCGCCGACCGGCGACGTCACCGTGATGGAGGTCGCCGTGTCGGCGGTGATCGTGCCGGGGTTGGCACTCCCGAAGTCGACCGCCGCGGCGTCCGCCAGGCTGGTACCCGTGACCATGACGCTGGTGCCGCCACCGCTGGGACCCGAGGTCGGGAGAATGGATGTCACCACCGGTGCGGAGAGGTAGCTGAATTGGTCGGCGCCGGTTGTCGCCGAGGTGCCGACCGGCGTGGTCACCGTGACGTCGACCGTCCCGGTGCCGCTCGGCGAGGTCACCATGATGGAGGTCGCCGTGTCGGCGGTGATCGTGCCGGGGTTGGCGGTCCCGAAATCGACGGCCGTGGCGCCGGTGAGGTCGGTCCCCGTGATAGTCACGCTCGTGCCGCCCCCCACGGGGCCGGCGCTCGGGCTGACGCCCGAGACAACGGGGACGAGGGAGGCCCCCGTCGGAGCACCCGAGAACTCGTCGAGATTGGCGCTCGAGGCCGCCCCGTCGGTGAAGAGCAGGTTCCCGCCCCCATTGTTGAGGAGCGACGTCGGGCCGCTCAGCGTGGCCAAGAGGTGCGAGGGACCACCGGCGACCGTGTAGATGTCGCCCGCCGTCATGGCCACTCCGTAGTAGGTGGCGGAGCTCTCGGCGAGGACCTGGAGAGCGGGGCTGGTGCCCGTCGCCGCCCCACTCACGGCCAAGACGACGTTTCCGGCGCTGTCGAGGGTCATCTCGCTGGTGCCGGCCACATTGGCCGAGACCCCGGCCGTGCCGTCAGTCGTCGCCGTGGTCCCACCGTTGCCGGCGAGCTTGTAGACGTTGCCCGCGGTGACACTGAGGCCGTCGAGGGTGCCAGTCTGCGCCGGGAGGACCCAGTCACAGCCAGAGGCCGGACCGGGCTCGTTGTCTGAGAAGTAGACGTTGTCCGAACTGTCGACGAAGGGTGCCGCGCTCTGGAAGTACTGCGACGACGCCGAGTCACTGGTTGCACCCGCAGCGCAGTCGGTGCCGCCCTCCGCGTTCCCAGCTATCACCGCAGCTGACTGCGCCGGGATGCTCTGGCCGTAGAGGGTGAGGCTGCCCGAGGCCTGCTCATTGACGAATTCGACTCCGGAACCATCTCCCACCACGATGTTGCCGGTCGAGTCGACGGACATGCCGTTGGCCGGTGCCGCCACGCCGCCCATGTTGAGGGCCGAGGCCGGCGCACCAGACACACCGACATCTGCGACGGTGTAGAGGTCACCGGCGGTCATGGCGACGCCATAGAAGGTGCCCGTGGTCTTGGCCACGACCTGAATGGCCGAGCTCGTTCCGCTCTCGCCGGCGATGAGGAGGTTGCCGCTGGGATCGAAGGCCACCGATGTCGGCGTGATCGGGTTCGCCGTGGCCACAGCCGTGGTCGAGTTGCCGAACTGGTTGTTGCCCGGCTGCGCGATCAGCCCCGCCGTCCCGGTGCCGGCCACGATGTAGGCGTCTCCGGAAGTGAGCGATCCGAACGCGGGCGACGGGTTCGGAGCCGTCTGGATCATGTATTCGTTGGACTCGGACCCCGACCCCCCGGCGATGAGATAGACGAAGACGGAGCCCGCCTTCGTCTGAGTTACGGCCGTGTCGCCATTGGACGGGTTGTAGGCCACATAGGTGGGGCTGATCTGGGCCGAGCCGGCAGCTGCCGGGACGCCCAGGGAGGGAGCTGTGGTCCCCGAGTGCCCCGTGACGACGGTCACCGTGTTGCCGATCGCCCCCGCCGGTGTCGAGCCCAAAGCGGGAACCAATGCCGTGCCCAGCATGGCGACCAGGCTTGCCACGCCGACGGTCACGCCACGCCAGCGCGCGGTCCGGGTGCGCAGCTGCTTCGCCGGCGCGCTGCTCGCCACTTCGTCGCTTCGGATCACGCTTTCCTCTCGGGGGCTCTGATGCATCGATTCATAGATCGTTGCGAAGTACGAATGTCTAGCGGTTCCGGCGGGAACCCAGGCGTCGCGCAGCGCTTTGGCATTCGATGGGGCATTTCTCGCATTCGATGGCAGACACGCGGATCACATCCACGCAGGTAAGAGGCGGCTGATGCTTTCGGCCGCCAAGACGGTGAATGCCACGAGCGGCGCTGTACTCAACAGGTAGGCAGTACGGACGGTGCAGCGGCGATAGAGCAGGACCGCACCTACGGCGATCACAGCCAGGGCCTGCAGGCTCAGGACCAGTTCGGCCCAGGCGCCCGATTCGCCCGTGTTGCCCAGTTGACTGGAATTTCGTGCCGCCTGGGGCGTCGCTACGTAGGGCTTGCCGCGCAGTATCGCCGTCACTTCGATGGCCCGGCTGCTGTTCCACGGCATAGAGGAGGCTGAAGTAATCAAGGTGAGGCGGTTGTCGGACGTGTGCCGGTAGAGCGTCTCGAGCGTAACCGTCGGTGCCGCAGCCGATTTCGGTGCCCCGCCCGCTGTCGGCGCCGCGGACCCGATAGTCACTGCCGTCACGCGACGGACGACATAGATGGACTGACCTTCGGTGGTGGCGGTGAGGACCTTGTCGCCGCGCTTGAGTTCGCTCAGTCGCCCAAAGACGCCCCCGTAGCCAGCGTTGCGACCGACGACAGCGGCGTTGCCTGGCTGACCGAGTCCGGCCGTGCCGGGGACGTGACCGGGACCCGAGACGGTCTGGCTCGAACCGACTCCCTCCACCACGGCCTGGTTGATAGCTAGCGCCGGGATGGCCAACACGCCGACCGGCTGGCCAACCACTGGCGGTTGCGTCGGGAGATTCACCTTGTCCAACGCTTTCTCCAGCACCGCTGCGTTCGAAATATCAAGGCGCTCGGTGGCCATCAGGGCCCGCTGATCGCGTGCCTGTACCAGCGAGCCGATCCCATAGATCACGGCTCCCACCGCGACAAAGAAGACCACGATCACCACGAGCGAGCCGACGAGGACCCGCCGGAAGCTTGGCGACCAACACCCGGTTGGCGTCTCCACCTCTTCAATCTCAGCGCCCACGGGGGCGATCTCAACCGGATCGGAGCTATGCAGCTGGTCCGCCCTGGGGGGTGCGGAGGCATGCGTGACCGTCATGTCTCTCCGAGGCCTTCCTGTACCGGCGGAACGTCGGCAGCAGCAGGCTGCCCCTGGGACCGGAGCCCGCCCAGGGCCTGGCTCAACGACCGACCGGAGATCAAAAGGACGAGGCCCGGCAACAGCAAGGTCAGGACCAGAATGGCGAGGAGGGGCAGCGCCCAGCTGTTGGCCGACACCGTTCCGAACGCGGCCAGGCTCAAGGCTGCCGCCCGGGATGATGTTGTCGGCGAAACAGTGGCGGTGTTGCCGCGGCTCGTGTGGGAAGTCGTCGAGCCGTCGGCCGCGTCGGCGCCATCCGTGTAGAGATCCGACGATCCGAGCGCATAGGAACTCGCATCGCCGGAGCCCGAGGGCGTGGACGAGGACGAGGACGAGGACCCGGCAGAGGTCGTGCTCGAGTTCGAGCCCGCCGCCGCGGCGGTCGGCGTGCAGGCCGGCGCCGCAGCGCCGACCTTGGCGATGTCGGCCGTTGCCTGGGCGAAGAGGGTGTCCGGCAACGGTGCCATCCCCGCCGGCAGGTCGCCCTGGCCCCGGTTGACGAGGAAGGTCAGCCACTGGTTCATCGCTGTTTGCGCGGCGGTGTTGGCGGTGCAGTCGCCGTTGAGCAGAGGCTGAGCCGGGGCGATGGCGTACTCGGCGTAAGTGAGCGGGTAGGGCTCGACACCGTTCACGGCTCCGCCGTCGGGGTTCGGAAGCAAGGTGCCGTCGGATTGCGCCGTCATGTTCGCCGCTGCCGCCTGCATCGACGATGTGGTCGGGGCGACATAGGTCGCCTGGGCGGGAGCGGCCGCCAGCGAGTCGGGCGTCTGCAGGGCGAAGTCGTCGAGACCGCCCCAGGTCGCCGCTGCCGTGGCGGCGTCGGTGACGGCCCACCATGCGCTCCCGGACAAAGGTGTCGTGTAGTGGGTGAGGATGCTGCGTCCCGTGTAGGTCTGGACGTCGTAGGCGGGAGGCGGCGCGCCGAAGTTCGAGAAGGTGCCAAGCGGTTGAGACCCGAACGCGGCGAGAGGATCGGGCGCGCTGGCCAGCTGCGTGGGCACCAAGGCGCTGAGGAATCTGGTGGCGAGATACGTGGTGGCATCGGTCCCCGACGTTGCAGCCACTCCCACCCCGGAGCCGGCGCCGACAATCACGCAGCCTGCGCAGGAATCCTGATAGCCGGTCGAGAGCTGAGGGTTCAACGCCAGCAGGCCCTGGCCCAGCTCGCTGCCCCAGGTCCCGCTATCGCTCGTCACTTGTCCGCTCCCCGAGACGTCCTCGTAGCCGCCATTGCTCAGGAGCTGAGCGAACTGACCGAGGGTGCTCCTGAGCTGCGAATAGCCGGTCAGTGCGGTCCCGAAGCCCCTGTAGGGCGGCGATTGCACCTCGTTCGGGGTGTGTGCGAGCACCACCGCGTTCAATGCGATCGGTATAGCAACGTAGGGACGCGCAGGCTCCGCGCCACCTTGACAATTCGCCGGTGAGAAGTCCGATCCCGATGCCCCGTAGCCGACTGCGCTGTAGGCCAGGTCGACGCTGTCACTGGCGAAGGCGCACAGCGCCTCGTCGTCGCTGTAGCCCGATCCGAGGTTCAACGTGAGCGCGTCCCCGCCCCCAGTCCCGCTTTTACAGGCGGCGATCCCCAGCTGGGTCAGGGGCTCGCTGAGACGATCGGGACTCGCGCTAGCGATCTGGCCGGGTGCCGGACCATTGCAGGCCAGGCCGGCCGACGCGTCGAGGAAGGTAGCAGGAACCCCCAGGAAGTAGACATTCTCCTGGCCCGGAGTGAGGACGTTCTCCGTCCAGACGGCAACGGCGAACGTGCACGGCTCACTGGGCAGGCAGTTGACCGAAATGTTGTTGAATGGCAGCGGCTGTTGTCCGCCCTGGCCAATCTCTGCCAAAGCCTGGCCGCTCACCGTCGGATAGTCGCCTGCCGTGCCAGCGACGTTCGTGGTGGTGTTCGGCTGGGGGACAATGGCCGGCAACGACGTGCCGCTGGCGATTATGGAGCTCAAATCGGAGTTGACGTAGTCGAGACAGTTCAGGGGAGGTGATCCGGGAGTGCTGGAGTTGACCAGTGGAAACCCGGTGGTCCACCGGTTGTAGTTCTGGCTACCTGGGCTCTGGGAGACGGGAAGCTGGACGTCGGATGCGCACCACCCGGTACCTACGGCGGCGATCTCCAACCCGGTGCTCGACCCGAGCGCGGTGCGCGTGACGGTGAACGGCATGGCCTGGCCGTCGACCAAGTTCTGGCTTGCGGACGGGACCATGGTGAGCGTGAAGTAGGGGTTGGCGTTGTTGTCGGGCGTGGTGTCCGCCCGTGCGACCCCAGCGGGACTGAGAAACCCCGTCAGGACGACCGCAAGTCCACCCACCAGTCCCAGCATGACGAGCAGCGCACCCATGGTGCGTTGTCCTGTGGCTCGTGACGTCGACCGGGGGTAGGGCCATGGGTACTGCCGTGTGGTGCTCATCGCTCGTTTCGTGCTCGATCCCATATCTCGTGGTGGCGGGTGTTCAACTTTGGTTATGGAACTCTGGTGATGGAACGACGTTGCCATCCCGGCCGGTGGTCTGCGCTGAGCTCGAAGGCGACGTAGCCAGGCCAAGTTGCTCTTCTGTGGCTCCACGCTTTCGTTTGACGGACAATATGACGACAGGAACGGCGAGGATGACCAGAAGGGCGAGCAGCGGCACCCACGGGCTCGTCGGCAAATCGCCGCCTACTAAGGCGGCGGGATTGGCGGGTTGCGTGGGCGACGTCACTGACCTGGCGGCCTGGATCGCCCCGGCTGCCGTATCAGTCCCGCTCGCGCCGGCGCCGGCGCCGGTTCCGCTGGCGCCGGACGCCGCGGCGATAGCGGCGGGTGTCGAACCAGCGACGCCCGACGCACCTGCCGCGCCTGTTTTCCCGCCGGCGGCGGTAGCGGCCGGTGCTCCGGGTGCGTTGCCGATTGGAGGCAATGGGGGTGGAGAGGAACCGCTGCCCAGGTTCCCGCTGAAGGTGGGATTGCTGCAATTCGAGGCGGTCAGCTGCTGAGCCGGTTGCCCCAGCATCCAACCGACCGCGTTGGCCAGGAACTGCGAAAGTGGTGGTGGCAGGGGGGCGTAGCCGATTTTGGACATAGTGATCTGGCCGGCGCAAGCGACGTACTCCATGAACTGGGCCATGGTGTTGGCGATGCCCTGATTTGGATAGGCCGAGGTACACGTCGAGCGCGTTGAGTTCGGCGCGCACTGGACCAAAATGTAGGAGTAGGCGGAGATCGGGTAGGCCAGCTGGTTGGTACTGGTGTAGACGCCCGACAGGTCCTGCGAGGTGTCGGGGGCGAGTTGGGCCGATTGCAGCGCGGCGCTGATGTTGACTGCGTACGGCTGCACCCAGTTGCCCGAGGCGTTCTGCACCCAGGCGACGTTGTCGTTATAGACCTTGGCGTAGCCGAACTCGTCGTAGCCGATGGTCCAGCGGTTGGCGGCTATGTAGTTCGCCTCCGTGTCCGAGCCCGACTGGCAGGCCATGCCCTGCGGCGAGCTTGCATTGTCGACCTCGATGATCCTCGATCCGGTCGAAAAGCCCTGCTGCTGCGCCCAGGACGTGTAGTCAGTGGGATCAGTGTGGGCAACGAAGTCGTAGAACAGCGCCGTCGTGCCCGACTGTCCGGTCCGACAGACCACAGTGATGTGCTCGTTGGGTAGGACGACCCCGCCGTTGTCGGCGCTGATGGCCGGGTCGTTCCAGTCGCTGATTTTGCCCAAGAATATCTTGGCGATCGTCATGGGCGACAGGCGCAACGAGGTAACGGGGTCCTGCCCGCTCGCGGTGAGGGCGGCGTTGTACATGACGGCCGTCGCCCCGGCGACGTCGGGGGTGTACTCGAATCCGCGCGGGGGGGTGCTGGGCTGCCCAGGAAGGAGCTCGGAGAACTCGGCCTCTGTTCCGGCGAAGTCGGCCGTGTTCTGGCTGTAGGCCTCCAACCCAGCCGGCGAGCTTGTGGGCGTGTAGTTGAGGTTCAGTCCCTGGTTCTGCACACTCTGGGTCCACTCCTGGAAAGCGAGCGCAGCGTAGGTGGACCCCTGGCCGTTGGCCGGAGCAAGGGTGGCCGCTCCCACCGGCGCGCTCGCACCACCTAGGAGGACCAGCGCGGCGACCAGCGAGACAGCGAGCGAGAGCGCGGCCAACACGGGCAGCCGAAGCGAGGTAGCGCGCGTCACCCGAACCTGCCATGGACGTAGTCTTGGGTGCGCGGGTCTTCGGGTGAATCGAACATCTTCTCGGTTGGGCCCTGCTCAATCAGGCGCCCGGGCTGGTTCTCCGCGGCCAGGAAGAATACGCACTTGTCTGAGACACGCCGCGCCTGCTGCATGTTGTGCGTGACGATCACCACCGTCACGTCGTTGCGCAGTTCCATGATGGTCTCTTCGATTCGCCCGGTCGACGTGGGGTCCAGGGCGGAGCAGGGCTCGTCCATGAGCAACACGTTCGGAGCCACGGCGAGTGAGCGCGCAATGCAGAGACGCTGCTGCTGACCACCCGAGAGCGCACCGCCCGGGCTATCGAGCCGATCACGCACCTCCCGCCACAGACCGGCCCGCTGGAGCGACTGCTCGACCAGTGCATCGTGGTCGCTGCAACGGATTTTGGTGAGCTTCAGCCCGCTCAGCACGTTCTGCCGGATACTCATCGCAGGGAACGGATTGGGCTTCTGGAAGACCATGCCGATCCGGGTGCGGATGACCTGGGCACGCGTGTCGGCGCCGTAGATGTCCTCGCCATCGAGCATGATCTCACCGGCCATGGCGGACCCGGGCACCAGTTCGTGCATCCGATTGAGCAGCCGCAAGAAGGTCGATTTGCCGCAGCCCGACGGTCCGATCAGAGCGGTCACTTCACCGGCAGCCATCGTCAGGAAAACGCCCTCTAGGGCCAGGTGGTCGCCGAACCACGCACAGGCGTCTCGCGCCTCGAGGGCGGCCGCGCCCGGAGGTGCGCCTCCGATCAACGTCGGGACGACTGCAGTGCCCTCGACAACGGGAACCTGGGCCGTGCGCTCTGCGCCATCGTGCGCAGTCTCGTCCTCGCCGGCGACGCCGGCTCGGTGATTCAGGGTTTCCTCCGGTTGGGGGACGTGGAGGTCGGTCACGTTTCTCCTTGGGCCGATGGCATCGGGCCTACAGGCCGTGACGTGGACGCCAGCAGCCGGGGCGCAGTGGGCAGCGGCTCTGACGGCCGGCGGGCGGGACGGAGGTGGATCCGGCGCTTTTTGGCCACTGACCGGTCACGTCCGATAATCCGGGCCAGGACGAAGAGGCTCAGGATCAGCATCAGCAAGACGAGCGCGCCGGCGTAGCCACGCTGGATGTCGGCGGTCGACTGGGTGCGGACGAAGCGGTAGATGAAAAGCGGCAGGCTCTCTTGCGGTCCTTTGAACGGGTTGGCGTTCATGAGGTTGGAGCCAAAGGCAGTGAACAGAAGCGGCGCGGTCTCGCCTGCCTCGCGGGCAATGCCGAGGATGGCCGCTGTCGCCACGCCGGTCGATGCCGTGGGGAGGACGACGGAGAGCACGACCTTGGCCCGAGAGGCCCCAAGGGCCAGCCCGGCCTCCCGCAGGCCGTTCGGCACGAGCCGGAGCACGACCTCAATGGCCCGGCAGATGGTCGGCATCATCGTCATCGAGAGGGCCAAGGACGCCATGAAGCCGTTGAACGAGAATAATTCGTTGTACTTGGAGAGGGGGATGATCAGGGTGGCGTAGATGAATAACCCGCTCACGATTGACGGCATGCCGCTCATGGCATCGACGAAGATCCGCACCGGACGTCGCAACTTCGATTTGCTCTCGTTGAGGAAGAACGCCGCCGCCGTGCCCAAGGGAAGCGAGATCATCAAAGCGATCCCCACCTGCTCGATCGTCCCGACGATCGCGTGCAGACCACCGCCCGCCGTGGCCGGCTGGGTCGGGGTGACACCACGCTGGTCGTGGAGGAAGAAGCTGGGCCGGAGGGCCGGGAGGCCCTTGATGAAGATGTAGGTGACCAGCCAGACAAGGGGAATGAGCACGATCACCATGGCAGTAGTCACGGCGACCGTGACGGTCCGGTCGACGGCCGCCAACCATCCCACCCGGTCATAGCTGGCGACGAAGTAGATGGCCAAGAACAACAGGTAGGCCACTATCCAGAAGAGCAGCCACCCGACACCGTCGGTCAGGACCGAGAAGACGAGCCAGCAGAGGCTGATGGAGCTGACAGCGGCAGCGGCGGCGATGAGGATGTCCATCCGCGTGAGGCCCCTCGGCCGGCGGGGCCGCCGCCGGGGGACGGGTCGCTGCGGTGACAGGCTGTCCGGCGGGAGCGGCGGGCCGCCGTCCTCGTTCGAAGTCTGGTCCGTGCGCGGGCGCTCGACGACCGACGTCACAGGTCGACCCCTGCTCCTGATCGGCTGCGGGAGACGACGGTTGAAGCGATCAGATTGGTGATCAGGGTGAGGCAGAACAGGATAAGGCCGGCGGCCATGAGGCCTGAGACGGTGAACGGATCGCTCCCCG
The DNA here is from genome assembly GCA_963745665.1 of uncultured Acidimicrobiaceae bacterium. Lineage (GTDB taxonomy): Bacteria > Actinomycetota > Acidimicrobiia > Acidimicrobiales > RAAP-2 > Bog-473. The sequence goes on along the minus strand of CAVUYE010000003.1, from coordinate 593,854 downwards.
CTCGCTGGGCGATGAATCCGGCGATGGTCCCGCCTCCCTGCTCCAGAATGTGGCTCGAGATGAGTGGCACCTGTGGCAGGAGGAGTGTGACAGCGATCGTCTCACCCAGAGCACGCCCGAGCCCCAACATGGAACCGCCGATGATCCCGCCCCTGCCATAAGGCAGCACGACCGTGCGGATCATCCCCCACTTCGTGGCACCCAGGGCCAAGGCGGCTTCCTTCTCACCGGGTGGGGTCTGTGCGAAGACGGCCCGGCAGATGGAGGCCACGATCGGGACGCACATCAAAGAGACGACGATGCCGGCGATGAACATGGAGCTCAAGAGGCTGGCGCCCTTGGTCGTCTGGAAGATCGGAATCCACCCGAAGTAGGTGGTCAGCCAGCGCGACAGCGGCTCGATCTGGTACTGGAGCGTCAAGAACCCCCAGAGTCCGAACAGCAGGCTCGGGATGGCAGCCAGCAAGTCAATCAGTCCTTGCAAGATCTTGCGCATCCCGAGCGGTGCATATTCCGAGATGTAGAGGGCAGCGAAGATGCCCATCGGTACGGCGATACATTCGGCAATCAGCGCAACGACGATGGTGCCGAACAGCAGCCCGGCCACACCAATGACGACGTGAATGGTGTTGGTGCTCCACTGAGTCGTTGTGAAGAAGCTCAAGCCGGAATAGGCCCAGGCGTGGCGGCCCTGCCAGAGCAGGAAGACGCCCACCAGGGTGAGCAACACGAGCACGGTGACCCCGGCCGACAACGTGACCAGGTCGAAGACGCGGTCGGCGCCGCTGGGCTTGTCTGTCACGGCACGGCGAGTCCGTCCGGCACCAGGGGTATCGGTCACTGTGGGAACGGTCAGGTCGGTCACTGCGGCGTGACCCGATCAATGAACTCCGTTGAGTGCGACGCGGCTGATGGTGTGCACCAGCGGATGAGGGACGGAAGAGTGTGACCCGACCGCCTGCGCCGGGAACCTTCGTCCTCGCGACGCTGCTGGCACGGCATGTTGTGGTTCGTTCTCCCGTACGTTCGCCAAGCCGATGGCGGTCAGTTCCGTTCCGGGCGCGTGGCCGAAGTGGCCGACCTACCCGCCGTTTCCGACTGTAATGATGCAATTGAACTGCCAGGTGACAAGAGGCCCTCTTCCACGTAAACTCTTAGTGAACGGGGCGTTATCTGCGTACACCGCGGCGGTTCGCGGTCGACGAGGGCTGGCGTGGCTCGGAGGATATTCCTCAGATTTTTTCGGACAAAGAAGCACATTTTTGCTCGCCGCAACCGCGGTGACGCTTGCACTGTGGGACGTACGCAATGATGCAGCCGTGCCGCCTGCCCCGCTCCTCCTGCTGACCGGGTCCCCCGGCTGCGGCAAGACCACAGTGGCCCCGTTGGTAGCCGACAGGCACGACCCCTCGGTCTGCCTCGACCTCGACTGGTTCTTCGCCAAGCTGCGGCGCGGCGCGATCGATCCGTGGCGCGCCGAAGCGCACGCCCAGAACCGGGTAGTGCTGCACGCGGCGGCCGAGGCGGCGGCGGCCTTCCCCGGTGGTGGCTACGTCACGGTCGCCGAGGGCATCCTCTACCCGTTCATGCTCGACCTGTTCGCCGCCGCGTGCACCCAGGACGGCGTCTCGCTGCACTATGCGGTGCTGCGGGCCCCGATCGACCTGGTGCAGCAGAGGGTTCAGGAGCGCCGGACCGAGCCGGCACACGTTGGGGCGTTGGCCGACGCCACGGTGGTCGACGACCTGTGGACCCTGTTCGAGAGCCAGGGCGTCGACGAGCGCCACCGGGTGGACGTGGGCCGCCGCACACCCGATGAGGCGGCGGAGGAGATCGACCGCCGGTTCGTCGCCGGCGACTTCAGACTCGAAAGTTAGGAGCCGCCTGCGGCCAGGCGCTGCTTGGTCGTCCGGTGCTCCGGATCCTTGTCGAAGGTCGGGAGCAGGTGCTTGCCGAAGGTCTCAACCGCTTCCTCGCACGACTCGATCGACATGGAACTCGACAACATGCCGAAGGCCAACTGGTCGGCACCGGTGGCCTCGTATCGTTCGATCGCCTTGCTGACCTCGTCGGGCGTGCCCACGGCGACGTCACCCGAGGCGATGACGGAGTCGAGCGCGTCGGCGTCCATGGCCGGCACGATGGCGGGCCACTCGGGCACGCCGGGCGGCTTCGGGAACGTGTCGAGGTAGCGGAACACCAGGCTCAGGTGGTAGTTCGAGTCCGCCGTGAGGAAGGTCTGACGCGCCTTGGCGCCGTCCTCCATGCAGATCATCGTCGTCGTGATCATCACGTTGTCGTTGACGAAGCCACCGACAGGGTTGGTGCAGTCCTGGATCTTTTCCTTGTAGCGGGCGACCAGCGGCGTCAGCTGGTCGGGCGTCGAGAAGCCGAAGCAGAGGACCCCCACGCCAAGCTCGGCCGCCAGGTCGAAGGTCGAGGGGCTCCCGGCCGCCATCCAGATGGCGGGGTGGGGCTTGGAGTATGGCTTGGGCAGAACGTTGCGCGAGGGCATGGAGAAGAACTTGCCGTCGTAGCTGTAGTCCTCGTCCTTCCACATGCGCACGATCTGCGGCAGGGTCTCGGCCACCATTTCGCGGGTGAGCTCGGAGTCCTGAATGCCGAAGCCCTTCTGCTCGGTGGTGGAGGAGCCGCGGCCCGTACCGAACTCGAAGCGGCCTTCCGAGAGGTGGTCCAGCATGGCCACCCGCTCGGCGATGCGGGCCGGGTGGTTCACCGGCGGCGTGATGTTGAAGATGCCCGAGCCGATATGGATGTTGCTCGTCTTGGCGGCCACGAAAGCCAGGAAGGACTCGGAGGCCGACAAATGGGAGTACTCGGTGAGGAAGTGGTGCTCCGACGCCCAGGTGTACTTGAACCCGGCCTTGTCCGCCGCCACGATGAACGCGACCTCGTCCATGATGCGGTCGTGCTCGGCCGATGCTCCGTGCTGCTCGACGTATCGGGGCAGCAGGCATGCGGCGTTGAAGATGCCGAATTCCATGGGGTTGTACGTCCTCGTCTACGGTGCCGCGGTCCGTTTCCGCCGGCGCTCCAGCGACGGTAACACGGGTCTGATTAAAATGCAACGTGTTCCAATAATGGGACTTCCACCCCAGGTCAGTGACGTTTGGAGATGCAGTGACCCCTGCTGAGGCGCAACCGCCCGCCCTCGGTGCCCATCCGGCGCTGCCGGCGGACACCATCACCGGCGCCGTTCTGGCCCTGGCCGGCGTGAAGAGGCTCGGACTGGTGGCCAAGGACCTCCGGCTCACCCACGCCGAGGTGGTGTCCCGGGCCGCGACGCGGGCGGCCTGGCTGCAGGCCATGCGCCAGGACGGCCCCTTCCACGTGGCCGTCATGCTCGACAACGTGCCCGAGTTCGTCTTCTGGCTCGAGGCGGCGGCGCTGGCCGGTGCCGTGGTGGTTGGGGCCAATCCGACGCACCGCGGGGACGAATTGGTGCGGGATCTGGCCCACACCGAGTGCCAGCTCCTGATCACGGACACGACGTACCTGCCCTTGGTGGAGGGCGCCCGCATCGGTGACGCACTCGGAGAGGTCGGTCGCCACAACGAGCGCGCGCTCGTGCTCGACACCCCGTCCGCCCGGGACGCCCTCGACCCCTACGCACAGGCCGACCCGGCGGAGGTGGCCGACCGGTCGGTGACCCCCGAGACACTCGGGTACCTCCTTTTCACCTCGGGTACCTCCGGTGCACCCAAGGCCTGCCTGTGCAGCCAGGGTCGGCTGGCCCGCATCGGATCCATCGTGGCGCAGATGTACGCGCTCGAACCGGCGGACGTCTGCTACCTCTCCATGCCTCTTTTCCACTCCAACGCCCTCATGGCCGGCTGGGGCCCGGCGCTGATGGCGGGCTCCGCCTTCGCGCTCCCCTCCTCGGGCCGGTTCTCTGCATCGGGCTTCCTGCCCGACGTGCGCGCCGCCGGTGCCACCTACTTCAACTACGTCGGCAAGCCGCTGTCCTTCATTCTGGCTACGCCCGAGCAACCCGACGATGCCGACAACCCGCTCGTGCGTGGGTTCGGCAACGAGGGTACGACCGAGGACGTGGCCCGCTTCGCCGAGCGTTTCGGCGTCGCCGTCACCGACTCCTACGGCTCGACCGAGGGAGGCGCCACGGTGCAGCGCACGCCCGACACGCCCATGGGCGCGCTCGGCCGGGCACCCGAGGGCACCGTCGTGCTCGACCCCACGACGGGAGCCGAGTGCCCGCCCGCCCGCTTCGACGGCCAGGGTCGGCTGCTCAACGCCGAAGAAGCAATCGGCGAAATGGTGTCCAAGGCCGGGGGTGCCGGCTTCGAGGGCTACTGGCGCAACGAGAAGGCCGAGACCGCCCGGCTCAAGGAGGGGTGGTACTGGACGGGCGACCTCGCCTACCGCGACGAAGCCGGGTTCTTCTACTTCGCCGGGCGGGACCACGACTGGCTCCGCGTTGACGGCGAGAACTTCGCCTCTGCGCCGATCGAGCGCATTCTGCAACGGCACCCAGACATCGTGCTGGCGTCGGTCTATGCCGTGCCCGACCCCGTCGTCGGCGACCAGGTGATGGCGGCTGTGCAGCTACGCCCCGGTCTCGACGTGCTCGACGCCGCGGGCTTCCGCGCATTCCTCGCCGCACAGGGTGACCTCGGCACGAAATGGGCGCCGCGCTTCGTGCGCATGAGCGCCGAGTTGCCGGCCACGGCGACCAACAAGGTGCTCAAAAGATCGCTCCGCGCCGAACGCTGGAACTGCGCAGAACCCGTTCTCTGGCAGTCCGACAACGGTGGCCCCTATCTACTCCTCACCGAAGCCGAAGCGGCCGGCATGGATGAGGCCGTGGGCGACAGGGCTCTGTGAGCACGCACCCCGTCCCCGACGACGGCCTACCACGGTTCGGCCTAAAGCGGGGAGTCGTTTGCGACCGGTTGTGCAGCGCCGCGGTGCGGGGATGCTGGCGGTGTCGCCTGATCAACCAATTGATCCGACGCCCGCGGCGCCATTGACACCTGTGGCTCCACCGGCTCCACCGGCTCCACCGGCTCCACCGGTCCGGCGCGCTCCCCTGGTCTGGCGCGACCGTCCCCGTGCCCACCCCCGAACCAGGCCCTGATCGAACGCAGCGGGCGGGTGCATCGCCACCCCCAGGACTGCACCATCTGTTCCCTCTCGGCCGTGACCCGCTGCAACGCTCGCTCGGTCTGCTCCAACCGGAACGACTCGCGAGTGAGCATCTCGTGCGATGCCGCGAGTGTCGTCGCCAGGTTCTGCTCCCTCGTCGTAGCCAGACGGTCGCTTTCCGCAAGGCGGGCGCTGCTCTCCGCCAGTTGGCGGCGGAACTCGGCGAGCCGGAGCTCGGCCGCTCCGAGGTCGTCGAGCGCGGCGCGCAAGGCCACGTCGCGTTCGCCGAGTAGGGCCTTGAGCGCAGTCCGGTCCAGGAGCTCTGCGTCGGACGCTCCCAAAATGCGATCGGTCGCGTCGATGCCGGAGCCCGTCACGGCGAACTCCCCTACCCTCACCTGAGCGGGGTCGGCCACGGCGGCAAAGGCCGCCAAGGCTGTGTCGCGCTCGCATCGCTCGCCGAGCCACGGCCACAGCGTGTCGACCAGATAATCAGCATCGTGGACGATGCGCGGGAACTCCAAGAAGATCAGCGGCACGCCGCGCGCCGTCGCCCAGTGAATCAGGCGGTGAAAGCCGACCGCGAGCAGCCTGGCCTGATCGACCGGATCGAGCGAGTAGACGGCACCACCAGCGACCGCGCCGTGGACATCGCTGCTGACGGGCAGTGCGGACCACCGGGTCTCCTCGGCCATGGCGATGCGCTCCTGCAACACCCGGCTAGTGGACGCCGCCATCAGCTCGCGCAGAGGAACGAGCAGCACGTCAATGCCGATCTCTTTCTCATCGAGCTCGTCGCAGTAGGCGAAGAACCACGGGTCTTTGACGACATAGGGAGTGTCGTCCTCGAGCAGGCTGTGCTCCAGGCCTGCTCTCGCTCGTGGGTTGACCGGGACGTCCTGCGACCCGGTGTCGAGACCACAGTGCTCGAGGAATCGGACCAGGAAGCTGGTGCCGGCACGGCCGGTACCGGCGATGACCGCGTGGCGCCGGAGGGTGGCTTCCTGAGGCTCCGGGATCGGGGGACTCACTGACGAAGAATCTAACGAGCGCACTCCTCGCGCAGCGGTGATTTGCCGGTGCCGGGCAGGTGTTCCATCAGATTCCAAGCCGGCACTCAGCGGCCGCCCAGCGCACACTCAGCCTCAGCGATCGACACCGAGTACCAGGCCGCTGGTCGGCACGCCGGTGCCCGCCGTCACCACCACGTGCTCGACGTCGGGCACCTGATTGACCGAGGTACCGCGGACGAGCCGGGCGCCCTCGGCGATGCCGTTCATGCCGTGCAGGTAAGCCTCGCCGAGCTGGCCGCCGTGCGTGTTGATCGGCAGCGCGCCGCCGAGCTCCAGCCGGCCGTCGCGGACGAAGTCCTTGGCCTCGCCCTTGGCACAGAACCCGAGCTCTTCGAGTTGGTAGAGCACGTAGGGAGTGAAGTGGTCGTAGAGGATGGCCGCCTGCATGTCGTCGGGTCCCAGGCCCGAGTTCTCCCACAGCTGGCGGGCGACCACCGCCATCTCGGGCAGACCGAGGAGGTCGTCGCGGTAGTAGCTCGTCATCATGTCCTGGCCCGCACCCGAGCCCTGCGCCGCGGCGCAGATGACGACCGGGTCGGTCTGCAGGTCCCGGGCGCGCTCGAGGGACGTGACGACGAGGGCCTGTCCCCCGTCGGTCTCCTGGCAGCAGTCGAGGAGGTGCAGCGGCTCGACGATGAAGCGGCTGTCCTGGTGCTCCTCCAGCGTGATCGGCTGCTCGTAGAACCAGGCCTTCGGGTTGGTCGCCGCGTGCTTGCGGTCGGCCACGGCCACCCGGCCGAGGTCCTCACTCGTGGCGCCCGTCTCGTGCAGGTAGCGCTGCGCTGCCATGGCCACCCACGAGGCCGGCGTCAGCAGACCAACCGGCAGGTACGAGGCCATGTGCGCGTTCTCGGCCGTCGGCATCGGCGGGCGTCCCTGGACGCCGGCGCCGAAGCGGCTGCCCGAGCGCTCGTTGAAGGCGCGGTAGCAGACCACGACGTCCGCCACACCCGAAGAGACCGCCAGCGCCGCCTGCTGAATGGTGGCGCACGCCGCTCCGCCCCCGTAGTGGATGCGGCTGAAGAAGGTGAGGTCGCCGATGCCGAGGCTGCGCGAGATGTCGATGTCGGGATTCGTGTCCGAGCTGAACGTCACCATCCCCTGCACCTCGGACGGCGCGATGCCGGCGTCGGCCAGCGCGGCGGCCACGGCCTCGACGGCCAGACGGAGCTCCGAGCGGCCCGAGTCCTTGGAGAACTCTGTGGCCCCGATGCCGACGATGGCGGTCGAGCCCGAGAACGAATGAGAACGGGGGGCCATCAGGCGCCCGCCGCTTTCACTGAGTCCACAGCGTCCACCGCGTCCACTGAGTCCACTGCGTCCGCCACCGGGAGCAGGACGGTCACGGTGCCGGTGACATGGTCGCCCGCCTTGTTGGCGCCACGCAGGGTGACCGTCACGGCGCCGTACCGGCCGTCGTCGGTCAGCGCACCCTTCTCGGTGACCAACCCGGTGAGCGTCATGGTGTCACCGGGGTGGTTGGGCGTCCCGAGGCGAATGCTTACGTCGGCCAGGCGGCTGCGCGGTCCCGACCAGTCGGTCACGTAGCGCCCCACCAGGCCGTTCGTGGTCAGGATGTTCATGAAGATGTCCTTGGAGCCGCGTTCTTTGGCCAGGACCGAGTCGTGGTGCACGTCCTGGTAGTCCCGGCTCGCGATGGCACCCGAGACGATCAGCGTGCGCGTGATCGGGAGCACGAGGGTCGGGAGCTCGTCGCCGACCGAGACCGTGGAGAACAGAGGGCCGGACAGGTCGAAGGGGGGGGCGCTCACGACGCCGCCTCCGTCCGGGCCAACGCCTGCGCTGCGATGTCCGCGCCGAGTTTCGACAACTGCGCGCTCGGTCCGCCCAGCAGCAGCTCGATCTGCTTGCCCCAGAGGAAGTAGCGGTGGATCGGGTACGAGATGTCCGCACCCATGCCGCCGTGCAGGTGCTGGGTGGAGTGGACCGTCCGCTGCCCGCGCTCGGAGGCCTGCCACTTGGCGGACCGCGCCGCGTCAGCGGCGTCGCGGCCGGTGTCGAAGCGCCACGCCGCGTTCTGGAAGGTAACGCGCATGGCCTCGATGTCGATGGCGGCATCGGCGGCTCGCAGCAAGGTGCCCTGGAACGTGCTGAGTGGCCGGCCGAACTGCTGGCGGCTGTTCAGGTAGGCGGCGGTCTTGGTCAGCGCCGCCTCGCACACACCCACCTGCTGCGCGCGACAGCCCGATGGTGGCGGCCACGAGCAGGACGTCGAGCGCAGCACGCCCGTCCCCGGGGCCGGCCAGGACGTGATCCGGCGCCACCGTCACCCCGGCGACGTGGAGGTGTGGATGGATCTCGCGGTTGGTCGTGACCGCGCGCTCGAGCGTCACCCCGGGGGCCGCCGGGTCGAGCAGGACGAGCAGCACGCCACCGTCGGCGGTCCGGGCGGGCAGGACGATGCGGTCCGCCAGGTGGGCCTGGGGCACCGCCAGCTCGGTGCCATCCAGAATCCAGCCGTCTCCCGAAGCGCCTGCACTCGCAGTGGCGCGCACGGACGGCGTGGACGTAGGGCTGCTCGCGCTCCCGTTGAGAGCGGCGGTCAAGATCACGTCGCCGGCGACGACGCCGGGGAGCCAACGGGCGCGCTGGTCCGCGGAGCCGAAGCGGGCCAGCGGTAACGCCCCCAGCACGAGCGTGGCCCACAACGGCACGGGAGCAACGTGGTTGCCCTGCGCCTCCAGCAGGAGGCAGATCTCCATCAGCCCGTAGCCGGCGCCGCCGTCGGCCTCGGGCACCGCCAGCCCGAGCAGGTCGGCGGACGCCAGGGCCTGCCAGAGGTCGCGGTCGATGCGCTCGGCGCTGCACTCAATGGCGGCGATCCTCTCGGCGTCCACCAGTCCCGAGAAGATCCCGGTGGCCGCCTCGGAGACGGCCAGCTGCTCGTCGGTCAGCGTGAAGTCCATTTAGCTTTCCTTCCCGGCAGCAGGCACGAACACGGGCAGGGACAGCTCCTCGTCGTAGTCGACGAAGGTGGCCTGCACCGGCATGCCGATGTGGATGGCATCGAGGGCGACTCCGTCGAGGTGGGCGACCACCCGCGTGCCCTCTTCGAGCTCGATCAGGCCGATGGGCAACGGGTACTCGAACGAAGCCACCTGCGGGTAGTGCACCACGACGAACGAGTAGAGCGTGCCCCGGCCGCTCGACTCCACCGCGTCCCACTCGAGCGACCCGCAGACGGCACAGGCCGGCAGCGGCGGGTGACGCAAGGTGCCGCACGAGGTGCAGTGCTGAATCAGCAGTTTGTGGGCGCGGGCGCCCTCGAACCAGAAGGCGTTGTCCTGGGTGACGGCCGGCCGCGGGCGCGGCGGTCGCGCCGCCGGCGCCCCCTGCGCCGGTTTCTTCACCGGCGGCAGGTATTTCAGGATGCGGAAGCGCATGGTGGCGACGGGCTCGCCGGCGGCGTAGAGCGCCTGCACCTCGTCCGACGCCAGCTCCATCGGCACGTCCTCGTCGGGCACCGCCACATAGTCGAGCCGCGTGGTGATGAAGCGCCCGGTGCCCAGCCCGGTGCGCTTGGGGTCCGAGATCGCCTCTATCACCGAGCGCACCAGCAAGCGGTCACCCACCACCAGGGGCCGCCCGTACTGCTGCTCGCAGTTTGTGGCGACCACCGACGTCAGGCCCTCTTCATCGAGCAGGGCCATCATCTTCTCGTTGGGCGCACTCCCCTGCGAGGCACCCTCCGCGCGGGCCTCCTCGGTGAGCAACGACAGGCGCAGGCCCCGCATGATCCAGGCCTGCAGCATGGTCGGCGGGGCGATCAGCTCGTCGTAGCCCGCGGCGCGCGCCGCGTCGTCGGACACGTACACCGGGTTGTGGTCGCCCATCGCTTCGACCCAGTGCCGGATCATCGGCACGTTGACGGCGTCGGGCGCCAGGCTGGGCGCGCCGGCGAGTTGCCCGACCAGCAGGGCCAGCGCGGCGCTGTGGTCGGGGAACGCCGCCAGCTCTTCGAAACGCTCCGACGACGCAGCCGCCGCCGCGCTCACCGCGCCCCCGCGTCATGCCCAGCCCGGCCGTGGCCACGATCTCGCGCTGCACCTCGTTCACCCCGCCCCCGAACGTGTTGATCTGCGCCTGACGGCCGGTGGCCTCCACCCGGCCGCGCAGCACCGCGCCCGGCGAGCCCGGCACCAGGTAGCCGGCGGCGCCCAGCACGCCCGCCAGCAAGCGGGTGACCTCAATGATCCGCTCGGTCCCGAACACCTTGATCGACGACGACTCGGCGGCGGTCAGCTCCCCGTCGGCCACGTGGACGGCCATGCGCCAATTGAGGAGCCACATGGCCTCGAGCTCGGCGTGGCATTTGGCCAGGTCCATCTGCACCCAGCCCTGCTGAATGAGCGTCGTGCCCTCGTCGGCCGGCTGCGCCGCCGCCCAGTCCGCGATGTCCCGGTACAGCGAGATAGCGAGCCCGCTCCACGCGGCCAGCCCCACCCGCTCGTGGTTGAGCTGGGTGGTGATCATGCGCCAGCCCTCGTTCTCGTCGCCCACGCGGTTGGCCACGGGCACGTGCACGTTGTCGTAGAAGGTCTGCGTCGTGGTCAATCCGCCGACGGTGTGGATGATCGACCACTCGAAGCCCGGCGAGGTGGTGGGCACGCACAGAATGGAGATGCCTTTGTGCTTGGGCACCTCGGGATCGGTGCGGCAGGCCAGCCAGATGTAGTCGGCCTGGTCGGCCCCGCTGGTGAAGATCTTGGCGCCGTTGACGACGTACTCCTCGCCGTCGCGCACGGCGCGCGTGCGCAACGACGCCAGGTCGGTGCCCGCCTCGGGCTCGGTGTAGCCGATGGCGAAGTTGAGCTCGCCGGCGAGGATCTTCGGCAAGAAGAACGACTTCTGCTCCTCGGTGCCGAAGCGCATGATGGTCGGCCCGACGGTGTTGATGGTGACGAAGGGAAACGGCGCGCCGGCGCGGCGCGTCTCGTCGAAGAAGATGAACTGGTCCGTGGCGGGGCGGCCCTGCCCGCCGAACTCCTTCGGCCACCCGATGCCGAGCCAGCCGTCCTTGCCGATCCGACGCACGACCTGGCTCCAGGCCTCGCCGCCCTCGCCGCCCTCGGCCAGGCCCGCCCGCACCTCGTCGGTGAGCAGCTCGGCGTAGTACTGACGCAGCTCGGCGCGCAGCTGCTGCTGTTCGGGACTCTCTTCGAGGAACATCGTGGGGCAGCCTCGCGTGCATTCTGCGGTCCCTGCCAGGTCAAGGCCGCGCTGCGCAAAACTGTAACACGTTCTCGTTTCGGGATTTCCGGGGGAGCCCGCCGCCCCGACCTGCCCCGAACCGGCGCGGCGGCCGGACCGAATCAGGCCGGAAATCAGCCGGCCACAGCCGCCAGGACGCCGAGGAATTCGCCCCAGCCGCCCTGATGCGAGCGGCGGTAGTCCTCGGTGGGCAGATCCCGGTGCGTCAGGGTCACGACGGTCTCGTCCGCGTCCGCGTGCAGGACGACCTCGACGGTGCTGCTGCCCGGTGGGAAGTCGTCCCGGCCCTCGATGCCCCACGTGAAGACGACGCGACGGGGCGGGTCGACCACGACGTAGTCGCCGCGCGCCGGGTTGCCCTGCACGTCCACGGAGAACGTGCCGCCCGGGCGCGCGTCGAGATACGCCGCGTCGGCGATCCACTTGACGGCCAACGCCGGGTCCGTGAAGTAGGGGAACACGACCTCGGGCGGCGCCGCGATGCGCACACTGGCGATGACCGGTTCCGTCACGAGCCCTTGGCTCCCTTCTTCGGGTGATCGCGCTTCGGGTGATCGCGTTCGACCACACGCTTGAGGCGGTCGAGCGCGTCCGGCCAGAACTCGTCGAGCATGGCGCGCACGGGCTCCAGCGAGGCCGGCTGGAAGCGGTAGAGCCGGCGGGTGCCGTCGCGCCGCTCCTCGAGCAGGCCGGCTCGCTTGAGCACCGTCAGGTGTTGGCTGACCGCCTGCTGCGTCAGGGTGAAGTGCGTGGCGATCTGTCCGGCCGGGAGCTCGCTGTCCTGAATGAGCCGGATGATCTCGCGCCGGTGCGGGTCGGCGAGCGCCCGCAGGACGACGTCGGTTCCTGCGGTGCGCGCGGTCGCGGGAGGCATCAGGCCGCCATTCTCGTGGCTCGCACCGGCGCGGGGATCGATCCTGCCTCTGCCGCGGCGATTAGGCCGTCTCGTTCCGGCTGGGCTGTCCTTCGCCGGTGTCGACATACGAGACCAGGCTGCCCAGGAAGTGCGTCCAGCCCGCGTGGCACATGTCGAAGCACTCCAGCTCCGGGGTGAGACCGTGATGGCGGAAGTGCAGGACGGATCCGGCGCCCGAGGCCGCCAAGTCGAAGACGATCCTCGTCCCGACCCACTCGGGCGTGAGCGGCGTCTCTTTCACGATCCAGACGACCTGGCCCTCCTCGCCCGGCTCCACGTGCAGCACGATCACCTGCTTGTGGTTCTCGAAGGACACCTCGAAGGTGCCCCCCACGTCGGCGGATCCGGTGGCGGGGCCCCACCAGTCGGTGACGGCCTCGGGCGTGCGGAGCGCGGCGAGGACCTTCTCGGGCGGGGCGCCGAAGGTCCTCGTGCTCTCGAAGTCCTCGCTGGTCTCGGTGCGGTCGGTGGCGGTGGTCATGGGCATCCTTCCGGGATAGATACAAGCTCTTACTTGTACAAGTATTTACTTGTGGATGCCTGAAGTCAACCCCCCTCCCCCCGGCCGGGCCCTCCAGCCGGGGGGACGAGGTGAACAGCAGGACGATTAGCCGGAGACGAAGGACAGCGGGGCGTCGTAGCGCTCGCACCAGGCTGCGGGGCCGAGCGTCTTGAAGTCGTTTTCGATGACGACCGCCTTGTCCTTGGCTTCCTGCAGTTTCTTGGTGACGGCGACGACGCGTTTCTCTCCCGCGGCGTTCTCAGCCACCACCGAGGGGCCCCGGCTTGAGTAGTCCTCGAAGCCACCGCCGAACTTGGGCCTCATCTGGTCCCGAAAATAGGTCCCCCACGAGATCTTCGACTTGGTGACCTCGAAGCGGAGTTGTCCGGGGTCCATCCGGACATCTTGCCCCTCCAGGGGTCGTGTGGAGCGGGTTTGTCATTCCGCGCTCCGTGCCTATGATCTCACTGACACACGTTCTAGAAATGGCCTTGAAACGGCAGGCACCAGGCGCCGCAGGGTGGGACGCCGGTGTGCGCGAAAGGGGGGGCCTTGAGCCTCGAGGAGATCGATCTCATCGACGGGCGCAACTTCGTGGCCGGCGTGCCCCACCAGTGGTTCGCCGAGCTCCGCCGGGAGGCGCCGGCCTACTGGCACCCCCAGGCGGGCGCACCGCGGGGCGGGTTCTGGGCCATCACGCGCTACGACGACTGCGTCCAGGTCAACCGCGACTGGGAGCACTACTCCTCGGCCCGGCGCGGCTCGCTCTTCCCCGACATGGACGACGACCAGCTGGCCCAACAGCAGCTGATGATGGTCAACATGGACCCGACCATGCACACGCGCTACCGCCGCCTGGTCAACAAGGGCTTCACCCCCAAAATGGTGCGCGACCTCGAGCAGCAGATCGTCGGCTACGCCGACGGCATCATCGACGCCGTGTGCGAGCGCGGCACCGCCGACTTCGTCGAGGAGATCTCCGCCGAACTTCCCCTCCTCGTGATCGCCGAGCTGCTGGGCGTGCCCCAGGAGGACCGGCGCATGGTCTTCGACTGGTCGAACCGCATGATCGGTGCCGAGGACCCCGAGTACCAGGTCCCCGGAGCGGACCCCGGCGAGTCGGCCATGGCGGTCTACGCCTACGCCGAGGAGCTGGCGACGGCCCGGAAGCTCCAGCCAAGAGAAGACCTCATCTCGGTCCTCCTCAACGCCGAGGTCGAGGGCGAGAAGCTGAACGAGCTGGAACTCGATCTGTTCTTCCTCCTTCTGATCGTGGCCGGCAACGAGACCACCCGGAACCTCATGTCGGGCGCCATGACGGCCTTCTTCGACCACCCCGACCAGTGGGAGCTGCTCCGCAAGGACCGCTCGCTGTTGCCGGGCGCTGTCGAGGAGATGCTCCGTTTCGTCACGCCCGTCATGCACTTCCGCCGCACGGCAACGGTCGACATGGAACTGCACGGCCAGGAGATCAAGGAAGGCGACAAGGTCGTCTTCTGGCACACCTCGGCCAACCGCGACGAGGCGGCGTTCGAGAATCCCGACACGTTCGACATCACCCGCTCCCCCAACAACCACATCGCCTTCGGCGGCGGCGGGCCGCACTTCTGCCTGGGGGCGAACCTCGCCCGCATGGAGATCATGGTCATGTTCGACCGCCTGCTCGAACGCATCCCCGACATCCGCCTCGACGGCGAGGTCCAACGCCTGCAGTCGAACTTCATCAACGGGACCAAGCACATCCCAGTCGCCTTCGCACCCTCCGCCCCCATCGGGGGCACGCCGCTGCCCGCCCGGGCCCGCTGAGGCCCGCGCCGTGCGCGATCACGCGGTGCGCTTCCACCAGGCGGTCGCCTTCCTGCCGACCAGCCAGATCCTCCCCATGGCCAAGGAATGCGACGGCCTCGGGTACGGCGGCATGTATGTCTCCGACCACATGTTCAACCCACGCCGGCGCACGTCGCGCTACACCTACTCGAAGACCGAGGACGGCGCGCCGGGCTGGGAGGACCACACGTCCTGGCCCGATCCGATGGCGGTGATCTCGGCCTGCGCCGGCGCAACGGAGAACCTGCTCTTCACGACCGGCATCTACATCGCCCCGCTGCGCGACCTCATGACGGTGGCCAAGTCCGTCGGCACGACCGCGTTCCTCTCGGGCAACCGGCTCCGCCTCGGCCTCGGCGTCGGCTGGAGCAAGGAGGAGTTCGACCTGACCGGGCAGGACTTCGCCAACCGCGGCAAGCGCCTCGACGAAATGATCGTCGCCCTGCGCGCGCTCTGGGCCGGCGGCTGGGTCGAGTTCCACGGCGACTTCTACGACGTACCGGAGTGCCAGATGGAGCCCGCACCCACCGAGCCGGTGCCCTTCATCTGCGGCGGCCACTCCCCCGTCGCGTTGCGTCGCACGGCCGAGCTGTGCGACGGCTGGATCGCCGCCGGCGCCTACAGCGAGGAGGAGGCCTGGATGCACCTGGCCGAGCTGCACGACGCACTCGCCAAGGCCGGGCGGGACAAGGACGACTTCACGATCTACCTCTCGCTCAACGAACGGCCCAGCGTCGACCTGTACCGCCGCTTCGCCGATGCGGGCGTGACCGACTTCGTCTGCGCGCCGTGGATGTTCGCCACCATTGCGCCCGGGACGCCCGACGACGAGGCGCTGGCCACACGCCTGGGCCTGGTGCACTGGTTCGCCGAGGAGATCGTCGCCAAGGTCTGACAAGACGGCGCCCCACGCGAGTCACGAGAGGATGCAAACGTGAAGACCATGAAGATCGGCCTGCAGATGGGCTATTGGGCGCGGGACCACCGCCCAATGCGGTGGAGCTCGTGATGGAAGCCGACCGCCTCGGCTATGACTCCGTCTGGACAGCGGAGTCCTACGGTTCCGACGCACTGACCCCGCTGGCCTGGTGGGGCTCGCAGACCGAGCGGGTACGCCTCGGCACGTCCCTGTGCCAGCTGTCGGCGCGCACGCCGACCGCCATGGCCATGGCGGCGCAGACGCTCGATCATCTCTCCGGTGGACGTTTCGTGCTCGGCCTCGGGGTCTCGGGCCCCCAGGTGGTCGAGGGCTGGTACGGCCAGTCCTTCCCTGCTCCGCTGGCCCGCACCCGCGAGTACGTCGGCATCGTGCGCCAGGTCCTCGCCCGCGAGAAGCCGGTCACGAACGACGGCCCGCACTATCCGCTCCCCTATCCGGGCGGTACCGGCCTCGGCAAGCCCCTCAAGTCGATCGTGCACCCCCTGCGAGCGGACATCCCGATCATCCTCGGCGCCGAGGGCCCGAAGAACATCGCCCTGGCGGCCGAGATCGCCGACGGCTGGTTCCCGATCTTCTTTTCGCCGAGGGCCATGTCGTCCTTCGAGGCGTCGCTGGACGAGGGCTTCGCCCGTCCCGGGGCGCGCCGGAGCGCCGCCGACTTCGAGGTGCTGGCCTTCGCCCCGACGGTGATCAGCGACGACACCGATGCGGCGGCGGACGGCTTCCGCCCCTATCTGGCGCTCTACATCGGCGGCATGGGCGCCAAGGAGATGAACTTCCACTTCGACGTGTTCGCCCGCATGGGCTACGAGGAGGCGGCGACCAAAATTCAGGACGCCTATCTCGACGGGCGCAAGGACGACGCCGCGGCGGCCGTCCCCACCGCCCTGGTGGAGGAGATCGCGCTGGTCGGCCCGGTGGAGAAGATCCGCGACGACCTCGAGGCCTGGCGCGAGTCGCGGGCCACCACCATGCTCGTCAACGGCGACATCGCCACCTTGCGCACACTGGCCGAACTGGTGCTCGGCTAGTCCCGCACCGGGACCGCAGGGCTCCGACCCGACGTAAGGCTTACGGCGCGGCCCCGAATTTCGTCGCCGTACCGTCGCTCTCGACGACCGAGTAGCCGCCGCCATTCGGCGCCGCCACCATCCCGATCACCGTGTGCGCCAGCGCCATGCCGCTCGTCGAGCCGAAGAAGCGTGCATCCCCTTCGGCGAAGACCCCGCCGTCACCGGCCACGAGCCAGTAGCCCTCTCCGGTGGGACTGCTGGCCACCCCGATGACCGGTTGGGCCAGGTGCCGGCTGGCTAGGGAACCGGAGTAGTGGCCGTCCCCATAGGTGAAGATCCCGCCGTCGCCGGCGGCCAGCCAGTACCCGCCGCCGTCCGGCGTGGCGGCCATGTCCACCACGGGACTGTTCAGGTGGGTCCCCCCCATGGAGCCGTGGAACAACGCATCGCCGAAGGCGAAGACCCCACCGTCGGAGGCGACGAGCCAATAGCCCTTCCCGTCAGGTGTGGCGGCCATGCCGACGATCGGCGCATTGAGGTGGGTCCCTCCCATGGAGCCGAAATAGCCGGCATCGCCCAAGGCGAAGACGCCGCCGTCGGCGCCGACCAGCCAATAGCCGCCGTCGTCGGGCGTCGCGGCCATGCCCACGATCGGGGCGTTGGGGACGACGCGGCCGACGAGCGAGCCGTGGAAGGACGCGTCGCCGTAACTGAACACGCCACCGTCCGGACCGGCCACCCAGTATCCGCCGCCGTCCCGGGTCGCGGCGAGCACCGCGCCGGCTGACGACGCACCCCCGACGACCACCTGGTGGCTGGTGCGCGCCGACGGTCCCCCGTTCCTCGACACCGTCTGCCCGGTGAAGACCTGGCTGGTCGAGGTGCCGGCGGTGTCGGTCACCGTCAGCGTCGCCGTGTAGGTGCCCGCGGTGGTGTAGGTGTGCGTCACGGTGGCCGACGTCGTCGTGGCGCTCGACCCGTCCCCGAAGTTCCACGCGTAGGAGACGATCGATCCGACCGGGGCTGACGAAGCCGAGCCGTCGAAGGACGCCTCCGAGCCGAGTACGGCCGGGGTCACGGTGAACGATGCCGTCGGGGCCTGGTCGGGTGTGATGGCGACGCGGTACGGGGTGTTCCCGGCTGGGATGGGGGTGCCGGGTGTGCCGGAGGCCAGGTCGATCGGAATCAGGTTGGTGCCGAGGTCGGTCACGTAGGCGGTGGTCCCGTCGGGCGTGATGGCGATGCCTTCAGGAGCAGCACCGGAGACGTTGATCGCGGTCTGCGCCGTGTTCGTCGCCAGGTCGATGGGGGTGACCGTGCCGGCGCCCGGGTCCGTCACGTACGCCATCGTCCCGTCGGGTGTGATGGCGATGTCGGAGGGGTCGGCGCTGCCGGCCGGAATCGGCGTCCCGACGGCGCCCGTCGCCAGGTCGATGGGCGAGACGGTTTTGTCGGTCTGGTTGACGACGTACGCGGTCGCCCCGTCCGGCGTGATGGCGATGGCGTTCGGGGCGTTTCCGACGACGATCGGCGTCTCGGGGGTGTTGGTGGCCAGGTCGATCGGGGTGACGGTGTCCGTCCCGACGTCCGCGACATAGGCGGTGGCGCCGTCGGGGGTGATGGCGAGGTCAGTCGCCCCGGACCCGGCCGCTATGGGTGTCCCCGGGGTGTTGGTGGCCAGGTTGATCGGGGTGACGCTGTCGCTGGCAGTGTTGGCCACGTAGGCGGTCGTCCCGTCCGGGGTGATGGCAATGCCGCGTGGAAACAGTCCGACGGTGATCGGCGTCCCCGCGGTGTTGGTGACCGTGTTGATCGGTATGACACTCATGCCGTTGACGTCCGTGACATAGGCCGTCGACCCGTCGGGCGTGAGGGCAATGCCGGAAGGTGAGCTGCCGGCGGGTATGGCCGTGCCGGTTGTGTTGGTCACAATGGAAACGGGCGTGACAGTGTTCCCCGCGTTGGTATCGGTGACGTACGCCGTCGGCGGCCCGCTCGGTGCGGCTCCGGCCGGGCGGGCGGCGCCGGGGGCGCCAAGAGCGACCACCATGGCGGCGAGCACCGCGCCCGCGCCCAGCAGAAGACCTCGCTTCCCTGGGTGCCGCGCCGCCATTGCTGCATTCGGCCTGCCGATGAATTCTGCCACGTTCCTCCTCACATCGCCCGCGGGAACGTGGCGGCCGGCCCGACGTAGCGGGACTCCCCGAAGCCGAGGATAGGGACGAAGATGAAGTTCAAGAAGAACAGCCCGACGGCGAAGCCGCTGCTCTTGGCGAACGACTTGGACAGGTCGATGGCGATGACGATGCCGACGACGAGGAGGAGGACCCAGCCCACGAACGGGACGATCACCCCGACGATGAAGAGGAGCAGCCACCACCAGGGCCGTCCGATGATCTTGAGCAGGATGTAGAGGTTGTAGATGGGGATGATGGCGGCCCAGCCCGGTTCGCCCGCCTTGACGAAGACCTTCCACAGCGCGGCGATCTCGAAGACGATGACGGCGATATAGACGAGGACCAGGATTGCGACCAACCCGCCGTCGGAAGAAGCAAGCATGAGCGCGCACATGAGAGTCCCTCCCGTTCTACCCGGATCCGCTGACCGACGCATGGATCGTAGGACCGTGCACTCCCCGGTGCAGGGATGCTGACCTGGCATGCATGTGCCGCGCACAGCGGTCGGGCACAATGCCCGACGTGACCTTGTTCGACGTCGCCGACCTCTCCGAGCCTCCGCCGGACAATCCCACCGCGGCACCGGCCCCGGAACCGGCCGCCGAGGCGGCGCCCGAGGTCGAGGTCCGCATCAGCAAGCGCCGCAAGAAGACCTCCGAGGCCAAGTGGGTCGGGGGCCGCATCGTGGTCTCGCTGCCCGCCCATCTCGACGTCGAGAGCCGGCAGAAGACGATCGACTGGTTGGTGGAGCGCCTCTTGACGCGTCACCGCCTGCAGTCCGGTCTCGACGACGACGGCCTACTGGCCCGGGCCATCGAGCTCAGCGATCGCCACCTGGTCGGGGCCCGCCCCGTCTCCGTCCGCTGGGTCACCAACCAGACGGCGCGTTGGGGCTCGTGCTCGTACTACTCGGGGCACATCCGTGTGTCACACCGCCTGCGCGTCGTGCCCGACTGGGTGCTCGACTCGGTCCTGGTCCACGAGGTCGCCCACCTGACCTACCCGGACCACTCGCCCGCCTTTCACAAGCTGGCCGGCGGTTACCCGCGTCACGAGGAGGCGGGCGTGTTCCTGGCCGGTTACGGCCTCGGCCTCTCGAATCCCAGCCCGCCGAGCGCGCCCGACTGAACCGGCGTCGCCAGGCGTGCGGTCAGACGGGCTCGTCCGCCAGCATCCGGCCCAGCCGGCGCAGGCTCTCGTTGGCCCCACCCAGCGTCAGCTCGATCTGCTCGGTCAGGAGGAAGTAGCGGTGCAGGGGGTAGTCGCGGTCGACGCCGACGCCGCCGTGGAGGTGCGAGGCGGCGTGCACGACGCGCTGGCCGCCCTCGGCGGCCCAGTACTTGGCGATGGCCACCTCGGATGACGCCGGCAGGCCCGCGGCCAGCCGCGCCGCCGCCTGCCATGCGGTGAGGCGGATGGCCTCGGTGTCGACGTAGGCGTCGGCGGCCCGTTGCCCGACCGCCTGGAAGGTCGCGATGGGTTTCTCGAACTGCACCCTCGTCTTGGTGTACTCCGCTGTGAGCTCCAGCGCGGTTGCGCAGACACCGGCCTCTTGAATGCACAGCGCCGCCGTGGCGAACTCGGTGATGCAGTCGATCACGGCGGCGCCGTCCGCGCCCTCGCCCACGAGACCGTCTGCACCGACGCGCACGCCGTCGAGCTCGACGATCGCCTCGGGGCGCCCGGTCGTCGTCGTCTGCCGCGTCAGCGTCACACCGTCCGCGCCGCGCTCCACGATGAACACGCCGGGACCCGTGGTGGCACCGTCCGCTGTCCGGCATGTGGCCGGCACCAGGATGGCGTCGGCCACGAAGGCCGCCGGCACGCAGGCCTTGGTGCCCGACAGCACCCAGAAGCCGTCGGCCTGGGCCGTGGCCGTGGTGGCGGGCTCGGCTCCGCCGGGCAGGACCACCTCGCCCACCAGCTCGGCCATGGCGGCCGTCAGGATGGTGTCACTGGTGGCGGCGCCGGTGAGCCAGGTCTTGCGCTGCGCATCGGTGCCGAAACGGTCGAGCGGCAGCGCGCCGTAGACCATCGACTCGACCACCGGGACGTAGGCCGCGGTACGACCTGCCGCCTCCACCACCAGGCAGGCCGCCACGAAGTCGAGCCCGGCCCCTCCGACGTCCTCGCGCAGGTGGATGCCGAGCAGGCCGGCGTCGCCCAGCTCCTTCCAGAGCTCGCGGTCGAAGGGCCCGTCGTCGCCGGCGGCCGCCTCAATCTGCTTCAGGCGCTCGTGCGTCGACCGGTCGCCGAAGATCTGTCCGGCCAACTGGCGGACGGCCTCCTGCTCTTCGCTGTAGCTGAAATCCATGGGATCGATCTCCTGGCTCTGGGCGGGCTCAGCGCAGCGACCGCGGCATGCCGAGGCCGAAGATCGCGATGAGGTCCCGCTGAATCTCGTTGGTGCCGCCACCGAAGGTGAGGATGATCATGGAGCGGGCGTACATCTCCAGACGGCCGGCGATGACCGCGGCGGGTGACCCGCGCGTCAGGTAGGCGGCCTGCCCGATGATCTCCATGAGCGAGCGGAAGGCACGCAGGTAGAACTCGGTGCCGAAGACCTTGATCGACGAGGCGTCGGCCACGTCGAGCTGGCCCTGCGTCGCCTGCCACGCCACCTTCCAGTTGATCAGGCGGAGGAACTCGAGCTCGGCGTGCACGCGGGCCAGGTGCTCCTGCACCCATTCCTGGTCGATCACGCGCCGCCCGTCGGGCAGCTTGGTGGCCTGGGCCCAGGCGCGCACGTCGGTGAGGACACGCTCGATGATGCCGGGCGAGCACAGCGTCACCCGCTCGTGGTTCAGCTGGTTGGTGATGAGGTTCCAGCCCTGGTTCTCCCCGCCCACCAGCGCCGTGGCGGGAACCCGCACGTCCTCGTAGAAGGTGTAGTTGATGTTGTGGTCGCCCAGGAGCTTCATCGGGACCACGCGGATGCCGGGGGTGTCCATGGGGATCAGGAACATCGAGATCCCCTTGTGCTTGGCCACGTTGGGGTCCGTGCGCGTGGCCAGCCAGATGTAGTCGGCGTCCCCGGCCAGGCTGGTGAAGATCTTGGCGCCGTTGATGACGTACTCGTCGCCGTCGCGCACGGCCCGGGTGGTCAGCGAGGCCAGGTCGGTGCCCGAGTTGGGCTCGGTATAGCCGATACAGAAATGGATCTCGCCGGCCAGGATCTTGGGCAGGAAGAACTCCTTCTGCTCCTGCGTGCCGAAGTTCATGATCGTCGGGCCCACCGTGTTGATCGTCAGCATGGGGACCGGTGCGCCACTGCGCATGGACTCGTCGAAGAAGATGAACTGCTCAATGGCGGAACGACCCTGCCCGCCCCACTCGGTGGGCCAGCCAATGCCCAGCCAGCCGTCGCTGCCCATCTGCTTGACGACCTTGCGCACCACGGGCCCGATGCCGTTCGCCCCCGCGAGCTGCTGCTCGAGCTCGGGGGTCAAGAGCTTCTGGTAGTAGGCGCGCAGCTCGCTCTTGAGCGTCTGCTGCTCCTCGGTCAAGGCAATTTCCATACGTGTCCCTCCCGGGTGGCGGGGCTGCATCGACCCACGTCAGCGCCATGTCGTCGCCGGCCCGTCGCTGTGGGCTCGCCGCGCGAGAACACGTTACAGTCCGCCCCGCTCGGGCGGCCAATGGGGCTGCTGATCGCCGCCCTACCGCCAAGTAACCTGCAATCCGCCCCGGGGCGGGTTCCCCGGCGCACGCTCGAGTCCCCACATCGAAACCCGAGGAGCCGTCACCATGCCTGAAGCCGTCATCGTCGCCACCGGCCGTACCCCGATCGGACGGGCCAACAAGGGCTCACTCGTCGAGTGCCGCCCCGACGACCTGAGCGCGCTCGTTCTCCGCTCCGTCCTCGAGCAGGTGCCCCAGCTCGACCCCGCCGAGGTGGAGGACGTCATCCTCGGCTGCGGGCAGCCGGCCGGCGAGGCGGGCTACAACGTGGCCCGCGTGGCCGCGCTGCTGGCCGGCATGGAGAACGTGCCCGGCGTGACGGTGAACCGCTACTGCTCCTCCTCTTTGCAGAGCATCCGCATGGCGGCCCACGCCATCCGCGCCGGCGAGGGTGACGTCTTCATCGCCGCCGGCGTGGAGACGGTGAGCCGCTACTCGCACGGCGCCTCGGACACCGGCCCCCACAACGTCGCCTTCGCCGCCGCCGAGGAGCGGACCAAGGTCCGTGCGCCCGCCGTGACCGAGCTGTGGAGCCCGCCGGCCGGGTTGCCCGACGTCTACATCGCCATGGGCCAGACGGCAGAGAACGTGGCCGAGTACGAGAAGGTCAGCCGGGAGGAGATGGATGAGTTTGCGCTGCTCTCCCAGACGCGGGCAGTCGAGTCCCAGCAGAACGGGTTCTTCGAGCGCGAGATCATCCCCGTCACCTTGTCCGACGGCACGGTCGTCACCAAGGACGACGGGCCGCGGCCCGGGACGACCCTGGAGGGCCTGTCCAACCTCAAGCCCGTGTTCCGCGAGGGCGGGACGATCACGGCCGGCAACGCCTGCCCACTCAACGACGGGGCGGCCGCCGTCATCGTCATGAGCGATACGAGAGCCAAGGCGCTCGGCGTGACCCCGCTGGCACGCATCGTGGCCAGCGGCGTGACGGGCCTCAACCCCGAGATCATGGGTCTCGGCCCGATCGACGCCTGCCGCCAGGTCCTGAAGCGGGCCAACATGACGATCGACGACATCGATCTGGTGGAGATCAACGAGGCCTTTGCGGCCCAGGTGATCCCGTCGGCCAGGCATCTCGGCATCGCCTGGGACAAGCTCAACGTCAAGGGCGGCGCCATCGCGCTGGGCCACCCGTTCGGCCAGACCGGCGCCCGCATCATGACCACGCTGCTCAACGCGTTGGAGGACACGGGCAAGACCTTCGGGCTCGAGTCGATGTGCGTCGGCGGCGGCCAGGGCATGGCCATGGTCGTGGAGCGCCTGAACTAAAAGCGCGTCACTCCGACGTCGCGGACTGCGCCTCGTCGACCGCGGGCACGGGACCGGGATCGACCCCCTCGCTCGCGGCCAGGTGCAGCGAGACCAGCGCGCCCAGCAACGCGAAGTCGAAGAAGCGGCTGAGCTCGTCGCCGCCCTCACCCTGCACCTCGAGCACGTCGGCCATGACCTCGTCGGTGGCCGCGCGCACGGCGTCGAACTGCCCCGCTATGCGCGGCGCCTCGCCGGCGTGGCGCAACAGCACCAGCGTCATCGTCTGCCGCGTGACGTCGCCCCCCTGCCCCCAACCGGCCAGCTCGTCGTGGGTCAACTCGGGCAAGGTGGCCGCGAAGGCGGGGGCCTTCGCGTTGAGGTTCACCTGAGCCTTCCACCACTGCGCCGCCACGGTGGCCGTTCCGGCGGAGCCGTAGACCAGTGGGATGGTACGGCCGAGCCGGCGCGCCAGTTCGGCCGCCGCGCCGCCTGGCGCCATCAGGGCGTCGCGCCGCCGGGCCAGCGCGCCCGCCGCCGCCGCCACCGCCGACGAGCAGTCCGGGCGCAACCCGGCGCGCGGCGAGCGCGACCAGCAGCGGCACGGTGGTCGCGCCCAGCGCGGCCCGGGCCGCCGATCCTTCCGGCTCCACCGGGCACCACGGCAGCCCGGCGTCGCCGGCCAGGCGGGCCAGCGGCGCTCCGGGCCCTCCCCCGACGGTCACCACCATCGCCCCGCGCTCGATGGCCTTTTCGGCGACCGTCATCGTCTCTTCGGTGTCCCCCGACGAGGAGACGGCGAGGACCAGCGTGGTCGCATCGACGAAGGCCGGCAGGGCCGACCCGGCGCCGACCCAGAACGGGACGGCCAGATCGGGGGCGCTGAGGGCGGCCGCCGCCGCGCAGGCCGTCCCCGCCGTGCCGAGGCCGAACGCGGCGACGGCACGGACGCCGGCGCCAGCCGGAGCGATGCCGGCGAAGGCCGCAGTCGCGGTGCGCAGCGCCCGGGACAGCTGCTCAGGCAGGCTGGCCGTGGCCTCCCACATCCCGAGCGTGTCGAGGGGGGGCCGCCCGTGCACTACGACGTCGGGCCGGTGGCGCGCACCTTGTTGGCCTCTGCCTTGGCCATGAGGCGATCGTGCTCTGCGTCCCCGACCGTGACGGCGTCGTCGAGCAGCAGCACGGGCACCCCGTCGACTACCGCGTAGCTCTTGTGCAGCCGCGGGTTGTAGAGGACGTCCTCGTCCTCGAACCACAGCAGTGGTCCCTTGTCCTCGGGGCAGGCCAGGACGTCGAGCAGGAGCGGGTCGAGGCTCATGGGGAGCTCCTCAGGTCGGGCCGGCGGTGAGGCCGGCGTTGTCGGCGATGAGCTGCTGCACCTCGGCCACGTGCGCGGCGCAGCTCTCGGCTGTCTTCGCCTCCACGTTGAGTCGGAGCAACGGCTCGGTGTTCGATGGGCGGACGTTGTACCACCAGTCGGCGTGCTCCACGGTCAGCCCGTCCAGCCTGTCGACCGAGGCGCCGGCCTTGCGCTCGTGGGCGGCGATGGCCTCGACGGTGGCGGCCGGGCTGGTCACCGTGGTGTTGATCTCCCCCGAGTCCGCGTAGCGCTCGTAGGGCCGCAGCATCTCAGAGAGGGGCAGCCCACTCCGGCAGAGAAGCTCCAGGACCACCAGGGCGGTGATGATGCCCGAGTCGGCCCGGAAGTTGTCGCGGTAGTAGTAGTGGCCCGAGTGCTCCCCGCCGAAGACGGCACCCGTGTCGGCCATGACCTTCTTGATGATGGAGTGGCCGACCTTCGTGCGGATGGGCCGGCCGCCCATCTCGGTGACGACCTCGGGCACCACGTGGGAGCAGATGAGGTTGTAGAGGATCGTCTCGCCCGGGTGCTTGGTGAGCATGGACGCCGCCACCAGGGCCGTCGTCAGGGAGCCCGACACCGACTCGGCCTTCTCGTCGACCAGGAAGACGCGATCGGCGTCCCCGTCGAAGGCGAGCCCGATGTCGGCACCGTGTTCGAGCACGGCCGCCTTGAGCGGCACCAGGTTCTCGGGCTGGATCGGGTCGGCCGGGTGGTTCGGAAAGGTGCCGTCGAGCTCGGGGAACAGGATCTCGACCGTAAACGGGAGTCGCTCGAACACGATGGGAACCACCAGCCCGCCCATGCCGTTCGCCGTGTCAGCCACGACCGTGAGCGGTCGCAGCGACCCGACGTCGACGAAGGACACCACGTGATCGGCCCAGGCGTCGAGCAGGTTCTGCTCGCGCCAGGCCCCCGTCAGTGGTGGCAGTGGCTGCCCCAGCAGCTCCTCGGCGCCGGCCTCGATGTCGGCCAGGCCCGTGTCGCGCCCGATCGGCCGCGCCCCTGACAGGCACAGCTTCATGCCGTTGTACTGCGCCGGATTGTGCGACGCCGTGAACATCGCACCGGGCGCGTCGAGGTGCCCCGACGCGAAGTACATGAAGTCGGTCGACGCCAGGCCGAGGTCGGTGATGTCGACGCCCTCGGCCCGCACCCCGTCGGAGAAGGCCGCCGCCAGCTCCACACCCGTGGCGCGCATGTCGCGCGCCACCAGGATCTGGGGGGTGCCGGCGAAGCGCGCCATGGCCCGGCCGATGGCGCGGCACATCTCCGCGTCGAGCTGGTCGGGCACCGTGCCGCGCACGTCGTAGGCCTTGAAGACCTGATCCATGCGGCTCACCGGCGGCTCACGGGCGGCTCGGAGGGCGGCGCACGGGCCCCACCATAGGGTGCGCCCGCGCCGCCTCCGCACCGGACACCGCCGCCGCGGCTCAGTGGATGACGACGCTCCCGTTCGCCGCAATGGCGATGATGGCGACCAGGTTGAAACTGGCATGGGCGACCATGTTCATGCCCAGGCGACCCGTGCGGTACGAGACCACGGCCAGGATCATGCCGAAGGTGGCCAGACCCGCCAGCTGCACCCACTCGCCGTGCGCCAGGCCGAAAAGGAGCCCGTCGGCGATCACGGCCAGGACGACTCCGGCGGTCCGGGCGCCGCCGGCCGCCCCCATGCGGGTGCACAGCCGGACGAGCGACTTCAGGAGCAGCCCGCGGAAGAAGAGCTCCTCCATGGCCGGGGCCAGGAGCACCGTGGCGATGGCGATGATGACGAAGCCGGTGCCGTGCGAGGCCCCCGTGAGCTTCTGCGACGGTGCGTTGAAGTTCTTGATGTCGTGCTGGAAGGGCGCGTACATGACGGCGACGAGGAGCTGGCCGCCGATGCCGATGGCGATCCCGACCAGATCGATGAGCCGGAAGCGCACGCCGAGGTCGCGCAGGAAGTGGCGGGTCCCCTGGGTCCGGCTGGCCAGCCACGGCGCGCCGATGAAGCCGATCCACAGGCCGAGCAGCGTGGACACCACGTACCACTCCGGCGGGACCGCGGCCGTCGCGATGGCCGTCATCTCCGCCGCCGTCTTGCCGGCGGCGGCGCCCGCGATGTAGCCGAAGATCAGGGCGCCGAGCTGGCCCACCAGGAAGCCGACGAAGGCGTAGAAGAGCCACATCCAGCCCTGGCGCCTCGTCTGCGGGGGGACCCACGGGGTATCGAGGAAGGGCAGGTCGCCCGCCGGCAGCACCGAAGGCGGGGGCGAGAGCAGCGAGAAGGTCGGGTCCTCGGGGGGCATCGGCGGGGCTGGGGGCACCGGCGCCGCCACGGGCTGGCCGGGAGGCCCCTCCTGCACCCATTCGCGGGGCACGTACCCGTCGGGGACCGGCCCCGGTGGGCGTGCGGGCGGGCCCGCCGGTCCGGGGACCACCCCGCCGGGCTCGGAATCGGTCATCGACCAGACGTTACCGGTGCCCGCGGTGCCCGCTACCTGCAGGGGAACCCCTTGGTGACCACCCGGCCGGGCGGTCACCACCGAGCAGGGTCGGCGCCTAGCATGGAATCCGTGAGCCCACCGCGTACGGACAAGCCGGCCGGCAAGCCGAACGCGCCCGCCAACGGGGACGGGACCCCGCAGCAGGGGGCACCGTCGGGGCAGAGCTGGCGCTGGCTCTGGGCCGTGGTGGCCATCGGCATCGTGGCCATCCTCCTGGCCGTGGGCACCATCAAGACCAACAACGCCAAGTCGATCAGCTACACCAAGTACCTGCAGGAAGTGACCGCCAAGGAGGTCTCGACCGCGCAGATCTCCAACGCGAGCGGGCAGATCACCGGCAAACTCAAGGACGGGACGTCCTACACGGTCCAGGGCCCGAGCCCCTCCCTGCCCAACGACGTGACCGAGATGCGCAACAACGGCGTGCAGGTCAGCTTCCCCACGCCCTCGTCGAACCTGTTCACCGACCTGCTGCCCTACATCTTCATCATCGGCATCGGGGCCGCCTTCATCTACTTCATCGGCCGCCAGACCCGGGGGCAGATGTCGGGGATCATGTCCATCGGGCGCTCCAAGGCCAAGACCTTCAGCAGCGACCGGCCCTCGACCACCTTCGAGGACGTGGCGGGCTACACCGGGGTGAAGCAGGAGATCAGCGAGGTGGTGGACTTCCTCAAGACCCCCGCCCGCTTCAAGGAGATCGGCGCCAAAATCCCCAAGGGTGTGCTCCTCGTCGGGCCGCCCGGGACCGGCAAGACGCTGATCGCCCGGGCCGTGGCCGGCGAGGCCGGCGTGCCCTTCATGTCGGTCAGCGGCTCGGACTTCATGGAGATGTTCGTGGGCGTCGGGGCCAGCCGGGTGCGCGACCTGTTCCAGACCGCCCGCAAGCAGGCGCCGGCCATCGTCTTCGTCGACGAGATCGACTCCATCGGGCGCAAGCGCGGGGCCGGCCTCGGCGGCGGCCACGACGAGCGCGAGCAGACCCTCAACCAAATGCTCTCGGAGATGGACGGCTTCGACACGGCCGAGGGCGTGGTCATGATCGCGGCCACCAACCGGCCCGACATCCTCGACCCGGCCCTGCTGCGGCCGGGGCGCTTCGACCGCCAGATCGTGGTCCCACTGCCCGACCTCGAGGAGCGACTGCCCATTCTGGCCGTGCACTGCAAGGGCAAGCGCATGTCGAACGACGTCGACCTCAGTGTGGTGGCCCGGGGCACGCCCGGCATGAGCGGCGCCGACCTGGCCAACCTGGTCAACGAGGCCGCCCTGCACGCCGTGCGCCGGGGCAGCCTCGACATCGCCATGGCCGACTTCGAGACGGCGCGGGACCGGGTCCTCCTGGGCCAGCGCCGCGAGTCGATGGTGCTCTCGGAGGCCGAGAAGGAGCGCATCGCCTACCACGAGGGCGGCCACGCCGTGCTGGCCTACGTGCTCGAGCACGCCGACCCGGTGCACAAGGTGACGATCCTGCCCACGGGCATGGCCCTCGGCGTCACCCACCAGCTCCCGATGGAGGAGCGCCACATCCACCCCCGCGACTACATCGAGGACTCCCTCTGCGTGCGTATGGGTGGCCGGGTGGCGGAGCTGCTCGTCTACGGCGACCTGTCGACCGGGGCCGCCAACGACCTCGTCGGCAACACCGAGCTCGCCCGCAAGATGGTGCGCGAGTGGGGCATGAGCGACGCCATCGGCCCCATGGCGTGGGGGTCGGCCGGACAGGTCTTCCTGGGCGAGGACCTCATGCATACGCGTGACTACTCCGAGGACACCTCCAAGATCATCGACGGCGAGGTCGAGCGCATCCTGCGCGTGCAGGAGCAGCGCGCCCACGAGGTGCTGAGCAAGCACCGGGGCGGCCTGAACGCCATCGCGCGCGCGCTGCTCGACAACGAGATCATCGACGGCGCCGAGGTGGCCCGCCTGGTCGACGAGGCGCACGGGTCGCCCGTGCACGACGAGGGCGCCAAGTCGGTACCGCACTTCCACGCGGCGGCCATCACTGCGCCGGTCGCCAACGGCGCCAACGGCAGTGGCAACGGGGACGCCCCCCACCCCGAGCGCGCCGAGGCGGAGAGCACCGTCGGCACCAGTGCCAGCAGCAGCGCCGTCGCCGTCCCGACCGCACCGGCTCCGGCCGGCCCCGCCCACCAGGCAGACCCCGAGAAGTGGGCCCCCCCGCCCTGGCCGCCACCGACCAACCCCTCGACGGGCGCACCGGAAGGTCCCGCAGCCCGCTAGGCCGGCGCCCGCGCCAAGGCGCACAGGCACGGATCGAACCCATCCGGGTGACGCAGCGTCATGAAGGGGGATGGTGGAGCAACAGCTGGCGGACTGGCTCGAGGACGGCTACGTGACCTCGTTCCGCACCGCCTGCCTCATTTTGGGCAACCGGGCCGATGCCGAGGAGGCCGTGCAGGACGCCTATCTGCGCGCCTGGCGCTTCCGCGACTCGCTCTCGGCCGTCCAGAGCATTCGCCCGTGGCTCGCCCGCGTCGTGGTCAACTCGTGCTACTCGAAGCTGCGCCGCGAGATCCCCCACCGCGACCGGCGCGCCGGTGACGAGCCCCTGGCGCACGTGCCCACCCCGGGCGCCGATCCCGAGACGGCAGCCGAGCAGGGCGAGGTGGCCGAGACCGTGCTGGCCGCGCTGCAGCAGCTGCCGCTGTCGCTACGCGTCCCGGTCGTCCTGCGCTACTACGCCGACCTGAACGAGCGCGACATCGCGCTGGCCATCGGCCGGCGACCCGGCACCGTGAAGTCCCGCCTGCACGAGGCGCGCCGCCGCCTGGCGGCCGACCCCGCCCTGTGCGCCCTCGCCGGCGCCGGGGACGCACCTCGCACCGAGGAGACCGCACCATGACCATGCTCGACGACGACCGCCTGGCCGCGCTCCTCGCCGACGCCGCCGCGACCTTCGAGGTCCCCGCCACCGGCGCCGAAGACATTCTGGCGCGGGCCGCCGGACGCCTGCCGGGACACGACGACGACGGCGACGACGGCGACGACGGCGACGACGGCGACGACGGCGACGACGGCGACGACGGCGGAGGCGACATGGCGTCCGTGGACGATGTCGCGCCGATGGGCCGCGTGCGCCGTGTGACCAGCCTGGCCGGCCGCCATCGCGTGGTCTCGGTCGCGGCCGGCCTCGTCGTCCTGCTGGTGCTGGCCGGCACAGTGGCGGCACTCGGGCGCGGCGCCGCGTCGCCCACGCGCACGGCCGCGTTGGCGCGCCTTGCCGCCGGGGCCCACGCCCACCCGCCGCTCACCACAACGACCACCCCGCAGTTCTCCGCCAGCAACCCCGCGAACCCCGGGACCCAATCCAACTCAGATGCGGCCGGCCCGGCCGGCGCCGCCGCCTCGTCGGCCTCGGGCACCGCGACGGCGCCGACGACCACGCCGCCTCTGCCGACCGGCGCCGTCGGGCAATCGGCCAAGGTCGAGCAGACCGGCTCCCTGGCGTTGACCGTCGGCCGCGGCAAGCTGAGTGGCACGGTCAACCAACTGACCGCGCTCGCCGGCGCTTACGGCGGCTTTGTGGCGAACTCGCAGACGCAGTCGGGCACGGCGAGCGTCGGACCGGCCACGGGCAGCGTGACGTTGCAGATCCCGGTGCAGAGCTTCGCCACCGTCCTGGCGCGCGCCGAGGCGCTCGGCAAGACATCGGACCTCACGACGAAGGCCACCGACGTCACCGGTCAGTACGTCGATCTGCAGTCGCGCATCACGGCACTGCAGGACAGCCGCCAGCAGTACCTGACCATCCTGGCCAAGGCCACGTCCGTGGGCGACGTCCTGGCGGTCCAGGAGCAGATCGATGCCATTCAGACCCAGATCGAGCAGCTGCAGGGCCAGCTGCAGCTCCTGACGAGCCAGACGACGTACTCCACGCTGACGGTGACCGTGAACGAGCACACGCGGACGCCGCCCCCCGCGCCGAGACCGCTCCCCGAGTCCGGCGTGGTGCGTGCCTGGCACGCCAGTATCGGCGGCTTCGTCACCGGGGTCGAGGGCCTGATCCGCGTCGCCGGCCCAGCGCTCTTCGTCCTGCTGCTCCTCGGCGCCGTCGTGGCCGGCGGCCGCGCCTTGTGGCGTCGCTACCAACGCCACAACCTGTAGCGCTG
The DNA here is from genome assembly GCA_963745665.1 of uncultured Acidimicrobiaceae bacterium. Taxonomy (GTDB): domain Bacteria; phylum Actinomycetota; class Acidimicrobiia; order Acidimicrobiales; family RAAP-2; genus Bog-473. The sequence goes on along the minus strand of CAVUYE010000003.1, from coordinate 562,136 downwards.
TTCAGGCGCCGATCGGGGGTGCCAACGGGATGCCGGGCATCGACACCACCCCGAAGCCGGACGTCGGGCTGGCCTCCTCGCTGACCGCCATGGGCCCCGAGGCGTGTACGAGGATCGGGTCGAGCCCGGCCGCGGCGAGCGGCGAGCCGTACACCAGGATCGACGTCCGGGCGGCCAGGGTGCCGGTGGCGACCTCGTGGTTGCCCGACGCCGAGGTGGCCACGGCTTTGTAGGTCTCGCTGCCGTTGGAGGCGTTGAACAGCGCCAGGTAGACGGGGGCCGCGCCGGGCACGGCGGGATTCTCGCTGCTCCCCGGTGGAGGCACGACCCACTCGCCGCTGGGCGACGTCGACGCTCAGCCCCTCCACCCCCACCACCACGCCCGCCTGGGGCGGAGGCGTCGCGGAATCGGGAAGCGCGACGGACCGGCCCACGACGACACCGGGACCCCCCGTGGCGTCGATGGTGGTGGCGTATGTCTGGTTGTCCGGGATACGCGTCTCCGCACTGGTCTGAAGGGCCCAGGTGGTGCCGGGCAGGACCCTTTCGGTCAGGGGCGTCAGCGGGCCCGAGGGCAACCGCACCTGCACCGTCACGGTCTCGGTGGCCGAGCCGGGGTTGAAGACGTCGATTTCGGAAGAGCCACCCGGCACCTCCTGCGCCTGGGGGATCGCCCACTGCGACTGCGGTGCGGTCACGCCCGGCACGAGCGACAGGCCACCTGACGTCCCGCCCGCGCCCACGATCTCCTGCACCTCCGACGCGACGACGCGGCCGGTCCGGGCCGTCACGACGGTGCTGAGGGTCGAGATCTCCTGCACCTCCGACGACACGTTCTCCACCGTCACCTGTCCCGCGGGCAACACGATCCCCTGGTAGTTGATGGGGTGGACCATGCCGTTCGGCGTCTGGAAGCTGAGATCGACCACGACCGGCGTCGACGTCGGGTTCAGTAGCGAGATGTAGAGCACGTTGGCGGCGGCGGTGGAGCCGCTGGCGAAGTACCACGTGGACGAGGCGCTGCTCTGACAGGGCGCCTGCGACCACCCCAGGGGACCGTCCACCGTCTGGGTGACCGCCACGCCGCCGCCCGCGGTGATGACGGTCTCCGCTTGCCAGGAACCCGAGGACAGCGTCGGGATGGCCGGTGCCACCACACTGCGCGCCGGGACCGCTGTGGCCGTGTGCGCCGTGGCCCCCGAGTCCGAGGTGACCGTGATGTCCGCCGTGACCGGTCGCGTCGTGGTGTTGGTGAGCACGAGGATGCCCGGCGCCGCGCCACCGGCGGTCGACTGTCCCGTGCAGTACCAGGCGGTCGACTCCGCGTCGGGCGCACCGACCAGTGCGCTGGGCGTCGGCGCGGCACCCACGGGCGCTGGGGTCCCCTGCACGCTCACGGCGATGCCGACGCCGGCGACAACCAGGATCACGAGCGCGGCGACGCGCCACCGGCGCTCGCGGCTCACGTGGGCCGGCGTCACAGCGACACCGTCTCGCCGATGATCGCCGTCTCGGCGACCAGAGGCGCCGTGGCCGACAGGGAGGGGGCGCGTCCGGGGCGCGGGCCACCGATGACGGCGAGTGCCAGCAGCACCCAGGCCGCCAGCTGCAGGAAGACGGCCAAGGGGACGACGGGGAACTGCGACAGCGAAAGGGTGGCGGGGCCGTGGGCGCTCACCGCGTACTGCGCCGCCCAGCCGAAGGCCGCCTGCCCTGCCACCGTGTGGCCGTCCACGGTCAGGGCGAAGGACCCAGCCGGGGCGTAGCCCGCGTAGAGCGTGCCCGCCGGCACCGTTCCGGTGGCCGCTCCGCCGGCGGCGAGCGCGCTGAGCACGGGCTGCCAGCCGGCCACATCCGTCGCGCTCGGGTACACCGGACGCGCGTACCGGCAGCGCGCCGGACCGCGTCGCGGTCACGGGCATGGCCACCGCGTTCTGGTACACCTGCACGCCCGTCACCCCGGGTACCGCCTGGAGGTCGTCCTGCTGGAGAAGGTCCGTGTTGAGGCCGGCCGGTGGCGGCGCGCTGACCGACTGTGGGCTTGTCCCGACCAACGACGGGGCCAACGCGTCGACCACGACGACGTAGCGCACACCGGCCGGTGCCAGCAGGCGGCCCAGGTGCACGGTGCCGCCGGCCACGGCCAGGCGGACCGCCTCGGCCACCTTGTCGGCCGGACCGGCGCCGGCGGGGGTGAGCACCTGGGCGGTGTCGGGCAGGTCCTCCGGCGTGAGTGCGTAGGCCAGGCCCGATTGGACCGACCACCCTCCGGCCGGCACCGCCCTGGGGTCACCGAGCCAGAGGACGCGGGCGACTCCTCCGGCATCGGGCCGGTTCAGGAACGCCAGCGGTTGCTCCACGCCCTGCGACGGGAGATCCCAGCGGCCACCGACGGCACCGCCCACGACGGGAAGGAGGCCGAGCGCGACGAAGACCAGCGCAGAAGCGCCCGCCAGCTGGCGCCATCCGAATTCGCGGCCGCTCAGGTCACTCTCGAAGGCGGCGATGCCGAGGCCGACGCACACCGCAACGGCGAGGGCCGCCGGTGCGAGCACCACGGTGAGGGATGGCGCAAAGGAGCCGAGCTCGCCGTGCGAGCCGGCGTAGGCCAGGCCCCACGACGCCAAGGCCAGCACCCACATGCGCGCCGCCCAGGCCAGCCTGGTGCCGCGGGCGATGACAAGAGGGAGCGCGGCGCCGACGACCAGCAACCAGGCGATCGGCGAACGGGCCGCCGGCCCGACGGCGAAGCGGAGAAGCTCGCCCCAGCTGGGCGCGGTGGCCCCGGACAGGGGGAGGCCGAAGATCGCCACCGACCCCTTGCCCGCCAGCACGGTGCCGACCACCCAGGGCAGGGCCAGGACAAGAGCCACCACCACCGCCTCGACGGCCACGATCAGGACGCGCCACGTCGGCTCCCGCGCCCCCACGAGGACCGAACCGAGCATCCAGGCCACCGCCGTCACGAGCACCATCGGCACGACCGCCGGCGCGAAGCCCGACGCGGCGGCGATGAGGGCACCCAGCACGACGACCTGGCCGGCGGGCCGGCTCCGCCACCGCGGCCCGGGCTCCACCGCGTACGGGCTCACACCGGCCGCCCGGGCCAGGCGCAGCGCGATGAAGGGGAAGAGCGCATAGACGACGAGCCCGTCCCAACGCCCCGTGCCGAGCGCGCCATAGGGCAGCGGGAGCCCGAGGTAGCAGATGACCGCCACCGCACGGGCCCGCGGCGACACCAGAGGACGCAGGCAGCGCGACACACCCCACGCGCCGAGGGGGATGCACCCGAGGAGCAGCACGTGCTGCAACGTCCCCATGGCGCCGAAGAGCACGGTGCCGGTGAGGCCGACGAGGCCGAAGGCGGGCGAGGCGGGCGCGGTCGTGCCTACCCCGGCGGACTGCCAGCCGGAGAAGAAGTGGTGCCAGCTGGCGGACCACGACGGGAGCGGCGCCAGCTGCCCGACGAGTGGCAGCGTCCCGAAGAAGAGCTCGCGGGTCCCGAAGGCGACGACGAGGAGCGCGATGACGATGGCCACGGTGCGCTGGCGCCCGGAGCTGAGGGGCACCGACCGCACCCGGCGCCCGAAACGATCGCGCCCGGCGCGCCGGCCCAGGTCGTCGAGCTCGTCGAAGTCGGCGTCCTCGCTGAAGGCCAAGCCGACGCTCCCCGTGAGCACGGCGACCCCGGCCGCCCGCTCCTCTTCGCGCTCGGACCCCTCCCGCGTGGCGGCGACGGCGTTGGCCGCCACGAGTCCCTGGTGGGTGAGCCGGCTGACGTAGCGCGAGAGCCGCGCGCTCCCCCGCACCTGCAGCCGACGCACCTCGGCATCGGGGAAGAGGCGGTGCTCGGCCAGCTCACCCCGCAGGATCGAGAGCTCGGTCAGCCGGCGGAAGTTCCACCGCCACGCTCCGGTGACGGCACGGACCCGGTCGCGATCGCGGGCCAGCAGGGCCACGACCACCTCGCCGAAGGCCAGGAGGGCGGCTTGCGGGAGTACCCGCACCAGGCTGATCCGGGTGTAGCACTTGAGGACGGCGCGCAGCTCATGGCGCCGCTGCAGGGACTGCATGGTGGCGGGGTGGCGACCCGCGGCCTCGCCGGCCACCGCCAGCGGCTCGACCCCACCGGAGACCACCTCCCGGTGGCGCACCCGGGCGTCTGGGGCGACCACGACGCGCGAGCCGGCCACCTGGCTGCGCCAAGAGAGGTCGAGGTCCTCCCCCATGGCGACGATGCCCGCGTCGAATCCTTTGAGCTCGGCGAACAGGTCCGCCCGCACCAGAATGCAGCCGCCCGGTGCCACGAAGACATCGCGCACCGCGTCGTGCTGCCCGTGGTCGACCTCGCCCTCGGTGATGCGATCCACGACGGCACCCGTCTTGTCACAGGTCATGCCGACGTGGAGAAGGACGCGCCGGTCGTCCCAGTGCACGAACTTCGGGGACACCACCCCGGCATTGGAGCGGAACGACTCCTCGACCATCTTGTGCACCGCATCGTGGTCCAGCGCGACATCGTCGTGGAGGAGCAGAAAGAACGCCGCGCCCTCCACCATGGCCAGTGCCTCGTTCGATGCGGCGGCGTAACCGGGGTGGTCCGGCAGGTGCCGGACGAAGGCGTCGGGCAGGACCCGGGCCACCCGGTCCGTCACCTCGAGATCGTCCTCCCCGGTGGACAGGACGAGGACTGAGAGCTCCTCGTAGTCCTGGGCCGCCAGCGCTGCGAGGGCCTCTTCCAGCCAGGGCCCGGCGTCGGTCGTGACCATGACGGCGACCACGGCCGGCACTTGGGCGTCCATCAGGGGGCCGAGGCTATCCCGTCCGGCATTCACCCCCTCAGGCACGAAACGCACCCCCAGTGCTTGCTACTGTTTAACACTCGTGATACTCTTGTACACGAACGTGGTGGCCTGCCGGCGGCTCCTGCGTCCCGAACGTCGGCGTGAACCGACCAGACAGGAGGCTCCACATGCCTGAAGTACCCACCAACATCACCAACATCTCCAAGGGTGTCACGGACCTCGCCCGCGACGCTGCATATGTGGCCGTCGGGCTCGGCGTGCTCGGCTACCAGCGGGCCCAGGTCCACCGGGTCGAGCTGCAGAACCGGCTCTCCAAGGACTTCTCGCTGGACCAGCGCATCGACGAGGTGCGCCACAGCGTGGCCAAGAGCTACACCCAGATCGACGACCTGGCCGAGTCGGCCGTGCAGTTCGTCGAGACGACCTTGCAGCCGATTGAGGAGAAGCTTCCCGCCTCGGTGACCCAGATCACCGTCAAGGCCCGGAATCAGGCCCGTGAGGTCCGGATTCAGATCCGCCAGCGCGTCAGCGCCTGAGCATCACCGCTGCGTACACCGACGACGCTCGCCGTCAGTCCGCCTCCCACGAGGCCAGGACGTCGGCGAGCGTCGTCGCGAGCGGAATCTGCGGCTGCCAACCCGTGGCGGCCCGCAGCAGCGCCGCATCCCCCCGGAGCACGGGCACGTCGACGGGCCGCAGCAGTGCGGGGTCGGTTTCGAGCGTGAGCTCGGCACCGGCCAGCTCGAGGAGCTGCGCCGCCACTTCTGACATGGCCACGTCGCGTCCCGAGCACACGTTGTAGACGGCCCCGGCCTCGCCTCGCTCGATCAGCAGCCGGTAGGCCACCACCACGTCGCGCACGTCGGTGAAGTCACGTCGGGTCGTCAGATTGCCCACCGGCAACGAAGGGTCCCCGCCGCGCCGGGCCTCCACGATCCGCTTGGCCAGGGCCGGCACGAAGAAGTTCGGCGACTGCCCCGGACCGATGTGGTTGAAGGGCCGGACGACGACGACGGGCTGGCCGTAGCCGCGCCAGGCCTGCAACGCCACGGCTTCCGCCGCCAACTTGCTGGCCGCGTAAGGGCTGGCAGGCTCCGTCGGGGTGCCCTCGCCCAGCGGGAGCTGCGCCGGCGTGACGACCCCGTAGACCTCCGCCGAGCTGACCACGAGCACGCGGGGGCTCACTCCGGTGGACCGCGCCGCCGCCAGGATCTCAGCGGTCCCGAGCACGTTGACGCGCAGCACCTGGCTGGGATCGTCCCAACTCTCCCCCACATGGGTCATGGCGGCCAGGTGGTAGACGGCCTCCGGCGCCACGTCTGCCATGACCCGGCGCACCGCGGCGCCGGAGGCCACGTCCGTCTCGATGTCGATCACCGCCACGTCGTCGCCGTGGTCCTTGAGGTGCGCAGCCAGCCACTGGCCGACGAATCCCTTTCCGCCCGTGATCAGCGCGCGCATGCGCGGAACCCTACTGCGAGGCTGCCCGGGCGATCGCATACGCCTGCAGGTGCAGGGCGACGCTGGCTTCCCAGGTCCGCTCCGCCGCGACCGCGATCCCGACGCGACCGGCGTCCCGTGTCGCGTCCGTCGTGGAGCGCCGTTTCCAGCGCCGTGGCCAGGGCGGTCACATCGCCGGGCGGAACGAGGAGCGCCGCGCTGCCGGCCATTTCCGCCATGGCGGTGCCCTCGGTGGTCACCAGGGGTGCGCCGCAGGCCAGGGCCTCGAGGGCGGGCAAGCCGAACCCCTCTTCGACCGCCGGATAGGCCACCACCGCAGCCTGGCGGAGCAGAGCGGGGACGGCGTCGTCGGGCACGTACCCGGTGCGCACGATCCGCTCGGGGTGCCGGGCCGCCGCCAGCGCGTGCTCGGTCTCGGTCATGCCCCAGCCGGTCTGCCCGCCCAGCACCAGGACGGCATCGGGGTGACCCCGTGCCAGCTGGTCGAAGGCGGCGATGAGGGGGACCACTCCCTTGCGGGGCTCGAGCGTGCCCACGAAGGCGACGAGCGGCCGGTCGACCGGAACCCCCAGTGCGCCGAGCACGGTGCGGTCGGATCCGTCAAGCGGCTCACGCGGCGTGAAGCGCGCGTGGTCGACGCCATGCGGTGCCACGACGACGGGCGGACGGACGTCGCACGAGGCGCGCAGGCGGTCCTCGGTCACCTGGCTGACGCAGATCAGGACCGCGGCCCGCCGCGCCGCGTGGCGTATGGCGCGGCGGAAGAAGGCCGCCTTGGAGCGCAGGTGCCATTCCGGATGGTCGAAGAAGGTGCAGTCGTGGATCGTCACGGCACAGGGCACGGGTGCGCGGGCCGGCATCGTGTAGTGCGGTCCATGATGGACCTCGCTCCCGACCGAGCGCAGCACGGAACCGAGCCGGAGCTGCTCGAAGACCAACCGGCCCGGCCGCGACACCGGTACCGCCCCGCGGACGGCCGCGCCGGCGGCCAGGTTGCGCCAGCGCGGCTCATCGCCGCGACGGGCGACGAGCGAGAGCCCGACGTCGGGACGCGCCGCGAGGCCGCGGGCCAGCGCCATGGTGTAGTAGCCCGCGCCGCCCGGCCGCGTCGGGACGGCCGAGACGTCGAGCGAGAGGTCGAGCTGCTCGTCCGTCACTGCAGCGACCGCCAGAGATGGAGATGGGCGCGGGCGGTCCCGCGCCAGGTGCGCTGCGCCGCGTGCGCCGCGCCGCGGCGAACCATTTCGGCGCGCAGGCCGTCGTCGGTCAGGACGGCCGCGACACCGGCGGCGATGTCGTCCACGTCCAGCGGGTCGACGAGGCGCGCCGGTGCGAGCCCGGTCGCACCCAGGTCGTGCACGCTCGGCACCTCGTCGGACACGACCGTCGGGATGCCGGCCAGCATGGCCTCGAGTGGCGGCAGGCCGTAGCCCTCGGTCAGCGGCACGTAGGCGAAGGCGCGGGCCCGCCGGTAGAGCCCCGACAGCACGACATCGGGGACGGGGCCGGTCAAGACGACATGGTCGGCTGCTCGGGGCTCCGGCGACCGCGGGCCCCAGCCGGCAGGTCCGACGACCACCAGCGGCCACGGGCCCGGCAGCGAACCGCGCACCTGCGCGAATGCGCGCACGAGCCGCTCCACGTTCTTGCGGGGCTCCAGCGTGCTCACGGTGAGCAGGAACGGACCCGCGACGCCGACCCGCTGGAGCAGCGCGTCGGTGGCAGCGGGGTCCGGCGGCGGGAGGTGGTCGGCGCCACTCGGCACCACTGTGACCCGATCCTCCGCAATGCCCATCGCGGCCAGGTCGGCGGCCACCAGGCGGGACGGAGTCACCATGGCGGCACCTGACCGATCGGCGCGCCGCAATGCCCCCTCGTGCCAGCGAGCCCCGCGCCGCGTCGTCGCCTCGGGGTGGCGGCGCCACGCCACGTCGTGGACGGTGACGACCAGCCGTCCCGAGCTGGAGCGCCGCAGCGGGGGTGCGGCCACGGACACCGAGTGCACGATGTCGAATCCGGCCGGCGCGCGGGACAGGCCGTGGTCCCAGGCCCGTGTCAGGAGCACGCTCGGCAGCCGCGACGCGTGCACGGGACGCCCGAAGGCCGCCAGCGGATCGGCCGCCCCAGCGGGTGCCCGGCTGGCCAGGAGCGCCACTTCGACCGCGTCGCCTTCAGTGGCCGAGACGGCCAAGCCGCCGAGCAGCCCACGCGCGTAGGCGCCGATGCCGCCTGGCACGCGCCGCCGCAGCTGCTCGACCGCGAGGAGGACCGACGGCGCGGACGACTCAGCCACGGCCGGACACCGCGTCACGATAGAGGGCTTCGAGCCCGGCGCCGCACTGCTCCCAGGAGTACCGGGCCGACCACGCCGTGCCGGCGGCAATGAGGCGGCGCCGCTCGCCTTCGTCGCGCAAGCACGTGCTGAGCGCCTCGGCCAGTCCGTCGTGATCGCCGGGGTCGACCAGCAGGGCGCCGTCACCGAGGACCTCGGGCAACGAGCCCGCCCGCGTCGCCACCACGGGCACACCCACCTGCATCGCCTGCAGCGGCGGGAAACCGAAACCTTCATAGAGCGAGGGATAGGCCAGCACGCTGGCCCGCGTCAGCAACACCGCCAGATCAGCCTGTGTCACCCAGCCGGTACGGACGATCCGCGCCCGTGCCGGTGATGCCGCGACGGCCTCGTCGAGCGCGTGCTCGCCCCAGCCCGGAGGGCCGGCCAGGACGAGCGCGACGTCAGCCTGGCGGTCGGCGACTGCGCCGAACGACCGCACGAGGCCCGGCAGGTCCTTGCGGGGCTCGGCCGTCCCGATGGCCAGGCAGAATTGTCTGACGCCGGCCGGGAGCACACGACCCAGCACCGCAGCGGCCTCGGCGTCCGTCGGAACGGGCAGAGCGGGAATGCCGGGGTTCACGACGCGCACGCGGATCGGATCAGCGGCGAACGCCTCCACCACCTCATCGGCCACGAACGCGGAATCCGCGTGGACCCAGGCGCCACGGCCCAGGGCCCGCCGGATCAACCCCGGGTAGGCCAGTGTCGCATCGTCGCAGAGCTCGGGATGGTGCAGCGGCGTGAGGTCGTGCACCGACACGACGGCGGCGGCCCGACGTGTCGGCGGCACCAAGAAGTTCGTCCCGTGCACGACGTCGGTGGTGCCGATGAACCACTCCAGGGGTGGCACGTTCCCCTTGGCCCACAGCGCATGCAGCGGGCGGGCCGGCATGGGACGTTGGCGTGCCATGACGCCGTCGGGGAGCTGTGCCTCGATCAGTCGGCGGCGGCGCCAGCTGACGGCGTAGGCCTGCACGTCGACATCGGGGCGCCGCGCCAGGGCGGCCAAGGCGCCATGGCAGAACGCGCCGATGCCCGTGGGCAGCCCGAGCAGCGGCGTGGCATCGAGTGCGACCCGCACGCGTGCCGGTTCCGTGGCCCGGGGCGTCTCGGAGGTGCTCAGGTGGTGATCGCCCCGTCGATGGAGAGGATCGCTCCCGTGATGTAGTCCGCCTCGCTCGAACCGAGGTAGGCGAAGGCACCCGCGACCTCGTGCGGGTAGGCGAAACCGATCGGTGTCATGAGCCGCTCTATCAGTTTCCAGTCTGCATCTTCGGGCGGGCCGAAGTTGTGGATGATCGGCGTGTCGACGCCCCCGGGAGCGACGCCGTTCACCCGGATGCCCCGCGCCATGTACTCCACCGCCAGCGCCATGGTGAGCAGCCGCGCACCGCCCTTGGAGGCGCAATAGGCCGCCGAGTAGGGCTGACCCTTCATGCCGGCGGTCGAGATGGTGTTGACGATTGCCCCGCCGTGCTCGAGCATGCCCGGCAACACGGCCCGGCACATCAGGAAGGTGCCCGTCAGGTTGACCGCGATGATCTTGTCCCAGCCGCTCAACGACTGCTCCGGCGTGTGGGCGAACCCGCCGATGCCCGCAATGTTGCACAGGTTGGTGACGGGGCCCAGCTCGGCAGCGGCGCGGTCCACGGCGGCCGTGACGCCGTCCTCGTTCGTCACGTCGCAGACCACCGCGATCGCCCGGCCGCCGGCTTCGGCCGCTTCGGTGTTGATCTCGGCGGCCACGGCCTCGATGGCGTCCGCCGCGACGTCGAGACAGGCCACCGCCGCGCCCTCCGCGGCCAGGCGACGCGCCGTGGCTCGCCCGATGCCCGAACCCGAACCGGTGACCACGGCCACCCGCCCGGTGTAACGACCAGGGGTGATCGCCTCGGGGGCCGTCCCCCGATTGGGATCGGATTCCCCGACTCGTGTCGTGGGACTCATGCGCGCTCCTTCGGTTCTTGCTCTCCGGTGGGGCCACTGCCTAGCACTCCAGAGCCGGGACGACGACTTTGCGCCAGGCGCAGCCGGCGCTCCTGCGCCCCGCCCTCCGCCAGACGGGCGAGACGCACGGGGTCGACCTTCATCATCGGCGTCAGCGGGAGCTCGTCGACCACGACGAGGGCGTCGGGGGCCTTGTAGTCGGAGAGCTCCCGGACGCAGTGCGCGCGCAACGCGGCCAGGTCCGGCTGCGCCCCCGGGGCGGCCACCACCACGGCCACGCCCACTTCGCCCAGGACATCGTCCGCCACGCCGACCACCGCGGCCCGGATCACGGCGGGGTGCGACGACAGGGCTTCCTCGACCTCCGCCGGGTACACGTTGTAGCCGCCCCGGATGTAGCGCTCGTGGGCCCGGCCCGACAACTGCAGGTTGCCTTCGGGGGTGAGCCTCCCGAAGTCTCCGGTGGTCACCCACCCGTCCGGAGCGAGCACCTCCCCGGTGGCCGCGGCGTCCACCAACTCCGCCACGGAGCGGTCCCGGCCGGGGCCATGCCCCCAGTAGCCGCGCATCGCCGCGGCGGATCGCAGGAGGACGCGGCCGACCGAACCGGTCGGCACCGGGTCCCCGGCGTCGTCGACGATGGCGAGCTCAACGCCGGCCACCGGGCGGCCGACCGTGGTCGCCACCTCCTCGTCGGACGACGTCAGCGTGGTGCCGGTCCCGAGCGAGGACTCCGTGGACGTGTAGCGCACGACGACGGGCACCCCGAAGCGGCGGCGCACCTCGGCCACCATGGACGCCGTCATGCGCGCCGCGCCGGTCCCTGCCACGCGCAGCGCGCTCGAGGTCCGCCTGCTGCAGCTCCGCGCTGGCCAGCATGAGCGCCCACTGCGTCGGCACGCCCTGCGCCACCGTCACCCCTTCGTCCGCCATGACGCGGATGGCCTCGTCGGCCCGCCACGGGGTGGGCGTGATGACGGTCGTCACGGCGTTGCCGATCTCGTCCCAGGCGCGCGTCATGTACCCGACATGGGCGAAGGGGAGCGGAGAGAGCCGGCGATCGCCGGGATGGCTCAGCACGTCGGTCCCCCGGGCCACCGCGGCCAGGTTGGCGTGATCGAAGACGGCGCCCTTGGGCCGGCCGGTGGTCCCGCTGGTCCAGACCACGGCGACCGGGTCCGACTGCGGTCAGCTCCGGCCAGGCCTCCGGCGTCGTCCTCGCCCCACCACGACCGCGCCTCGTCGCGGGTGACCACCGGAATCGTTCCCGCCTCGCGGGTCCAGCTCCGTCCCGGGATCGAGCACCAGCAGCACCGGGGCGGCACGCTCCATGATGGAGGCCACCTCGCCGGCGCCCATGCGCGGGTTGATGCCTGACGTGATCGCCCCCAGCCGGAGCAACCCGGCATAGAGCACCGCGTAGTCGATGCAGGAGGGCAGGAGCAAGGCACACGACGTCACCCTTGGCCACGCCGAGACGGGACAGGTGTCCGGCCACGCCGTCGGCGGCCCGGTCCCACTCGGCGAAGGTCAGGCGGCTGCCGGCCGCCGTCGGCGCCCGGCTCGACGTAGGCCTCGACGTCTCCGTTGACCCGTGCCGCCTCCCGCAAGACCGACACCACGGTCTCGTGCTGATCCGAGGGGATACGCACTGGCATGGCGGGCGGCGATGGTACCAGGGGCGGCGGAACGGCCTGCGTCGGCGGCGCTCCTATGCTCGCGACGTGCTGGTGGCCCTGTGCGGCGGCGTCGGGGCCGCTCGAATGCTCGCCGGTCTCGTTCGGGTGGTCCCGGCCGGCGACATCACCGCCGATCGTCAACGTCGGCGACGACATGGAGCTGCACGGCCTCGCCATCAGTCCCGACCTCGACACCGTCACCTACACCCTGGCCGGCATGGACAACCGCGAGACCGGGCTGGGGCGTGGCCGGCGAGAGCTGGGCCGTCATGGACGAGCTGGGACGGCTGGGTGGCGAGGACTGGTTCCGCCTGGGCGACCGCGACCTGGCCACGCACCTGTTCCGCACCGGCCGGCTGCGCGCCGGCGCACCGCTGAGCGTCGTGACGGCGGAGCTGGGTCGAACGGCGCGGCATCGCGGTGCGGCTGGTGCCGGTGACCGACGACACGTTGCGCACCAGGGTCGTCCTGTCCGAGCCGAGCGCACTGGGCCCGGCGGGGAGCGAAGTCAGCTTTCAGGACTACTTCGTCCGCCTGCACCACAACGTGCCCGTTCGGGGCGTCCGCTTCGCGGGCGCCGAGACGGCGCGACCGGCCCCCGGCGTCATGGAGGCGCTGCACGGCGCGGCCATCATCGTTGTGTGTCCGTCGAACCCCGTGGTGTCGATCGGCCCGGTGCTGGCCGTCCCCGGTGTGCGCGAGACCCTGGTGGCACGCCGCGACCGGGTCGTGGCGGTGTCACCCATCGTGGCCGGCGCGGCGCTCAAGGGGCCGGCCGACCGGCTCATGGCCGAGCTCGGGACCGAGCCCTCCGTGGTGGGGGTGGCCCGGCTGTACGCGCCGTGGGTGGGGACGCTCGTGGTGGATGTCGCCGACGCCTCCCATGCGGCAGCCATCAGGGCGGAGGGCGTGCGCTGCGTGGTGACCCCCACGGTCATGAGCACGCCTGAACGGGCCGAAGAGCTCGCCCGGGCGGTGATCGATGCAGCCGGCTGACGGCGTGCAGGTCTTCCCCATCACCGGGCTGGGCCAGGTGACACCGGGTACCGACCTGGTCGCGCTGATCGCCGGCGCGGTGGCGCCGACGCGCTCCGACGGCCCCGAGCTCGCCACGGGCGACGTGGTGGTGGTCACGCAAAAGATCGTCTCGAAGGCCGAAGGCCGTCTGGTTGAGCTCGATCACAGCGACGCCGCGGCCAAGGCGGCCCTGGTGCGACGGGAATCGGTACGTGTCCTGCGCCAGCGCGGTGACCTGATCATCAGCGAGACCCGGCACGGCTTCATCTGTGCCAACGCCGGCGTGGACCTCTCCAACGTGGCGGACGGGACCGCGGCGCTGCTGCCCGAGGACTCGGACCGCTCGGCCCGCGGTATCCGGGCCGGGCTGGAACACACCTTCGGCATCACGCTGGGCGTAATCGTCTCGGACACCTTCGGGCGCCCGTGGCGACGGGGCGTCACCGACGTGGCCATCGGGTGCGCGGGCGTGGCCGCGGTGATCGACCTCAAGGGGACGACGGATGCGGGAGGGCGTGAGCTCGTCGCCACGGAGATCTGCGTCGCCGACGAGTTGGCCTCCGCGGCCGAGTTGGTCATGGGCAAGGACCGTGGTGTTCCGGTGGCCGTGATCCGCGGCGTGCCGACGGAGTGGCTCCGTCCCGCCTCCGTGCGCGCCGAGGTGATCCGGCCTCCGGACGAAGACCTCTTCCGCTGAGCTCAGGCGGCGCCGTCGTGCACGAACTCGAGCACGGCCCGAACCCCGTCGTCGAGCTGTGTCCACGCCCGCCAACCGAGCTGAATCGCCGCCCGCTCCACATCGAGACTCGAGCGGAGCAATTCACCGGGCCGCTCCGGTTCGAAGACGGCCTTCACCTCGGTCCCGGACTGCGACGCCATCGATCTCACGAGTTCGTTCACCGACGTCTCGCCGCCGGTCCCGATGTTGCAGACGAGGCCACCGCCGCGCGTGGCGGCCCGCACAAAAGCATCGACGACGTCGTCGACGAAGACGAAATCCCGTGTCTGCTCGCCGTCGCCGAAAACTGTCACCGGCTCACCGCGTAGCACCCGGTCGGCAAAGATGGCGACGACACCGGCCTCGCCGTGGGGATTCTGCCGCGGTCCGTAGACGTTGCCCAGGGCCAGCGCACAGAACTCCAGGGAGTGCAGCGCGCGGTAGGCGACGAGGTAGTCGATCACGGCCTTCTTGGAGACGCCGTACGGTGACAACGGCTGTTGGGGATACGACTCACGCACAGGGAGCTCCTCGACGGGCGGGTCCCCGTAGAGCGTGCCCCCGCTCGCCGCGAAGACCACCCGCTCGGTCTCGGCCTGGCGGGCACCCTCCAAGACGTTGAGCGACCCGACGACGTTGACCATGGCGTCGAACGTCGGGCGGGCCACCGAGACGCGGACATCGGCCTGGGCCGCCAGGTGGAAGACGAGCTCGGGGCGGCGGCGCGCCATCAACTCGATCACGGCCGGCGCGGTGATATCCAGATGATGGATGGTGAGAGCCCGGCCTGCGCTGCCGCGGGCCTCGGCCAGGTTCGACAGCGATCCGGTGGAGAAGTCGTCGACCACGTCGACATCGTGCCCTTCGACCAAAAGGCGATCCACCAGATTGGACCCGATGAACCCGGCACCTCCCGTCACCAGCGTGCGCATGCCGCGGCCTTTCTAGCCCGAGACCCGCTCGCCGTCGACCAGCGTCCCCGAGGAGACGACTGCGTCGGCGCCGAGAACCGAGACCGCCCGGACGTCACCTCGCTGCCCCACGATGGAGCGCGGCCCCATGACGGATCCGGCCACCTTGGCATCGGCCGCGACATGGCAGCCGGCCATGAGCACGGAGTCCGCCACGAGGGCGCCGGCGGACACCACCGTCCCCGGCCCGAGGATGCTGCGTTCCACGCGGGCACCGGACTCGACGACACAGCCGGGAAAGATGACGGCGGGAGCCGTCACCTCACCCGCCACGTCACTGTCGCCCCCCACCAGGACCCCGTCGCCCCGATCGACGACACCCGGGGCCACGACCGGGCCGCGCTTGTGGTTCAGGTAGTCGAAATTGGCTTCGAGATACGCGGCCGGGGTCCCGGTGTCGAGCCAGTAACTGTCGTCGGAGCGTGCGAAGAGCCCGCCATCGCGCACCATGGCGGGAAAGGTCTCCCGCTCGATCGACACGCGTCCCCCCTCCGGGATCCGGCCGAGCACCGACGGCTCGAGCACGTAGGTCCCCGCGTTGATTTCGTTCGTCGGCGCCTCGTCGCGGGGCGGCTTCTCGACGAAGGCCCTCACCCGGCCTTCCTCGTCGGTGGGCACCACGCCGAAGGCCGAAGGATCGGCCACCGGGTGGAGGGCGATCGTCCCCTCGGCTTTGTGGTCGCGATGAAAGGCCACCAGGCTGCTCAGGTCGAGATCGGTCAGCACGTCCCCGTTGACGACCACGAATGTCTCGTCGATACCGGCGAACGTGGCGGCGAAGCGGACGGCGCCGGCGGTATCGAGCGGCTCGGGCTCGACCGCGTAGGTCAGGCCGATGCCGTCGACCCGGCCGTCCGGGTATGCCTCCATGAAGGCATCGGGCAGGTAGCCGAGGGAAAGGACGGCGTCGGCGATCCCGTGCGAGGCGAGGTGCGCCAGCACCCGCTCGATCATGGGGACCCCGACGATGGGGAGCATCTGCTTGGGCGCCGAGAGCGTCAGGGGACGAAGCCTCGTTCCCTCGCCGCCAACGAGGACAACCGCTTTCATTACTTCGTCGTCGTCGTGGACGAAGGTTTCGTCGTAGTCGTGACCGGCACGGTCGACGACGTGGTCGACGGCACGGTCGACGACGTTGCGCCGGCGACGGTCGTGCTGGTCGTGGCGACCGGTGCCTGGCTCCCGGACAGCACCTGCGTCAGGGCGAGGATGGTCGACCCCGGCGGCTTGGGCAGCTGGGTGCCCCTGGGCGCGAATCCGACCGTGATGAGCTGACGGTTCAGGAACTTGAGATCGGCGGGCTTCTCGGTCGTGACACCCCCGGTCTCCTCTTCCTCGCCGTTCTTGGCCGTGGTGGTCGAGATCACCCAGGACCGGGCCAGGACGACACCGACCTTGCCGGCATCGGGCGTCCCGACACCGCACTTCTCGCCGTTGGTGTACGCGGGCACCGAGGTCGACGGGTACTTGAGCTCGCTATTGGTCAACGTCAACCCGGTATATCCGGCGGCGAACTTCCCGAGGGTCGCGTTGTTGCCTGCCTCACTGGACGTCTTCGGCGCAATGGACAGGACACCGCTGCCCGTGGTCGTGAGGCCCGTGGAGGCGCCGGCCGGCGAGGCGGCGAGCGGCGATTCCATGGTGCCGCAGATGTCAAAGGCCAGTCCGGCGTGCCAGGAGGTCCCGACGGCCGGTTCCACGACGACGGGCCCCTTGTTGTAGTTGTACTTCGCCCAGGCGATCGACCCGACCCCGAGGATGATGATGACGACGAGCGCGGCATACCAGTTCACGGGCATCTGCCCGCGATATGTCGTGCCGCCGCCGGTCGCGGCGGCGCGTGCAACGGATTTCCCAGAAGTGTTTCTCGCCATGGCGGGTGGCAACCCTACAGCCTGGCGGGGTGCCCCCCCGTAGCAGGTGAGCCGCTCAGCAGGTCACGGTAGAGGTCCGTCGTCGCAGGATGGAGGCAGTCCGCGTGGCTGGGCCCGGCCGTCCGGGCAGGTGGGCGGCCACCCTCCCCGGCCAACGTCCGCAACTGCGCCATGGTCGAGCGCAGCCGGACCCGGTTGCCCTGGGAGGCCGTGGCCACGAGGAGTGCGCGGTAGAGACGCTCGTCGTACGGACTCACGAGCAACCCCTGGCGCACGATCCACTCGGCTTCGTCGCCACACCCCAGTCCGACGAAGGCGTCGGCGGCGCGCAGCGCCGTGCGCACGACCAAGGCCTCTATGTCCGAGTACGTCCCGTCGAAGACCGCCCAGTCCATACGGCGGAGCCCGGCGAAGAGCGGGCCCCGGACCAACCGCATCGCTTGGAAGAGCCGGTGCGGGTCGTCGGTGGCGGCGAGCGCGCCGAAACGCTCCACGTCGGCCTTGACCGAACCAGCCAGCTGAAGCGTGACGCCTCGAGGGAGGTGCAGGCGGCCGTCGTGGTCCCGGCCCAGGGCCCGGCGTGCGTCCGACGAGGTCGAGTGGGCGGTGGACGGGGAGACCGGCCGCTCGGGCCAGATCGCCAGGGACCACTCGGCATGACGCACGCCGTGCCGGTGGAACGCGAGGTAGACCACCAGCTCACGCGCGGCCGAGCGGCGAAAAGGTCCTGCCGTACCGCGCACGGCCACCGGTCCGAGCACTGAGACCTCGACGCTGTGGGTCACGGCGGGGGAACGGTCGCGCAAGCGCACTCCGTGGGGGCGGAGGGATTCGAACCCTCACTGGGGACGGTTTAAGCGCCCTGCCTCTGCCTGTTGGGCTACGCCCCCGGGGAGGCCATTCTTGACCGCATCGAGCGCCCTGGTGAGGATGGCCCCGTGGTGCACGACCTCAGCCAGGTGGACCTGACCGACCTCGACACCTTCACGGAAGGCTTCCCGCACGACATCTTCCGGCTCCACCGGGAGCAGGCGCCGGTCTGGTGGCACGAGCCCACCAGCCACACCCCCGACGGCGAGGGGTTCTGGTCGGTGGCCACCTACGACGAGGTGCTCGAGGTCCTCAGCGACCCGCGCACCTACTCGTCGGAGACCGGGGGCGACCGTCCCTACGGGGGGACGATCATTCAGGACCTCCCCGTGGCCGGAGTCGTCCTGAACATGATGGACGACCCCCGGCACGCCCGGATCCGCCGCCTCGTGACGAGGGGCCTGACACCGGCCGCGATACGCGGTCTCGAGCCTGAGCTGCGGCGGCGGATGCGCCGGCTGCTCGAGTCGGTCGACGAGGAGTGCGACTTCCTGGTCGATGTGGCGGCCGAGCTCCCGATGCAGGCCATCTGCCTGCTGTTGGGCGTGCCCGAGGCGGACCGCCACCTTCTCTTCGACGCCGTCGAGCACATCTTCGACATTCCCGACGAGTCGGACTTCCTGTCGATGACCCCCGAGCGGGAGGCCGCGGTAGGCCTCATGTACGAGTACGGCGTCGATCTCATAAGCGAGAAGCGAGCCGTCCCTCGTGACGACATGCTCTCGACGGTGATCCACGCCGAGCTCCCCGATGCCGAACCGCCCCAACTACGCGACGACGAACTCTCGGCCTTCTTCTCGCTGGTCTTCTCTGCCGGCGCCGAAACGACCCGCAACGCCATTGCCGGCGCCATGCTCGCCTTCATCGATTGGCCCGACCAGCTCGAGCTCCTCCGCTCCGGACGGGCGGCGATCGGTCCCGCGGTGGAAGAGGTCCTGCGTTGGACGACACCGTCGCCCTCCAAGCGCAGGACGGCGACCACGGCGTGCCAGCTCAGCAACGCGCACGTCAGTGCCGGGGAGAAGGTCGTCGTCTGGGAAGGCTCGGCCAACCGGGATCCGCGGCGCTTCGACGAGCCTGACGCGTTGCTGCTGCAGCGCGACCCGAATCCGCATCTGGCCTTCGGTCATGGCGCCCACTTCTGCCTCGGCGCCCACCTCGCCCGCCTCGAGATACGCGTGGCCCTCGAAGAGGTGCTGCACTCCATCGAATCGTTCACTTTGGCCGCTCCTGCGCAGTGGACGCGGAGCAACCGGCACACGGGCATCCGCCATCTCCCGCTGCGAGTACACAAGGTGGCGACGCCATCGGAGTCGGGCGCCGGTGGCGGCATGGGCGGCCGCCGCTGAACACCTACCCCGCCACGAGTGGGCGTGAGCGCTCCAGTACGGCCAGCTCCTGGTCGCGGGGCGCGGCCTCAAGCCTGGTGTCGGCGCCGAAGATCATGGTGGCGCGGCCGGCCCGTTCCCAGGGACGCCAGACGCCGATGCCGTCGTGGCTGGGGTCACCGGCGGCGGCGAAGGCCAGCCACGCCCTCTGCATCTGACTCGAGAGGACCTCGACGGCTGGACCACCACCGGAGAACACCTGCACGGCCGGCAGGTGCACCGCGCCGAACACGAACGGCAGCTCGAGCGCGTGGCAGGAACCGAGAATCCCGCCGAACGCCGGCGATTCCCAATCGAAGAGATAGACGTAGGCACGCGAGCCAGCGGCGCCGTGAGCCGCCGCGAGCTGGAGGCTCGGCCACCGGAAGACGGCGTCGGTCCCGACCGAGACCCACAGGGCAGTGGCCTCGGTCGATTCCCCGCGCGATTCCCGGGCCGACAGGTAGGCGTCCATGACCTCTGCCGCGGACATGTCGGGCAGGGCATTGGCGACCCAGCGGGTCACACCTTCCGCGTCGAGCGCCATGAGCGCGGGGTTGCCCAGCCCGAAGAGTGTCAGCTCGTCCCGGTTGGTCCCGATCAACAGGTCGATTCCGCCGGCGGAGCCATTGGCCACTGCGGCCAGCGGATGGTCGGGCAGGAACACACCGTCGACGACCGGAAGGAACGGGAGCGGGATCATCCCGGGGTCGGGTCGCCGCTTGCCCAGCTCCTCTGTCGCAGCCACGAGCTCGGTGGCCGGGACGCCTTCCAATGCATCCCTGGTGCACGACGCGACACCGAGCACAGCCGCCAGCCGGTCGGCCGATCGCTCCGCGTCTTCACGCGTGTGGCACCTGCACGCCCCCGCTCTGGACGATGGCGCGCCGGAAGAGCCCCTTGGCGGCCGGGGTGCCGAGCAGCGTGGACACGCTAAAACCTCCGGCGGACTCACCGAAGATGGTCACCGCGCCCGGATCGCCACCAAAGGCCGCGATGTTGTCCCGCATCCAGCGCAACGCGGCCAGCTGGTCCTGCAGTCCCCAATTCCCGATCAGTCCGTCCGGATCGGCCAAGTCCCGATGACCGAGGAAGCCCAACGCGCCGAGCCGGTAGTTGATGGTCACGACCACGGCGTCGCCGTTGCGGACCAGTTCCCCACCCCGGTAGAGGAAGACCGACCCGCTGCCCGACGTGAAGCCGCCCCCGTGGACGAAGACCATCACGGGGCGCCCCCGACCCGGCTCCCGTGTCGCCGCCTCGGGAAGTTCGGGGGTCCAGACATTCAGCGAGAGACAGTCCTCGCTGTGCGGCTCGGACGCCGACGGGTCCGACGGGCTCGTGATCCCAGGCACGGCTGCGGATTGCGGGGCGATCGGCCCAAAGGTCGATGCGTCACGTATCTCGCTCCACTGCTCGGCCTCCAACGGGGGGCGCCATCGGAGGGCACCGACCGGCGCGCGTGCGAAGGGGATTCCCGAAAACGACCAGAGGTCCCCGCGCCACACGCCCCTGAGCCTCCCCTGAGCGACGGACACCACTCCCTTCACGAACGGGGACCCTATGGAGACAAACGTCGACGGTCAATCGAATCCCTCATTCAGCCGATAGACGAACGGAAGCTGAACTGCGCGCCAAGCCGGGATGCAACCGGACGGAAACAGAGGGGATGCCGAATATGCCACCATGCAGGCATTACGCTGTTGCGCCGTGGATGCAGTGAATCGTCGGGGCACTGCCCGCAGGCGGGCTCCTCTTGTCAGAGTGACCATGATCGTCGGTCTCATCGCCGCGTTGTCGACGGCGGCGACCGCGGGCGCGACGACATCGACCACGCTGCCCGGACCGGCGCCGAATCAGTCGCAGATCAACGCCACCCAGTCGCAAGTCGGCCAGATAGAGGCAACACTGTCCCAGGAGGAGCAGCAGACCTCCGTGCTCGACGACAAGTACAACACAGCTGAGCAGAACCTCCAGAACGCGCAAACGGCGTTGCAGACGATCGCCGCCAACCTGGTGCACGAACGCTCTGCCGTGAACGTCGACCGACGGCTCGTCGCGGCCGACGCGGTGCAGGCCTACATCTACGGGACTCCGGAGACCGGACTCGCTTCTTATTTCTCGACGTCGGCGACGATGAACGAAGCGCGCAATCAGTACACCAATCAGATCGTCGGCAACCTGACGAAGGACGAGACCTCGCTGCTGCAGTCGGAATCGCGCCTGCAGTCGCAGGAAGCGGCGCAGCAGGCGGAGGCATCGCAAGCTCAGTCGGAGGCTGCGCAGGCAAAGTCACTCGCGCAGGCCAACGAACAGGAAGCGGCAACGACGAAGGCGACCTTGAGCCAGGTGCAGGGTCAACTGGCCCAGGAAGTGGCGGCTGCAGCCATTCAAGAGGCGCAGCAAGAAGCCGCGGCCGCCGCGGCCGCACGGAGCGCAGCGGCGCAGCAACAAGCAGCGGCCGCCGCCGCCGCCGCGGCAACCGTTGCCGGAGCAGTCGGAGGTTCATCGAGCGGCGCCGCCGCAACGACGGCGGCCAACCAGGCGGCGGGGACCACCGGACCGGTCGGAGGATCTTCCGAGGGCGGCAGTGCCGGGATGGCCGCCGTGCAGGCGGCCGTGACCCAGTTGGGTGTTCCCTACGTCTTCGGTGGCGAGCAGCCCGGCGTGGGGTTCGACTGCTCGGGACTCGTGCAGTGGGCCTGGGGCCAGGCGGGCGTCACCATTCCGAGGACGACCGAGACCGAGTGGCCCGCCCTGACGCACGTGTCGCTCGATGCGTTGCAGCCGGGTGACCTGCTCTTCTATTACAACCTCGACGGGGACAGCCAGGTCGACCACGTCGTCATGTACACCGGTTCAGGGCCCTACGGGACCGATACCGTGATCCAAGCCCCCTTCACCGGGTCGACGGTGTCCTACTCCCCCATCTTCACCGAGGGCCTCATAGGGGCTGCCCGCCCGTAGCCCGATCGGCCAGAATCCCGTCGCCCGGTGATCGGTACGATGGCACGATGGCCAGCGGGCGCCAGGTTGTCGGCGAGAAGAACCGATCGACTGCCGTCGTGCCGATCCGCATCGCCTCCGACCAAAGCGATGAACCCGAGGATCCCCGGCTGTCGGACGTCGACGAATGGGGTCGCTCCGAACGGACGCGGGCGCTGGTCAGGGCGTTGTACGAGCCCGTGTACTCCAAGTGGTTCCGCGCGGAGTGGGAGGGTCTCGAGCGGATCCCGGCCGAGGGTGGCGCGCTCCTCGTCGCCAACCACGCGGGCGCCATCCCGTCGGACGCGCCGGTCATCATGCATGGGATCGAGAAGGAGCTCGGACGGCCCGTCTACGGGTTGGCCGACTACTTCTTCCGGACCGTACCGGTCGTCGGGACCCTGTGGGCACGCGCCGGCGGGGTGTCGGCACGCCCGGCCAACGCCTACCGGCTCCTAAAGGACCAACGGCAACTGGCTCTCGTCTTTCCCGAGGGCACCAAGGGAACCTCGAAGTCGTTCACCGATCGCTACCAGCTCCGACGCTTCGGCCGCGGCGGCTTCGTCGAGATCGCCATGCGCGCCGGCGTCCCCGTCATACCCATCGCTGTCGTCGGCGCCGAGGAGGCAATGCCTGTGGTGCTGCGGCTCCCGTCTGTGGCCCGCGCCCTCGGACTCCCGTATTTCCCGATCACTGCCAACGTGCTCGCGCTCGGACCGCTCGGGGTGGTGACGCCGTTCCCCGCCAAGTTCAAGCTGCGCGTGCTGGCGCCGGTGCATTTCAATGTTCCCGCGGACCAGGACCGCTATTCGAAGAGCCGGATCATGGAGGAGTCAGAGCGCATCCGCGCCTTGCTCCAGGAATCTGTCTACGACATGCTGCGCGACCGGCGCAGCATCTGGTTCGGCTGAGGCACCGGTGAGCCGTCGAGTCCTCGTGACCGGAGCCGACACGTTCTGGGGTGGGCGGATGATCCAGGCCCTGGAGACAGACCCGAGCATGGACGTGATCCTCGGCATGGGGACACGGGCGCCATCGGTCCCCTTCGAGCGAGCCGAATTCGTCCGGGCCGACCAGACCTACTCCATCATGAACCGGATCGTGAAGGCGACTCAGGTCGACACGATCCTCCATACCTTCATGATCACCAACTCCTCCTCGGTGCCGAGGCGGGCCATGCACGAGATCAATGTCATCGGGACGATGAACCTGTTGGCGGCGGCGGGAGCGGCCGGCTCGTCGGTCCGCCACATCGTGGTCAAGTCGTCGACCCTCGTCTACGGCGCCGCCGCCAGCGACCCGAACACCTTCCAGGAGGACACGCCAAGGACGAGCCCGGTGAAGAACAGCGTGGAGCGTGCGCTCGTCGAGGCCGACGGGCTCATACGCGACTTTGCCGAAGACAATCCCGGTACCAGGGTCACCGTGCTGCGCTTCGCCAACGTTCTGGGTGAGCACCTCACCACCCCGATCAGCCGGAACCTCTCGCGACCCGTGTGCCCGTCCATCTTCGGCTTCGATCCGCTCCTGCAGTTCATTGAGGAGGACGACGTGGTGCGCGCGCTGCTGCACGTCACCCAGGCCGGCATCCCGGGTCTCTACAACGTGGCCGCCGAGGGGCGGCTCCCGTGGAGCGAGGTCGCGACCATCTGCGGGACGAGGCTGGTCCCGCTGTCACCCTTCAGCCCATTGAAGATCCGCCCCCTGGCCCGGCTGTTCGACCTGCCGTCCGAGCTCGAGGACCTGCTCCGCTACGGCCGCGGCGTCGACACGAGGCGCTTCGCCGCCACCGGCTTCACCTACAACGCCACCAGTGCGGGCGCCGTGCAGACCTTCATCCGGGGCTTGCGCCTCCGCCGGCAGAGCGGTCGCAAGCCGCTGTCGTACACCTACGAGCACGACGTGGAGCAATTCTTCCGCCATTCACCGTCCGTCGTGAGCGGTGGCGAGACCTGACGCTCAGTCTTCCAGCCACTCCTCGACCAGGGCGCGTTCGCGTACGGCCCATTCCTCCGCGGTGATGCCGTAACGCACGTGATCCTCCCACTCCCCGTCGATCTCGAGAAAGCGGAGGGCAACGCCCTCCTCGCGGATGCCGAGCTTCTCGACGACCCGGCGGCTGGCCGTGTTCCTCGGGATGATGGAGATCTCCACCCGATGCAGCGAAATGGCCTCGAAGGCGAACCGGAGCGTGACGACCACTGCCTCAGGCACCAGCCCGCGGCCGGCCAGGGCCTCGTCGACCCAGTACCCGATGTAGGCGCTCTGGAACGGTCCGCGCTGAATGGACGAAAGCGTCACCTCGCCGGCGAAGCGCTCGCCCACGAAGATGCCGAAGCCGTAACCGGTGCCCAGGTGCCGCTCCCGTTCACGAATGCCGCAGCGCGCCGCGAAGCTGGGCCGGTCCTCCGACGGCGCGGGCGCTCCCTTGGGCCGGGGCTCCCATCGGAGCAGCCAGCTGGCACACCGGGTCCGCACCTCGTGCCAGGCGGCAAAGTCGTTCTCCGTCAACGAACGCAGCAGTACCCGCTTCCCGCGGAGCTCCAGCGGTGCGTGGCGGACCGCCCTGGCCGCAGTCATCGTCCGAGCACCTCCCCCAACGCGCCCAGCAGCGCGACAACGTTGCGCCGGCGTGCGGTGTGCCCCATGCAGCCGATACGCCAGATCTGCCCGGCTAGCCGGCCGGCACCGGCGCCGATCTCTATGCCGTAGGTCGAGAGGAGCTCGCCCCGCACCGCGACGTCGTCGACCCCGGCCGGGATCCTGACCGTGGTGAGCTGCGGGAGACGATGGTCGGCGGCCACGAGCAGTTCGAGGCCAAGGCCTTCCAACCCGTCCTGCAGGAACTGGCCGCACTCGGCATGGCGCGCCCACGAAGCTTTGAGGCCCTCGTCGAGCAGGACCCCGAGGCCGGCGTGCAGCGCGGCCACCATCACCACGGGAGCCGTGTGGTGGTAGACCCGCGCGCCGCCGGAGGCATCGTTGACGTAGCGCGCCAGGAGATTGAGATCGAGGTACCAGCTCGAGGGTCGCTCGACGATCCGCTCTAAGGCCCGCGGGGAGACAGTGAACGGGGAGAGCCCCGGCGGAACGCCCAGGCACTTCTGGGTCCCGCTGTAGGCAATGTCGACGGACCAGTCGTCGACGGCGACCTCGATCCCCCCGAGCGATGTCACCATGTCAACCAACAGGAGGGCCTCGCCCTTGCCCCGACCCAGCGGCGCGATGTCGTTGCGCACGCCCGTGGACGTCTCGGCGTGGACGACCGCGATCAGCGCCGGCGCCGGGTGGGCCGCCAGCAGGCTGTCCGGATCGATCGGCTCACCCCACTCGGCGTCGACCCGGACGACCTCCGCCCCGTGGCGGAAGGCAACCTCGCACATCCGCTCGCCGAAGACGCCGTTGACGCCGACCACGACGGGGTCACCAGGGCGGACGAAGTTCACGAAGGACGCCTCCATGCCAGCGGATCCCGTGCCGCTGAGGGGGAGGGTGAGCGCGTTGGAGGTCGCGAAGGCCTGGCGCAGGTGGTCGTTCGTGCTGTCCAGCAGGGCCAGGAACTGCGGATCGAGGTGGCCGAGCACGGGACCGGCCAGGGCCATGGTGACTTCCGGGTACGAATTCGAAGGTCCCGGCCCCATGAGGAGGCGGTCGGTTATCCCCATCGGCGAATCGTGACAGGTCCACGCTCAGCTGCGCCAACGCGCCATCCACCTCAGCGGGGTCCACTAGATTGCCCGCGTGGAACGGGTGCTCTTCGCCCCTCGCGAGCCGCCGCCCCTCCCCCTCGACGTCTCCCAGGACCCTGGGCCCTACGCGGCCTGGTCCCGCAGCCGTGAGGAGCAGCGGGCACGGAAGGTTCGCCCGACCCGGAGAACCCCTCTGCGCCTGATCATGCCCGTGGCCCATTGCGATCCGGACGCCGTCCGGCGCACGCTCCGGAGCGTCCGGCGCCAGCGCGGTGGATGGTCGCTGACTGTGGTCACCGCCGAGGACCAGTCGCACGAGATCCGGAAGCTCGTGCACGCCTGCACGTCCTTGCGGGACCGTCGGCGGGTCCGGGTCCTTCAGGCGAAGGGACCTTGCTCAGCACGAGAGCTCCTCGGCATCGGGATGGAGGCGGGCCAGGGGCTCCCGCGGGCCCTGCTCTTTCAGGGCGACGTCTGGGCGCCCGACGCGGTCACCCTGCTGAGTGCCGCGCTCACGCCGACGAATGTCGTCTATGCGGACGAGGACGAGCAACGGGCCGACGGCACGTGGGAGGCGCCGCAGTTGAAGCCCGATTTCTCGCCCGAGTTCCTGCTGTCGAGCGCCTACATCGGCCGCCCCCTGGCCATCGGCGCACTGGTGGCGGACCACCTGCCGCCCCTCGTGGCATCGGATGCACGCGCGCTCGAGCACGAGTGCGCGTTGGCTGCCACCGAAGCGGCTGACGCCGTGGTCCACATCCCCGAGGTGCTGTGCCATCGCTCGACCTATGACGCCGTGCCCGCCGATGCGACATCGTTCCCGCACATCGAGGCGGCGCTGCGGCGCCGGGGGGACGCTGCGACTGTCGAGTCCGGCGTGGCGCCCGGCAGCCGTCGCCTAGCGCGGCCGGACCGGACCGACGTCCCGGTGAGCATCCTCATCCCCTTCCGTGACGAGCCACGACTGCTCCGCACCTGCGTGGAATCCATTGCGGCCACCACGAGCAGCCACACCGTCGAACTGGTGCTCATCGACAACGGCTCCACCGACCCCGAGACCCTCACGCTGGTGGAACGCCTGGCGGACAGCTCCGACGTCCACGTGCTGGTCGATCCCCGGCCCTTCAACTGGGCCGCTCTGAACAACGCCGGGGCCCACGAGGCCCGCGGGGAGATCCTGCTGTTCCTGAACAACGACATCGAGGCGCACCAGGGCGGGTGGCTCTCCGCGCTGTGCGCCCAGGCTCTGCGGCCCGACGTGGCGGCCGTGGGGGCCCGGCTCCTCTATCCCGACCGTCGGCTGCAGCACTGCGGCCTCGTCGTCGGCCTCACGGGGGCTGCTGGGCACGTGCTCGGTGGCCTGGCCGGGAGCGGCGGCGGCTATCTGCACATGGCGGTGTGCGCGCGCGAATGCTCTGCGGTCACGGGAGCGTGCCTCGCAACCCGACGTGACATCTTCGAGCTCCTCGACGGATTCGACGAGGAGCTCGGGGTCGATCTCAACGACGTCGACTACTGCCTCCGCGCCGGCACAAAGGGTCTGCGAACGATCTATGAGCCCGCCGCGGAGCTCATCCACCACGAGTCACCCAGCCGGGGCACGGCGGGAGGCGTGGGGGATGTGGTCCGGTTCGTCGATCGATGGAAGGACTCCATCGCCGGCGGGGACCGCTACCTCAACCCGCACCTCACTCGCGCCGATCCGTCCTGCAGACTGGCGGGCCTGGGTGAGTCGGACGAATGGGACAGATGGTACGCGACGCTCACGATGCAGTAGCGGGTGGCGGGCACGCACCGGCGGCGGTCGTGTTCGGCTGCCACTGGCTCGAACGCCGCAGCGAGCTGGCGTTCGCCACCAGGTCACTCGCCGGGGCAGCCAGTCGGAGCGGGCCGGTGTCCGTCATGGTCACAGGTGTCGCGGCACGTTTCGAGCCGGACGGGGCGTTCGATCTCCGCGGCTTGGGCCTCCCTGGGGCGCTGCGGTGGCCGGACGGACTGCCGACCGACACGACGGTCATTGTGGACGAGCTCACGGCCGACGTGGCGGAACTGCTCGCCTCGGCGCAGCCGACATCCGTGTTGGTCGTCTCGGACCCGGGCGGCCTGCATTCCTCGGACTGGCGGAGGCTGTGGCTGGTCGGCGGCAGCGAACCGGTCGGCGTCCATGTCCCGGTGAACCGGCTGGCGGAGCGGCATCGTCACCACGGATTCGGCTTCACGGACTACCTGCTCCTCCTCAGCGATCGCACCGGCGATTCCGGCGAGGTGCCCCCTCCTGCCGCGGAGTGGGTCGGCGCCGCCTTCCCCGAGGCCGATGTGGTGGTCGTCGAGGACGCGCTGGCCTGGGCGTGGAAAGGCGGGACGCTGCGCGGCAAGGTCTCCGTCGACACGCGGATGGATCTGTGGCGGCTGCTCGCCCACGCCAACGTCTGCATCGACCTGGGGCCGGGCCGGCACATCGCCCGAGAATGTATTGAGGCCCTCCTCTTCGGGACGCCGATCATCGTGCCTGACCAGGCCGGGCCGGCGGTGGTGCACGCCCGGGAGACGGGCGGCTGGACCTTCAGCAGCCCGGACGAGCTCCTCACGGCGGTGGCGAGCATGCAGAGCGAGTCCGAGCGGTCGCGGGTGTCAGAGTCCGGCCGGAGCTACGCCGAAAGCCAATTCGGCGACCCGGTCGCCCTCGTCACGCGGGTACGGGCGCTCCTGGGCGCCGAGTGATCCGGTAGGACCGCTTACAGCGGCGTGTGCGTCAGGACACGGGCCTTCCGGAGGAGACCACCGAGAACATAGCGGCAGAGCGCGACTGGCCCTCGAGGGTCAGCGCCTGTTCATGGCGCGCAACGACATTGTTCGTGAAGCCGAGTACCTCGCCGAAGCGCACGAAGAGCTGGGGGCTGAACTTCCACCACGTGTCGAGACTCGGCGCTTCCGGTGTGGACAACCACTGCATGACCGGGGCGTCCTCCGGGACGTCGGGATGAGAGAGATCGGTGACGACGAGTGAGTCGGAGAGACGCGCACAGTTCTCGACGACCCGCAACGGATCGCGCACGTGGAGCAGCACGGCGCAGAGCACGGCGACGTCGAAACGTCCCAGCTCGTCGGGCAGGTCGTAGACGTTGCCGTAGTGCACCTTGGCCTTGCTGTGCAGGCGCTCATGAGCGAACCAGTAACCGTTGCGCAGACCCTCCATGCCGTCGAGCCGGCTTCGGGAGAACTCCTTGACGTCCAGGTGGGAGTCCGGGACTGCATCCCATGCCAGCTCGGGCGAGAGCTCGACCGAGACCACCTCGGCACCACGCGATTCCATCCAGAACGTCAGGTATCCGGACGCAGGGCCGATCTCGAGGACCCTCTTGCCAGCGAGGTCGACGTGCCCCACATAGCTCTCCTCGCCACCGCGAAGGTCCCAGTGTCCTCCCTGCGTCATGCCGTACCCAGGGATCTCCATGACATGGTAGAAGTGGCAGCGGTCGGCGCTCTCGACCACGCGCGGCACGGCGTACAACTCGGGAGAACTCATGGCCGCACAGTACCAGTTGGACCTGTCCGCACTGCTTCCATGGGACGCACGGTTCGCGGTGCCTCGCACCGTGTCGGACCTGTGAGGGCGGGCTCCTCTTTCCTCTCCAGATTGGTGGATCCGGCTAGGGTGACAACCACCCAGCAGACCATTCCGGCCACAAGCCCTCTCTCGATTTCAAGTGGTGACGCGATAGATGCACACCAGCAACCGAATGTCATTTGCCCATCCGTCGCGGCGCCCCTAGCGAGCAACGACCAATTGGAATCGTGACGATCGCACCGCAACCCCATTCCCCCGGGCCCGACCCCGCGACACCGGCCAAGAGCCTCCTGTCGCACGACGCCGCTGCCCTGGAGGCCATCCTCCGGACGGACGATCTCCCGCTTGCCGACACCGGATGGAGTCCCGCCCTCCCTTTCCTCTCATGGCTCGTCTCGTCGCTCAATCCGGCACTGACTGTTGACCTCGGTTTCGAAGTCCATGCCCCTTTCTATGCCGCGTGGAGAGCCGCGCAGCGGATTGAATCTGACGCCAGGTGCGTCGCAGTACTGCTTGCCCCCCCGGAAGGATCGGACCAACAGCGCCAAGAAGGGGTGAAGCAATTTCACGACCAGATCGCCGAGTCGGCCGCACAGTTTGGCGCCATGCTCGAAGGCACCGTCGAGGATCCCAAAGGCGCGACGGACGCCTCTGGGTTCCCCCCGATTCAGCTCTTGCACGTGGGACTCTCCGAGAGCGAGCAGCGAGCTCCGGACTACCTGCAAACATGGATCGATCGCATGGCTCCGGGTGCCGTGCTCGTTCTTCCGAACACACGGGAAGGGGAGAGTTCCGGCTTCTCGGCGACCCGCGCCTTCGTCGCCGAACGCATTCCATCAACCGTTGTGAATCTCGGGCCGGCCGCGGAGATCTTGGTGGCGCAGGTCCCGCACAATGGCGCGACGCCGCTGGTCGATCTTCTCCGCGATGCCCCGCCGGCCTTTCGGGCATTGTTCGCCATCTTCGCTGAGCGGTCCGAGTTCCGCCACATCTTGGGGCCAGGGTCGATCTCACCGTCGGCCGTCCGGACCCTGATCGATTCACTCAACGAGAGCCGAGAGATCGAACGGGACACCTTTCAGATTGCAATCAACGCGACGCGTGAGACGATGGCGGCGCTCGCCACAGAATCCGGAGCGCTGAGGGCCGAACTCGTCGCGTACAAGGAGCAGGTGAGCCTCGAAAGGGCCGCCATGCAGAACGAATACTTCGGGCGGCTCGACGAGCTGACGGCCAAGCTGTCGACGTCAGCCGCCCGCTATACACGTGAGCTGACGATTCGGGAGCTCGCTCTTCAGGCACGAGAGCGGGAAGCGGAGATGCTGGCCGGTGAAGCCGCTGAGGCGCAACGGCGACTCACCGAGCTTCAGCACTCCTCCTCTTGGCGTGTGACAGCTCCGGTCCGACTGCTGTCACGGCTCATCGGGTCGGGACGCGCCAGAGACGCATCCACCCGGCACGGCTGAAGGTCCGATGCCACTGGCCGGACGGGTTCCCGATTTTCACCAGAACATTTCGATCATCGTTCTCAACTACAACCAGGCGAATACGACGATCGAGTGTCTCGAGGCCCTCCATCGCGCCTCGAGCGACCTCATCCGTGACATCGTCGTGGTGGACAATGGCTCCACCGACGAAGAAGTCGCGATCCTCAGAAAGGACCACCGGTCGCGGCGTTTCACGCTCGTCGAGGTTGGAGAGAATCGGTTCTTCAGCGAAGGAAACAACATTGGCGTCGATCACACATCGACCGACTACATCGTGTTTCTCAACAATGACGCGTTTGTTCATCCGGGTTGGATCGAGACCTTGGCGACAACGATGGGAGGTGACCCGTCGATTGCGGCAGTGGGACCGATGTTCCTGTACCCCGACGGTCGGGTGCAGGAGGTCGGCGGAATCGCGCTTGCCAACGGGGATGTCGTGCAGATCGGGAAGGGCTCCGTGTGGGGCCCCGAGCATTTCGACACGCCGTGCGCCGTCGATTTCTGTTCCGCTGCATGCCTGATGATGCGACGGGCCGATTTTCTCCAGGTCGGAGGGTTCGGCTTCGAATGGGAACCGGCGTACTACGAAGACACCGATCTCTGCCTGAAACTCTGGTCGTCCTGCGGCAAGGTGGTCGTGAATCCGCTGGCCCGGGTCACCCATATCGAGAGTCACACCACATCGGATCGACGACTGCAGCTCCAGAACATCTCCGAAATCAACAGAGCACGCTTCGTCTCGAAGTGGGGCGATTGGCTCGCTACCCGCCAGCTCGCGACCACGTTCGTCGATCCTGCAAGGCAGGAGCCCGACCGACGGGAATCTGGCACCTTTCTGCAAACGTCGAGCCGATCAGGCCCGCGCTCTGCCCGACCGCCCTACGTTCTCTACTCGCCGTATCCCCTTGTGCCCGGCGGTGGGGAGCGGGTCATGTTCGAGTTGGCCTCCTTCCTGACGTCCAGGGCTGGAGTGGACGCAGTCGTCTTCGGCACGCCGCACCCGTACAGCTCCGTTCGGATGGCCCAGATCTCCTCGACGTTCGGCTTCACGCGGTCGGTGGCCACGCCCCAACCATTCGCCGAGGTCGATCGATCGGACTGTCAGTTCGCGGTGATTCTCGGCAATTCGATTGTGCCCCCCACGGAGCCCTTCGGACTTCGGAGTGTCTACCTCCTCCAGTTCCCCTTCTCGGTGCCCGACGAGGAGGTGGAACGATACGGGCACCTGCTCGGCGATTTCAGTGAGATCTGGGTCTACTCGCCATTCGTTCGTAGACATGTCAACGGCCTGATCCGTCTCTACGACCTCCCGGCTCCTCCCATCCGGATCGTCCCGCCCCCGGCCCAATGGGCCGGAGCCCGGAGCGGGCCGCCATGGAAGGACAGGAGAAAGATCCTGACCGTCGGCCGCTTTTTCGCCGGAGGACACAACAAGCGGCAGGACGCGGTCATCAACGCCTTTCGCACTCTGGACGAGCGACGACCGGGCCTCGAGCTCGCATTGGCGGGATCGATTCATCCAACCGCCGAGGGAAGAGAGCGATTCAAGGATCTGCAGGACATGGCGGAAGGCCTCGACTGCTCGTTCTACCCGAACATAAGCCGCGACAGTTTGGCCGATCTCTATGCGAGTGCAGCCGTCCTCATTCACGCCGCCGGAATGGGAGTGGACGAGCTCGAGTTCCCCGAGCAGATGGAGCACTTCGGCATCACTCCGGTGGAAGCCGCCAGCTTCGGCTGCATCCCGGTGGTCTTCGCCGGTGGTGGGCCGAAGGACGTAGTCGCCCAGCTCGGCTGTGACACAGGTTTTCGCACGCTCGACGAATGTGTGGACATCGTCGAATCCCTCTTCGAGGATCCGCGCGGTTCCACGGCGCTGAGTCAGAGCATCATGGACAGCTCCGACCAGTTCTCCGCCGAACAATTCCATTTGCGGATCGCGCAGGCCATCGAAGAGATGGGTCTCACGCTGCCGTCGTGACCGTGTCGGTACGAGACACTCCGGCGGGGAAGCCTGGGGTCGGCCTCCATGCCTCGCCCCCGCCGGATCTCGAAGTCGCCGCCTTCTACCTGCCCCAGTTCTACGAGACCGCCGAGAACAATGAGTGGTGGGGAACGGGATTCACGGAGTGGACGAAGGTCCAACGGGCGCTGCCCCTGTATCCAGGCCATTTGCAACCGCAGATTCCACGCGATGGGTACTACACGCTGGACCGGCCAGAAGTGCTGCAACGTCAATATTCCCTGGCATCGCAACACGGGATCACGGCGTTCTGTGTCTACGCCTATTGGTTCGGAGGCCGGCGTCTGCTGGAGAGGCCCCTCCGGCTTCTGCTGGAAGCGTCCGACCTCAACGTGCGCTATTTCCTCTGTTGGGCCAATGAGAGCTGGTCTCGGGTCTGGGACGGTGGAAATGACGAGCTGCTGATGGAGCAGCGGCACTCGGCGAAAAGTGATCCTCGCATCGTCGACGACTTGGCGGAGCACTTCTCGGATCCGAGATACGTGAAGATCAACGGTAAGCCGCTCCTCCTGATCTACCGGGCAGACCTGCTCGATGAGCCGAGCCGAACCGTTGACGCGCTCCGTGAACGAGCGCACACGATTGGGATCGGCGACCTCCATCTGTCGATGGTGCAGAGTTTCAATCTCTTTGATCCCGGGCCCTACGGATTCGACTCAGCGGTGGAATTCCCGCCCCACGGGTCGGTCGAGCCGACGAACAGCATCGATCCCTCCAGTCCCGGGCCGCCCGATCTGTATGACCCGACGTCATGGAATGGGACACTGGTCGACTACGAGCGAACGGTGAATTGGGCGCTGTCAAAGCCAAAGCCCGACTTCCGTTGGTTCCGCACTGCGATGCCGGGGTGGGACAACTCACCCCGTCGTGGTGCCCGCTCGACCGTCTATGTCAACGACACCGCTCAGGAGTTTCGTCGCTGGCTCGACGCACTCGTGGACCACACGTACCGGTTCGGAGATCCAGAAGCGCGCCTTGTTTTCATCAATTCATGGAACGAATGGGGAGAGGGCGCGCAGCTGGAACCTGATGTCGATCGTGGCGATAGCCGTCTCGCGGCCGTGGCTTCTGCCGTGCGGCGAGCGCACGATCGATCGGATTCGCCTTCGAGGCGGTGAGAGCGAACCTGTCACCCCGGCGAGCCAGGCTCTTCGTCCACGGTCGCGCGCAGGGACTGGACCAGGCCGTCGAGGATGTCGGATTCCGACACGATGCACTCCCCCAATCCGAGCCGGCGCATCACCTCGCGGAACACCAGTGCGCCGGCGAAAATGACGTCTTGTCGCCCCTCGGGGAGGCCCGTCCGGCGCGACCGCACCACGATCGGTTCTGCGCCTAGGAGGTCACACCAGCGCTCCACGGCCTCCAACGTGAGGACCGCGTGGTGGATCCGCTCCCGGTCGTACGCCACCAGGCCCAGCTCCAGCGATGCCAACGTCGACACGGTGCCCGCCAGCCCCA
Source organism: uncultured Acidimicrobiaceae bacterium (assembly GCA_963745665.1). Lineage (GTDB taxonomy): Bacteria > Actinomycetota > Acidimicrobiia > Acidimicrobiales > RAAP-2 > Bog-473. Next base: position 527,879 of record CAVUYE010000003.1, on the reverse strand, counting down.
CGAGGGTCGCCGGGCCGAGGTTGGCCAGCTGGGGGATCTTCTGCTCCGCCGCCGCCAGCGCAGCCCCGATGGCGCGGACGGCATCGGCCACCTCGGGTGCGGTCGGCGGGTCACTGCGCAAGAAACGTTCGGTGAGGCGCACACAGCCGATCTCCATGGAGAACGAGCGGACCTCGCCGCCCGTATCGGTGGCCAGCTCGGTCGACCCCCCGCCGATGTCGACCACGACGACACGGCCACCTCGGTCCGGCAGGTCGGCGGTCGCTCCCGCGTAGGAGAGCCGGCCCTCCTCCTGTCCGGACAGCAGCTCAGCCGGCGCGCCGACGATGTCGCCGGCCGGGAGAAGAAACTCCTCTCCGTTGGTCGCGTCCCGCACGGCCGACGTCGCCACGAGGCGGGCGGGTCCGACCCCCTCGGCATCCATGATGCCGCGATAGGCGCGCAGCGCGGCAAACGTGCGCTCAATGGCTTCCGGCCGCAGTCGATGGGTGGCGTCGACGCCCTCACCGAGGCGGGTGATCGTCATCTCCCGGGCGCGCACGTCGCCTGACGCGCCCACCACGAGCAGACGGGTGGAGTTCGTGCCGCAGTCGAGCGCAGCGAGCGCGTCGTGCCCTTTCACCCCGCCGAGTATCACAGAGCGTGCGCGCTCAGGCCTCCCGCCGGGTCAGGCCCAGCCGCTCCGCCGCCCACGCCCCGACGACATCGTCCCCGCCGGCCAGCCACCAGGCCACGTGGGCATGCAGGCACTTGACTCCCTGGCGCGTGCCTCCTACCCCCCCGCTCGGGCGTGGCCCGGTCCAGTCGCCCGGAATCAGGGCATCGCGTTCGGCGGCATAGCGGCGATGGGCCTCGGCCAGGGCCGTGGCGTCCACCTGTTCCTCGGCCTCCCGCACCCCACCGGCCGCTTCGAGCCGGCCGACGAGGACGCGCAACTCGGGGTCGACCAACCAGTACCGCGTCGGCATGGGTGTCCCGTCGCGCAGGAAGGGCTCGTTGGCGATCACCACGGGGCGGCCGTCGTCGGCGCGCACCACCACCGTGAAGGCCCCCCCGGGGTCGCGGCCGAGAAGCTGCGCGACGGCGGCCGCATCGGCGCCGGCTCCCGGCGACGTCGCCCGGGCATCCTCCACTCGGCTCAACGCCAGAATTCGAGGGAGTGCACCATGCGTGAGACGAAGCCTCCCGACGACGTCGAGGGTGATGACCCGTGCGCGTCGCTCGCATGCTGGTGCGCGGCGGCGGTCGTCGCGCCAGGGGTCGTGGTCGTCGTGGTCGTGACACCGCCCGGCGGCAGCTCCGGCGTCGCCGACGGGGTAACCGGTCCGACCGACCCCGGGTCTCCGGCGTAGGGCACGCCAGAGGTCGTGGAGCCCGAGGGCGGCAGCACCTCGTAGGCCTGCTGACCAGGACTGACCAGCTGGTACTGCTCGCGGGCGATGCGCCCGATCTCACCGCCGTCGCTGAGGTTCTTGTTCTCCTGCGCCAGCGCGGAGTCCTGCGCATGCAGGGTGTGCAACTCCGCTTCGGTGCCGTGCAGGTTGGTGCGCTGGCTCAGGAGGGAGCCGGCAGGGAACCAGGCGAAGAGGATGATGGCCGAAACCACCATCGCCCCCGCGAAGGCGAGGCGGGCCCGCCCGAGCGTCCCCTCCTTCGCTCCGAGCGCCTTGGCGGACCGGCGCCGCTGGCGTGGAGCCTTGCGGTTAGCTCGCGCCATGCAGGGTTCCTCCGGTGCCCGCCAGCGCTGCCAGTCCCGGGAAGGCGGCCGACTCACCCAGGTCCGCTTCGATCCTGAGCAGCTGGTTGTACTTCGCCACGCGGTCCGAGCGGGCCGGTGCGCCCGCCTTGAGCTGCCCGGCGTTGACGGCCACCACCAGGTCGGCGATCGTCGTGTCCTCGGTCTCCCCGGAACGATGTGAGATCACCGTGGCGTACGAGGCCCCGTTGGCCAGCGCCACGGTGTCGAGCGTCTCGGTCAAGGTGCCGATCTGGTTGAGCTTGACCAAAATGGCGTTGGCCACGCCCGCACGGATGCCCCGCTCTAGAATCTCCGCGTTGGTGACGAAGATGTCGTCCCCGACGAGCTGGACCCTTCCGCCCAGCGCCTTGGTGCAATCGGCCCAACCGTCCCAGTCCTCCTCCGCCATACCGTCCTCAATCGACACGATCGGGTAGCGGTCGACCAGCTCGACCCAGTAGTCCACCAGCTCCGCCGGGCTCAGGGTCCGGCCCTCCCCCGCCAGCACGTAGGCCCCGTCGTCCCACAGCTCGCTCGTGGCGGGGTCGAGAGCCAAGGCGATCTCCTCGCCCGGCACACGTCCCGCCCGTTCGATCGCCTCGAGCAGCAGCTTCACCGCGTCCTCGTTCCGGGGGAGGTCGGGCGCAAAACCGCCCTCGTCGCCCACGGCGGTCGACATGCCCCGCTCGGCCAGGAGCGTGCGCAGCGCGTGGTAGGTCTCGGTGCCCCAACGCAGTGCCTCGCTGAAGGACGCCGCGCCCACGGGCATCACCATGAACTCCTGGAAGTCGATGGAGTTGTTGGCGTGGGCGCCGCCGTTCAAGACGTTGAGCATCGGCACCGGGAGCGCGTGCGCGTTGGCTCCCCCGATCGAGCGGTACAGCGGGATCTCCAGGTCGTCCGCCGCCGCCTTGGCGCTGGCCAGCGAGACCGCCAGCAGCGCGTTCGCGCCGAGCCTGCCCTTGTCCGGTGTGCCGTCGAGATCGATCATGGCGTGATCGACCGCTCGCTGGTCGAGGGCGTCGAGCCCGCAGACGGCGTCGGCGATCTCGCCGTTGACATTGGCCACCGCCTGCAGCACGCCCTTGCCGGAGAAGCGCTCGCCGCCGTCGCGCAGTTCCACTGCCTCTCGGATGCCCGTGGAGGCGCCCGAGGGCGAAATGGCACGGCCGCGTGCACCGGAATGGAGCAGCACCTCCGCTTCGACGGTCGGGTTGCCGCGTGAGTCGAGAACCTCGCGTCCGATCACGTGCTCAATGGTGCTCACGACCACATCTCTCCTTGGGTGTCTCCCCTGGTGGGACACCGGGGCACAACGTTAGCGGTTGCCCACCTCGTCTTCGGGGACGCCTTCCGCGTCGAGGATGTCCGCCCGCAAGGACAACGCGCGCTCGCGCAGCGCCTGTTCCGCGTCGACACCGAGCCGCTGGGCCAGGGTGGCCACGGCGAAGAGCACGTCCCCCAACGCCACCTGCAGCTCGCCGCCCTCGCCCGCCAGCGGATCGTCGGACTGCGGTTCGGCCGCCTCGGCGCGCCGGGTCAGCTCGGCCAGCGTCGTCGCGATCTGCTCGGCGCTCGTGTCGCCGGGCTCCAGGCCTACGGCCCGCGCCTTGCGCGCCAGTTTGGTCGTGAGCATGAGTGCGGGAAGCGCCGCCGGAATGCCCTCAGTGACGCTGCTCCGGCCCTTCTCGCTCTTCTTGATCGCCTCCCAGTTGTTGACGACCTGTTCCGCGGTGTCGGCGTCGACGTCGCCGAACACGTGCGGGTGCCGGTGCACGAGCTTGTCGTGCACGCCACGCGCCACATCGGCCAGGTCGAACTGCCCGGCTTCGTCGGCCAGGCGGGCGTGGAAGACGATCTGGAACAACAGATCGCCCAACTCCTCTTGCAGGTGCAGGAACGCAGCCGCGCCGGCCTGACCCTCGGTGAGGCCGGCCAGGGCGTCGAGCACCTCGTAGCTCTCCTCGACGAGGTGGGGCATCAGGGACGCGTGGGTCTGGGCCGAGTCCCACGGGCAGCGGGCGCGCAGCGTGTCCATGAGGGCGACCAGCCGTGCCACTTCGGCGCCGGCGGCACGGCCGTCGGCCACCACGAGGGCCGGAAGGTAGAGCGAGGTCAGGTGGTCGGGCTCCAGCGTGCGGTCGAGCTCCCACCAGTCGACCCCCACCACCACCTCGTCCTCGAGCCCGAGATGGTGCAAGAGGACCGGCCGCGGCAGCTCCCGCCCGTCGTCGGGGACCGCCAGCTTGACCTCGGAGAGCAGGTGGCGCGACCAGCACTGGGCCACCAGGAGAGGGCCGCCCCCTCCGGCCGCCGCCTCGAACACGCCGGCGTCGACCAGGCGCACGCCTTCGGCCAGGGGGTCGATCCCGAGGGCCGCCCAGGCCAGGTCCAAGAAGGAGAGGGCCGGGAGGACGGACAGCTCGACACGGTCGTCGGCGCGCAGGAGATCGACGGTGCGCTCGGCCACCAGTGGCGATCCGGGCACGGCGTAGACGACGCCGGCGGGCGCCGCCGCCCGCGCTGCCGCGACGAGGGCCTCGACGATGCCGCTGTAGACCTCGTCGAACGTGGCGGCGGACTCGTAGAGGTCGTCGAAGGCGGGCAGGCCCTCGAACCCGGCGGCCGCCGGATGGCGGGCCGTGCGCAGGTACGCCCGCCCCTCCCCTTGCGCCTCCCCCAGCAACACGGCGGCGTTGTCTCCCACCAGGTCGCCACCGGCCGGCCCGAGGCCCACCACCGTGACGTGGGGGCGGCCCGGCACGCTCAGCCGCCGGACGGGAGAGACGACCCGGTCGCCGCCGAGCCGGACACCGACGCCGGCGCCGTCCGGCCCACGTTGGCCGTGGCGTTGAGCACGTCGGCCGGGTCCGGAGAGAAGGGTGTGAGCACGGTCGCGTTGACCGGCACCCAGACGCCGTACTGCGGGTTGACGCTGACCGAGGAACGGCGCTCGTCGGCCGTCAGCACCTTCTCAATCGCCGATGAGCCCTTCTGCTGCACGGCGTTGGCCACGTCCGCCTTCGCGTTGCTGTAGGGCGTGGGCGTGCGCGACGTGATCTGCAGCAACACGTACATGCCGTTGTCCTCGACCGGCGCGGAGACCGCGCCGGTTGCCAGTGTCGTGAGATCGGCGCTCGAGGGCAACGCCGACTCCAGCTCGGTCAGCACGTGACAACCCTGCGCGCCGCCGCCGGCACTGGCGGTGTTCGACGCCACGGTGGCGAACGGGGTGCCGAAGGCCACCTGGGCGGCGGCGTCCTGGGCCGCGCTCTCGCTCGAGAAGACGGCCGCGCTGAGGCACACCGTGTCGAATTCGGCGTGGTGCGCCGCGTAGTAGCGCTCCAAGTCCGCGTCGCTCGAACCGACGCCCGACAGGTCCTCCTGCAGCACTGTTGCCGTGGCCACGAACTGGACCTGCTCGTCCACGAACGAGGACGGCAAGGAGTCGAGGACCTGCGTCCCGGTGAGCGCCTGGCCCGTGAGGCTGCAGCCGTAGCTCACGTCCTGGCCCTGCTGGGTCTGGAGGATCTGCGACATCACGCTCGAGATCTGCTGGGTCAGGTCGGAGCGGGCCGTCACCAGGTCGGCCTGCGTCACCGTGGCGTGGCGCTCGTCGGCGACCTGTAGCAAGAGCTGGTGGCCGATCTCGGTCGAGAGGTAGCTGGCCGTGAAGGCGCTGGTGGTGGTGGGGTGGTCCCCGGCGTACTGCCCCGTGCCGGCACCGACGACCGGCGCCAGCTGCTCGGTCCCGCTCGACGACAGGTAGGCCTGGGAGTTGAGGTAGCACTGGTAGTACGCGCTGCTGGCGATGGCGTGCAGGTCCGAGTTGAGGTCTTGCTGGCTGATGCTGGTGCCGTTGACGGTCGCCGCGTCCGACGGCACGAGGAAGGCGGCCGCGGCGAGGCCACCGCACATGACGACGAGGAGGGCGATGAGTCGCTTCACGCGCCGCGCACTCTACAAGGTGTCCCCGCCGGGCCTCACATCGGCCAACGGGAGCAACTCTTCGATGAGGCTTCGCACCATGTCGGGCGCGGAATCCCCGTTGGTGATGGGAACGAGCAGCTGGGCCAGGTCCTCCCGGTACGCGGCCCCCGGCACCAGGCGGCGGAGCCGCACCTGCGCGCTGGCCGGCAGTGCCACCGGGGAGACCCGCACTGTCGGCGGGCGCCCGCTCACCGCGCGCACCGAGCTCATCGCCACCTCGCTGATGCCGCGCGCCAGTGCAGTTGCCCGCAGCCGGGCCAGGGCCAGCAGGCCGTCGGCCGCAACCGGGAGCGGCCCGTAGCGGTCGGCCCATTCGGTTCCGATGTCGTCCACATCGGTGATGGTGGTGGCAGCGGCCAGGCGGCGGTATGCCTCCAGGCGGGCGTCCTCGGCCGCCACGTAGTCCTTGGGCAGGTGGGCGTCGCCCGGCACGTCGATGGAGACGGTGGACGGCGTCGGCCGGGGCTCACCCCGGGCCTCCGCCACCGCCTCGGCCACCAGCTGCACGTACAGGTCGTACCCGACGGCGGCGATGTGCCCCGACTGGTCCGAGCCCAGGAGGTTCCCGGCGCCCCGGATCTCGAGGTCACGCATGGCGATCTTGAACCCCGAGCCCAGCTCCGTGTGCTCGCCGATCGTGCGCAGTCGCTCGTAAGCCTGCTCGGAGAGCACCCGGTCCACCGGGTGGAACAGGTAGGCGTAGGCCCGCTGGCCGCTCCGTCCCACGCGGCCCCTGATCTGGTGCAGCTGGCCCAGTCCGAGCAGGTCGGCCCGGTCCACAATGAGCGTGTTGACCGAAGGCATGTCGATGCCCGACTCAATGATGGTGGTGCACACCAGCACGTCATAGCGCCGCTCCCAGAAGTCGAGCACGACGGTCTCAAGGGTTCCTTCGTCCATTTGGCCGTGGGCCACCGCCACCCTGGCCTCGGGCACCATGGCGCGGATGTCGCGGGCGACCCGGTCGATGTCCGACACGCGGTTGTGGACATAGAAGGCCTGCCCCTCGCGCAGCATCTCGCGCCGGAGGGCCTCGCTGATGGCGGAGGGATCCTGCTCCCCGACATAGGTGAGGATCGGCCGACGGTCGGCGGGTGGCGTGTTGACCATCGAGAGGTCGCGGATGCCGGTCAGCGCCATCTCCAGCGTGCGCGGGATCGGGCTGGCCGTCAACGTGAGCACGTCGACGCCCTCGGTCATGCGCTTGACCGCTTCCTTGTGCGACACCCCGAAGCGCTGCTCCTCGTCGACGACCAGGAGGCCGAGGTCCTTGAATTGCACGTCCTGGGCCAGCAGGCGGTGGGTCCCGACGACGACGTCCACGCTCCCGTCGGCCAGGCCCTGCACGACCTGGCGCTGTTGCGCCGATGAGAGGAATCGGCTGAGCAGCTCGACCCGGACCGGGTATGGGGCGAAGCGGTCGGCGAAGGTCTGGGCGTGCTGGCTGGCCAGCAGCGTGGTCGGCGCCAGCACGGCGGCCTGGGTCCCGTCCTGCACCGCCTTGAAGGCGGCCCGCAGCGCCACCTCCGTCTTGCCGAAACCGACGTCGCCGCACACCAGACGGTCCATCGGCCGCGGCTCTTCCATGTCGGCCTTCACGTCCGCGATGGCCTTCAGCTGGTCCTCGGTCTCGACGAACCCGAAGGACGCCTCCATCTCGGTCTGCCAGGGCGTGTCCGGGCCGAACGCCCTGCCCTCGACAGCCAGGCGGCGGCGATACAGCTCGACCAGCTCGGCCGCCACCTCACTGGCCGCGGCGCGGGCCTTGGCCCGGGTGCGTTGCCAGTCGGCGCCGCCCATCTTCGACAGCGTCGGGGACTCGCCTCCGGTGTAGGGGGTGATGGCCTCGATCTGCTCGACGGGCAGGTAGAGACGGTCCGACCCCCGGTACTGCAGGATCAGATAGTCGCGGGTGGTCCCGCCCATCGTCCGCGTGGTCACACCCTCGAAGCGCGCCACCCCGTGCTGGCGGTGCACCACGAAGCTCCCGGCCTCCAGGTCGTCGAAGAAGCCGTCGGCCGCCCGGGCCCGCGGGCGTGCCCGCCGGTGGGGCACCCGTCTTCCGGTCACGTCGGTCTCGGAGAGCACCGCCACCTTGGCCTCAGGGAGGATGAACCCGCTTGTGAGCGGGGCCGCCACCACGCAGACCCCCGGGCTGCCGGGCGCCGCCGCCAGCACCGGTGCGTGCACGCCCTCGGCCGCCAGCCCGGCGGAGAGCCGTCCCGCCCCGGCTGCCGTGGCGGCGCACAGGGTGACGGCATAGCCCCGGCCGGCCAGGGCCGTCACCCCGGCGGCCAGCCGGGCGGGGTCTCCTGCCACCGGGTCGAACCGGCGCACCGTGAGCGCCGCCGTGTCGGGCCCCTCGGGGACCGGTGGCAGGGCGGTGACGCCGGCGGCGCTCTCGCGGAGCAGGCGATCGAAGGGCACGTGCAGGCGCGGGAAGCTCTCCTCCTCGCCCTCCTTCGCCCCCCACGTGCTCGCTAGCGTCTCCGCCAGCGCGGCCTCCTCGTCGAGCAGCTGCATGCCGCGGTCTCTGATCCGGCGCGGCTCCACCAGCACGACCTGTGCTCCGGCCGGCAGCAGGTCGGGCAGGACCCGTGCGGCGCCGTCGAGGAACGGGAGCCACGACTCCATGCCGTCGAACTGCTCGCCCTCGGCCAGGTGCGCCCACACCGCCGCCCCCCAGGGCCGGCGTGTCTCGAGCACGCGGGCGGCATCGCGCAGCGCCGGCGTAACGACCAGCTCGCGACTGCCGTACAGCGCGACGGCGCGCAGGTCGTGCGACGAGCGCTGGTCGCTGACGGAGAACGCGGTCAGCCGGTCGACCTCGTCGCCCCACAGGTCGATGCGGACGGGCACGTCGGCCGTGGAAGGGAAGACGTCGACGATGCCGCCGCGCACGGCGAACTCGCCGCGGTGCTCCACCTGGTGCTCGCGCCGGTAGCCCATGGCCACCAGCGCCGGCAGCAGCTCCGCCACATCGACCTGCTGCCCCGGGTGGACGACGATGGGCGCCGTCCCCTGCAGCGGCCCCAGCCGCTGCAGGAGTGCGCGTACCGGCGCCACGATGACCCGTGGTGGTGGGGGAAGGGCGGGGTCGGGCGTTCCGGTCAGCGCGTGCAGCACGGCGAGGCGACGACCCATCGTCTCGATCTCGGGGCTGACCCGTTCGAAGGGCAGGGTCTCCCATGCCGGTAGCACCGTGACCGATCCCGCCAGCGCGCCGACCACCGGCCCGGTGCCGGTTTCCGCGGTCTCGTCACCTGCGGGTGCGATCAGACAGGAGAGGTCGTCGCCCAACCGCTCGGCGTCCAGGCCGGTGGCGGTCACCACCAGAAGTGGGGTGCGCTGGGTGAAGGCGGCGAGCGCCGCCACGACGACCGCCTGCGCCGCTTCGGGGACGGCGACGGTGCCGTCGGCCGCCCCGATGAGCACCGCCAGCGCGGGGTCGCCGCGCAGCAGCCGCGGCACTGCGGCCAGGCTGGCGGCGGTGGCCGACGGAGGGGCGGCAGGCCCGTCAGGGGCCGGCAAAGGGCTCGGGGGGACGGTCGTCATCGATCAGGTGGGCAGCGAGTGGCACCACAGCATGGCGGCGTCCATCCCGTCGGCGGCGATGTGCTCGACGGCGTCGGCCGCGATCTGCACAGACGCGGCCAGCAGCTCGCGCACCGCCTTGGGTGGCCGGCGCAACACGTGCGACGCGCCCTGGGCCGCGCTGGGCGGCTTCCCCACCCCGATGCGCACCCGCAGGAAATCCGCGGAGCGCAGGTGCGACTGCACCGAGCGCAGCCCGTTATGGCCGGCCAGGCCACCTCCCGCCTTCAGTCGTACGGTGCCGGGCGGCAGGTCGAGCTCGTCATGGACGATCACGATGGACGCCGGCTCGTCGATCCCGAAGCGCGTAGCCAGCGCGCGGACGGGCGACCCCGAGTCGTTCATGTACGTCGTCGGAATACCCAGCACCACCCGCTGGCCGGCGAGCGTCACCACGGCGGCCCGCGCCTGGACGCCCTTCTCGGCCCGCAACGATGCGCCGTGGCGCTCCGCCAGCAGCTCGACCGTGTCGGACCCGGCATTGTGCAGGCTCCCGGCGAATTCCGCTCCAGGGTTTCCCAGCCCCACGACGAGCAGGTCCGCCGGTGTCCCCCGGTGCTCGGACCGGGCAAAAGGGCGGCGCAGGGCCTAGCTCTCTTCGCTGCCCGCCTCGGCCGATGCGTCCCCGGCCGACTCCGCGCCGGCGCCGGCCTCGGCACCCTCTTCGCCGCCCTCGCCTTCCGCCGCCTCTTCCTCGACGATGACACGCGGCGGCTGCCCGATGGCGACCGCCGTCTCGGGGTCGATATCGGTCGTCACACCGGTCGGCAGCGACAGGTCGGAGACCCGCACCTGCCCACCAATGACGAGCTCGCTGATGTCCGCCTCAATGGCGGAGGGGATGGCGGTCGGCAGCGCGTTGATGGCCAGCGTGAACATCTGCTGTTCGACCAACCCGTCGCCGTGGCTCACCTCGAGCGCCTCGCCCACGAGGACGATCGGCACGTCGGCGCTGATGACCTCGTCGCGGCGCACGATGATGAAGTCCACATGCGTCACCGTCTGGGCGACGGGGTGGCGCTGCATTTCGCGGGCCAGGGCGAGATATGTGCCCGAGCCCGTGTCGATGGACAGGAGCTGGTTGGCCCCGGCCTCGCTGTTGAGCGCGATGCGGAGCTCGCGGGCCACGATCGCCACCGGCAACGGGTCGGTCCCGTGGCCGTAGATGACGGCGGGGATCTTCCCCTCACGCCGCAGGCGGCGCACGGCGCGCGAGCCCGTGGGGCGCCCGACTTCGGCGGCGAGTACGACTTCGGCCATTGTGGATCTCCTCAGGTGGCGAGCGCGGCGGTCGCGGACGGCGCGAGGCCTCCGGCGAACGGCCCACCAGCGTAGCCGCTCCTACCCGTCCTTCCCAACCGCGGCGCCCCCTCTGAGGCGACGCCCGACGGGCTCAGAGGCCAGGTCCGAGGATCAGTTCCGCGCCTCCACATACAGCGTCCCACCTCGACGCAGGGCCATTTCGACGGCGGAGGCCAGGAGCGCCAACGGGGACATGCACAGGGCGGCGAGGAACGCCCACATCCGCTTCCTGTCGCTCAGCGCCTGGTCCCGGGCCGCAGGGCGCCGGATGGCGGCATAGAGATCCGGCCGGCCGGGAAGGCAGCCCACGAGGCCGTTGACCCACCCGAAGAACAGCTGGCCTCCTCGCACGTAGCTCTGCCTCTCGACTCGCAGGCCGAGGTCCTCCAAGCCCGAGACGAGGGCCGGAGCGTCGAAGTGGACGAGATGCCGAGGCAGATCCAGAGCGAACCACCGGTCACCGAACAGGCGGGCCTGCAGGCTGTCGTAGTTGGGCACAGCCACGACGAGAAGGCCCCGGGGTTCCAGCAGGGCAATCGCATCGGCAATCGTCGCGGCGGGCCTGCGCAGGTGCTCCAGCGAGTGCCAGAACACGATGGCTGCCCATCGGCCGCCGACATTGCTGACCTCCCCGCTCCGGACATACGGACCGGACGCCGAGCGCTCCAGGCCTATGGCATCGCGCCCGGTCGACCGGAGGGCGGCCACCAAGGTGCCGTCACCGGCGCCCACGTCGAGGATTCGACCGGGGGGAGCCGCTTTGTCGATGCGGCGGGCCAGGGTCGACCGGGTCCATCGTAGGAGACGGTCGCCCGGGCCACTGAAGCGGCCCTGCTTCGGGCGATACCACTTCCCATAGGCCGCATCGAGTTCTGCATCACTCGGAACCGGCCAGGTGAAGGCCGTGGCGCACTCTCCACAGCGCGCCACCGAGAAGCCCTCGGAAACCGCGGCGGACATCGAGGCTCCGCACCAAGGGCAAGCCGCAGCCCGTCTGGAGTCGGTGCTTGTGCTCATTGCCATGGTCAATCCTGCCACGCCCGAAAAAGATGGGGGTCAGTCGGACGCGTGGACGTCGAGCATCCACAAGGGCATGCTCTCACCGGGTGGGTCGTCGAACCCCTCGTCGCGTCGAAGATCGTCCTTGGCGCGCGCCGCAATTGCCTTCTCGTCATCCTCGTCATCCTCGTCGGGGTCCACGCCGTCGAGCTGCTCGGCAACCGAGGCCTCATCGTCCGCATCGACGTCGACGACGCCCTGACCGTGAGATCCGGGGACCGCCGTCCGGCCGGTCAGCCAATCCGTCGATGGCACGTCGGGTACGGCGAGGTCCCGCAAGCGGTCCGACTGCAGTTCGAGCTGATCGACCAGCCACTCGTTCATTTCCACGATCTGATCGGCTTCGTAGCGCGCCCATCCCAGCTTCGACTCGTAGTGCCTCCTCTGTTCTTGGACCCGGCGATCCGCAAACGACAGGATGCTGCTCGCTCCTTGTTGCAGCCCGACGAATTGCTCGTACAGGGCGTGATAGAGGTCCTCGCTGGCCACCGCCTGTGGATGAACCGGCTCGGGCAGTTCCGAGATGTCCGCTCCCACGCCGAAGCGATCCCGCAGGACCTCCCGCGTGGCTTCGAGGTATGCCCTCCCCCAGAAGTTGTCCGGCTCCAGGTGCGCACCCTCGGCCCATTCGTTCCACGCATTGATGAAGACGATGCCGTCGCGCCCTGCCGCACGACTCTGCCGTGCCACTGCTTCGTCCAACCACCGCGCGTAGCGTTCGGGTGTCGAATCGTGCAGGATCAAGGCTTCGCCGTTTTGCCGACGGGGCGCGTTGTCCCAAGCCGTCGGCACGCAGGGGTAGCGCTGCCAGCCGACAGCGGGACGGTTGAGATAGGCCGATGCCACCTGCTCGTACTCGTAGATGCGGTGCGACTTCTCGAGGCCGAAGCGGTGGGGCTCTTTGCCGACCAGCTGCGGGAGATGGTGTGGCACGAATTCAGCGCTGGCGTCGAACCCCAAGGTGGCCGGGTCATCGAGTTCGTCACCTGTTTCGAACATGACGAGCCATGGAGCCTCCATGCCCGCCTGCTCGCATTCCCGCCGCCAGAGCTCGGCGGTACGCCACGCATCGGGCAGGTTGAAAGGCCGATAGACGGCGAGCAGCGGTCGCCCGTGGACGCGAATGTAGCGAGGGTCCTTGAAGCACGTGATGAGCCACCGGATGTGTGCGATGTCGTCCTCGTCGCTGAACGACTGCTCCAGAATCATCTCGTCGAGCGTTCCCTGCCATCTTCTGTACCAGCTCTCATTGGCCCAGCACAGCGCGAACGGGAAATCGGGATGGCCGGATTCGAGCACCTCCTGGAACGGCCGGCCCAACATGCGGCGGCCGTTGAACCAGTAGTGGTAGTACAGGAAGCCGGTGACCCCGTGCTCTCGGGCCAGCCGGGCCTGCAGGTAGCGGGTCTCGGGGACACGCAGGTCGTAGAAGCCGAGTTCACCCGGAAGATCGGGCTGACGGTGCCCGGGATAGAGCGGCTTGCTCTGGGCCACGACGTTCCACTCGGTGAAGCCCCGACCGTGCCACGCATCGTTCTCCGGCACATGGTGGAACTGCGGCAAGTAGAAGGCGAGGACCTGCGGGGCCTGTTGGGTGGCAGGCGGTGAGGGCTCGGGCACCGATCCCTCAGCCCGCGTTCTTCGAGCCGCGGAACATCCGGCGATAGACGCCCTTGGCCCGGGAGGTGACGCCCGCCGACGCCGACGGGCTTGTGGCGAGGAGGGCCTGATACCTCGCCTCGGATGCCGCGTACCCGTCGTTCAGGACCGCGATGTTGTGCTCCAGGCCGGAGACGTGACCTTCCAACGCCTCGATGTACCGTTTGTGCTCGTCGAGGTGCTCGTCGAGGATCCTGTTGTCCCGGAGCGCCTTCCTGATCAGGGCGATGCGCATCCGCTGATTGTGCACACGGTCCGTCAGTTCCTGGACCCGACCAGCCAGCTCGGCCACGGCCACGTCGCCGTTGTCACGAACTGACTTCATCACGAACTGGTAGGACTCGACTTCGGGGTCCGCGTGCAGCTCATCGAGCGTCTTGTGATTCACATCGCTCCGCTTGACCCCGAGCTCTGAATGGAACAGCGGCATCACGACGCGCCTCGTGTCCACGACCACGAGCCCCGCCTGGCTCATCAGTTCACGGATCGTCTCGAGGGTGAAGAAGCGCATGTGCGTCCGGTCCAGGAGCCCGGTCTCCGAGTAGCGGAACCGACCCTGCAGCAGTGCAATGCGTACGTCACCGTGCGCAATGTTGGGAAGCGAAGTGACCACGAAGCCGGTCGACTTGATCTTCCGAACGGCCTGCCTCAGCGAGCCGAGCGGGTCACGCAGATGCTCGAGCACATCACCGAGCACGACCACGTCGAATGCCTCATCCTTGACGTAGTTCCAGACGTCGCCCTCGTCGATGTTGCCCACCACGACCCGCTCGGCCCACTGCTCGGCGACCTCGGCCGCCTCCGGGTCGATCTCGATCCCCACGACGTTGCAGCCCCGCTCGGTCAACACCTTCGTGAGGTAGCCGGTGGAGCAGCCGACCTCCAGAACGGACTTGTTGTAGCCGATCAGCGAGAGAGCGAAGGCATGGCTGTTGTTGTCGGCGTCAGGATCGACTGCAGTTTCATAGATGAAGGACAATTTCCCTGCTCCCGGAAGTGGCGCGCTCGCCGGCACTTCCTCGGCTGACGGCGACACTATATCCCTTGGGTTCGCCGCTTCTCGTGACCCGAAGGGGCGGGACGCGAGGGCAGCGTCCCTGTCCGGCCACGAGACATCCCGGCGCTCCCTCGGGGCCGGGAATCCGGGCCCCGGACTGCTCCGAACCGTCGGCGGCCCTGCCTTATGCTGCGGTCCCAGTCTTCTGGGCACGCGTCGCCCGCCACGCCGTGTCCGGATCGACCGAGGGTAGGGAGGCCGCCCCCATTGATTGTTCTCGAGGTCCTCCTGCTGGTGGTCGGCATCACCGCGCTGTTGACCATCGTGGGTCTCGGAGCCGTCGTCCTGCTGGCCCCGGACTGTGGCGGCACCGAGTTGCTCCTCGCACCGTTCGTCGGTCTGGCGATCTTGTACTTGGCCTCGCAGTGGCTCTCGCCGCATTTCGCCAGCGGCCCGGTGATCGTCACCACCTGCGCGGTATTCGGTTGCTTCTCCCTCGTCGTCGTCGGCCTCAGATGGCGCTCGACGATCGCGAAGGTCTCGGCCGCCCGCGTGGACATCGCCATCCTGCTGGCCTTCGGCCTCGTGGTCGCCCTGGTCCTCCAACTCCCGGTCCTCCACATCGGGACCCTGACGCTGGCCAACTTCAGCGGCGACGATCTGTTTACGTGGGCTCCCACGGCCGCCTACATGCAGGGCCATGCCTACGCGGCCCCCCACGCCACCGCGTATGTCTCACCCCTCCTGTGGCTGTTGCCGACGAACGTCTACCCCGGTAGCGCGGGAACGGTCGACGGAGGGCTCCTCACGATCTTCGGGTTGCACGCATACCAGCTCGTCGACGTGCTCACGGCGGTCTGCCTCTCGCTCGGTTCCTGCGTGGTCTACCTCTTGCTGCGCTCGGCGTTGGGGACTTCTCGGATCATCGCCGTACTCGGCCTTCTCCTGGTCGGGACCAACCAGTCCCGCTTCTTTCTCTCCGGGTTCGGGTTGGCCCAGGCGGCGCGGGGTACGGCGTTGATGCTGGCGGCCATCCTCCTGTTCATCCTCGCCTTCACGAAACGCAGCGTGGGCACGGCAATCCTCGCCGGGGCCGTCACCGCAGTGTTGGCGGGCGTGTACATGCCGGCCTTTCTGATCACGGTGGCCGCAGTCGCCGGGGGTGCCATCGTCGTGCTGGCCCCGGCTGTCCGCGACCGTTCCTCGGTCCCCTGGCGGGTCGTGGGTGCCTTCGCCGCGAGCGGCATCGTCTTCGGGATCCAGAACATCCGATGGCTGCTCTTCGACGGCGGACTGCATGCCTGGGTGCTGCAGACGGGATACGGGCGATCTCTCTTCTTCATCCAGTACCCGTTTGAGTACCTGGCCGGCCTCGCGCCGGTCCAGTACGCGTACCGGATGGCCGGCATCGCACCCTTCGCCGCAGTGAAGCCGCTCTTCTGGACCTCGGTCTTGAGCGATCTGGCCATTGTCATCGCGCTGGCCGCCATCGCTCTGGCTGTCTTCGGGGCGGTGCGCCTGGTGACTCTGCGGAGGCTGCTGCCCGCCGCCTGCCTGATCGTTCCCCTGCTCTACGGCGTGGGTGTGTTCATCGACAATCGTGGCGGTTTCGGCTCCGTGCTCTCGGTCATGTACCTGCTACCGATCGCGTGCGTTCTGGCAACCTACGGAATCGACCAGCTCTGGTCGCGCGCCAAGGTCCGCCCACCGGCACGACACGCCGCTTCGGGCCGCACGAGGTTCCTGACACTCGGGACGCTGGGACTGTCGTGCGCGGTCGGCCTCATACTCCTCTTTCAACTCGGTGCAACGGCGACGGACGAAGCCTTCTTCATCCATCAGCCGGGAATGCTGTCGCCGACGAACCTGAAGCTCGCGCAGATCTCTTCCGTCGTGCCCCAGGGGGCCACCGTCCTCATGTACGCCTCAGACGGCTCCAACGGGTACTCGACGGTGACGAAGACGCAGGATCTCGTGGCCGCCGCGAGCTTCCTTTCCGGTCGTGAGATCACCATCGACGGGCTTTTTTTCACGGGGACCTTCGGGCCCACAGACGCCAAATCCATCGAATCTGCCCTCGCCCTGTCTTATCGCTACATTCTCCACTATGAGGATCCGAGCATCAGCGACCCCCAGGTCCCTTCCAACTATCACGAGGTCTGGAGATTCCCGCAGGACCGGCTGGTCCTCTACGAGCGCAATGCCGGGTGATGACGCCTCGGCTCGGGCTCTTCCATGTTGAACGGCAAGCGGATCGCCGTCGTCCTGCCGGCCTATAACGCCGCAGTCACCCTCGGCCGAACCATCGAAGAGATCGATCGGACCGTCGTCGACGACGTCCTCATTGTGGACGACGCGAGCACCGACGAGACCGTCACGGTCGCCAAGGCCCTCGGACTCGAGCCCATTGTGCATGATCGCAATCGAGGGTACGGCGGGAATCAGAAGACCTGCTACGCGGCGGCTCTCGGACGTGGCGCTGACGTTGTCGTCATGCTCCACCCCGATTACCAGTACTCGCCTCGTCTCGTGGTGCCACTGGCCGGGCTGATCGCGTACGGCGAATATGACGTCGCCCTCGGGTCACGGATCCTCTCGCAAAGTGCGGTGAGGAACGGGATGCCCCGCTACAAGTACGTCGCCAACCGGGCGCTGACGATGTTCGAGAACATCCTGGTGCAGTACAAGCTGTCGGAGTATCACACGGGCCTGCGCGCCTTCAGCAAGGAGGTGCTCACCGCCCTCAACTTGGAGTGCAACTCCGACGACTTCATCTTTGACAATCAGATCATCGTGCAGGCGCTGGCGGCCGGTGCGCGCATCGGAGAGCTCTCCTGTCCGACCAGCTATCACGCAGATGCTTCCTCCATCAATTTTCGCAGAAGCATGCGCTACGGCCTGGGGGTGCTCAAGACGTCCCTGGAGTACCGGTCGAACAAGACCGGCCTCCGTCGCTACCCCTACCTCCAGGTCAACGGCACGCTCTCGGTCGCCGAGGAGTCGGTCGCCGAGGAGTCGGTATTCGAGGAGTCGGTCGCCGTCGAGAAGGACCGGACACCCAGCGTCTCCTGAGGTTCTTGCGTTCCGCCTCTCGAGCCGAGGCGCCAGGTGGCCAACGCCACCCCTCCCACGAGCGCAACGGTTCCCACGAGGTACCACGCCAGCATGACGCCGTTCCCGAAGGGCGCTCTCCACGTCCCGTGGTCGGGATCGAACGGACCGGCGATGCCGCCGGCATAGCGCCGGAGTGCCCAGAAAAAGGCGGCAAAGCCGGCCACGCCGACACCGGCACAGAGGAGCGTTGACACTCTTGACCGGACCCGCCGCATGATGCCGGTCCCGTCGATGAGCGCCGTTGCGAGAAGAGGAACCCCGACCGCCATCGGCATGATGTAGCGGCCCTGCCAGTCAACCCCGAGACGATGCACCTGGGCGTAGACGATCGCCACGGGGACCAGCAGCACCACGGCGATCAAGACCAGCATGGTGAGGATCCATCGGGCGTCCGCAACGCCGAGGGCCAGGATGACGACGAATCCGATTGCGACATACCAGATCGCACAGGTGACCCATGGCGACCCGGTATCGAGCCACCCGAACACTCCGACCATTTGCTGGATCCATGGACCGGTATGCCCGAGGATCCTCAAGAAGATGCCCGAATCGGCTTCGTTCTTCGGGAACTGGTAGCCGATCGAGACCAGGTCGTTCGAGTGCGCGGCAACGATCCATGCAATGACGGCGACCGAGGCGACTGCGATGACCACAAGGGGGAGTCGCATCGACCGGTTTCGGAGCAGCGCGAAGGTCCCGCCGCGGCCGAGGACCGCAAGGAGGGCGAGGATCATGGCGGCCCACAACACCGACAAGCCACGACTCAACACCAACACCGTTGTCGCCACGACGAAGACCGCGACGAGCCCTCCGGGAGGATGCTCCGCTCGCTCGACCACCAGGACGAGACCCGATGTCCACATGCAGATCGCGGCGCAGATCTCCATGCCGCTCGGGTTGACGACGCCGCTGAGGAACAATGTCATGGGTGTCGCCGCCAACAACACTCCGACGAGCATGAACGACCGTCTCGACCAGGCCACGACGGTCATAACGGCGAGCGCCAGCAGGGTGGCACCGATCAGGGAGCTGACCAGCCGCATGAGATAGATGCCGGTGGTCGACACCGTCAGGAGTGACGGCAGGCCCGTCAACGCGTAGTAGAGCGGCGGATAGCGACCAACGTAGGTCGTCGTCAAAACGGGTTGCGTGCTCGACGTGAGCGGTCGGGCACACGAAGCGGGCACCTTCGGTTTGAACGCGTAGCACGGGAAGTGATTGCCGTCGGCGAACAGTGCGGGAACGGTGACCTCCGTGTAGGCGCTCCCGGGCCCCTGGTAGGCCTTTCCGATCAGCTCGCCGCGATCGAGAGCGACCGTGTGCACAATCTGGCTCGGCTCATCCGGAGCCGCAAAGAGTGGGGTGGCCAGACTCCACCCCGCAATGAGAAGGAAGATCGGGACAAACGCCGCGGCGAAGACCTTGCGCAGGTCCGCCAGCACAGCGTCCGTCACGGCAAGCCACCGCGATCGCATGTGCTTAGGTGGCGTGGGAGCCATCCATCTTCGGTTCCTGCACCCGAGGAACGGGACCTAGACCAGGTTGTCCCCGCCGAAGAGCTCGGAGACCGAGGTGTCCTCGAAGACGGCGTCGATGGCGTCGGCGATGATCTTGGCCACGGACAGGACCTCGAGCTTGTCGAAGATCCGGTCGTCGGCCACCGGCAGGGTGTCGGTCACCACCACCCGGGAGATGGGCGCCGCCTTGAGCCGGTCCACGGCGGGGTCGGACAGGATGGCGTGCGTGGCCATGACCGAGATCTCCGAGGCGCCGGCTTCGGACAGCAGCTCGGCGGCGGCGCAAATGGTCCCGGCGGTGTCGATCATGTCGTCGATCAGGACGCAGTGGCGGCCCTCGACGTCACCGACGACGTGGCGGGCCTTGACCTCGTTGTAGGTGCCGCGCGGCCGCGTCTTGTGGATCAGGGCCAGGTCGAAGCCGAGATGCTGGCTGTAGCGCTCGGCCACCTTCACCCGTCCGGCGTCCGGCGCCACCACGACGACGTCGCCTTCGAGGTTCTCGCGCATGTACGACTCGAGCACCGGCGCCGCCACCAGGTGGTCGAAGGGCGTGTCGAAGAAGCCTTGGATCTGCCCCGAGTGCAGGTCCACGCTGATCACCCGGTCGGCACCCGCCGCCGAGAGCATGTCGGCCACCAGCTTGGCCGTGATCGGCTCGCGCCCGGTCGACTTCCGGTCCTGGCGCGAGTAGCCGTAGTAGGGACAGACCGCGGTGATGCGCTTGGCCGACGCCCGCTTGGCCGCGTCGATCATGATCAGATGCTCCATCAGCGAGTCGTTGACCGGGCTGGCGTGGGTCTGCACGATGAAGACGTCGCAGCCGCGGATGGAGATGCCGTACTTGCAGTAGATCTCCCCGTTGGCGAACTCGCGCAGGTTCGCCTCGCCCAGCTCGACGCCGAGATGCCCGGCGATGTCACGGGCCAAGGTGGGATGCGCCCGCCCGGAGATCAACTCGAGGCGACGCCGCGGGATCAACTCCACACCGACAACGCTACTGCGCCGCAGTGTGCCGCGCCGCCGGCCCGCTCAGCCCTCGGGCCCCGCCACCACCGAATGCGGCCCCAGCTCGGTGCCGGGCGCCACCTCGGCCCCGGGCGCCAGCACGCTGTACGGCCCGATGCGCGCCCCGGCGCCGATGGTGGCCAGGGTGCAGACGCAGGCCGCCACCACGGCGCCGTCACCGACCGTGGTGTCGGTCAGCACGCTGTTAGGCCCGATCTCGGCCCCGGCGCCCACGACGCAGTTGCCCCGCAGGATCACCCCGGGCAGCAGGGAGACGTCGGCCTCCAGGTGGACCTCGGCGTCGACGTAGGTGCGCTCGGGGTCCCACATGGTGACGCCCCGGCGCATCCAGCGCTCGTTGATGCGATCGCGCAGCTCGGCCTCGGCCACGGCCAGCTGGGCCCGGTCGTTGACCCCCGCCGCCTCCATGGAGTCGGGCAGGACCAGGGACCGCACGGCGTACCCCGCGCTGCTGAGGACGCCGATGGCATCGGTCAGGTAGTACTCACCCTGGGCATTGGCCGGGCTGAGCCGGCGCAGTGTCGGCGCCAAGATGCTGCGCCGGAAGCAGTAGATGGAGGTGTTGACCTCGTCGATGAGCTTCTCCTCTTCGGTGGCGTCTGCCTCCTCCACCACCCGGGTCACGTCCCCGTCCTTGCCGTGCACGACCCGGCCGTAGCCGAGCGGGTTCTCGACCACGGCGGTCAGCAGGGTGGCCCCGGCGTCCTCCGTCCGGTGGGCCCGTACCAGCGCGGCCAGCGTCTGCGGGCGCAGCAGCGGCGTGTCCCCGGGGAGGACGACCACGTCATCGGTCTCGTCGTCATCATCGTCGGGCAACCCGGTCAGCCCCACGGCCAGCGCGTCGCCGGTGCCGGTGCGGGTCAGCTGCTCGACGAACTCGATCTCCATGGTGGGCGGCGCGTGTTGCACCAGCGTCTTGGTGACCCACTCGCCCCGGTGCCCCACCACGACGACGACCCGGCGCACGTCGACCTCGGCCATGGCGTCGAGCACGTGGAGGATCATGGGGCGCCCACACAGGAGGTGCAGCGGCTTGGGGCGCTCGGACCGCATCCGGGTCCCCTCCCCGGCGGCCAGGACGACGGCGGAGAGACGGCGTTCAGGCATCGCGCATTCATAGCCCGCAGAACTGCCCGGCGTGCGTATGGGACACTCGTGGGCGTGCCGGAATTGGTGCCCTACGACGAGTTCGGGCTGTTCCACGAGAACGCAGTCGAATACGGCCTGCCCTACGACGGGCCCCCCGAGGTGCGGCGCGTCGACGTCGAGGTCTCGCCCGGCCGGGCCGTCTCGAGCCTGGTCTGGGGCAGCGGGCCCCCCGAAGTCGTGCTGGTGCACGGCGGGGCGCAGAACGCCCACACCTGGGACACGGTGGCCCTGGCCCTGCGACGGCCCCTGCTGGCCATCGACCTGCCGGGGCACGGCCACTCCGACGGCGGGCCCGACGGCTCCATCTCGCCGGCCAGCAACGGGCGCGACCTGGCGATCGTCATCCGCGCGCTCGCGCCCGGGGCCCGCGGCGTGGTCGGCATGTCGCTCGGCGGCATCTCCTCCCTCGCGCTGGCCGCCTCTGCACCCGAGCTCGTGCGCGCGCTGGTGCTCGTCGACGTCACACCGGGCGTCAACCCCGAGAAGGCGGCGCCCATCACCAACTTCATCAACGGGCCGGCCAGCTTCGACAGCTTCGACGACTTGCTGGCGCGCACCATCGAGCACAACCCCGGCCGGTCCGAGTCGTCGCTGCGCCGGGGCATCCTGCACAATGCCGTCCAGCGCGAGGACGGCAGCTGGGTCTGGCGCTATCTCCGCTTCCGCACCGATGCCTCCGGCCCGGCCACCCACCCCGACTTCGGCGACCTGTGGGACGTCGTCTCGGGCCTCACCATGCCGCTGCTGCTGGTGCGCGGCCTGGCCTGGTCGGTGGTCGACGACGCCGACGTCGCCGAGCTCCTGCGGCGCCAGCCGACCGCCACGGTCGTCGGCGTGGAGGGGGCCGGCCACAGCGTGCAGGGCGACCGGCCGCTCGAGCTGGCCGCCATCCTCGCCGACTTCCTCTTCGCAGACGCCTGATGGACGACGGGGCCTGATGGACAAGAAGGTCTGGCTCTCGGGCCGTGCCATCAAGCTCCACGTCGTCATCCTGATCGTGGTGCCGGCCTTCCTCGGGCTCTGCCTCTGGCAGATCGACCGAGCCCTCAGCGGCAACAGCCTCAGTTGGGCCTACGTGTTCGAGTGGCCCCTCTTCGCGGCCTATGCCGTCTACATGTGGTGGCGCTTCGTCCACGAGGCGGCTCCGGACGGGCCGCCGGGCGACACCGCCGCAGCCGATCCCGGCGGGCCGGACGCGGCGGCCTCCGGGGACACCACGCCGGTGCCGGAGACGGCGCAGGAGAAGGAGGAGGACGTCGAAATGGCGGCCTACAACGACTACCTGGCCCAGTTGGCGGAGCGGGACAAGGCGACCGGCCGTTGACAGGGTGTTCCGGGGCAGGGGCTCCGGGGGGAGGGCTCGAACCTCCAACATCCGGCTCCAAAGGCCGACGTTCTGCCGATTGAACTACCCCGGAATGTGGCGGGCGCCGCCTCAAGGTTAGACAGGCCGCTGCAACGTGCCCGGCCGAGGTGCGGCGATAGGTTCTGTGGTCGTGCGCATCCTGGTGGTGGACGACGACCCTGCGGTCCGCCGGTCGATCGACCGTGCGCTGCGCCTCGAGGGCTACGACGTGGTCACGGTCCCCTCCGGCGGCGAGGCCCTCGAGGCCCTGGCGCAAGCCCCGCCCGATGCGCTGATCCTCGATCTCGGACTGCCCGACCTCGACGGCCTGACCGTGTGCCGGCGCATGCGCAGCGCGGGCGACGACACCCCGGTGCTCATGCTCACGGCGCGCGACGCCGTGGACGACCGCGTGCAGGGGCTCGATGCGGGCGCCGACGACTATCTGGTCAAGCCCTACGCGCTGGCCGAGCTCCTGGCCCGCCTGCGCGCCCTGCTGCGGCGCCGCTTCGAGGGCGAGGGCGGCCTGTTGCGCGTCGGCGAGCTGACGCTCGACCTCTCGACGCGCGAAGGGCAGCGTGGTGCACGGGCCTTCACGCTCACCCGGATTGAGTTCGACCTCCTCGAGATGTTCCTGCGCCACCCGCGGCAGGTGCTGACCCGCGAGGTGCTGCTCAACCGGGTGTGGGGCTTCGACTTCGATTCGGGAACCAACTCGCTCGCCGTCTACGTCGGGTACCTGCGGCGCAAGCTGGAGGAAGGAGGCGAGCCCCGCTGCATCCAGACGGTGCGCGGGGTGGGCTACGTGCTGCGGGACTCGTGACCTTCCGCACCCGGCTCGTGCTGGCGACGACGGTCGCCGTCGTGGTCGCAGTGCTCGCCGCTTCGTTCGGCTCCTTCCTGGTGGCCCGCCACACGCTGGTGGAGGCGGCGGACAGCTCGCTGCAGACGGCGGCGCAGAAGATCATCGCCGGCCAGGAGATCGGGTCGACCACCGCCACCCTGGGGCAGGTGATCGTCCCCACCGGCGCCGTCGTCTCGGGGGGCGGCCTCCCCGTGACCGGGCAGGTGCGGCTGGTGGCCAATGGCCTTGCCCCGAACTTCTTCACCACCGTCACCGTCGACGGGAACGAGATGCGCGAGCTGGTCGAGCACCTCCCTCCGGGGACCTCGTTCGACGCAGGTAGCGCCTACCTGACGAGGGGCGGCGCGCTGCAGATCGCCACCCTGCTCAACGTCGACTCGCAGCTGAAGAAGCTGGCGCTGCTGCTCGGAGCGGTGGCCTTCGCCGGCGTGCTGCTCGCGGTCGTGCTCGGCTGGCTGGTGGCCCGCACGGCTCTGGTGCCGCTCAACTCGCTCACCGACACGGTCGAGGACCTGGCCGAGACGACCGATGTCACGCGCCGGCTCTCGCCGGGCCGCCCCGACGAGCTGGGCCGCCTGCGCCGGACCTTCAACCGCCTGCTCGAAGCGCTCGAGTCGTCGCGCCGGGCCCAGAGCCAGCTGGTCCTCGATGCCTCGCACGAGCTGCGCACACCGCTCACGAGTCTGCGCACCAACCTGGAGGTCATCCGCCGCGTCGACGAACTGAGCGCGGAGGACCGGACCGTGCTGGTCGACGACGTGCTCGTGCAGCTGCAGGAGCTCACCGACATTGTGGGCGATCTGGCCGAGCTGGCCCGCGGTGACAGCGGGCCGGCCAATAAAGAGCCGCTGCGGCTCGATCTGCTCGTCCGGGACGAGGTCGCCGTCCAGAACACGCACGGGCGGACCAAGGACGTGCACTTCGAGCTCGATGCCGCCCCGTGCTGGGTCGTGGCGAGCGACGCCGGCCTGCGCCGGGCCGTGGGCAACCTGCTCGACAACGCCCGCAAATGGAGCCCACCGGGCCAGCCGGTCGCGGTGGAGTGCCGGGAGGGCACGGTGGTCGTGCGCGATCACGGCCCCGGCATCGCCGAGGCGGATCTGCCGCACATCTTCGACCGCTTCTACCGCTCTCCGGCGGCCCGCGGCCTGCCGGGATCGGGCCTGGGCCTGGCCATCGTGGCCCAGGTCGTCAAAGCCGAGGGCGGGAGCATCGCGGCCGAGAACGACCCCTATGGCGGAGCACGCATGACCATGCGCCTCCCGACCGTGACCGGCCCTGTCGAGCCGGCACGCGACACCGCCCCCGAACGGGACCCGGAGCTCGCTCCCGATCCCGACGCCGTCACGGGCACGGGCTGACGGCGCATTTCTTCTCGTCTTCTTAGAGAGCGCCCACCACGTCCCAAGGTTCGGGGCGCACACTGTCCTTCGATTAACCCGGTGGTGCGAAATCCCACTCTCCGCCTCGTGTGGAGTACCTCTTCGGCCACCGGTGTCGCCGGTAGGGGCGGTCCGCCTCCGTCCCTGCCGGCGCCTCCCCCCTCCTTTCCCCAGGCCTCAGGCTCCGGGCCTCAGGCCTCGGCGACGAGCTCGATCCGGTTACCGAAAGGGTCGTCGACGTAGGCGCCGGCGCCCGGGGCCGCGTCGGGGTTCGGCCGGACCTCCACGCCGGCGGCCACCAGGGCGGCCTCCAAGGCGGGTAGGTCGCGGACCGCCAGGGCAGGGTGGGCCTTGCGGGCCGGGCGGAAGTCCTCCTCGACGCCGAGGTGCACGGCCACCGGCCCGGCGCCGAACCAGCACCCCCCGCGCCCGGCCAGAGGTTCGGGCTTGGGCCGACGCGCCAGCCCGAGGAGCCCCGAGTAGAACGCCTCCGCCTCGGCCTCCCGGCCCGGGGGCATCGCCAATTGCACGTGGTCGAGCCGGACGATCTCGAAGCCCATCACACCCTCCTGACCCGGGGACCGACCTGGCAGTCGGCCCCGCAGACCGCTAGCCTGCCGCACGACATGGGATCATTGATCAAGAAGCGCCGGAAGCGCATGCGCAAGAAGAAGCACAAGAAGATGCTGAAGGCCACCCGGTGGCAGCGCCGGGCCGGCAAGTAACTTCCGCCGCCCGATCCCACCCCTCCCTAGTCCCCATCCCAGCCCGCCGGCACCGTCCGGGCGCGCACCAGCGGCGCCGTCTCCGCGCCGACGCGCAGCTGCACCGGCACGTCGCCCGCTTCGTTCTGTTCGCCGTCCTCGACGAACCACGTCGACCCACTGCCGGCCAGCACCGGCTCGTACCCGGTCAGCTCGCCCAGGGCGTCTCGCCACACGGCCAGGCGGGGCTCGACGGCCAGCGCCGCCCAGGTGAGCGCATTGGCGCCCTCGTGCCGGGGCTTCTCGTCCCAGGCCCGGTAGACCCGGGCCGTCTCCACGCCGAAGGGCGGCAGGACGAGCAGGTACCGGCGGGGCTCGAAGGGCAGCGCGGTGACCTCCTCCCCCGCCCCTTCGACCCGGGCCCTCCCTCCGAGTAGGCAGAACGGCACATCGGCACCGAGGCGGACCGCCACCTCGGGGTCGGCGCAGCCGGCCCAGCGCAGCACGGCGGCGGCGTCGGCCGAACCGCCGCCCAACCCCCCGCCGGCGGGGATCCGCTTGGTCAGGCGCACGGCGGCATTGCGGCCACAGGCGGCCAGGGCCCGCTCGACCAGGTTCTGCCCCGGGCCCGGCAGCCCATCGGCCCGCACCCCCGGCGCGACGGCCACAGCGAGCCCGGACCCCCCTGGGTCCATCTCGAGCTCGTCGGCCAGGCTGAGCGTCACCATCTCGGCTTCCAGCTCGTGATAGCCGTCGGGCCGCCGGCCGGTCACCTGCAGCGACAAGGTCAGCTTGGCCGGGGCCAGCAGCCGGCGCACGCCGCCGCCGCTGGCGGGACCCTCGGTCTCGGGGAGGTCGCTCACAGGGCCGCCAGCCTGCCCCAGGCCGCCACGTCGAGCTCCTCGGCCCGGGCGTCGGGCCGCACACCGGCCCGTTCGAAGGAGGCCGGGTCGACGACGCCGGCCAGGGAACGCCGCAGCATCTTGCGCCTCTGGGCGAAGCCGGCCCGCACGACGGTGTTGAGCCGCTCGTAGGAGACCAGTGCCGGATCGACCGCGGGCTCGGGCCGGCGCTCCAGCCGGACCAGGACCGACTCGACCCGCGGCCGGGGGATGAAGACCGAGGCCGGGACCCGCCCCACCACCTCGGCCCGGGCGAAGTAGGCGACCCGCACCGAGACCGCCCCGTAGGCGTCATCACCCGCCGCCGCCGCCATGCGCTCCCCCGCCTCCCTTTGCACCATGACCAGCAGGCGGGTCACCGCCGGCACTTCGACCAGCGTCTTGAGCACCAGAGGGGTGGCCACGTTGTAGGGGAGGTTGGCCACCAGGCTCCAGGGAGCCGGGGCCCGCTCGGCCAGGAGCGCAGACAGGTCGAGCTCCAGGGCGTCCCCCTGCACCGTCTCCACCCCCGCGGCCTTCACGACGGTGCGCAGGACGGGGACGAGATGCCGATCCGCCTCGACGGCCACCACCACGGCCCCGGTCTCGGCGAGGGCGAGGGTCAAGGACCCCAGGCCCGCCCCGATCTCGAGCACCCGTGAGCCGGGCCCCGCTCCGGACAGACGGGCGATGCGGCGGACGGTGTTGGGGTCAGCGACGAAGTTCTGACCGAGGGCACGGCTGGGCCGTAGCCCGTGCGCCGAGAGCAGGTGTGCGATGTCGGCGCCGGAAAGGGTCACCAGGAGATTGTGACGTCCACCACTCCCTGGCTCGTGTCAGCGATCTGCGCGAAGCCTTCGGGCGACAGGTCGACAACGTGCGGGTAGCCCGCTGCCTCACGGTCGTCCACCGTGCAGACCGTCGACGCACCGTTGGCCTCGTTCACCACCGTCAGCTCCGTGCCGAACGGGAGCGTCGGGCTGGCGCAGTAGCCCGCCGGTGCGGCGGCATACCACGTGGCATCGCCGTCCTCGCTGTGCGTCGGCACGGGTGGCGGTGGTGCCGTCGTTGTCGTCGTCGTCGGCGGTGGTGGTTGCGTCGTCGTCGTGGCGGGCGGCGGCGGTTGCGTCGTCGTGGTGGGCGGTGCCGTCGTCGTGGTGGGCGCTGGCGCGGTCGTCGACGTCGTCGCCGGCGCCTGATAGGCGACGAGGTTCGACGGCAGGTTCACACCATCAGGGTGTGTCGCCCGATGCACGACATCTGACCGCTCGTCGTGCGCGCTTCGGCCCGCGGCTTGTGACCGCGGCGTGTGCGCTGACGCGCTTTGCAACAACAGGAGAGGCGCGCCGAACAACGCGCCGCAAATGACTGCAGCAACGCCGAGGCGCCTCCCCCCAGTGCTCTGGTTCCGCAGGGCTCCACCCTTCTCCGGGGACACAGTGCACCCGCGCCGACATACGGGTGGCGAGGGGTTTCTGGAGAAGTTAGATAACCAAACGCAGGCCGCGCAAACCCGAAAACGAGGGAAAGGTTTTCGCGCGCTCTTTTCCCTGGTCACGTACCCCGTCGCCCCCGATATTTACATGAACTCCCTGCTCACATGCCGTTTTTCGTTGAATTCAACGTCAAACACCCAGGTCACAAGGTTCTCGTATTACGCACAACAGCGCGTGGATTAGCTTCCTGTGGAAAACACCATGGCGGCCGCGGCGGCGCTGCGCTCCCGCACCTCGTCGACCGTGCACCCCTTGACGGCGGCGATGGCCTCGCCCACGAACGGAAGGTATGACGGCTCGTTGCCGCGGCCCCGGTGCGGTACCGGCGCGAGGAACGGGCTGTCCGTTTCCACCAGTAGACGGTCGAGCGGACAACGCGCCGCGGCTTCCCTGACATCCGTTGCGTTCTTGAACGTCACGATCCCGCTGAACGACACGTACATGCCGGCGCGCAGGCACTGCTCGACCTCGTCGGGACCACCGGTGAAGCAGTGCAACACGGTGCGATCGGGCACGCCTTCGGCCGCCAACACGTCGAAGAGATCGCGCCAGGCGTCGCGGGCGTGGATCACCAGCGCCAGCTCGTGCGCGTGCGCCAACGCGATCTGCGCCGCGAAGGCGGTGCGCTGCGCGTGGCGCGGCGAATGCTCGTAGAAGTAGTCGAGCCCGCACTCCCCGACCGCCACCACCGCTCCGTCGTCCGCCGCCAGCTCGCGCGCCAACAGGTCCGCCACCTCGTCCACGCCTTCGCTCGCCTCATGAGGATGCAGGCCGACGGAGGCCCAGGCTCGGGGGACCGTCCCCTCCCGGGCCGTCGCCCGGGCCAGTGCCACCGCCTGGGCCGAGGTGGCCGCCCCGGTCCCGATGCAGACCAGCCGCGCCACGCCAGCCTCGGCGGCCCGGCTCAGCACGGGCTCGAGGTCCGCCCCGCCGGCCGCATCCTCGGGGAGGTACTCCTCCTGGACGTGGCAGTGGGAGTCGAACCAACCTGCCAAAGTCACGCCTTCCGCCGCGGGAAGAGCGGATCCCCCTTCACCACGGCCACGCCGCCGCGGTACCCGCCCCAGCGGGCGTCCTCCGGGACACGGGCCGCCGAGGGATCGCCGCCCACGCCGATCCGGCGCCACACCTCGGCTGCGGTCGACGGCATAGCGGGCGCAATCAGGATGGCCACGATGCGCAGCACCTCGAGAGCGTCACCGAGCACGGCGTCGACGTCGGGCCCCGGCTCCATCTTCCACGGCTCGGCCGACTCGAGCTCGGCGTTGGCGGCGCCGATGAGCCGCCACGTCTCCTCGAGCGCCTCCTGCGGCGCCCAGCGGGACCAGGCCGACGTGGCGGCATCCAACACGACCTCTGCCACGGGGGCCGAGCGCGCTGGCGGGGTTGGAGCCCGGGCCGACGCCGCCGCTCTTGGAGTGCACGACCGTCGTGACCCGCGACACGAGGTTGCCGAGGTTGTTGGCCAGGTCGGCGTTGTAGCGCGCCACGATGCCCTCGTAGGAGAAATCGCCGTCACCGCCCAGCGCCACCTCGCGTAGGAGGTGGTAGCGCAGCGGGTCGACGCCGAAGTCGTCGGCCAGCGCAAGCGGCGACACGTCGGTGATGTTGAGCGGCGCCGCGCCCTCGCCACCGGCCAGCCCCGAGGCGATCATCGACTTGCCCAGCTTCTGACCCCCCATCAGCAGGTAGCCGTGCACGAAGATCTCGGCCGGCGGCTCTATGCCGGCCGCCATGCACATGGCCGGCCACCAGACGCAGTGGAACTTGAGTATGTCCTTGCCGATCAGGTGGTGGGCGGCGCCCCAGCGTGCCGCGAAGGCGGCGTGATCGCGGCCGTAGCCGGCCACAGTCAGGTAGTTGATGAGCGCGTCGTACCAGACGTAGAAGACATGCCCGCCGTCCCAGGGCACGGGCACGCCCCACGTGAACGAGGTGCGCGTGATCGACACGTCGCGCAGGCCCCCGCGGATGAAGCCGAGCGCCTCGTTGCGCTTGGACGTCGGCCGCACGAACTCGGGGTGGCTGTCGTAGTAGTCGAGCAGGCGCTCTTCGAACTGGCTCAACTTGAAGAAGTAGTTGTCCTCCTTCATCTCCACGACGGCACGGCCGTGGATCGGGCACTTGCCGTCGACTAACTGGTCCTCGGTGTAGTAGTCCTCGCACGAGACGCAGTAGAGGCCCGAATAGGAGCCGAGCTCGATGAACCCGTTGTCGTAAATGCGCTGCAGGAACTGCTGCACCACCTCGTAATGGCGCGGCTCGGTGGTGCGGATGAAGTCGTCGTTCGAGATGTCGAGGCGCTCCCACGCCTCCACGAAGCGGGCCGAGGTGCGGTCGGTCCACTCCTTGGGCGTCATGCCGCTCGCCTCGGCCGCCTCCACGATTTTGGCCCCGTGCTCGTCGGTGCCCGTCATGAACCAGACGTCGTCGCCAAGGAGGCGGTGCCAGCGGGCCAGCGCGTCGGCGTTGACCGTGGTGTACGCCGTGCCGACGTGCGGCGCGTCGTTGACGTAGTAGATCGGTGTCGTCAGGTAGTAGGGGGGCACCGCCGGTAGCGTACCGGCGCCCTCGGACGGGGAAGGACGGGGCCTCGCCTCAACCCGGTTCGTCGCGCACGCGCAGGGCCGCCTCGTAGGCGCGCCGGCGGGGCACGCCGAATGACGCTGCCACGAGCTCGGCCACCTGGCGCGGGCCCGCCGACGGGTCGTCGCCCCATGCGGCGCGCACGGCCGCCTCGACCTCCTCCTCGCGGGCGGGCGGAGCCGCGGGCGCCCCACCCACCACGAGCGTCACCTCGCCACGGACCTCCCGTGCCGCGAACACCTCCGCCGCCTCACCCAGCGTCCCGCGCCAGACCTCCTCGTGCAGCTTGGTCAGCTCGCGCACGACGGCGACCGGACGCCCGGCGTCACCGACCGCCAGCTCGGTCAGCGTGGCCGCCACCCGGCTCGGGGCCTCCAGCAGCACCGTGGTGCGGGCATCGGCCATGAGCGCGCCGATGCGGCGCCGGCGCTCGGGGCCCTTGCGGGGCAGGAAGCCCTCGACGCAGAAGCGGTCGGTCGGCAGGCCGCTGACGACCAGCGCGCCCAGGACGGACGACGGGCCGGGCACGGTGCTCACGATCTCGCCCGCGGCGGCGAGCTGCGCCGCCAGCCACGCACCCGGGTCCGAGATCCCCGGTGTGCCGGCGTCGCTGACGACGGCCACCACCGCACCGCCGGCGACGGCAGCGGCCACCCGGTCCAACCGGGCCGCTTCGTTGTGCCCGTGCAGCGAAAGCAACCGGTCGCCGGTGGGCCCCTTGGCCGAGATGCCGCGGGCGGACAGGAGGGCGCGCGTGCGCCGCGTGTCCTCGCAGCAGATCAGGTCCGCCGTCGCCAGCACCTCGTGCGCCCGGGGCGACAGATCACCCAGGTTCCCGATCGGCGTGGCCACCAGCACGAGCCGGCCCCGCCGCTCGTCGCTCACGGCAAGCCGCTTGCGGCACCGTCGGGGCCGACGGGCACCTCGCGCACCTCGAGCTGATCGCCCACCCGCACGCCCCAGCGCTCGAGCGATCCGGCCTCGGTCTGCACGGCGCTGCGGGCCGCCCGCCCGCCCGTGGCCACCCGCCACGGCTTGAGCCTGGCCACCCGCACCACGGTGAGATCAGTCGACAGGAAAGCCACGTCGATGGGGAATTTCATGCCGGCCGTGTGCACGGTCCGGGCGCCGCCCACGTGCAGGGCGCCGTCGCAGCCCGGCCGTCCGCGCAACGCGCCACGCTCGGCCGGCGATTCGGCCAGCTCGAGCGCACACACCACATCGCCGTCCCGCAGCAGCCATCCGGACCGCATCCGACGAGGCTACCGGACGGCCTGGTGCATTCCGTCTAAGCTCTTCGCCTCATGTCGAAGCGAACGGTGAAGCGCAAGCTCAGGAAGAAGAAGAAGGCCAACCACGGCAAGAAGCCGAACTGCGGCCGCGGCTGACCACGCCCTGACGGCCCGGCCGGTCCGCCGGGACCTCACAATCCGTTCCAGTCGGCTCCTCTTGCGCCCAGCACGCCACGCAGCGTGGTCGGCACGTCCGAGATGATCCCGTCCACGCCGAGGTCGAGCAGGCGCTCCATCGACTCGGCGTCGTTGACCGTCCACACGTGGACCGCCTTGCCCGCCCGGTGGGCCGCGGCCACGAACCGCTCGTCGACCACGACCAGGTCCCCCTGGCGCTCGGGCACCTGGAAGGCGACCGCCGGGATGTCTGGCAGGACCTCGCCGGCCTGCGCCGCCCGCCAGGCCTCGGCCGTCGCCATGGTGCCGGCCGAGGTCGGCACCGCCGGCGCGACCGCACGGAAGGCGTCGGTGGCCGGGTCGAGGAAGGAGGCCACGATCACGTCGTCCGTGCGGCCGAACTCGGCCAGGAGACGGGCCAGCGACTCCTCGTAGGGGGCGACCACAGGGGCCGTCTGCTTGATATCGAGGTTCAGGACCACCCCGGGGAACCGCTCGAGGACCTCGC
Source organism: uncultured Acidimicrobiaceae bacterium (assembly GCA_963745665.1). GTDB lineage: Bacteria > Actinomycetota > Acidimicrobiia > Acidimicrobiales > RAAP-2 > Bog-473. The sequence continues at coordinate 495,555 of CAVUYE010000003.1, read as the reverse complement.
GCAGGGTGGCGATGCCGAACGACGGATCGGCCGGCGCCCTCCCGCGGAACGGGTAGTCGGCCTCGGGGTGCCCCGGCGTGACGTCGGCCCCGGGGATCCACCAGTAGGAGAAGTCCATGGCGCGGAGCTCGGCCAGGGTGAACGACGAGATGCTGCCCCGGGCCGCGGTGGTGCGGTCGACCGTGGCGTCGTGGCAGACCACCAGCTCGCCGTCGGCCGTGGCGTGGACGTCGAGCTCGACCCCCGTGGCGCCCGCCTCGAGCGCGTGGCCGATGGCGTGCAAGGTGGAGGAAGGCGCCTCCCATGCCCCGCCTTGATGCGCATAGGCGATCACCCTGCGCTCGAGCCATACCGACGCATCAGCCATGCGCTCGACGGTAACAGCGTCGCCGGTCGGGATCCGGCTTCGTGGGCGAAGCCGGGGGCGGCCGTGGCGGGCCTATCCTCGTGCGGCGTGCTCGACCATCTCCTCGTCGACCTCATCGGCACCATCCGTTCCTCCTTCGACCGGGCGCTCCTGCAGCGCCAGGCGGTCGAGGAGCGCTTCCAGGTCGACGTCTTCCTGGGTGACCTCTCCTGGGAGACCTCCTACAGCCTGCCCGGAGAGGAGCAACCGCCCCGGGTACGGGCCGACGTGTCCGTGGACTGGCCCACGTGGAGCCAGACCTCCTACCGCAGCTGGTCGATCGGTGAGCCGCCCGACGAGCTGCCCGAGGTCGTGATCGAGGTGGCGCTGCGCGTGCAGCGCATGGCCGAGGCGCCCGACACGGAGAAGGTCATGACGGCCCTGCCCGCCACGGGGCCGTTGGGCGAACCCGCGGACCTGGTCCGCACCGCCACCACCATCGAACAGGTGCGCACCGAAGCGGACGACGTGGAAGACGGCCTGCGCTGGGCCGCCGAGGCGACCTACGAGGGCTCGTTGCGCTTCAGCGAGCAGCAGCTCGAGGAGCCGTCCACCCTCGTCCCGGTCTTCGACGAGCTGACCCGCTGGATCGCCTCGAGGCTGATCGCGCTGGCCGACCTGCCCTTCACGTTCCTGCCCCCCGGGGAGGACGACGCCTGACCCGCTCTGCACCCCGCCGAGCCCACGGCGCAGTTGTCCCCCTTGCCGTCGCCCTCGGCGTGCTGCTCGCCGCCTGCGGCTCCTCCGCGCCCGCCGCCCCGCCGGCGAACCAGGGCCTGGTCCTCGACCGGCCGACGCCGCAGGACGTGCCCCTGGTCAACGAAGACGGCAAGGCCGTGTCACTGGCCGGCCTGCGCGGCAAGGTGGTCGTCCTGGCGCCGTTCCTGACCCTGTGCCAGGACGAGTGCCCTCTCGTCACCGGTGCCTTCATCTCCTTGCAGCGCGACCTGCAGGCCGCCGGGCTGGCGCACCGCGTCGTCTTCGTCGAGGCCACCGTGGACCCGGGCCGTGACACGGTGGCCCGTCTGACCGCCTACCAAGAGGAGTTCGGGGCCGACTGGGACCTCTGGACGGGCACGCCGGCGAACATCGCCGCCTTCTGGAAGCCCTTCGGCGTCTCGTACCAGATAGTGCCCGAGGAACAGCCCCCGAAGACGGACTGGTACACCGGACTGGGGTTGACCTACGACGTCAACCACACGGACGGCTACATCCTTCTCGACGCCGCCGGACGCGAGCGCTTCGTCGACGCGTCCGCACCGAACCAGAAGGGCGCCTTGAACCCCAAGCTGCAGGGGCTCCTCGACGGCGGCGGACTACACGACCTGCAGCACCCCCAGGCGCCCGACTGGACGACGTCCGACGCCCTGGCCGCCATCAGCTGGCTGCTGGGCACCAACGTCCCGGCGCCGAGCACCTGATGGGAAGCCGGCTGCGCCGTCCCGCCCTGGTCGTTCCGGCAGCCCTGGCCGGATGCGCGCTGCTGCTCAGCGCCTGTGCCGGTGCCGGCGTGACAACGCTCTCGTCGCCGCCCACGACGGACAACTCGCTCACCTTGACGCTGCAGCACTCCCCCGTCGGGCCGATCCTCGCCACCGGGGGCGGCGACACGCTCTACGACTTCGTCCCCGACACGCCGACCCGCAGCGCCTGCATCAACGACGGCTGCGTCTTCCAATGGCCGCCACTGATTCAGGACGGCACCGTGCGCGTCGGCAAAGGTGTCGATCCCTCTCTCGTCGCCACGCTGCAGCGGCCGGACGGCGCGACGCAGCTCTCCTACGGGGGCCACCCTCTCTACCTCTACAACGGCGACGTTTCGCCCGGCGTCATCATGGGGCAGGGAATCGACCAGGACGGCGGCCCGTGGTACGTGCTCGACGCGCAGGGGAAGCAGATCACGACCTCGTTCAGCGTCACGCCGCCGAATGTCAATGGGAACGCCGGCGGGTGACCGGCTGCGGCGTCGGCCCTGTGAGAGGGCCTGACCGGAATCCGACCACCGCGTTGCCTAGAGTCTGCGCCCGGCGGGGGGATAGGCCGGCCTGCGTTGCGACCCTGGGCTCTTCGCTCGGGGTCGCTTCGCGTTCGGCGACGAATGGGTTGCCCGGCCGTGACCGGGAGGAGAAAACACCGGAGCGTTCACCGAAACCTGGCACCGTCGCGACGAAGTTGTCATAAGACGCTGGTAGGACGGGGGGCGCAGCCCACGGCCCCGCTCCCCGTCTTCCCCCCGTCGGGTTGAGCCGGGGCCGTGGTCTCTTCCAACGGTGACCCCGCCTTTTTAGGGAGGTGGCTCAGCGAGCATCAGCCGTATGCGGCCTCACTTGCTTTGCGCACTCCGAGCCCCGGTCCCGCGTGGTTTTCGGCGAGCCGCTGGGCCGTCACCCTGTCCGAGAGAGGCATTCCGATACCGATCGGCACCGACGATTCTCCATCGTCGAGGCATTCACGACACTCGACGATCCACGGCCCGGTGGGGCGTTGCATGACTCTGGGGTTGTGGGGTGATCTCACGAGGGCATCCTGCTCCACTTCGCCAGTCTCGCCGCGCCGATCTGCGGGTTTGCGCGGCTCGCGAGGATCGCCACTAGGGGTTTCCAGTAGATTTGTTGTGTATCCGTTGTTCAACCCCGCGAAATTCGGTACTGTTTGGCACGCAACGGGGTCCTCGTGGGGGAGGTAGGAATCTGTGAGCACAGTACGTCCTGTCGCGCTCGGCGGCGACACGAACTACGCCGCCTGGGCTGCCCTGGCACTCGCTCTTGTCATTGTGCCCTGGGCTCTGGTCGGGTGGACGATCTGGATGCTCCTGTAGAACCGCTTCTCATCGCCCATTCGCTCGGGAATTTGTCTGCATCAGGTATTGAAGCGGAACTCCACCACGTCGCCGTCGCGCATGACGTAGTCCTTCCCTTCCATCCGGGCCCGTCCGGCAGTGCGTGCGGCGGCGACCGAACCCGCCTCCATGAGGTCGTCGAAGCTGATGACCTCCGCCTTGATGAAGCCACGCTCGAAGTCGGTATGGATGACGCCGGCCGCCTTGGGGGCGGTGTCGCCGATGTGGATGGTCCATGCGCGCGCTTCCTTCGGTCCCGCCGTCAGGAACGTCTGCAGCCCGAGGGTGGCGAATCCCACGTGGACCAGTTGCTCGAGCCCCGACTCCTCCTGCCCGTAGCTGCGTAACAGCTCGGCCGCATCGGCGGCGTCGAGGCCCGCCACCTCGGCCTCGATCTGTGCGCACAGGACGATGGCCCGGGCGGGCCGGACGCTCTCGGCCAGGCGGGCGACAAGGTCGGCATCGCTCAGGGCGGCGTCGTCGACGTTAAACACGTAGATGAAGGGCTTGGCCGTCAGCAGATGCAGATCGCGCAGGAGGGCGGCGTCGACTTCGCCCCTCGCGGCAGCCTCCGTGATGGTCCGGCCGCCACCGAGAACGCCCTCGGCCACGGTCACGGCGTCGACGGTCGGTCGCAATGCCGCGTCGCCCTTTGCCTCCCGCGCCAGGCGCGGCAGGCGCTGCTCGACGGTCTGCAGGTCCGCCAGGATCAGCTCGGTGTTGACCGTTTCGATGTCTCCCGCCGGATCCACCCGCGCGTCGACGTGCACGACGTCGTCGTCGTGAAAGGCGCGCACCACCTGGCAGATGGCGTCCGTGTCGCGGATGGCCGCCAGGAACTGGTTGCCCAGGCCTTCCCCTTGCGACGCGCCTCGGACGAGGCCCGCGATGTCGACGAAGGTCACGGTCGCCGGGACTACCGGCGCGCCGTCGTAGAGATCCGCCAGTCGTTGCAACCGCGGGTCGGGCACCGCCACCACGCCGACATTGGGCTCAATGGTGGCGAATGGGTAGTTGGCCGCCAGCACCTCATTGTTGGTCAGCGCGTTGAACAATGTGGACTTACCCACATTGGGCAGACCGACGATGCCGATGGAGAGGCTCATGCTGTCGGTCGCCTAGCTCCCGATGAAGCCGGCGGCGAGGGCCAGCGCCCGGAGGTCCGCCTCGGGCCGGGCGCCCGTGTGCGAGATGACCTCGGCGGCGCACAGGGCGCCGAGGCCGGTGCTCTCGGCCGGGCCCATGCTGTGCGTGAGCCCGAAGAGGAGGCCTGCTGCGAACAGATCCCCGGCGCCCGTGGTATCGACCACCTGCCCGACGGTGGCCGCCGGGACATCCTCGGGGCCCCGGGCCGTCAGAACAGTGGCGCCTTGCGCGCCACGTGTCATGACGACCAGGAGGCCCGTCTCCTCGGCCGCCGCCAACGCGTCCGTGTACGAGTGCACCCCGAACAACATGGTGATCTCCTCCTCGTTGCCGAGCAGGATGTCCACGTCGTCGATGAGCAGGTCGAGGAACTCGCGCTGGTGGCGGTCCACGCAGAACGGGTCTGACAAGGAGAGCGCCACCGAGCCCTCGCCGGCGTGGGCGGTGGCCGCCGCGTGGCGCATGGCCTCTTTGGCCGACGGCACATCCCACAGGTAGCCCTCGAGCAGCACGATGGAGGCACGGGCGACGAACCCCTCCGGGACCCCTGCGGGCGACAATGTCGAGGCGGCCCCTAGATAGGTCCCCATGGTGCGTTCGGCGTCCTCGGTGATGAGCACCATGCAGCGCCCGGTGCCCAGTCCGTCTCCCACCGCCGTCTCGCTCAGATGCGGCTCGAACTCGACGCCGGCCGCCCGGAGGTTCTCGGCGTAGGTCCGGCCCACCTCGTCGTCTGCCACCGCCCCTACGAAACCGGCGGTACCACCGAGCACCGCGATCCCTGCGGTCGTGTTGGCCACCGACCCGCCCGAGACGAAACGGGGGGCGGGCATGGTCTCCTGCACGGCGCGGGCGGTGGCGAGGTCGACAAGGGTCATCGACCCTTTCTCGAGGCCGACCTGAGCCAGCTGTTCGTCGCTGGCCAGCTGAATGACATCGAGCAGCGGGTTGCCGATGGCCACCACGTCGAGGTCGTGGTTGTCGGCTTCGTCGGCGGTCGGGGCTTCCTGATCGGGCACGGAGCGAGAACCTACCCGCGGCACCGCGGGTAGCCTGCATGGATGCCTTCAGCTCCCAGGTCAGCCGTCGCGCCCGGCTCCGAGTCCTTCCGCTTGCCGCGGACGATCGAGCCGGAGATCTACCACATCGAGATCGAGCCGGACGTGGCGTCCGCCACCTTCTCGGGCACCGTACGGATCGACGTCAACATCCTGGAGACGGTCGGCCAGATCGTGCTCAACGCGGCCGAGCTGGCGATCAGCGACGTCGAGGTCCTCACCGCCGACGGCGTCACCGTCATGTGCAGCGTGAGCTTCGACGACGAGCTCGAGCAGGTGACCTTCCAGCCGGCCGACCTGCTGCCCCCCGGCGCCAGCACCATCAGCTGCCGGTTCAGCGGCACCCTCAACGACAAGCTGCGCGGCTTCTACCGGTCCACGTACACCGGACCGGACGGCGAGACCCAGACCATGGCCACCACCCAGTTCGAATCCGTCGACGCCCGGCGATCCTTCCCCTGCTTCGACGAGCCCGACCGCAAGGCGGTCTTCGAGATCACCCTCATCGTGGAACCCGACGTCGACGCCATCTCGAACTCGCCCGTTGTCGCGATCGACCAGGTCGGTCACAAGCAGCGCATCCATTTCGCCCCCACCATGAAGATGTCGACCTACCTGGTGGCCTTCGTTATCGGCAAGCTCGAGATGACCGAGGCGGTCGACGTTGACGGCGTGCCACTGCGGGTGGTCTGCACCCCGGGGAAGCTCCCCCTCGCCGAATTCGCCCTGGAAGTGGGCGCGTTCGCCCTGCGCTTCTTCACGGAGTACTTCAACATCCCGTATCCGGGCGACAAGGTCGACCTCGTCGCCATACCGGACTTCGCCGCCGGCGCGATGGAGAACCTGGGGTGCATCACCTTCCGCGACACGGCACTCCTGGTGAACAAGAACGAGGCGGCCCGCGCCGAGCTGGAGCGTGTCGCCGACGTCATCGCCCACGAGCTCGCCCACATGTGGTTCGGCGACCTCGTGACCATGGGCTGGTGGGAGGGCATCTGGCTGAACGAGGCCTTCGCCACCTTCATGGAGACGCTGTGCGTCGACGCCTTCCGGCCTTCGTGGGACCGCTGGATCGGCTATGCGCCATCCCGCGAGGCGGCCTTGGCCGTGGACGCCCTGCACCTCACCCGTCCAATCGAGTATCCGGTGGGACCGCCCAAAGAGGCCGAGGGCATGTTCGACGTCTTGACCTACGAAAAGGGCTGCGGGGTCCTGCGCATGCTCGAGCAGCACATCGGTCCCGATGTGTTCCGTGACGGCGTCCGGACCTATCTCAAGGCCCACGCCTACGCCAACACGGTGACCAGCGATCTCTGGGATGCGCTCGAGGACGCCAGCGGCGCTCCGGTGCGCGACGTGATGGATACGTTCATCCTGCAGGGTGGGCATCCGCTCGTCTCGTTGCACGGGTTCGTACTGAGCCAACAGCCTTTCGCGCTCGGGCCCGTGCCGGCCGGCGCGACATCGTCCATCGGGAAGGAGTGGCGTGTCCCGCTCGCGGTGCGGGCGCTCCCTGCCGGTGGCGCGCCCGGCGCGCCGGTGCGCCATCTGGTCCTCGATGCCGAGCCGGAGCCGATCGCCGAGGCCGAGCAGGGGCTCGCCGTCGTGAACGCCGGCGGCTGGGGCATGTTCCGGGTCGGCTACGAGGCGGCGCACCGGACAGCGTTGGCCGAGCACCTCTCTGAGCTCACCCCACTGGAGCGGGCCAACCTGTTGGCCGACAGTTGGGCGACCACCCTCGCCGGCCTCACTACGCTGCACGAGTTCCTGGAGCTCGCGGCGCGGCTGGACGAGGAGCCCGACCCCGCTGCGTGGGCCCCCGTCGCGTCCGCCTTGATGCTGACCAATCGCATCGCGCCCGACGGGGACCAAGAGGCACTGCACCGGGCCGTGACGGCGCTGTTCGGGGCGACCCATCGCCGGCTGGGGTTCGACGCCACCCCAGGGGAAGGCGACCGCACGCCGACGTTGCGGGCGCTGGCCATCACCCTCATGGGAACCGTGGGCGCCGACCCCGCGGTGCGGGCAGAGGCGGCCCGGCGCTTCGACGCCTCGCCGATCGGCGGTGGCTCCGGCGACCCGATCCCACCGGACATCGAGTCGGCCACGCTGGCGGTGGTGTCGCAGCTCCTGCGGACCGGGGACTACGACGCGCTCGTTGGAGCGCTACCGATCGGCGTCGACACCGCAAGAGGAGATACGTTCACTCGGTGCCCTGGCCGGGTTCCCGGACGTCGACCTGTGCCTGCGCACGTTCGACCTGGCCATGACGGAGGTGCGCACCCAGAACGGGTTCGCGGTCATCGGCGCACTGTTGGCCAACCCCGTCGGCAACCAGGCGGTGTGGACACGAGTGACCGAGCAGTGGACCAGCGTGCTCGACCGCTTCCCGAAGAACGCGCCGCCGCGCATCATCGAGTCCATTCCCGCCCTGTGCGGCGACACCCGTTTCGCCGAGGGCGCCATCGCCTTCCTCGACGACCATCCGATCGCGTCGGGACCCCGCCGGGTGGCCCAGTCGATAGAGCGCCTCGGGGTGAACGTGGCGTACGGCTCCCGCGAGCGAGCCGGGCTGGCCGCAGTCGCTGCGCGCCGCCGGCGTATCCGTCGCTTGATGGCGGGGTCCGTGCCCGGGAACGAGATCCTCGGGTCGGCACGCGTGCAGTCCCTCTTCGAGACGGCGCGCCACACGCGGGGCTTCATGCCCGACGACGAAGGCGAGGCGCTGTTCGCCGCCGCCCTGCGGGCCGGCTGGGCTGACATGGCGGCGCAAGCCCCCACGACCTTCGTCGAGATCGGTGCCTGGTGTGGGAAGTCGACGGTCTACCTGGGGGCCGCCGCGGAGGCCACAGGCGCTGCCCTGCTCTCCATCGACCATCACCGCGGCTCGGAGGAGAACCAGCCCGGATGGGAATATCACGAGGCCGACCTGGTCGATCCCGAGGTCGGTCGCCTCGACACGCTGCCGCACTGGCGCCGGACCATCACCGGAGCCGGTCTCGAGTCGTCCGTCATGGGCATCGTCGGTGACTCCCCGACGCTGGCGGCGCGGTGGGACCGCCCGCTCGCCTTCTGCTTCATCGACGGTGGGCACGGTGAGGATCCGGCGTGGGCCGACTTCCGCGGCTGGTCCTCCGCACGTCGCCGCTCGGGGGCTGGCTGGCCATCCACGACGTCTTCCCCGACCCCGCTGACGGGGGGCGCCCGCCCTACGAGCTCTATCGTGCCGCGCTCGAGTCGGGCGAGTTCACCGACGACGGCGCTTGCGGCAGCCTGCGCGTGTTGCGCCGCATCTCGCTCCCGGGCTGACAGCGCACCGGGCGGCGTGAGCCGGCCAGCGCCCGGGCGCCGTCGGCCCGAGTGAAGCGCTCAGCCGCGCGAGAACCGATGTGGTGGATCGGCGACGGTGCACCCCTCAATGGCGTCGCCGCAGTGCGGCTCGGCCAGATCGAGCGCGGCCGGCAGACCCTCGCCCCGGAACAAGCCGGCGGCCGGACTGCGTGTTCGAGAGCGCGTCGGCCGCCAGCACCATGGCCCCGAACGTGTACGTCGTCCGCTCGTCCTTGGGGAACGTCTCCCGCTCGGGGAACACCATGCCGGTCCAGTAGGACCCGTCCGGCAGCCGCAGGTTCTGCCCGGCCGTGAACAGCTCCAGGGCCGGACCGTCCATGCCGAGTGCGTCGAGCGTCAGCACGCATTCCGCCGTCTCGGCCGCCGTGACCCAGTCGCCCGTCGAGACACAGCGCACGCCCAGACCCTCCATGACGAAGGTCGACCACCCGTCGGCAATGCGGCGCCGCCCCGGCCTCGCCCTCGAGTGCGCCGGACAGCATGGGGTAGTACCAGTCCATGGCGAACTCGACCTTGGGGGCGAAGGCACCCGGGTGATGGGCCACCGCGTGGCCGAGTCGTCCGGCCGCCAACTCCCAGTCCGGGCGGTCCTTGGCCAGACACTCCGCGACGGCGACGGCGCACCGCATGGAGTGGTAGATCGAAGACGAGCCCGGTGAGCAACGCGTAGCGCTCCGGCCGGCCGGTCGAGTCGAGGGACCACAGCACAGAGCCGTCGGGCTGCTGTGAGCGCAGGATGAAGTCGATCCCCTTCTCAATCGTCGGCCAGAGCTCCCCGAGGAACTCGACGTCGCCGGTGATCAGATGATGGTGCCAGGCGCCGGCCGCCAGGTAGCCGCACACGTTCGTGTCCAGCCGGAGATCCTTGACCGTGTCGCCCTGGTAGTAGTTGAACCAGCTCCCGTCGGGCAGCTGACGGCGGGCCAGCCAGCGGTACGCGTCGACCGCCTCGTCCACCAGGCCGCACACGGTCAATGCCATGGCCGCCTCGACGTGGTTCCACGGGTCGCAGTGGCCGCCCTCGAACCACGGGATCTGCCCGTCGTGGCGCTGCACCGCCGCGATGGCGTGGCCGGTGGCCAGCACGTCGGCACTCGTCAGGACTGCCGGGGACCTCCGGCAGGGTGTCGGAACGGATCTCTTCAGTGGTCATGCCGCAGCTCCCTGGCTCGGTGTGGTCGGCCCGCGCCGTCCGGGCACGCCGCGGGGCAAGGTGGGGCGCGAGTCGGTCAGGTCCGCCACGCCGGCGACGGGCTTGGTGAGGTACAGCACCAGGCTCTTGCCGATGACGGGACTCAACACCCGGTCGGCGGTGCGCGTCACGAACGGTGCCTTGACGATGTCCCAGACCAGCACCTTGTGGTACGCCTCGACCGCAGGGTGCGAATCGTTCGACGGACCGACGAGGCAACGCAGCCACCAGTACGGCGAGTGCAGGCCATGGGCGAAGTGGTGGCCCGTGGGCTCGAGCCCGGCCGAGCTCGAGACGGCGTTCCAGCGTGGAGCGCCGGTAGATGCGCACATGTCCCCCGGGTGTGTCGTGGTACTCGTCCGACAGGGCCCAGTTGATGACCTCCGGTCCGCAGCGCGGCACCGTCACGGCCATCGCACCGCCTGGGCGCAGGACGCGGGACAGCTCGCGCATGGCGGCGGAGTCGTCCGGAATGTGCTCGAGCACCTCGGACGCGATCACCCGGTCGAAGGTGCCGTCGGCGAAAGGCAGTGCGAGGGCGTCCCCCTGCACTGCCGTCGCAGGGTGACCCGGAGCGATCTCTCCCAGTTCGATCATGGCGGCGAACGTGCCGCGGACCTGCGCCACTTCCTCGGGACCGGCGTCCAGGGCGACCACCGACGCACCCCGGCGGGCGGCCTCGAAGGCATGGCGTCCGAATCCACACCCGAGGTCGAGGACCAGATCCCCCGGTCCGACCCCGAGCCGGTCGTAGTCGACCGTCAGCATCAGGCTGCTCCTCGGGCCAGCGACGTCTCCAGTCCGCCGCCCCGGGGCGGCGGCGCTCCCGGGAGGGGCTGCCCGGCAACGACAGCCTGATAGCAGGCGGCCGTTCCGGCCGCCGTGACCTGCCAGGTGAACCGGCTCACCACCCGCTCGCGTCCCGCGGCACCGAGACGGGCGCGCAGATCAGGGTCGTCGAGCAGACGGCCGATGGCACCGGCCAGCGCGCCCGGGATCGTCCGGTGGCACGAGCAGGCCCGTCTCCCCATCGGTGCCCACGACCTCCGGGAGCGCGCCACCGGTCGTGGCGACCAGGGCGACGCCGCACGACATGGCCTCGATGGCGGGGAGCGAAAACCCTTCGTAGAGCGAGGGCACGACCGCCACCTGAGCCTCGCCGTAGAGGTGGGCCAGCGCGTCGTCGGAAATACCGCTCACGCAGTGCACGGCGTCGGCCAGCCCCAGGCGAGCGATGGCCTTCTCGACCCGGCCCCCCTCGTTGGGACGGCCGATCACGGTCAGCTCGACATCGCGCTCTGTCCGCAACTTGGCCACCGCCTCAAGCAGAGGAACCAGGCCCTTCATCGGGACGTCGCTGCTGGAGGTGACCATGATCCGCCCCGGCACCGGGGTGACGTCGTCGAAGGGCCGGAACACGGTTTGATCGACCCCGACGGGGACCACTGTCATCCGTTCGGGTCGGACATCCATCTGCGCCGCGATGTCCTGACGCGAATTCTGCGACACGGTGAGCACCGCGGGAAGCGCCCGCGCCACCCGGACCTGCATGCCGAGGAACCCGAACCACCGGCGCGTCGTCAGCCGCTGCCAGGGATTCGTCGTGTGCGACAGCGCGAGCTGGCGGTCGACCGTGATGGGGTGGTGCAACGTCGTGAGGAGCGGCCACCCGTCCTCGACCATGCCCAGCATCCCGTTGCCGAGGCACTGGTTGTCGTGCACGACATCGAATTCGTCGCGGCGCTCCGCCAGGAGTTGCCGGGCCCGCAACGAATAGGCCAGTGGCTCCCCGAAGCCGGCCGTGCACATGATGGCGAACTCGGTCCAGTCCTCCCGGGAGGTGAACTCGCTGCGGTGCGGGATACGGAAGGGGTCCGGCTGGCGGTAGAGGTCGAGGCCGCGGACCGGTGTGAATCCCACCCCCTCGTCGAGCTCGGGCCACGGCGGACCGGCGAAGACCTCGACGGAGTGGCCCAGGGCGAGGAGCTCACGGGTCAGGTGACGCGTGTAGACGCCCTGCCCCCCACAGCGCGGATTGCCCCGATAGATCAGGAAGGCGACACGCAAACCCCCAGGCTGCGGCGGTGCGGCAGCCACCGGGGCGGGCAACTCGATGTGGCGGGAGCGCTCCCAGGATTCCTTTGTCTCGATCCACTTCTGGCGAGGCGTTTTAGGCAACGGATGTCCCGACTCGGCTCACCATGACCCTCTAGCCTCCCCGAACCCCCTGGTACTGCGCAAACGGCGTCCACCTGGGGGTCCGTCGAGCCCCCGTTCAGGCGAGGCCGAACCAGCCGAGGACCGTCAACACGACGTAGACGGCCGCCACGATGGCGACCGAGACGATGGCCAATCCCCCCACCCAGCGGGCCACCGGCCCGTTGGCCGCCGACCCGAGCAAGGAACGCCGGTTGGCCAGGATCAGGATCAGGATCAGCGTCATCGGCGTGATGACCCCCTCGAGCACCTGGGTGTTCAAGATGAGCGTGATGAGGTTGCCCGGGACAAGCACCACGGCGGCGCCAATGACGATCTGGAAGGTGAAGATGCCGAGGAAGACTGGAGCCTGGCGGAAGCTCGACGAGACCGAGCGCTCGACGCCGATGGCTTCGGCCACGGCGTACGACGTCGACAAGGGGACGACCGCGGCAGCCAGAGCCGAGGCGCCGAGCAGCCCGATGCCAAAGAGCGTGGTGGCGAAGGCGCCGGCGACGGGCTTGAGCCCCTCTGCAGCCGTGGTGGCCGACGTGAGGGGCCCGGTGCCTCCGATGGTGGCCCCCGTGGCGATGATGATCGACATCGCCACGATTGCGGCGAGGACCGCGCCGGTGATCGCGTCGACACGTTGAAAGCGGTAGTCCTCCGGCTTGACACCCTTGTCGACAACCGCACCCGCCTCGTACAACTGGATGTAGGGCGTGATCGTGGTGCCGATCAGGGCAACGGAGAGGAGGAGAAACGATTTCGAGCCGACGAAGTGAGGCCACACGGTATTGGCCGCGACCTGGTGCCAGTTGGGGTGGGCGAGAACCGCGGCAATGGGGTAGGCGACGAACACGAGGGTCAGCAGGAGAAAGATGCGCTCGGCGTAGCGGTAGGAACCGAAGAGCACCAGCGACCAGATGGCCACCGCGGCGATCGGCACCGAGATGTAGCGCGAGACGCTGAACAACTCGAATGATGTGGCGATGCCGCCGAACTCGGTCACCATGAGGCCGATGTTGGCGATGGCGAAGGCGATGATGGCGAACGCCGTCAGGCGGAGGTCGAATTCCTCTCTGATGAGCGCAGCCAGACCTTTGCCGGTGTAGGTGGCCAGACGGGCCACCATTTCCTGGACGATCACGTAGGCCACCGTGATGAGCACCATCAGGAAGAGCGTGCGGTAGACGAATTGGGCACCCGCGGACGAGTAGGTGACGATGCCGCCCGCGTCGTTGCCGGCGGCCGCGGCGATGAGCCCCGGCCCGGCGGCGGCGACATAGATCCACCACCGCCTCATGGACCGCACCCTCATGACAGAAGGCGCGGAAAGTGGAAGCGGCCCTTCGTTGGGACGAGCGCGTCAAGGAGGTCGTCGGCCAGGATGCGCCCGATGGGGCGTCCCTCGTCGTCGACCACGACCATCGAGTGGCGTCGCGCTTCGATCAGCTGCCCGGCCGCTTCGTCGGCCGACGTGTGCGGGCGCACCGTCACCACGTCCTCGTCGCCGACGAGCGCGGACATGCGTGTATCGGTCGACGCTCGCAACGCGAGCAGGACATCGAGCACGGAGACGTCATCGAGCAGCCGGCCGTCGTCGTCGACCACCGCCACCGCATCGAGGTCGGCGCCGTGCGCCCGGGCCTCGGAGAGGCGGTCGACGACCTTCTTCACCTTCTCTCCCGACTTGGCCGTGACCAATGCGGTCGTCATGATGCCGCCCGCCTCGTCCTCCTCGTAGCCGAGCAACTCGCGGAGCGCGAGCGCGGTCGACGGCCGGGATGTGACGCAAGACCTCGCCCCGCAGCGCCACCGGTAGGTCTCGCAACGCGTCGACCGCCTCGTCCGGCTCCATGGCGGCCAGGAGCCGCGCCGCCTCGACCGGGTCCGACTCCCGCAGGAGCTGCTCGAGGTCCTCGGGCTGCATCTCCTCGAGGGCATCCGCGGCCTCGTCGGGGCCCAGTGCGGCCAGGAGCTCGCGCCGCTCATCGCGCCGCAGGTCCTCCAGCAGGTCGGCCAGCTCCCCGGGTCTCAGCCGGTGCAGACCCTCGTTGGTCGTCTTCAGGCGCACCTGGGTTGCCGCGCCGCCGGCATCCATGCCCGACTCGGCGAAGGGCTGAATGGCGGCCCAGTCGATCACACGATCGGGCGTCGGGCGCGGGCGCCACCGACGCGGGCCGAGCCGGCGCAGGAGCGTGGCGTTGGAGACATCGGCACCCACCAGCCGGATGCGGCCGATCACCTCGGCCAAGTACAGGTCGGCGGCGCGAATGACCTGGACCCCCTCGACGTCGACCAGCTGATGGTCGAGGACGTCCTTGGCCAGCAGCACCTCGCCGGAACGGCGGATGACGTCGCGCAGGTCGAGACGGGCCGAGCGGAGGACCACCTCGGCATGGCCGATCCGGTCGATGGCGGAGGCCGGGACGAAGGCGAGACGTCGACCGACCCGGATGACCAGACCGCTGACCGGCGGGTACATCTGCCCATCGGCCCAGCGGGCCACGACGTCGTCGAGCCGGCCGATCTCCTGGCCGGTCTGGTTCCGCACCGGTCGACCCAGAAGGCCGGCCAGCGACACGATGGAGTCGAAGACGCCTTCGGACGCGAGGATGCGACGCGTGCGCCGACGGCGCTGGTGGGGTTGGCGTTCCGGATCGCGGGAACGACCGGGGATCAAACGTGAGCGGCTCGGCGCGCTCGTCGACGGTGGCGTGGCCATGGAGCTCCCTCCCGTGGCTTCCTCAGATGGGTTCGGATCGGATGTCCGGTGGCCGCGACCGGCACCGGAGGATCAGCGAACGGCGTCTGCCTCTGTGCGCTCCCGCGTGTTCCCGACTCAGGGCACGCGTCGGGCGAGCCTCAGCGCCGGCACGGAGTGTGGCATCCGCCGGCTTTTCTACTGGGGGGTTCGCCCCTCGACATGGCCGCACCTCCTTCTCCGTGTCCCTGTGCGGGAGGGATGACGCAATGTTTCCCGCCGAGAGCTTACCGGGCTGCCCACCGGGCATTCGGATCGCAATCGGTCGCAGAGGGGGCAAGGGGACGGGTACCGTGCCCTCCATGGACCTCGCCTACCCGCCCGAAGCCGACGAGTTCAGGGCGGAGATCGCCGGCATGGCTGAAGCAGAATCTGCCCGACCGCTGGGGCGAGCCCGGCTTCGTCCATGACACCCGACGAGCGCAAGGCCTTCAACGAAGAGTGGACGGCCAAGCTCTACGGGGGTGAGTGGATCTGCGCCAGCTGGCCGACGGAATACGGCGGCAAGGGCCTGAGCCTCCTGCAACAGGTCGTGCTCAACGAGGAGTTCGCCCGCGCCGGTGCACCCTTGCGCGCCGACTTCTTCGGCGACACCCTTGTCGGCCCGACGATCCTGCAGTGGGGCACCGAGGAACAGAAGAAGCAAGTTCATCCCTGGGATCTTGAAAGGCGAGATCGCGTGGTGCCAGGGCTTCAGCGAGCCCGACGCCGGCTCGGACCTGGCCAGCCTCAAGACGCGGGCCGAGCTCGACGGCGACGAGTGGGTGGTCAACGGGCAGAAGGTGTGGACGACCCAGGCCCAGTACGCCGACTACATCTTCCTCCTTGCCCGCACCGACCCCGACGCCCCGAAGCATGCCGGCATCTCCTACCTCCTCGTTCCCATGAAGCAGCCCGGCGTGGAGGTGCGGCCCATCGAACAGGTGGACGGCTCGGCGGAGTTCAACGAGGTCTTCTTCACCAACGTGCGGTGCCCGAAGGACAACGTCATCGGCGGCGTGAACAACGGATGGAAGGTCGCCATGACGACGCTCGGCTTCGAGCGGGGCACCTCGTCGACCACCGGCCACCGGCGCTTCCAAAAGGAGTTCGACGAGATCCTGGGCGAGGCGCGTCGGCGAGGCCGCTCCCATGATCCCTCGATCCGCCAGCGCCTGGCGCGTTCGTGGTCGAACATCAAGATCATGCAGATCAACGGCTACCGCACGCTCACCGACGTCCTCAACGGCACCCACACGACGGCCGCGCTCGGTGCGTGCAACAAGATGTTCTGGTCCGAAGCGCACCAGGAGACAATGCTGCTGGCGATCGACATCATGGGCATGGACGGTCAGATCCTGCAGGGCGACGACGGCGGGGACACGCTGCTGCCCGGAGCCCGCCGGGCCAAGGCGAGCTACCCCGTCAGCAACCTGCAGTCGCTCTTCTTCTTCTCGCGGTCGGAGACCATCTGGGGCGGCTCGGCCGAGATCCAGCGCAACATCGTGGGAGAGCGTGTGCTCGGTCTCGCCCAAGGAGCCGAAGCCCACCTGAGCACGGGCCAAGACCGCCGTTTCCCCTACTGTGGGCGGGGGTAGGACGACTGGTCGGACACAGCGAACGGGGTGAACAGCCATGCTGGTGAGAGAGTGCCTGCGGACGGCGCCGGTGTCCGTCCCTCCGGGATGCACCCTCGAGGAGGCCGGGCGGCTAATGGGGAGCCACGGCATCGGCTCGCTCCTGGTGGTCGACGGTGGTCGTCTGGTGGGGATCGTGACCGACCGCGACATCACCGTGCGCGGCGTTGGTGAGGGAAAGCCCTGTTCGACCCCAGTGGAGTCAGTCATGACTGCAGGCCCCCGCACCATTCAGGGCTCGGCTGACGTCTTCGACGCGTTCACGGTGTTCAAGACAGCCGGGGCCAGGCGCCTTCCGGTGCTCGAGGACAAGGAGATCGCCGGGATCATCTCGGTGGACGACCTCTTGCTGTCACTCGTCGCCGAGTTCGGTGCCGTGATGTCGCCGGTCGCCCAGGAACTGGTGCACCCGGCCTGAGCGGCCTCCGTTGCTCAGCTACTGCGGCTCACTGCTTCGCCATCGTCGGTCGCCGGGAGCGGGAGGGCGACCACGTTCGTGGATGCCGGGCCGGAAGGACCCATGACCAAGCCTTCGGTGCCCTGGCGGCGCTGGCGGGCGCCGAGCACGAAGAGTGGGACGCTGGCCACGAGCGTCGCCACCGCGCCGACGGAAAGGGCGACACGCGGGTTCGTGGCGTCGCTGAGGTAGCCGAGGAGCGGCGCCCCGATCGGCGTGCTGCCCAGGAAGGCGATCGCGTTGAGTGACATGACCCGGCCCCGCATGGCGGGGTCGGCCCGCAACTGCAGGGTGGCGTTGTTGGTGGCGACGAACGAGATGCTCGCCGCTCCCATCGGGACGAGCAGAACGATGGCCCAGGTCTCGGTCGGAGCGAGTGCCACCGCCAGGATCGCGACACCGAAGACCAGGCCGATGCCGGCCAGCAGCCGGGTGGACGGCCGGCTCCTGAAGGCCGTGGCGAGACCGCCGGCAACCGCTCCCACGCCCATGGCGGCCAGGAGCCAGCTGTAGAGGCCGGCGCCGCCATGGAAGGTGAACTTGGCCAGGAGCGGCAGAGTCACGGTGAAGTTGAAGGCGAAGACGCCGACCACGGCCATGGAGATGAGCGGAACCTTCAGGTCGGGCGTGGCCCAGACATAGCGCAGGCCCTCCCGGACCTGACCCTTGGCCCGCACCACGCCGGGGCGGCGGTAGAGCTCGGCGGCCCGCATCATGGCAAGCGCGACGATCACCGCGGCGTAGGACGCAGCATTGATGTAGAAGCAGGCGGCGACGCCGAACACGACGATGAGCACACCGCCGATGGCCGGCCCGATCACCCGAGCCGAGTTCATCAGGACGCTGTTGAGGCTGACCGCATTGGGCAGCAGGTCGAGCCCGACCATCTCGGAGACGAAGGTCTGGCGCGCCGGGTTGTCGAACAGGTTGACGAACCCGAGGCCGGCCGCCAGCACGTAGACCTCCCACAGGTCGGCCGAGTGCAGCACCACCAAGGTGCCCAGAATCAGGGCCAGAACTCCTGCCGTGGACTGCGTGGCATACAGCACCTTGCGCTTGTCGACCCGGTCGGCGACCAGGCCGCCGAAGGGACCGAACAGCAGCAGGGGCAGGAACTGGAGGCTGGTGGCGATGGCGACGTCCAGTCCTGTGCCGTGGAGCGGGAAGAGGATCAGGTAGGCCTGCGCCACCGTCTGCATCCACGTCCCGGACACCGAGATCACCTGGCCCGTGAAGTACAGGCGGTAGTTGCGGACTGCAATGGCGCGAAAAGTGCGGCGGCCCGCGGCGCGCACGCGGCGCCTCACGGTTCCACCAAGAGCTGCTCGAGCAATTCGACCAAATCGGTGGCGCGCTGCTGCTCTTCGGGGGTGAGGTCGTCGAGACGGCGCAGCAAAAAGGCGTTCTTGCGGGTGCGCATCTGCTCAAGGGCGCGCTCGCCGGCCGGCGTGATGCGGACCCGGGCGCTGCGCCGGTCGTTGGGATCGGCCACCCGGGTCACCATCCCCGCATCGGTCAGGCTGGCGACGATCCTCGTGATGGTCGGAGGCTGTACCTGTTCGAGGGCGGCCAGCTCACCAAGGGTGGGGCTCCCGTGCCGGCCCACCGAACCAAGCGCAGAGGCCTGCGCCGGGGAGAGGCCGCCGAGCGACTCCTGGCGAAGGCGGCGCTGCAGCCGGTTCACGGCGATGCGCAGGCGGCTGGAGACCTCTTCGTTGGTCACCTGGGCGCGCTGTGATGCCATGCCTCCAGTATAGTTAGTTGAGCTAACTAATCAATCAGCTCGGCGCAGCCCGGACCACCGTTCGGGTCAGAAGGAGGCGAGGGAGCGGCTCAGAAGCTCGGGACGTAGCCGCCCGAGCCCAACGCGGCGCTCTCGTCGACGCTGAGGGAGTCGTCGATGCCACCCACGACCTCGGTGACCCAGGGCAGGCGCTCCCGCAGGATCCGCTCCACCCCGCCGGACAGGGTCGCAGAGCTGATGGCGCAGGAGCTGCAGGCTCCTTGGAGCTGGACCTCGATCACCCCGGCCTCGACATCGGCCCGGACGAGGACGAGGTCACCGCCGTCGGCCTGCACGGCCGGGCGCATCAGGTCCATGATCCCCTGAAGCTTGCCCAGACGATCGGCCCGTTCGGCGTCGCTCAACTCAGGCTGGGTGTCCGTCACCCCTCTATTGTGCCGTGCCCGGCGGGTGCCCGTGCACCGGCAAACATGTCGCGCCGGGCGTTACCATCGAGGGCCAGGCGATCCGCACGGGTCTTGCCGGGACGATCGAAGGGGATGAGCCTGTGAGCGTGAGGGTTCTGGGAGTGTTCAAGAACGCCAAGGAGACACGGGAAGTTCCCGCGGGAACGGTGATCTTCGAGGAAGGCGCCAGCGGACAGGAGATGTTCGGGATCATCACCGGCCGGGTCGATCTCCAGATGACCAACGGCCATTCCTTCAGCCTCGGCCCCGATGACACCTTCGGGGAGATGGCCGTCGTCGACGGTTCAGCCCGCAGTGCCACCGCGGTGGCCGCAGAGGACTCGACGATCGCCGTCATCGACAAGCACAGGTTCCTGTTCCTGGTCGGCGAGACTCCGACCTTCGCACTGCAGGTCATGGCGAGCCTGGCCGAGCGCCTGCGGAGCTCGCAGGCGGAGGGCTGAAGCGATTCAGGCGAGCCCGACGGGCTCGGGCGGCCCGCCCTGCACGACGGGATTGGACAGCTCACCGATCCCCTCGATGCTGATGCGCACGGTGTCGCCGGCCTGCAGGTAGCGCGGCGGGTCGAAGCCGGCGCCGACGCCGGCGGGCGTGCCCGTGGCGAGGATGGTCCCGGGCTCGAGCGGGAAGGCCGTGGTCAGGTACTCGATCATGTCGGCGCAGCCGAAGATCAGGTCGGCCGTGGTCGAGTCCTGGCGCAGCTCGTCGTTGACCCAGGTGCGGATGGCCAGCGACCCCGGATCGCCGACCTCGTCACCGGTCACCAGCTCGGGACCGCACGGGGCGTGCGTGTCGAAGGACTTGCCCATCGTGAACGTGGGAGAACGCCACTGCCAGTCGCGTGTACTCACGTCGTTGATGACGGTGAAGCCCGCCACCACCTCGAACGCCCGCTCCGCCGGCACGTGCTGACAGCGCGGGCCGATGACGAGTGCCAACTCCCCTTCGTAATCGACCATGTCGGACACGGATGGCAACACGATGGGATCGCCTGGGCCCGCGATGGAGGTGCGCTGCTTGTTGAACCAGTACTGCCACTCGGGAGGCTCTCGGCCCATTTCGGCCACGTGGGCCCGGTAGTTCATGCCGATGGCGAGGATGGCGGGCGGGTCGGGCACCGGCGCGTGACGCCGGACCGAAACCAGGGCGTGGCGGGCGGCCGGACCGGCCGCTGCGGCGCCGACCCGCTCCAGGCCCGCGGCGCCAAGCGCGAGCACCTCGGCCATGGTCGCCGGCAACCCGGCGGCGGCGTCGCTGAGGTCGAGGACCTCCTCCCCGACGATCAGACCGGGCCGAGGCGGGCCGCCCGCGAGCGAGAAGCTGATCAGGCGCACTGCCGGGCCCGCGCCATGCTCAGTGCGCCTGTGCTTTGAAGGCCTCCCAATGCTTGGTGGCGTGCCGGGCGGAGAAGGCGCCGATGAGCTCGACGGCGCCGAACAAGATGGCTCCGATGCCGATCAGCACGACCAGCGCCGTCAACGGCGCACCGGGGTGCCGGATGCAGAGGAAGCCCAGCGCGACCGCGATGATGCCGCGGATCAGGTACGCCCACCAGTAGGGGAGGTAGTGATAGCGGATGGAGTTGATGATGTCGAAGATCCCGAGCACCAAGAAGGCCCAGCCGACGAGCACCGCCACGATGAAGATGGTGATGTGCGGCCACACGAAGCCGACGACGCCAGCCCCCACCCAGATCACACCGAAGATGAGAAGCGGCCAGCGTTGACGCGCCGCCCGGATGCCGGCCACGATCTCGAAGAGCCCGACTGCGATGAAGAACCCGCTGGCCAGATAGATCACGGCGTACACGCTGGCGTGCCGGTAGCTGATGACGAAGAAGCCGAAGATCATCGCGATGATGCCCCCGGCCAGGTACCAGCCCCACATCTTCTCGAGCTGGGTGCTGACGACATCGCCGACTGCGATCTCGTCGTCGGTGAGTACGTTTGTCATGGCATCCCCCTAGGCGAGTAAGAGCACACACAAGCATGTGTCGTCGCAGCGTACCGCCGCGCTCAGGCCGGCGAAGGGATGCACGCCCGCAGCGCGTCGAGGGCCCTGCTGCCCCACGAGCCGCCCACTTCGGCCCAACGAGCCGGCTGTTCGAGCACGTCGTCGGCCTCGGCCCACAACTCGTCCTCTACCGGTTTGAGCGTCTGGCGCACGATCGGCAGTGCGTCGGGGTCGGTCTCGACCAGCTGACGCAGGGCATCGGCGGCGTGCCACAGGTCCTGGCCCGAGAGCTCGAAGGGGACGAACGGAGGTGGGCCGGCCGCCGAGCGCGGGAAGGTGGGCACGTAGATGCTGGTGCACGGGCTGCCCAGCGCCACGAAGACGCGCAGCGGCGCCCCGTCGGCCACCTCCGCCGGCAGCTCGGCGATCATGGAGGCGGCGGTGATGCTGCGCCCACGGACATGCATGCAGACGGTGACACCGCTGCAATCCGCGCCGAGCCGGGCCGGTGGTATGTGCACCGGGCCGTCGGCACCCGGCGCACCCCAGGGACCGGTCCCGTGGTCGCGCAGATGGGCGGCGGTGGCGGCCGATGTGAGGCCGCCGGAACCGGTCGCGGCGAGAAAACGCCGGCTGGCCGCCAGGCGGACGTCGGCGTAGGCCGTGTCCTCCTCGGCGTCGCGGAAGCGGTCGAAGTCATCGCCCGCGCTGAGACCGGCCGACGCGCGCGTCCACGCGGTGCCGAGCGTGATCCGGTTGGAGATCGCCACGCCGGCGGGGAACGGGGCGACGGCGTAGGCCGAGCCCGACGTCTCGAGCACGAAGGCCTGTGAGGGGTCAGCGATGAGGAAGGAGGAGTCGTAGGCCTCCTGGCGAGCGGCGTCGGCGATGCCGCCCTGCCCGTACGTCTCGAGGAGGCCGGTCAGCACGTCGACGGCCTCGGGCGCGCTACGGGCACGCTCGAGACCGAGGCGGACCAGGTCCATGCCGATGAGTGCCGGAGGGGCCGCCGCGGCGTCGTGGGTCGTGCTGACACGCTCGTTTCCGATGGCGACGCCGTGCTCGTTCACGCCGTGCTCGGCGCCCCAGAGCCAGGTCGGACAGGAGAGCAACGCGGCGTGCGCACCTGTGTCACCGATGGAGAGGTACTGCGTGCGCAGCGTGCATCCGGCCGACGAACGGCGGCCGAAGGGCCAGGCGATCTGGACTTCGCCGGGCGGCCGGTCCGAGTTCTTGGCGAACACCATGCCGCGCGGCCCAGGGGCGCAGAGGGTGTCGCACATGGTCGCAGTGTAGAGAGGTGGATAGGGTGGCCGTTCGTGGAACCGCGCACCGTCCTGACCGTCGACGAGATCGACCTCTCCGACACCGAGTTCTGGGCCCGACCCTGGGACGAGCGGGAGGGCGCCTTCCAGACCCTCCGGCGTGAGCGCCCGATGCCGTTCTACGAAGAACCCCAGATCCCCGAGGCGCTGAGCTTCGTGATCCCCAAGGGCAACGGCTACTACGCGCTGACGCGTCACGCCCACATCGCCGAGGCCAGCCGGCACCCGGAGATATTCCAATCCGGGCGCGGCGCCACCTCCATCATCGACATGCCCGAGGAGATGCTCGACTTCTTCGGCTCCATGATCAACATGGACAACCCACGGCACGCCCGCCTGCGGCGCATCGTGTCGGCTGCGTTCAACCCGCGCATGATCAAGTCGATCGAGGACGGGATCGAGCTGGTGGCCGACGACGTGATCGACCGCGTGGCGGAGAAGGGCGGCTGTGACTTCGTGGTCGAGGTTGCGTCGCGGCTCCCGCTCGAGATCATCTGCGACATGATGGGCATCGCCGCGGCTGACTACGACACCGTGTTCAACGCCTCGAACGTCATCCTCTCCGCCGGGGACACCGAGTACGTCACGCCGGGCGAGGACCCGATGGTCGCCTTCATGAACGCGGCGCAGCAGCTCAACCTGCTGATGATCGACCTGGCCACCTACCGCCGGGAGCATCCGACCGAGGACGTCACCTCAGCACTCGTCAACACCAACGTCGACGGCGAGGCGCTCACTGACATCGAGGTGGCCGCCTTCTTCATCCTTCTCGTGGTGGCGGGCAACGAGACGACGCGCAACGCCATCAGCCACGGATTGCTGGCCATGACCACCTACCCCGAGCAGCGGGCGCTGTGGCAGGCGGACCCGGCGGGCATCGCCGCCACCGGCGTCGATGAGGTCGTGCGCTGGGGTTCCCCCGTCATCTGGATGCGCCGTACCGTGGCGTCCGACACCGTGCTCGGTGACACCGAGCTCGTCGAGGGCGACAAGGTGATCATGTTCTACAACTCGGCCAACCGGGACGAGGACATCTTCGCCGATCCCTTCACCTTCGACGTCCGGCGAGACCCCAACCCGCACATCGGGTTCGGGGCGGCCGGTCCGCACTTCTGCCTGGGCGCGCACCTGGCCCGCCAGGAGATCGACGTCATGTTCCGCCACCTGTTCGAGCGGCTGCCCGACATTCAGGCAGTGGGCGAGCCGGACCGACTCTTGTCGCCGTTCATCAACGGCATCAAGCACCTCGACTGCAGCTTCACGCCGGTCCCGGCGCGCTGACCGCCGCCGGCCTTCAGCTCTTCTTGTACTCGAGGAAGGCTTCCAGGGCGCGCGGCCCCCACACCAGTCCGGGGCCGCCGTTCATCGTGATGGCGACGCCGATCATCTCGGCGACCTCTTCGGTGGTGGCCTCCAGGCGTGCCAAGTTCCGGCCGTGGGCGGCAATGCACCCGTCGCACTCGCGGGTGATGGAGATGGAGAGGGCGATCAGCTCCTTGGTCTTGACGTCCAGCGCTCCCTCGACGAATGCTGCGTCGTGGAGTGCGCCGTAGCCCGACATCACGTCGGGGATGGCGTCCGTGAGTGCGTGGTACGACTCGCGGAGGTCGGCCTGGACCTGGTGGAAGTGTGCGTGTGGCATGGCCAATGCTGGCACGCCGCCGCACTCAACTCGGGCCGGCGGCGCTCCTCGGCCCCTTGTTTCGGACTTCCTCCACCGCGGACATGGCGTCGCGCAGTTCGCGGATCCACTCGGCTTCGTGCTGGGACACCAGGCGAACGCACCAGGCCAGCGCCTCGCTGCGGCTGCGCGCCACGCCGGCATCGATCAGGGTATCGAGGGTCCGGCGGTCGTCCATGCGCAGCCGCGTCATCACCGGCACCCCGGCCGTCGTGAAGAGCACGCGGGAACCCCCGCATACGACACCCCAGGACACGGTGCGGCGGAAGGCCGGCTGCGCCTCGTCGGCGATGCGCATGCGGGCGGCGCGGCTCTCTTCGCGGTATCCGCTGATACGCGCCTGCTCGGCGACCCTGACCTCGTCCTCCCCCGCTCCCTCGGGGAGCTCGGGCGGGGTGAGCGTGCCAACTACCTGAATCTCGTCCCCGTCGATGGCGATCGTCGGGCTGCCGGCGAACCACGCGTCCGGCACCCGCCCGGCGAACCAGGCTCCGATCAACCGCTCCTGCTCGGGCCCGGAGGGGGGTGGGCCGGCGGAGCGCCGCCTCCCCCGCTGCTGGCCTCTCCCGCTGTCCCTGCTCGTTTCCGTCATATTACGAGATTACACGATTACAACGCAGGACACAAGGGGGGTCCGTCACTCCAGGCGCATCTTGAAGCCGACATGGGAAGGCACGAACCCCAACCGCTCGTAGAAACGGTGGGCGTCGGGGCGGGCGGCGTTGGACGTGAGCTGCACCCGGTAGCAGCCGAGCGCTCGGGCCCGGGCGACCGCAAGGCGGATGAGCTCGCCTCCCACCCCCCCGCCCCGGTGGTCCGGGTGCACATGGACCGATTCGATTTCAGCGCACAACCCGCCATGGGCCTGCAGATGCCGGAACACGATCAGCTGGCAGGTGCCCACCACCAGGCCCGACAGGTCCGCCACGAGCACGACCCCGCCGCTGTCCCCGATGGCGCGCAACGCGGCACGGTAGGGACGAGGGTCGCCGGGATCCTCCGTGCTCGGCGGCCCCCCGGGGATCGTCCCGAGCGCCAGCAGCTCGACGATGCGAGCAAGGTCGGCCTCCTCCGCGGGCCGGATGACGAGCCCTTCGTGCGTCACGCCGGGCCCTTTGCCATGCCGCCCATTGTGGCGCCGGTCTCGCGGTTCACAGCGCCGCTCCCCGCTACGATCGCCCGGCGTCCGCCGGGCGGAACGACAGACAGGGGGTGGCGATGGCGCAGGTCAACACCGTGCGAGGCCCGGTCGACGGAAGCGGCCTGGGGCGCACGCTGATGCACGAGCACATCTTCGTGTTGAGCCCGGAGATCGAGAAGACGGCGGACGAATGGGACGAAGTGGCCCAACAGGCGCGCGCGGTGACGAAGCTGCGCGAGCTCAAGCAGCGCGGCATCGACACCCTCGTCGACCTCACCGTGGTGGGACTGGGCCGCTACATCCCCCGGGTTGCGGCCATTGCCGCGCTGGTTCCGGAGATCAACGTCGTGGTGGCGACGGGGGTGTACACCTACAACGAGGTCCCCATGTTCTTCCACTTCCAGGGCCCGGGCACCATTCTGGGAGGGCCCGAGCCGATGGTGGACATGTTCGTCCGCGAGATACGCGAGGGGATCGGCGAGACACAGGTGCGGGCCGGGATCCTGAAGTGCGCGTCGGATCGTCCGGGCATCACGCCCGGCGTCGAGCGCGTGCTCCGGGCCGTGGCGCAGGCGCACCGGGCCACCGGGGTCCCCATCACCACACACACGCCTACGCCCCCGGAGCCCTGGGGTCTCGAGCAGCAGCGCATCTTCAGGGAAGAGGGCGTCGACCTGGCACGGGTGGTCATCGGCCACAGCGGGGGAACGGTGAACACGGACTATCACCTGAGCCTGATCGACAACGGGTCGTATCTCGGCTTCGATCACTTCGGCCTGCCCGGCATCACGCTGGAGGAACGCGTCGACGCGGTGGGGCGCCTGTGTGCCCGGGGCTACGCCGAGCGGATCGTCCTGTCCCACGACGCGATGTGTTTTGTCGACTGGTTCCCCCGCTCCGTCATGGACGCGTCGAGCAATTGGCGCTGGACCTACATCTCCGACGAAGTGCTTCCGGCCATGCGCGCCCGCGGCATCAGCGACGCCGACATCACGACCATGCTGGTCGACAACGCCCGCATCATCCTTGAGGGCGGCGCACCGTACTGATGCACCGACGGGCTGCACGGGCATGACGGTGCTCCAGCCGGAGCTGGTGGCCCGGCTGGCCGCCACGTTCCCCGATGCGGTGGCGTGGCGGAACCTGGCCGACGGCGCTGTGCTCACGTTGGGCGACTGGCATCGCCGCTCCAATCGGCTCGCCCGGGGACTGCAGGAACTCGGCCTCGACCGGGGCGAGCGGGTCGGTCTGTGCATCGGCAACGAGGAGCCGCTGGAGTGGCTCATTTCGTATCTCGCCATTCACAAGGCGGGCGCAGTCGCGGTGCCACTGCTGGCTCGGCTCGGCCCGGGCGAGCTGGCCAGCATTCTGCAGGACGCGGGCGCGTCCGTGACCCTGTGCAGCGAGGCCATCGCGGACGTCGAGGCCGCGGTCCGTACGGTGGTGAGCACCGGATCGGGCGGGGACATGCGATGGACCGACCTGCTGGCTCCCGACGACGGGGACCTGCAGCCGGCGTACGGCCCTGATGATGTGGCCGACATCATGTACACGTCGGGGACGACGGGTCGGCCGAAGGGGGTCGTCGTCCGACACGGCGGCCTCTCGACAACCGATCGGGTGCCGTCGACCTGGCTGGAGCTCGGCTTCCTCACCTCGTCGCCCTTCGCAACCACCAGCGGGTCGCTCCTCGTCTCCGGTCCCCTGCGCGGCGGGTTGAGCGGGTGGTTCCTGCCGCACTTCAGCGCGGACGCCTGGATCACCGCGGTCGAGCGCGAGCGTCCGGTCTCGGGCTTCCTGGTGCCGGCCATGGTGGAGCTCATCGTCGGCTCGCCGCGGTTCGGGACGGCCGATCTCTCGAGCCTGGCCGTGGTCACCGTGGGGAGCGCGCCCATCGCCGCGGCAACCCTGCGTCGCTTCGGGACGGGGCTGCCGACGACCGAGGTCCTCTGTGGCTATGGCATGACCGAGTTCGGCGCCGTCACGGCCATGCCGCTGGGTGACGAGGGGCGCCACCTGGGGTCGGTCGGCGTGCCGCTGCCCGGTGTCGAGGTCCGGATCGTCGGCCCGGGCGATGCGACGCTCCCGACCGGAGAGGTCGGCCAGGTGTCCATCGGTGGGACTCGTCCCGTCCGCTCCTACCTCAACGACGCCGAGAGCGCCGACGACCGCTGGATCGACGGATGGCTGCGCAGCGGTGACCTCGGCTATGTCGACCCCGACGGCCACCTCTGGATCGTGGGCCGGCAGAAGGAGATCATTATTCGCGGCGGACACAATGTGGTGCCCGGGGAGGTGGAAGCCGCCCTCTTCGAGCATCCCGCGGTGATGGAGGCGGCCGTGTCGGGCGTGCCGCATCCCGTCCTGGGCGAGGACGTGGCGGCGTGGGTCGTCCTGCGCGACGACACCGCTCCCGGTGACCTGCGCGCCTTCCTCCTGGCCAGACTGGCGGACTTCAAGGTCCCGCGCCGCATTACCGTGGTCGACGCGCTCCCGCGCAACGAAAGCGGCAAGGTCATGAAGTCCCGCCTCGAGTCTGGAGTCGACCCGGAGTGACAGCGAGTCTCAGCACGTTGACGGTGGAGGAGATAGGCCGCGTGCGGCGCCTGACGCTCAACCGCCCGGACCAGCACAACCCGCTCACGCCTCGCTGCATCCGTGAGCTCCTGGCCGCGGTGGAGGAGGCCGAAGCGGATGCCGACGCGCGCGTCATCATCATCCGGAGCACCGGGCGATCGTTCTCCTCGGGGTACGGCTACATCGCGGAGGACGCCGAGCCCGGCGACTTCCCGCAGCACACCGCGATGGAGGGTGACGTGACGGCGATGCTGGCCCTCGGGGACGGCTGGGCGCGGATCTGGAACTGTGCGCTGCCCGTGATCGCCCAGGTCCAGGGGAATTGCCTGGCCGGCGGCACCGATCTGGCGCTGCACTGCGACCTCGTCGTGGCCGCTGACGACGCCCGGATCGGCTTCCCACCCGTGCGTTCCATGGGCGTCCCGCCCACCAACATGTGGCTGTACCACCTGGGGCCGCAGTGGACCAAGCGGCTCGTGCTCACGGGCGACACCCTCACCGGCATCGAAGCCCGTGAGATCGGCCTCGTCGTGGCAACGGCGCTTGCCGACACGCTCGACGGTGTGGTGCTCGATCTGGCCGAGCGGATGGCGCTGATCGGCCGCGACCTCCTAGTGGCGAACAAGAGAGTCGTCAACATGGGAGTGGAGCTGATGGGACGCTCCCAGCTGCAGCGCTTCGCGGCGCTGAACGACGCCATCGGCCACCGGGCCCCCGAAGCCAAGGCTTTCTCGAAGCAGATCGCCGAGGTAGGACTGCGCCGGGCGATCAAGGACCGGGACGCGGCCTTCGACGCACCCCGACCGGGTTCCGACGACGCGGTCTAGACGTCGGTCAACGACGTCTGCGTGATACCGAGCGCCCGCAGTGTCCGCCCGAGGCCGAGGAAGGCCGACAGGCAGACGGTGAGATCGAAGATCTCGGGGTCCGTGAAGGAGCCTCGCAGACGCTCGATGAACTCGTCGTCGATGCTGGTGTGGTCGAGGGTGAAACGCTCGGCATATTCCACCGCCAGGCGCTCCTGGTCGCTGAGCCCTGCTTCGTCGGGCGTTCCGACGGCGCAGTAGAAGTCCTCGTTCAGGCCCTGCGCCTTGACGGCGTCCGCCCGGAAACCAAGGCAGACGGTGCAGTCGTTGAGCTGGGCGATGCGCATTCGCGCCGCTTCGCGCACACGCGTCGGCAGGATGCTCTTGTTGTACGCCGCGTGCACGAACCGCGTCGCGGCTGCTCCGAGCTCCGGCTGCAGCGACCAGATCTGCACCGCGTCGCCGCCCTCGCCGGCAGGAACATCAAGACGAGCCATGAGCCGACTTTATGCCAGTATTCCTCCGTGGCGTGCAGCGGATCCGGGCGGACGGAACCCCGGGGAGCAGATCAGCAGATGGCGCTCACTCGCTACACCCTCGACTCGGTTCGCTCCTGCGTCTGGGTCAGCGGACGCTCCAGCCTGCACCCGATCAACACCGAGACGCGGGGAATCACGGGGTGGGTTCAAGCGGCGACGCGGGCGGACGGCTCCCTCGACCTGGGACAGCCGGTGTCCGGTGAGCTGGAACTGGCCGTGGAACGCCTGAGCTCAGGCAACCACCTCTACGACCGCGAACTGCGGCGGCGCATCGACGCGCGGCGATTCCCCACCATTGCGGGCCGGCTCATCCACATCGCGCTGCAGGGCGCGCACCCCGACTACATGGTGACCGGCGAGATCTCCTTTCACGGCAAGACGCGGAGGTTCGAGCACGGCATGCAGATCGAGTGCAACGACGAGGGCATCGCTCTGACGGGTGACGACGTGTTCGACATCCGCGAGTTCGGCATGAAGCCGCCGAGCATGCTGATGGTCCGGGTCTACCCGGAGATCTCCGTGCGGGTGGAGTTGCACGGCATCCGCGACTCGTAGCCACACGGCAGGACGAGCGACGCCGGCTGTTTGCCACCTTCGGCAGTGGGTATTCCCTACTTCTCGTCGTGCTTCTGGCGCTGTTCCTCCGGGGCCTCGGGCACGCCGAGGGGGTACGCGGTTGGTACCGCTGGTGACGCCGACGATGACGTGGAACCGCTCGCCGCTCCACCGGAAGGGAGACTGGCTTAGAGTCGCCGGAGCAACACCCGAGCAAGGGGGCGATCATGGCAAACCATGACGTAGAGCCGACCACCACGGACGCCGGGATCCCGGTTGCCAGTGACGAGCACTCACTGACGGTTGGGCCGGATGGCCCGATCTTGCTGCAGGACCACTACCTGATTGAGCAGATGGCGAACTTCAATCGGGAGCGGATTCCCGAACGACAGCCGCACGCCAAAGGAGGCGGCGCGTTCGGCTTCTTCGAAGTCACAGCCGACGTGAGCCAGTTCACCAAGGCTGCCGTCTTCCAACCCCGCACGAAGACCGACACGCTCATCCGATTCTCGACCGTCGCCGGTGAGCGCGGAAGCCCCGATACGTGGCGCGACCCGCGCGGCTTCGCGTTGAAGTTCTACACGTCGGAAGGCAACTACGACATGGTGGGGAACAACACGCCGGTGTTCTTCCTCCGCGACCCGATGAAGTTCCAGCACTTCATCCGATCGCAGAAGCGACGGGCCGACTCCGATCTGCGCGACCACGATATGCAGTGGGACTTCTGGAGCCTGTCGCCCGAATCAGCACATCAGGTCACGTGGCTGATGGGCGACCGGGGCATCCCGGGGTCGTGGCGCCACATGAACGGCTACTCCAGTCATACCTACATGTGGGCCAACGCGAACGCTGAGAGGTTCTGGGTCAAGTATCACTTCAAGACCGACCAGGGCATTGAGTTCCTCACTCAGGAGGACGCCGACAGGATCGCCGGGGAGGACGGTGACTACCACCGGCGCGACCTGTTCGAGGCGATCGGGCGGGGGCAGTTTCCGAGCTGGACGCTGCGGGTGCAGGTCATGCCCTTCGAGGAAGCCAGGGCGTACCGCTTCAACCCGTTCGACCTCACCAAGGTCTGGCCCCACGGCGACTACCCGCTACACGAGGTCGGCCGGCTGATCCTCGACCGCAACCCCACGGATTTCCACGCGGAGATAGAGCAGGCCGCCTTCGAGCCGAACAACCTCGTGCCCGGCATCGGTGTCAGCCCGGACAAGATGCTGCTGGCCCGCGTCTTCTCCTATGCCGATGCTCACCGGGCCCGCATGGGTGTCAACTACAAGCAGATACCGGTCAATGCGCCGCACGCCCCGGTCCACAGCTACAGCAAGGACGGCGCCATGCGGATCGACAAGGTCGCCGACCCCGTGTACGCACCGAACTCAAAGGGCGGCCCGGCCTCCGACCCGGAGCGATATCCCTACGTCGAGCGGTGGGACGCCGACGGAGAGTTCGTCCACGCCGCATACACCCTCCGCAAGGACGACGATGACTGGGGCCAGGCCGGCACGCTGGTCCGGGAGGTGATGGACGACGCCCAGCGAGCCCGCCTCGTCGCCAACGTCGTGGGGCACCTGAGCCAGGACGTGACGTTGCCGGTGCTCGAGCGCGCCCTCGGCTACTGGCGCACTATCGACAAGGATGTCGGCGACCGCATCGCCGACGGGGTGGGACGCCCCTGACTCCTCCCAGAGAGCCGGTCAGGACTCCTCGGGCTCCGTGGCCGGCGGGATGATCCAGTGCAGGTGGTGCTCGGCCTCGAAGTAGCGGACCCAGATTTCCTCGATGTCCTCGACGTGCTTCGTCGCCAGGTACGCCTCACGGGCCCACTTCTGCATTTCGGCGAGCCGGACAGCCGCCCGCTGCGTCTCCTCGGCCGAGAGCGCCCGGAATTCCTGATGACCCGGCATGACGTCTTGACCTCCGGTGCGAACTGAGCCAGAAGGAACCCGCAACGTTGCTGATCTTCCCTCTTGCGTGGAGGATGTGGATGCTAGTGGAGGCCGTCCCCAATCGGCTCGACGAGACCGCACATTGGTGGCCTGTGAACTGCACAGTCTGGGAATCAGCGTGAGACCAATCCGCCCGCGCCCATATCCCGAGCGCGACCACGCATAATCTGCCGCATGGCTCGACGGGACTCGAAGCGCAGCCGCTTTGGCGGGCTTCGGGCACTGGAAGCCCAGGTTCCCTCTCCGACCCCAGCCGGCAGATCCGACAAGCGCGAATCCGGGGCAACGACTGACCACGCCGGCCTCTTGGCACTAGGCGAGGAGATCCATCGATCGCAAAGCCGAAAGGAGCACCGACGCTCTTCGCAACGTAGCCGGCGGCATCGACGTCTCCGCCGGTGGATCCCGATCGGCCTTGCCACCCTCCTCGTACTCGTCGGTGCGGCGGCAGGCTACGTCTACTACGTGACGCACGACTTGAACCGGGTTGAGGTGCACGGGCTGCACTCGAGTTTCAGCTCGGGCGCCGAGGTTGGGTCAGAGAACATCTTGATGGTCGGGTCGACGTCTCGGTGCGCACTCGCCGTCCAAAATCCCGCGTACGGCCTCTGTTCACAAGGAGTCAACGGCGTCAACAGCGACGTGATGATGGTGCTCCACGCGGATCCGTCCACCCACCAACTTGCCCTCATCTCGATCCCGCGCGATCTTTTTGTTCCCAACGCGCGCAGCACAGGTGCGAACAAGATCGACGCCGGCCTCCTGCAAGGAACGTCCCAGGTCGTTGCCTCAATCGAAGAGGACCTGGGCATCCCGATTCAGCACGCCGTGTCCCTCAATTTCGATCAGTTCGCGAATATCGTCGATGCGTTGGGGGGCATCAATATGTCCTTCCCCGAATCTGTCTTCGATGCTGAATCAGGGCTCAACGTCCAGGCCGCGTCCTGCGTCCACCTCAACGGCACCCAGGCGCTCCAAGTCGTGCGAGCCCGACACCTCCAGTACCGCGGGGACTCGACCAGCCCCTACGCCGAAAACTGGACCCAAGAGGCTCAAAGCGACCTGGCCCGGATCCGCCGGGACCATGAGTTCCTTCGCGTGCTGGCGACCGCCGCGGCCAAGGACAACCTGGCCGATCCGATAACCGACCTCAACTTGATCAATTCGGTCAAGAGCGACCTCACGTTCGACCAGGCGTGGTCGGTGAGTGACATGGTCGACCTCGTGCTCGCCTTTCACTCGGTGGACATCAACTCAGTGCCCCAACTCACCCTCCCGGTCGCCGAGGTCTTCGACCCGGACGGAAGCGATGGTTCCCTCAATTACCAAGGGGGCTCGTATGGCCAGGTCGAGTTCCCGTCAGAGTCCCAGGACGAGGCGGCAATCGATCAGGTGCTCGGGGTCTCTGACACCGTCAATCCCATGACCGGCCAGCCGCTACCGGCACCCAGCACGGTCAATGTCTCGGTCGAGAATGGCACTGGCTCGTACGACCAGGCCCAGGACACCGGCTTCGCATTGGGTGAGCTCGGGTTCCACGTACTCGGTCTGGGCGATGTGGCTTTTAGCGGGGATGTGTCAGAGACCGTCGTCGACTACGGCTCGCTTGCACCGAGCGTGGAGGCGGCCGCAGAGGCGGTCGCACATGACATGACCGGTTCGGTCACCATGGCCTACGACCCCAGTCAGGTAACCGACGGCGCTGAAGTCACCGTTGTCACAGGTAGCCAGTTCTCCGTCAATGCTCCGGCGACAACGACCACGACGAACTCCGCCAACTCGGGCGTACCCACCACAACTGCTCCTTCGAATGCGGCGACTCCGTCGTCCGCGAGCGCCATTTCCGCCCCGTCCACGGACAATCCGGCGCTCGCCCCCTGGGACCCAAGGGCGTGCGCACCGGGGGCCGCGCCGACTGCACCCGTACCGAACTCTCTCTGAACGCGGCTTCGGGTGGTGGGGCTCATATCGGAAGGCGAACGACGGCGCTGCTTGATCTAATAACGCGCCGCGACGATGACGTTGCGCAGGTCGTGACCGAGCCAGAGAACCGATGCCGCGGAGGAAGCTACGGCAAGAACCACCGCGATGAGGAGAAGGGTCGAGACGATGCGGTCGTGGCGCTGCGGGGAGAGGAGGGCCTCGACTCGAAGTGGGACGTCGGCCCCGGTTGCTTGCCACACTGAGGCCTCGATTTGAGGACACGCGGCGGTCGTGATGGCACGGGCTACGGCGACGCGGTCCCCAACCGCTCGGGCCGCCACTTCGTCGGCCTTTCGTTCGCAGGCCAGGCTCAATGCGGCCGGCAAGCGAAACAGGAATGGGTTCAACGCTGTCGCCAGACCGGTCACGAGGCTGTGGAGGTCGTGGCGCGCTGATAGATGGGTCTGCTCGTGCGAGAGGAGGGCCCGACGGCCCACGCCGTCCAGATCCCTCAGCAGACCTCTGCTCACGACGATCCGACCCGGCCAGCCCGGGACGGCGTAGGCGAACGGATGGTCGTCGGCCATCACGAGGAGCCCATCGGGTGACCCGTGGCTGACGGACCACGCCGCGCAGAGCCGGCGGCCCTGCGTCCACAACGCAGCGGCCGCTCTGGCCATTGCGACAACCAGAAAGATTGTCGCCATCCAGATTGACCATGCCTGGTACGGGGAGTTCAAGGTGACCGCCCGCGCCGACCAGTGGCCAAGTTGGGCGAATGGCGCCAGCTGTCCCACCCCAAGGGCCACGACGACCGACACAGATGCGACGAGGCAGATCGTGAGCAGGAAGCCGCCAGCGCTCAACATCCAGACGGCCATTCCGGGGCGCGCCCTGTGGCTAAGCGGGGGCACGATGACACCGAACGTGAAGACGATCACCAGCGGCAGAACGCAAGAGATGATCACCGCGGTGGTGCCCCGAGGGCTCGGCGTAGTGCAGCAGCCTCGGCGTCGTCGAGTGTGGCCACGAATCGGCTCAGCACGCCGTCGAGGTCGCCCTCGGCTTCGAGGAGGGCGAGCATGCCCCTTGCCGCCAGGTCTTTTTCGTCAAGGAGCGGCGAGTACGCATAGGCCCGACCGCGGCCCCTTCGCTGGACGACCCCCTTGTCGAAGAGTCGGACGAGCACCGTCTGCACAGTCGTGTACGCCAGCTCCTCGGCCAGTCCCGACCGCACCTCCTCGGGGGTCAGAGGGGCATCCGCCGACCACAAGGCGGCCAAGATCTCGGCTTCGAGCGATCCCTGGCGTCGGCGATCGGACAACGCCTTCTCCTCTCGGCAAGTCCAGTTCACTTCTGTGTGATGAGCGTACTACTACACGTCTGTAGTAGGGTCCTCCGCGACACTCCGAACGTCGCCGAGGGACTCTTCTCATCGCGCCCTGTCCCAGGAGGGGCTTCATGCCTGTCACGATCAATGGAGCGCCCACTCACGTACTGATCGTGCACGTGATCGTGGTCCTCCTTCCGGTCGCGGTCATCGGGTCGCTCATTTTGGTCGCGGTGCCGTCGGCTCGGCGGGCCTTCAGTCTGCTCACCCTGCTCGTCGCCCTAATTGCCTGCTGCGCGATTCCCTTTGCGTTCCTGAGCGGGTCGAAGCTCGAGGCGCACGTACCATCGAGTCCACTCACCCAAAGGCACGTCCAACTTGCTCAGCAGCTGCTCCCGCTGGCCGCAGTGTTCGGTCTGGTCCTTGCGGCCTTCGTCATGGTTGACTTGGTCAGACGTGGACGGATCGGCCGACTCAACGACCTCGAGCGCCGGTTCGTATCGTCTCACATGGCGTCGGACGCGACCACAGCCGCCCCGGGTCTCACGGCCCCCTATCGGGTGTGTGCGGCTCTGCTGGTCGTGTTGGCGGTGCTCACCGGAATCCAGGTCTACCGGGTCGGTGACGCCGGCGCGAAGGCGGCGTGGTCAGGACGAATCTCGAACTCAGTTCCGGCATCCTCAACGCCTCACCTGCGGAGGTTGAGTCCATGATGACATGGCTTGATCGAACGATCTTTCGCATCATCCCGACGCCTGTCGCGGCGAAGGTTCCAGAGGTCATTTTGGTGTTCTGGGTCGCCAAGATCCTCACCACGGCGGGCGGAGAGGCTGCCTCGGACTACTTCAAGACCTTGGGGAACATCAAGGGCGGTGGCGTCGAGGTGCTGTTGTTCCTTGTCGGACTCGTGCTGCAATTCGGGACCCGCCGATACCGGGCCTTCGCCTATTGGTTCTTGGCCTATGCCATCGCCATCTTCGGATGCGGCGTCTCGGACTTCCTCCATCTCGACGTCAAGATCCCCTACGCCGGGACGACCCTGCTCTGGGCGGTGGTCCTCACCGCCGTGTTCTGGACGTGGCACCACTACGAGCGGACGCTGTCCATTCACAGCATCACCACTCAGCGCAGAGAGGCGTTCTACTGGGCAACCGTGTTCGCTACCTTCGCCCTCGGTACCGCCCTCGGGGACTTCACAGCCACCTCACTCAAGCTCGGCTACCTGGCCTCGGGCATCCTCTTCGGAGTGGTCATTCTCATCCCGGCTCTTGCGTGGTGGCGCTTTCACCTCAACGCCATCGTCGCATTTTGGATGGCGTACGTCGTCACGCGTCCCCTCGGTGCTTCGTTCGCCGACTACATCAGTAAGCCTCCGGCGCTGAGCGGCATCGGATTCGGCGACGGCCCGACTGCTCTGGTGTTCGCAATTGCCACGTTTCTTTTGGTCTCGTACCTGGCGATTGCCCGTCCAGATATTCAGCCACCCATCGTCACGGCCGCTGAGGACAACGACATTGCGAGATCGTCGCCCGACGATCTGAGTCTCAGTGCGCAACGAGACGAGGAACAAGGCAGGAACAAGCATCGCCCATCGGAGTGATCTGGGTTCATAAGAACCACTGTGGCGCCCAGAGGCCCCACACGCGGTCAACCCATGCCGCGGTCGGTACCTAATAACTCAGCGTCGAGTCACAGGGTCGACTTCGCCGGCCGCGTCGAGGGTGGCCGTGGTCGTCACGGTCACCCGACATGGCGGCTCAGGTCGCCGTCTGGTTCAGCATCACCTGACGCGCCGCGTAGGTGGTGTTCCCCGTATAGGAGGCCACGATCGTGTGGGTGCCGGCGCCGGACAACGTGTCGGCGCACGTGGCTTTCCCGGAGCTCGGGATGGCAACGGCCGTGCAGACGGGCGTGCCGTTGTCGGTGAAGGTCACCGTGCCCGGCTTGACCGTGCCGGTGAGCGCAGCGGTGAATGTCACCTGCGACCCCGACGCGGCCGGATTGGCGCTCGAGGTGAGGGACATGGAGGGGGTCGCGGCTCCAGCTTCGGTCTGGGAGAAGTCCGCCGCGGCCTTGGGCGCGTAGGTGGGGTCACCGGAGTACGAGGCGTCGACCGTGATGATGACGCCGGTGCCGCTCGTCGGCGGGGTGAGGACGCAGGTGGCCGCCGATGTGGTGGGTCCCGTGGTCGTCAGAGCGGCTGCCCCGCAACCGGCGGCCAGGGTCCCGGCACTGGTGCTAAAGGCGATCGTGCCCGTCGGCGCGCTGGACAGCGACCCGGTCACGGTGGCGGTGAGGGTGACCGCCGCACCGTAGGCGGAAGGATTGACCGACGAGGTGACCGCCACCGTCGAGGCCCCGGTCGAGTTGACCACCAGGGTGGCGGAGTTGGCGAAGCCACCGGTGCTCGGGGAAATGGGTGCGTAGGTGGCATTGCCCGAATAGGTGGCGACCAACGCGTGGGTTCCCCAGGTCGGCGTGTAGGTGCACGTGGCCTTGCCGGTCTTGAGGACGGTCACCGCGCCGCACGAGAGAGGAGCGCCGTTGTCCGTGAAACTGACCGTACCCCCCGGTGTCGGGCTGCCGGTGAGGGCGGCCGTGAGCGTGGCGCTGGTCCCGACGGTGAGTGGGCCCTTGGTCGTGGTGAGCGTGAAGCCAGTCGGCGCCGCGGTCCCGAGCTCGGTCTCGGTGAACGTCCCGCTCTGGGGCGCATAGGTCGGGTCCCCCGAGTAGGCGGCCGTGACGGTGATCATGTTCCCCGAGTCGGGCGGCGTGTACATGCAACTGGCCGTCACACTCGTCCCGGTCGACGGGCTGACCGCGACCGCGGCGCAGGCAGTCGTCGTGGAGCTGCCGATGGTGGCGCTGAAGGTCACCGTCCCCGTCGGCACCGCCGACAGGCCCCCGGTGACCGTGGCGCCGAACGTGATCGGGGCCCCGGTCGCCGACGGGTTGGCCGAAGAGATGACGGCCACGGTCGAGGGCCCGGTCGCATTGACCACGAGAGTCGCCGTATTAGCGAACCCGCTTTGGCTCTGGCCGATGGGGGCGTAGCTGGCGTTGCCCGAGTAGGTGGCCACGAGTGAGTGGCTGCCCCAGGCGGGCGCGTAGGTGCAGACGGCCTTGCCGGTGCTGGTGATCGTCACGGCGCCGCACCGGGTCGGAGTGCCGTTGTCGTAGAAGGTCACCGTGCCCGTCGGCCTGGGAGTCCCGGCGATCACCGCGGTAAGGACGGCGTTCGACCCGACAGAAATCGGACTCTGCGTGGTGGTGAGCGTGAAGGTGGACGGCAGCCCGATCGCCAGCACGGTCACCGAGAGGGGGCCCGACGTCGATTGGCCGTACGTGTCGTCGCCCGAGTACGCAGCAGTGATCGACACGCTGCCACCGGTCCCGGCGGCGAACGCCGGCGTGAACGTGCACGAGGCCGAGCCGCTGCCGTTCACCGGAGCGGTGGCACACGGCGTGCTGGTCGAGCTGCCGATGGTCGCGCTGAAGGCCACCGTGCCCGTCGGGGTGGCTCCACTCCCCGAGACGACGGTCGAAACGGTGATCGGGTCGCCGTTCGGTACCGGAGCCGAGGGGCTGACCAGGGTCGGGGTGGCCGTCACCGACGTGGTCGTCCCCGTGACGAGCACCGTGGCAGGGGCAGAGGGCCCTGCGGCCGCGTAGTTGGTGTCGCCGCTGTAGGTGACCGTGATCGTTTGGCTGCCGGCCGTGGCCGGACCGTACGCGCATTTGGACTGTGCGACGCCGCTCTGCACGACGATCCGACCGCAGCCAGGAATCGGGATGCCGTCGTCGAGGAAGGTGACGTTGCCCGTGGGCGCCGGACTCCCGGTCAACGTGGCCTGAAGCGTGGTCGACGCGCCGACCGCCACGATGGTCGGGCTGGCGGTGACCGAGGGCGTGGTCAACGCCGTGCCGGCCACTACCAGCGTCGCCGAACCCGAGCTGGGGGCGAAGATGTCGTTGCCCGAGTAGACGGCTCGCACGAGCATCGTCTGGCCCGGCCCGGTGGGCGTGAAGGTGCAGCTCCAGCTAGCCGTGTAGGTGCCGGTAGGGCTGAGGGCGACGTTGGCGCACAGCACAGCGCCGGTGCCCTGGTTGATCATGGTGACGGTGGCCGGGAACGCGCCGGCGGCGGTGGCCGGGTTGGCCGTACTCGAGGGGTCGGTCAGGGTGTCGTTCATGGTCACCGGGGCCCCATTGGGCGACGGGTTGGCGCTGAACACGTTGGCGCCCACGGTGGCCAGGGTGCCCAGAACCTCCTGGGCCAGCGGGCCGGCCGACGTGACGTAGGAGCTGTCACCGCTGTAGGTGCCGATGGTGTTGAAGGTCCCGCCCACGTTGCCGACGGCCGGCGGCGTGTAAAGGCAGGTGGCCGACGAGGCACTGGAGCTGATGGGCGTGAGGGTGCTGTCGCTGCCCACGCTGCAGGTCAGCGGTGTGTAGGAGCCGTCGGTGAAGGCCACGGTACCGGTGGGGGCCCCGTAGGTGGCGGCGCCAGTGACCGTGGCGGTCAAGGTGACGGTGGCCCCGTAGATGGCGGGGTTGGCCGAGGAGGTAACCACCGTGGCGCTGATGGCCAGGCCGACGATCGTCTCGCTCATGCCCGTGGCGCAGGCCGAGGCGGCGGCGTTGTTGTTGGCGTCGCCCGCCGAGGAGGCGTACCACCAGTAGTCGCCGGCGACGGTCGGGGTGAAGGTGCCCGACGAGGTGTAGGTCCCGTCACCGGCCGGGGTGGCCGTGCCGAGCGTCGTGCCCCCGCTGGTGCACGACGTGGGCTCTGCGCCCGGGCCGAACACCGTGAAGGTGATCGTTGCGGTGGCGTTGGGGCCCGACGAGCCGACCATGGTCGACGAGACGGCCGATCCGGCGATGGCCGTGCCGGCGTTGCCCGTGGCCGGGCCGCTGACCGTGAGCGTGGGGCTGGCCAGGCCGACGATCGTCTCGCTCATGCCCGTGGCGCAGGCCGAGGCGGCGGCGTTGTTGTTGGCGTCGCCCGCCGAGGAGGCGTA
This sequence comes from uncultured Acidimicrobiaceae bacterium, assembly GCA_963745665.1. Lineage (GTDB taxonomy): Bacteria > Actinomycetota > Acidimicrobiia > Acidimicrobiales > RAAP-2 > Bog-473. Next base: position 455,513 of record CAVUYE010000003.1, on the reverse strand, counting down.
CCACCAGTAGTCGCCGGCGACGGTCGGGGTGAAGGTGCCCGACGAGGTGTAGGTCCCGTCACCGGCCGGGGTGGCCGTGCCGAGCGTCGTGCCCCCGCTGGTGCACGACGTGGGCTCTGCGCCCGGGCCGAACACCGTGAAGGTGATCGTTGCGGTGGCGTTGGGGCCCGACGAGCCGACCATGGTCGACGAGACGGCCGATCCGGCGATGGCCGTGCCGGCGTTGCCAGAAGCCGGGCCGCTGACCGTGAGCGTGGGGCTGGCCAGGCCGACGATCGTCTCGCTCATGCCCGTGGCGCAGGCCGAGGCGGCGGCGTTGTTGTTGGCGTCGCCCGCCGAGGAGGCGTACCACCAGTAGTCGCCGGCGACGGTCGGGGTGAAGGTGCCCGACGAGGTGTAGGTCCCGTCACCGGCCGGGGTGGCCGTGCCGAGCGTCGTGCCCCCGCTGGTGCACGACGTGGGCTCTGCGCCCGGGCCGAACACCGTGAAGGTGATCGTTGCGGTGGCGTTGGGGCCCGACGAGCCGACCATGGTCGACGAGACGGCCGATCCGGCGATGGCCGTGCCGGCGTTGCCCGTGGCCGGGCCGCTGGCCGTGAGCGTGGGGCTGGCCAGGCCGACGATCGTCTCGCTCATGCCCGTGGCGCAGGCCGAGGCGGCGGCGTTGTTGTTGGCGTCGCCCGCCGAGGAGGCGTACCACCAGTAGTCGCCGGCGACGGTCGGGGTGAAGGTGCCCGACGAGGTGTAGGTCCCGTCACCGGCCGGGGTGGCCGTGCCGAGCGTCGTGCCCCCGCTGGTGCACGACGTGGGCTCTGCGCCCGGGCCGAACACCGTGAAGGTGATCGTTGCGGTGGCGTTGGGGCCCGACGAGCCGACCATGGTCGACGAGACGGCCGATCCGGCGATGGCCGTGCCGGCGTTGCCAGAAGCCGGGCCGCTGACCGTGAGCGTGGGGCTGGCCAGGCCGACGATCGTCTCGCTCATGCCCGTGGCGCAGGCCGAGGCGGCGGCGTTGTTGTTGGCGTCGCCCGCCGAGGAGGCGTACCACCAGTAGTCGCCGGCGACGGTCGGGGTGAAGGTGCCCGACGAGGTGTAGGTCCCGTCACCGGCCGGGGTGGCCGTGCCGAGCGTCGTGCCCCCGCTGGTGCACGACGTGGGCTCTGCGCCCGGGCCGAACACCGTGAAGGTGATCGTTGCGGTGGCGTTGGGGCCCGACGAGCCGACCATGGTCGACGAGACGGCCGATCCGGCGATGGCCGTGCCGGCGTTGCCCGTGGCCGGGCCGCTGGCCGTGAGCGTGGGGCTGGCCAGGCCGACGATCGTCTCGCTCATGCCCGTGGCGCAGGCCGAGGCGGCGGCGTTGTTGTTGGCGTCGCCCGCCGAGGAGGCGTACCACCAGTAGTCGCCGGCGACGGTCGGGGTGAAGGTGCCCGACGAGGTGTAGGTCCCGTCACCGGCCGGGGTGGCCGTGCCGAGCGTCGTGCCCCCGCTGGTGCACGACGTGGGCTCTGCGCCCGGGCCGAACACCGTGAAGGTGATCGTTGCGGTGGCGTTGGGGCCCGACGAGCCGACCATGGTCGACGAGACGGCCGATCCGGCGATGGCCGTGCCGGCGTTGCCAGAAGCCGGGCCGCTGACCGTGAGCGTGGGGCTGGCCGCGGCGATCAACACCATGGCGTTGGGTGATGTGCTGACGCCATTGCCGTCCACGGTGGCTGTGGCCGAGATGGACCAGGTGCCGGCCTTGTCGTCGGCATAGTAGAAGCTGTTGGAACTGCTGGAGCCGTTCGGGATGCTCACCGTGCCCGACCCTGTCGATCCCCCCGATGAGGTGGTGAAGAACGTGGTTCCGGTCGAGGTGGTGGCCGGGGTGACCGTCGCTGACGAACCAGTGTTGACGACCGGGTTGCCGCCGGAGTCTTCGGCCTGGACCACGAAGGCGGACGTCCCGGCCACCGGAGCCGCGCCCTGCGAGCTCGGGGCGGACGTGAACACCAGCTGGCTGGCCGCCCCAGTGGCCAGCGAGAAGGTGGGGCTCGAGGTAGCGGAGGCCAGGCCGCTCGAGGTGGCACTCAGGCTGTAGCCCGAGCCTGCCGTGGCGGCCAGGGAGCACCCGGCGAAGGTGGCCACGCCGCTCGACGCGCTGAGCGGATTGGTGGTGCAGGTCAGCGCGCCCGACGAGGGGGTGAGCATGATGGAGGCGGACGAGCCGCTGACCACGTTGCCCCCGGAGTCTTCGACCTTGACCACCGGCTGGGCGCTGAAGGCCAGGCCGTTGGTCGAGTTGCCCGGCGACGTGGTGAACACCAGCTGGGTCGCCCCGCCGGTGGCCATCGTGATATTCGACGAGACCGCTGACGTGAAGCCGTCACCGGAGAAGGTGAGGGTGTAGGCGGTGCCGTTCACGCCGTTGAGCGCCAGGCCCGAGAAGGTGGCCACGCCCGAGGAGAAGGTGCCCGAGGTGCCGCCCGCGGCGATGGAGCCGCCGGCGCCCGAGATCGTCGCGCTGGCGGTGCCCGAACTGACCGAGACCACGTTGCCGCCGGAGTCCTCGACCTTGACCACGGGCTGGGTGGCGAGAGCGGCGCCACTGGCATCGGTCGCGCTGGGCTCGGTGGTGATGACGAGCTGGGTCGCCGCGCCGGTGGACACGGTGATGGTGCTCGACACCGCGGTGGTGAGCCCGCCGTCTGAGAACGTCAAGGTGTAGTTGCTCGCCAGGGCGTTGAGGGCCAGGCCCGAGAAGGTGGCCACACCGCTGGCGGCGGCCGTGGTCGGGTTGGTGAGCGACACGCCGCCGCTGGTGAAGCTCGCTGTCACCGTGGACGAGTCGGTCGTGACCACGTTGCCGCCGGAGTCCTCGACCTTGACCACGGGCTGGGTGGCGAGAGCGGCGCCGCTGGCATCGGTCGTGCTGGGCTCGGTGGTGATGACCAGCTTGGTGGCTGCGCCGGTGGACACGGTGATGCTCGTCGTAGCCGCTGAGGTGAAGCTGTCACCGCTGAAGGTGAGGGTGTAGGCGGTGCCGTTCACACCGTTGAGGGCCAGGCCCGAGAAGGTGGCCACGCCGTTGGAGAAGGTGCCCGAGGTGCCGCCCGCGGCGATGGAGCCGCCGGCGCCCGAGACGATCGTCGCGCTGGCGGTGCCCGAGCTGACCGAGACCACGTTGCCGCCGGAGTCCTCGACCTTGACCACGGGCTGGGTGGCGAGCGCCGCACCACTGTTTGCGGTGGCCGAGGGCTCGGTGGTGATGACCAGCTGGGTGGCTGCGCCGGTGGACACGGTGATGGTGTTCGACACCGCGGTGGTGAGCCCGCCGTCTGAGAACGTCAAGGTGTAGTTGCTCGCCAGGGCGTTGAGGGCCAGGCCCGAGAAGGTGGCCACACCGCTGGCGGCGGCCTTGGTCGGGTTGGTGAGCGACACGCCGCCGCTGGTGAAGCTGGCGGTCACCGTTGACGTGTTGGTCGTCACTACGTTGCCGCCGGAGTCCTCGACCTTGACCACGGGCTGGGTGGCGAGCGCCGCACCACTGTTCGCGGTGGCCGAGGGCTCGGTGGTGATGACCAGTTGGGTCGCCGCCCCGGTGGACACGGTGATGGTGTTCGACACCGCGGTGGTGAGCCCGCCGTCTGAGAACGTCAAGGTGTAGTTGCTCGCCAGGGCGTTGAGAGCCAGGCCCGAGAAGGTGGCCACGCCGCTGGCGGCGGCCGTGGTCGGGTTCGTGAGCGACACGCCGCCGCTGGTGAAGCTCGCTGTCACCGTTGACGAGTCGGTCGTGACCACGTTGCCGCCGGAGTCCTCGACCTTGACCACGGGCTGGGTGGCGAGGGCCGCGCCGCTGGCATCGGTCGTGCTGGGCTCGGTGGCGATGACCAGCTTGGTGGCTGCGCCGGTGGACATGGTGATGGTCGACGAGGCCGCCGAGGTGAAGCCATCACCGCTGAAGGTGAGGGTGTAGGCGGTGCCGTTCACACCGTTGAGAGCCAGGCCCGAGAAGGTGGCCACGCCGGACGAGAAGGTGCCCGAGGTGCCGCCCGCGGCGATGGAGCCGCCGCCGCCCGAGACGATCGTCGCGCTGGCGGTGCCCGAGTTGACCGAGACCACGTTGCCGCCGGAGTCCTCGACCTTGACCACGGGCTGGGTGGCGAGCGCCGCGCCACTGTTCGCGGTGGCCGAGGGCTCGGTGGTGATGACCAGCTGGGTGGCTGCGCCGGTGGACACGGTGATGGTGTTCGACACCGCGGTGGTGAGCCCGCCGTCTGAGAACGTCAAGGTGTAGTTGCTCGCCAGGGCGTTGAGGGCCAGGCCCGAGAAGGTGGCCACGCCGCTGGCGGCGGCCTTGGTCGGGTTCGTGAGCGACACGCCGCCGCTGGTGAAGCTGGCGGTCACCGTTGACGTGTTGGTCGTCACTACGTTGCCGCCGGAGTCCTCGACCTTGACCACGGGCTGGGTGGCGAGGGCGGCGCCGCTGGCGTCGGTCGTACTGGGCTGGGTCGTGATGACCAGTTTGGTGGCCGCGCCGGTGGACATGGTGATGCTCGTCGAGGCCGCCGAGGTGAGGCTGTCACCGCTGAAGGTGAGGGTGTAGGCGGTGCCGTTCACACCGTTGAGGGCCAAGGCCGAGAAGGTGGCCACGCCGGACGAGAAGGTGCCCGAGGTGCCGCCCGCGGCGATGGAGCCGCCGGCGCCCGAGATCGTCGCGCTGGCGGTGCCCGAGTTGACCGAGACCACGTTGCCCCCGGAGTCCTCGACCTTGACCACGGGTTGGGTGCCGAGGGCCGCGCCACTGTTCGCGGTGGCCGAGGGCTCGGTGGTGATGACCAGTTGGGTGGCTGCCCCGGTGGACATGGTGATGCTCGTCGAGGCCGCCGAGGTGAGGCTGTCACCGGTGAAGGTGAGGGTGTAGGCGGTGCCGTTCACACCGTTGAGGGCCAAGGCCGAGAAGGTGGCCACGCCGGACGAGAAGGTGCCCGAGGTGCCGCCCGCGGCGATGGAGCCGCCGCCGCCCGAGACGATCGTCGCGCTGGCGGTGCCCGTGTTGACCGAGGTCACCACGTTGCCGCCGGAGTCCTCGACCTTGACCACGGGCTGGGTGGCGAGAGCGGCGCCGCTGGCATCGGTCGTGCTGGGCTCGGTCGTGATGACCAGCTTGGTGGCTGCGCCGGTGGACACGGTGATGCTCGTCGTAGCCGCTGAGGTCAAGCTGTCACCGCTGAAGGTGAGGGTGTAGGCGGTGCCGTTGACGCCGTTGAGAGCGAGGCTAGAGAAGGTGGCCACGCCGTTGGAGAAGGTGCCCGAGGTCCCGCCCGCGGCGATGGAGCCGCCGGCGCCCGAGACGATCGTCGCGCTGGCGGTGCCCGAGTTGACCGAGACCACGTTGCCGCCGGAGTCCTCGACCTTGACCACGGGCTGGGTGGCGAGCGCCGCACCACTGTTCGCGGTGGCCGAGGGCTCGGTGGTGATGACCAGTTGGGTGGCTGCCCCGGTGGACACGGTGATGGTGTTCGACACCGCGGTGGTGAGCCCGCCGTCTGAGAACGTCAAGGTGTAGTTGCTCGCCAGGGCGTTGAGAGCCAGGCCCGAGAAGGTGGCCACGCCGCTGGCGGCGGCCTTGGTCGGGTTCGTGAGCGACACGCCGCCGCTGGTGAAGCTCGCTGTCACCGTTGACGAGTCGGTCGTGACCACGTTGCCGCCGGAGTCCTCGACCTTGACCACGGGCTGGGTGGCGAGGGCCGCGCCGCTGGCATCGGTCGTGCTGGGCTCGGTCGTGATGGCCAGCTGGGTCGCCGCGCCGGTGGACATGGTGATGGTCGACGAGGCCGCCGAGGTGAAGCCGTCACCGCTGAAGGTGAGGGTGTAGGCGGTGCCGTTCACACCGTTGAGAGCCAGGCCCGAGAAGGTGGCCACGCCGGACGAGAAGGTGCCCGAGGTGCCGCCCGCGGCGATGGAGCCGCCGCCGCCCGAGTGGATCGTCGCGCTGGCGGTGCCCGAGTTGACCGAGGTGACCACCCTGCCGCCAGAGTCCTCGACCTTGACCACGGGCTGGGTGCCGAGAGCCGCGCCGGAGCTCGCGGTGCTCGAGGGCTCGGTGGTGATGACCAGCTGGGTGGCCGTGCCGAAGTACGTGAAGTCCACCGTCTGGGTCGAGGTGCCATCGGGGTTGTGCACGGTCACGTTGACGAGACCAGCTGACCCCGCCGGCGAGTTCACGGTCAGAGATGTGGGCGAGGTCACCACGACGGAGGTGCCGGCATTACTCCCGAAGCTCACCGTCGCACCGGCAACGAAGTTCGTCCCAGTCACCGTCACCGACGTCCCGCCGGCTATCGGCCCGGACGTGGGGTTGATCGACGCCACCGTCGGCGTCGTGTACGCGAACAGGTCGCCGGGCTCGTTGATGGCCGATGTTTCCCCCCTGTCGTCTCGGTCACATCGACCGTGTTCGTCGATCCGATGAAGCCCGCCCCGGTCGGGACCGTTGCCGTCAGGGATGTAGCCGTCGGCGTCCCGGTCACGGTGGCCGTCGCCGTCCCGAACTTCACCGTGTCCTGGGCAGCGGTTGTCGAAAATCCTGTACCCGCGATCGTCACCGAGTTGCTAGCCGCTCCAGCCGCTGGGGTCACCGAGGTCACCGTGGGCGTAACATTCAGCGTTCCGGAATCGGTGATGGTGGAGCTGTTCGTTGTCGTGCAGGTGTTGTTGGAGTACCGGGTCGCTGTCAGTGTAAGAGTTGAGCTGATAGCAGTCGTAGTCGAGCCGGCATCGATTATCACGTCGCTGAAAACTGCGGCCTGACTGCTGTTCTCGGCCACACAGCCACTACTTCCGTCGCCATTGTCATTCATGGTGACGCCCGATGGAGCGGTGGTCAGACTGAGCTTTGCGAAATCGGTGGTGTGATCGTCCTGCACTGTGAGCGCTGGATACGTAAACGACCCTCCGGCCGCGACCGATTCGGTCGGCAGAGGATTGGGAGTAAAGGTAGTGAACAATGCGCTCGCTGAACCCTCCCCGATAAGGGGCGCCACCACAGCACCTAAGACCATCACGGGTAGCATCAGCCCCGCGACTCGGCCAAATGCAGATTGACCAGTTCGGCGGTTACCTCGCTGTGCACTGGCCCGCGTCTCGTCGGGCCTAGAGCGTTTCATAAGCAATCGCCTCATGGGTTGTTGTTCTCCATTGCGTGAGAGCGCCCTGCCCGAAGAACCGATCGGTGGGAATATCCGCCTATTGCCACCGAGCTCAGCGTGCCGAGGATGAGGGCCAGCGCCGCGAAGCGTACGGCCGAGCGTCGCGCCCGGGAGCGCAGCGTGGGGGGTCCGGCGTGCTCGAGATGCTCGGACGTGCTCTGCATCGGTTAGTTCCTTTGCGCGCTCGAAATTCACGGCGCGGCATCCGCCAGCTCCACCCGACCAGACCGCCGTCACCTGCTGTTCGCACCAGGACGCCAATCCCTGTGCATTTCGCCAATCGGCGGTCAGAGTAGGTCACGACCTTCGGGAAAGCCAGCGCCACCCCTGCGATACCTGGTCACCTGGGCTTTCCCGGCGGCGTAGGTCTGGTGCGGCCCACACTTCTCTCCTGCGCCGGGTGCCCCGAGATCATCCACGACGGCGACTTCAGATCGCTCAGAACAGTGGCTGCCTCATCGTCAGACGATTCGAGGACATCGGCGTACACCTTCAGCGTTTTTGCGGCATCGCATGTCCGAGAAACCGGCCACTGTCGGCACGAGAACGCCAGCGGCCGGCAGCTGAGTTGCTACGAAATGTCCCGATCATGCAAGGGGACGTTCGAGACACCGAGCTCACTACAGGGACGTCCGAGCACAAGGGTCATGCGGCCACTGCCGCCAAGGGATGCTCCCATCGGGCTCGCTGCTGAATACAAGCGTGTCCATGGCGAAGGTAGTCCCACAAGCTCCGGTCCGTTCTGCGTTCCCACGACGAGCCCTGTAGTGGCAGCCGACCGAAGGAAGCAGCCGAAGTCGGATCGGTTCATCGGCAAGATTGATCACAGCGATTACCGCCGCTGCGGTTGGCAGCTTCGGTTCCTTAGGGAACACCCGTGACGGACTTGCATTCGTCGCAGCATTCACGGTGATCCAGTTCCATTTGAGAGCCTGGTTTAGAAGTCGTCGAATGACGTCGTGAACAAGTCGGATGCTTTGGGCGCCGAGAGCGCTGCTGCCCCTCCCTCCCGTCGCGCACGCGACGAACCATCGACCATTGCGTTCGAGCTATGGCCCCCGTCTACCAACATCTGGTTGAGGACGGCTTCGGCCTGCCGTTTCGTTCCGTGAATCGTGCGCTGCAGGTATCGCTCCGCGTGACCGCCCTCACGACCAAACTCTTACAACGCTGGCTCGGCCTAAGGGGTCAAGCCGAATGAGCGCCCCCGGAAGGATTCGAACCTTCGCACACGGTTTAGGAAACCGATGCTCTATCCCCTGAGCTACGGGGGCTCAGACGCGTGTACGCGTTGCACAGTACTGCCGTTCACCGGTTCCACCTGGCGTATTCCGCCCCAACGAGGTCGGTAACGGCCCTGGGCTCGGCGGCTGTCCTACTGCGGGCAGAGCCCGCCGGGCCGAGGCCAGTGCGCCCTTTCGGGGAATGTGCTGACAGGCCCCCGCCGCAGGCTCTATTATCGGCACCGGGTACGCGGCCTCCGACAGAGGTCGGAGCACGTGCGTTGCGCTTCCGCCGTCCGGCCCGCCGCCAATGCTGCGCGTTAGCGCACGTTCAACCCACCCAAAGGAGCACGCAATGACTTCCCCTGACCCCTTCAAGGTCGCCGACCTCTCCCTGGCCGAGTTCGGGCGCAAAGAGATCGAATTGGCCGAGCACGAGATGCCCGGCCTGATGGCCATGCGAGCCGAGTTCACCGGGTCCCAGCCCCTAGCCGGTGCCCGCGTGACCGGCTCCCTCCACATGACCGTGCAGACGGCCGTGCTGATCGAGACGCTCACCGCGCTCGGCGCCGAGGTCCGCTGGTGCAGCTGCAACATCTTCTCCACCCAGGACCACGCGGCCGCCGCCGTGGCCGTCGGGCCCAACGGCACGGTCGAGGATCCCCGGGGCGTCCCGGTCTTCGCCTGGAAGGGCGAGACGCTCCCGGAGTACTGGTGGTGCACCGAGCAGGCACTGCTCTGGCCGGGCGAGGGCGGCCCCAACATGATCCTCGACGACGGGGGTGACGCCACCCTCCTCGTACACAAGGGCGTGGAGTTCGAGAAGGCCGGCGCCGTGCCCGACCCCTCCACCGCCGACTCGGAGGAGTTCGAGGTCGTCCTGTCCGTGCTGACCCGGAGCCTGACCGAGGACCCGGGCCGCTGGACGTCGATCGCCAACGGCATAAAGGGCGTCACCGAGGAGACCACGACCGGGGTGCACCGGCTGGTCGACATGGCTCGCAAGGGCGAGCTTCTCTTCCCCGCCATCAACGTCAACGACTCGGTCACCAAGTCGAAGTTCGACAACAAGTACGGCTGCCGCCACTCTCTGGTGGACGGGATCAACCGGGCCACCGACGTCCTCATCGGCGGCAAGGTTGCGGTTGTCTGCGGCTACGGCGATGTGGGCAAGGGCTGTGCGCAGTCGCTCGCCGGCCAGGGGGCGCGTGTCGTGGTCACCGAGGTCGACCCGATCTGCGCGCTCCAGGCCGCCATGGAGGGCTTTCAGGTAACCACGCTCGAAGAGATCCTGCCGCTGGCCGACATCATCATCACGACGACCGGCAACAAGGACATCATCACCGCCACGCACATGGCGGGCATGAAGCACCAGGCCATCGTGGGCAACATCGGTCACTTCGACAACGAGATCGACATGGCCGGGCTGACCAGGACGCCGGGGATCGAGCGCGTCAACATCAAGCCCCAGGTCGACAAGTGGGTCTTCCCCGACGGCCACGCCATCATCGTGTTGTCCGAGGGCCGGTTGCTGAACCTCGGCAATGCGACGGGCCACCCGAGCTTCGTCATGTCCAACTCGTTCACCAACCAGACGATGGCGCAGATCGAGCTCTTCACCCAGACGGGCCAGTACGTCAACGACGTCTACGTGCTGCCGAAGCATCTCGACGAGAAGGTGGCGCGCCTGCACCTCGGCGCATTGGGCGTGAAGCTCACGACGCTCACCCAGGAGCAGGCCGACTACATCGGCGTCCCCGTCCAGGGCCCGTACAAGCCCGACACGTACCGCTACTAGGAGAAGGTCCTCAGCCCAGCGTGGCGGTGGCGATCACCGTCCCGCTGGGCGAGACCACCTCTGCAGTGTGCACGTCGGCCGGGTCGACGGGGAGCGGCGCCATCCAGGCTCCGTAGCCCCCGTGCGCATCGAAGGTCCCGATGTCGTGCCGCACGCCGTCCTTGGTCACCACCACGCAATGCACCGTCCCGCGCGCCGGCGAATCGTCGAGCGTCATCGATAGCCACGGCTTGGCGCCGCCCACGGTCATGACGTGCCCGACCGTCCTGCCGTTCGCGGTGAGGTCCGCCGTCACCACCTGGCGCGACCCATGCGCCTGCGAGGTGCCCGTCGGCGCCGGGGACGACGTCAGGCTCAGTCCCAGTGCGAGGGCTGCCGCCACGGCGGCGACGCCCACCACGGCCGGCACCCAGCGCGACGGCCGCAGGCGCCGTCGCGCTGGCCGCTGAACGTCGGTCACGCCCATCCGCTCGAAGAGGCGCACCTCGAAGCCCAGGGTCGGCTCCATCTCGGGGGCCGCCAGCACCACGGTGTCCGCGGCCCGGGACAGGACCTCGAGCTCCTCGGCACAGCGTGGGCAGGACCCGACGTGCGACAGCACCCGCGCCCTCTCGCGTCCGGTCAGGATGCCGAGCGCCAACTCGGCCAGCTCGTTCTCGTACTGCTCGCACCCTCGCTCTCCCACGTCACCGCTCATCGCGCACCCCCTCTGCCTGCTCGACAGCTGCCCGCATACGGATCAATCCCGTCCTGATACGCGTCTTCGCCGTGCCCAGCGGGATCCCCTCGGACTCGCTGATCTCGAGCGCCGTCCTGCCGTAGACGGCCGCCAGCACCACGGCCCGGCGCTGCTCGTCCGGCAGCACTCCGAGCGCGCTCCGTACGATCCGGCGGACGTCGCCCCTCCGCGCGGCATCCTCGGGGTTGTGCTCGGAACTGGTGAGCGCCGTGGCGGCGAAGTCGTCGGGATCGGTCGGCACGGCGCGCCGGAGGCGCAGGGCGTCGATCGCCAGGTTGCGGGTGATCGTCAGGACCCATGAGGTCACCGAGCCCCGCCTCGGGTCGAACACGGGAGCGTGGCGCCACACCCGGAGCATGGCCTCCTGGGCCACGTCCTCGGCGACCCCGGCGTCGCTCGTCATGGAATAGGCCAGACCGAAGACCCGCCGCTGGTAGCGCCGGGTAAAGGTGACAGCGGCGGACTGGTCCCCCACGGCCATGCCGGCCAGGAGGTCGTCGTCGGACAACTCGCTGTCGGCCATGGGTGATTGTCTCATCCACAGATCTACGGCCGGGCCCTCACCGGGGATTCACCCCGGACGCCCAATCCCCGCCCGGGCCTGCTCCGTATCCTTGTCGTGGCCACCACCAGCCTCGACGTCCACCGCGAGGACCGTCTCCGGATGCCTCACGTGCCCAAGCCCCACACGCTCCGGGCCGTGCTGGGGGCCGGCCCCGGCCGTTCCCGCCAGCCGGTCGACCTGGCCGCCACCGCCGCCTTCCTGTTCGGCGAGGCACTGCTGGTCTGGTCGGCCTCCATCCACTTCCACCTCTGGAACGAGCCCGACGGCTACCGCTCCATCCCGACCATCGGCCCACTCTTCCTGGTGCAGTCGATCAGCGCGCTGATCATCGGCGTCGGCGTGGTGGTCCTCCGCCGCTTGTGGGCCGCCGTGATCGGACTCGGGTTCGCCTTGACCACACTCGCCGGATTCCTGCTGTCGGTGGCGCGCAGGCTCTTCGGATTCAAGGACTCGTGGTTGGCCCCGTTCGCCAAGCAGGCATTCGCAATCGAGGTCCTCGCCGTGGTGGTGTTCGTCGCCGCCGCCGCGTTGTGCCTCGTCGGATCGGTTCCCAACGCTCGCGCCGGCACCACCCCGGCCGGCAGCGCGACGTAGGGACCACACCGACCGGGCCCTGCGTCCCCTCCTCCCGGTAGGGCGCAGGCGCCCGGCTCGGGAGCCCGGTCAGCGGAACCCGGCGAAAAGATCGTCCTCGGGCACCGGCGCACCGGTCGGGTCCTGCACCCGCACGAAGCTCTCCGATCCCATGAGGGTGCCGAACACCTTCTCGCCCATCTGCAGGAAGAAGATGTTGTCGCTCTGGCTGGCGTGCGCGGCGAGCGACGCGTACTTCTGCGCGGTGTAGGCGCTGCAGTCGATCGTCGTCGTGATCAGCTCGTCCGGCGTGCCGAAGTCGGGGTTCTCCTGCACCTCGTCGGGGAGCTCAATCCCTGCCTCGGCCATGATGTCGCGGAAGCCGTGCAGCCGCGAGCGCGCCAGGGCTGTGTAGTACAGCTTGGCCGGGATGCCGCACTCCGCCATGGCCGCCCGCGTCACCCGGTTGGCCTGGATGTGATCGGGATGCCCGTAGAAGCCGTTCTCGTCGTAGGTCACGACCACCTGCGGTTCGTAGGTGCGCAGCAACGCGGCCAGCCGGCCCGCCGCGTCCGCCACCGGCGTCCGCCAGAAGGAACCGGGCGCGTCGTTCTGCGGCCAGCCCTCCATGCCCGAGTCGTGGTAGCCGAGCAGCTCGAGGTCCGACACGCCCAGGACCTCGCAGCTCGCCTCGAGCTCCTTGCGGCGCAGCGGTACCACCGCCGCCTCGTCGTGCCCCGGCTCACCCGGCTTGATCCCGCCCGGCGCGTCCCCGAGTTCGCCGTTGGTGCATGTGACCAGCACCGTCCGCACGCCTTCGGCGCTGGAGCGGGCCAGGATGCCACCCGTGCTGATCGCTTCGTCGTCAGGATGGGCGTGCACCGCCATGAGGGTGAGAGGGCGTCCGGGCATTGCTGGCAGCGTAGGGGTCGCCGACGCCGCCCCGGTCACGTCTGCAGGTCGCCCACCGCGTCCGCCAGCTGCTCCAGTTCGCGCTGCCACTCCCCCGGTGGCGCCATCGGGCGCACGATGAACTTGGAGAACCCGACCTCGAGGAACCGCTCGAGCATCGAGCGCAGGCCGCCGCGCCCAACCGGGACGATCTCTTCGAGCGGGCGACCGCGTGCCCGCCGGGCCAACGGCGACGAAGCCAGCGCGGCGACGTCGGTCCCCTCGGGCGCGTAGGCCAGGCTGACCCCGAAGTGCTCCGGGCTGACGACGCGACCGTGCGCCGCGGCCACCCGGTCGATCTCCGCCTTGCCGGCGGCGGCGTCGGCCGGTGTGCAGAAGGCCGGGATCCACCCGTCGGCCAGCCGCCCGCAGCGGTCGAGCGCAGCCGGGACGTTGCCGCCCAGCCACACGTCGAAAGGATCCTGCACTGGCTGCGGTGAGACCGAGACGTCGGCGAACGAGCCCGCCGGTCCGTCGTGGCTGACCAGCTCGCCGGCCCACAGCCGCCGCAACACCGGCAGCGCGTCCTCCATCTGCTCGGCCCGCGTCGCGCTGGGGATGCCGATGGCACTGCGCTCGCCGCCGACACCCAGCCCCGGGACGAAGGTCAACAGGAAGTGGCCGCCCGACAGGACGTCCAGCGTCGCCACCGCCTTGGCCAGCCACACCAGGTTGCGCCCGGGCAACAGCATGGTCGTGCCGATCTTCAGCCCCGGGCACGCGCCCGACATCCAGGCGAGCCCGACCAGTGGGTCGGGACCCGGCCGCGTCAGGACCTCGGGCAACCAGAGCGAGTCGAAGCCGGTCCCGGTGATCCCCTGCGCCAACGCGACCATGGCCTCGGGGCCGAGAACCTCACCTCCCGCGCTGATACCGATGCGGATCTTCACGGCGCATCCCCGAGGGCGGCGATCGCCCGCTCCACGCCCGCGTCGTCGACGTCGCGGTGCGTGACGAAGCGGACCGTCCCCGGCGCGATGGCGTGGGCCCGGACGCCGTGACCCTCCAGGTGCGCCAGGAGCTTCTCCGGTTCGGCGTGAGAGAAGACCACGATGTTGGTGCGGACGGCCGCCGGGTCGAGCCCGCAGTCGGGCCAGCGCTCGGCCACCGCGTCCGCCAGCCGCGCCGCCCGGGCGTGGTCCTCGGCCAGCCGACCGACCATGTCGCGCAAGGCCAGCAGGCCCGGCGCCGCCAGCACGCCGGCCTGGCGCATGCCCCCGCCCAGGCGCTTGCGGGCCAGGCGAGCCTCTGCGATCACGTCCTCGCTCCCCGCCAGCAGCGAGCCCACCGGCGCGCAGAGCCCCTTCGACAGGCAGCACATGACGGTCGTGGCCGGCGCCGCCCACTCGGCCGCCGCGACCCCGGTCGCCACCTCCGCATTGAAGAGGCGGGCCCCGTCCATGTGGACGGGCACCGGTCCGGCCGCCTCCACGATCGCCTCGAGGCGGGCCGTCGTCCACGGGGCGCCCGATGCGGCCATGTGCGTGTTCTCGATGCTGACGAGCGACACCTCGGGCTGATGGTGCTCGGCCGCCTGACGGGCCCCCCGCACATCGTCGGCGTCGACCATGCCGTCCGTGTCGTCGACCGCGACGAACTGCACGCCGGCGTTCAGCGCGGCCGCGCCGAACTCGTACGCCACGACGTGCTGGCGGCGACCCGCCACGACCGCCGTCCCCGGCGTGGTGAACACGCGGACGGCGATCTGGTTGGCCATGACGCCCGAGGGCACGAACAGCGCGGCCGGCTTGCCCACCCGCGCCGCGAAGGCCTCCTCCAACGAGCGCACGGTCGGATCCTCGCCGTAGTCGTCGTCGCCGACCTCGGCGTCGGCCATGGCGCGGCGCATGGCCGAGCGTGGGCCGGGTGACGGTGTCGCTGCGCAGGTCGACCACATCGGGCACGCGGTCAGGCTAACGGTGCGCCGTTATCATCCCGCGATGACCTCACCTCCCTCCCCCCGGTGACGGGACGGTGCTGCCCGACGGCCGCGCGAGCATCCACGAGCTCCTCGACGTCGAGATCCTCGAAGCCGGGCCCGAGCGGGTCGTCATGCGGCTCCCGGTCGACCTGGAAGGTGCACCAGCCCTACGGGATCCTCCACGGCGGCGTCTCGGCGCTACTGGCCGAGTCGGCCGCCAGCTTCGGTGCCGCGCTGGCCGCCGAGCCCGGCCGCAGCGTGGTCGGGATCGAGCTCAACGCCAGCCATCTGCGCTCGGTGCGCGACGGCCACCTGACCGCCGAGGCCACGCCGGTCCGGGTCGGGCGCACCATCCAGGTCTGGCGCATCTCCCTCACCGACGACGAGGGGCGGGCCATCTGCGAGGCGCGCTGCACCCTCTCGGTTCTCGGCGCTCCCGGAGGGGCGTCCGGCGCGGTGCACCCACCGCCCGGCGCCGCGAATTCTGAATAGTCACGCCGCGGCCACCGGCGTACTATGTCGGTGTGACCCCGGTAGGAAGTGGAGCGCCGCGACCCTCCCTCGGGTTCATCCTCCCAGCCACCACGCAGGGAGAACTCTCCGCCCAGGACGGTAGTACCCAGAGTACTACCGGAAGCGCCGCCGACGTGGCCGAGCTGTGCCGCCGCGCCGAAGCGACCGGGGCCGACTCCTTGTGGGCGGTCGACCACCTCTACTGGCCCCACCCCATCGCCGAGGCGTTCACCACGCTGGCCGTGGCCGCCGTCACGACGACCCGGCCGCTGCTGGGGACCTGTGTCCTCCAGCTGCCCCTGCGGCCCTCCTCCGTCGTGGCCAAGCAGGCCACCGCCCTCCAGCTCCTCTCGGGCGGGCGCTTCGTCCTCGGCATGGGCGTGGGCATCCACGAGACCGAGTACGTGCGCGCCGGCGTCGACTACCACCGGCGCGGCCAGCTCATGGACGAGGGCGTGGCCGGGCTCCGCCGGGCCTGGGCCGGCCCCGAAGAGGGCGGCGCCGACTACGTGCAGGAGCCGGCGTCGGCGCCGGTCCCGTTGTGGTTCGGGGGCGCCAGCGCGGCCGCCCGGCGGCGGGCCGCCGCCGTCGGCGACGGCTGGGTGCCCCTCTTCCTCGCCCCGGACGAGTACGGGACCGCCCTGGCGGCCCTGCGGCGCGAGACGGCCGAGGCCGGCCGAGATCCCGAGGCCGTGCAGGCCGGTGTCGTCGTCTTTGCCTGTGTCGGAGACGACGACCAGGCGCCCGTCCGGGGCGCCCAGTGGCTCTCCGAGCTCTACCGCCTGCCGCCCAAGGCCTTCCAACGCCACCTGGTGGCCGGCTCGCCCGAGACCTGCGCCGCCGCGCTCGGCCGCTACGCGGACGCCGGGGCCCGCCACATTCTCGTGATGGTGGCGGGCTCCCCCGCCGTCGAGCATTTCGGGCAACTTCGAGCGGCGTTCGTGGGCGAGCAGCTCCAGGCGCTGGCGGGGGTATCGGCATGAACGCCACCGACGTCGCCATCCTCGGCACCGGCATGAGCGACATGAGCCGGCGCGACCAGGAGCCCGACACCATGGCCTACGAGGTGGTGCACGAGGCCCTCGGGGACGCCGGCGTCTCGGCCCACGAGCTCGGGCTCGTCATCGTGGGCAACGCGATGGCCGGGCGCCTGAGCGACCAGGGGTGCATGAAGGGGCAGACCTGGCTCAGCAAGGCCGGCCTCAGCGAGGTCGCCATCGTCAACGTCGACAACTCGTGCGCCGGCGGGAGCTCCTCCCTGCACCTGGCCACCATGGCGGCCACCGCCCAGGACCGCCCGGTCCTGGCGCTCGGGGTCGAGAAGATGTGGACCGGCGACCGGGCCGGGACGATCGCCGGCATTGAGGACGGGCTCCCGTCGGAGTACCGCCACGACCTGCACGACCGCCGCCACGCCGACGACAATCCCGCCGGCAGCATCCTGATGGGCCTCAACAACGGCTGGGCCCACCGCCTCATGGCCGAGGTCGGCGCCACCGTGCGCCAGATCGCCGCCGCCGCCGTCAAGGCGTTCGAGCACGCGGCGCGCAACCCGCTGGCGCAGTTCCAGCGGCGCGTGACCATCGACGAGGTGCTCGCCTCCCCGCAGGTGGCCGGCGTCCTCACCCGGCTCATGTGCAGCTCGTTCACCGACGGCGCGGCCGCCGTCGTGCTGGGCGGGCCGTCGGTCCCGGCCCCGGCCTCGGCGCCCCGTATCATCGGCTCGGTGGCGCGTTCAGGAAACGGCTCGATCGACTACCACGACCGCCTGACCCAGGCCGCCGAGGCGGCGTGGGACGCCTTCGGCTTCGGCCCCGGCGACGCCGACCTGCTCGAGCTGCACGACGCCACGTCCGCCGAGGAGCTCTACGCCCTCGAGTCGCTCGGCTTCTTCGCTCCCGGGGAGGCCGGACCCGCCACCGAGGCGGGCGCCACCGGCATCGACTCCCCCGGTCTCGTCGTGAACCCGAGCGGCGGCCTCGTCGGCCGCGGCCACCCGCTCGGGGCCACCGGCCTGGCCCAGGTGGTCGAGCTGGCCACGCAGTTCCGCGGTCGGGCCGGTGCCCGCCAGGTCGCCGGCGCACGCCTCGGCGTGGCGGTGAACACGGGGGGCATCATCTACGGGGACGCAGGGTTCGTGGGCATCCACGCCGTACGCTCCGGATCCGCCGCGTGACGGGCATCAAAATCACCGGTTGGGGCATCGCGGTTCCGGACAAGATCGTCACCAACGACGACATGGCGGTCAACCTCGACACCAGCGACGCCTGGATAGTCGAGCGCACCGGCATCCGCGAACGCCACATCGGTGGCACGACCTCCGGGCTGGCCATTGAGGCGGCCGTCGCGGCCATGGCCCGGGCCGGGCGGACTGCCGAGGAGATCGACAACCTCGTGCTCGCCACCACCACGCCCGACGGCATCGTGCCGGGCACGGCACCGAGCGTGCAGCACGGGATCGGCATGAAGGGCGGCGCCTTCGACCTCAACGCCGCCTGCTCCGGCTTCGTCTACGGCCTCGTCACCGCGGCCGGCCTCATCGCCATCGGCTCGGGCCCCGTCCTGCTGATCGGCTCCGAGACGCTGTCGACGCATCACCGACATGGACGACCGCAAAATCGCCATCATCGTCGGCGACGGGGCCGGCGCCGTCGTGGTCGAGCCGGTCGACGGGCCCGGCAGCCTGATCAGCTGGAACATGAACTCCGACGGCTCGCTCAGGCACCTCCTCAAGTGCGAGCACGGCGGCACGCTGTTCATGGACGGCAAGGAGGTCTTCCGGCGGGCCGTCCGGGTGCGTCGTCGAGTCGGCCGAGCGGGCCATGGCCGACGCCGGCCTGGGGCCCGACGACATCTCGCTGATGGTGCCCCACCAGGCCAACCTGCGCATCATTCAGGCGGCCTGCCAGCGCCTCGGCATCCCCGAGGAGCGCACCGCCGTCGTCATCGACCGCTACGGCAACACCTCCTCGGCCTCCATCCCGCTGGCCCTGCACGACTCCATCGCAGGCCGGTCGCGTCAACGACGGCGACCACCTCCTCCTCACCGGGTTCGGCGGCGGCATGACCTGGGCCAGCGCCGTCTTCCGCTGGAGCGCATGAGCGAGGAGGGCGGCGGGGCGGATCCGGCGCTGGTCATCCTGGCGGCCGGGCGGGCCCGCCGGTACGGCGGCTGCAAGCCGCTGGCGCCCGTGGGCCCGCACGGCGAGGCCGTGATCGACCTGGTGGCCTCCGACGCCGTCGCGGCGGGGTTCGGCACCATCGTCCTGGTCCTGGGTCCGAGCACCGGTCCGGCCATCCGCTACCACGTCGAGCACACCTGGCCCGGCGCCGTCGACGTGCGCTTCGCCCTGCAGCCCGCGCCGCTGGGCACCGTGCACGCCGTCCTCAGCGCGTCCGACCACGTCGGTGACAGCCCCTACGGCGTGGGCAACGCCGACGACATCTACGGCCAGGCGGCCTGCGCCCAGCTGGTCAGCCCACCTGCAGCCAGGCCGACGCCGCGACGCCAACGCGCTGGTGGGCTACCGCCTCGACGACGCCGTCATCGGCTCCTCGCCGGTCACCCGGGGCATCTGCCGCGTCGGCGACGACGGCACGCTGCTCGGGGTGGACGAGCGGCGCCAGGTGACACGGACGCCCGAGGGCGGCTTCGTGGCCGGCGACGGCCGGGAGCCCGCCGTGCTCCCGCCCGACGCCCGGGTCTCCATGAACCTGTGGGGGTTCACCCCGGCCTTCCACAAGACGCTCCAGGCCGCCATGGACGCCGCCGTCGACGCCTCCGAGGAGGCCGAGGTCCTGCTGCCCGAGGTGGTCGCCGAATCGCTCGCCACCAGCTCGTTCACCGTGCTGCCGGCCCAGGGCCGCTGCATCGGGGTCACGCATCCCGACGACCTCTCCCTGGTCCAGGCCGAGCTGAACCGCCAGGTGGCGGCGGGCGAACGCCCGGCCCGCCTCTGGGCCTCCCTGCGCTGACCGACCAGGCGGGAGAAGAACCTCCACGATCTTGGCGCCACGGCGCGGGGTCGACCCCCTCACGGCCGTTACCCATGCATGGGGATGGGAACGGGGAAGCGACAGAACGAGGGGCCCGGACGCGACGCAACCCCGAGTAACCGTTCGGCCGAAGCCTCCCGTGCTCCTCGGGGCCACGTCAGCGATGGGCCGCTGGCACCGTGCCGGGGTCGTGTCGGACAACCCCGGCCCGAGCCGGTCCCGGCGACTCCAGGGAAGCCACCGTGACGCACCACGGACCATCTCCAGTCGGATCCTCCTGCCCACTCCAGTCACGCTCCCCTTGCGGGGCTCGCTCCCTTTCCTCGATCCCGCTTTGCAGCGTTCTCTCGGCTTCCCCCCGTTCCGCCTTGCGGCTTCCCTTCGGGCTTCCCTCGCTCCCACCTTGCGGTGCTCGCTTGAGGTTCGGCGGGCTCTTGTCTCCGAACTGGGGACACATTGCGCCACTCGAAACACGGGGTCAATGGCGTTTCGCGAAATCCAGATGTTCTCCCCATCTTTCTCCGCGTCATCCCCAAGAGTCGACCTCCTCCGTCCCCAGTTCTTCCCCATGGTGAGGTCGAGCCGAGGCCGTCGTCGCGGCGTCGTCGTCGGCACTCGTCGGCGTCGCGCTCACGCTGGCCGGCGATGTTCGGCCTCGGCATCCTGAGCGCCGGTGCGCGCACCGCTGACGAGTCAACGGTCTCGCCGGAGCAGTACCTCTCCACCGGCGCGCTCGGTGCCGCCGCCGGCGACAGCGCGCTGGGCCTGCAGACGCCCTACTTCGATCCGCCCGGCGCTGTCGGACCCGTCCACGCCCGGCTTCACCATCAACTCGGGCGCCGATCAGCCCGACCCGTTCATGTTCCAGCAGGGCGGCCGCTACTACCTCTTCACGTCGCAGGACAAGGTGCCGCAGAACGTGCCGGTCCGCTCCGGGCACCACCGTGGGCCAGTGGGGCGGCCCGAGCGACGCGCTGCCCGACCCGCCGGCCTGGGCCGACGCCCGGCGTCACGTGGGCGCCCGACGTGGCGCAGTTCGGCAATCACTTCCTGCTGTACTTCACCTCGCAGCTCAAGGGCGTGTCGCCGTCCACCATGTGCATCGGCGACGCCATCAGCACCGCCGTCGCCGGCCCCTACCTCGCGTCGCCGGTCCCGTTCATCTGCCAGCAGTCGCTCGGCGGCTCCATCGACCCCCGCGTCTTCGACGACGCCGACGGGCAGCCCTACATGATCTGGAAGTCCGACCAGAACGCCCGGTCGAACACCGTCAACACGCAGATCTACAGCCAACCGCTGAGCGCCGACGGGCTCCATCTCTTGGGGCAGCCGACTGCGATCTTCGCCCGGACGAATCCTGGCAGGGTCACATCGTGGAGGCGCCGCAGCTCGTGCTGGTGCGCGGGCAGCTACTACCTCTTCTACTCCGGCGGGTGGTTCAACCAGCCCGGCTACTCCATCGGCGCGGCGCGCTGCGCCGGACCGCTCGGACCGTGCAGCGACCAGTCCTCCACGCCGCTGCTGGGCTCCAACTCGCAGGGTCAGGGTCCCGGCGAGGAGTCGGTCTTCGCCAACGCGGCGGGCTTCTGGCTCCTCTACACGCCCGTTCAGCTCCACCCTGCCGCTGCCCGGGCCGCCGCGTCCGGTCTCCATGGCCCACCTCGGCTTCGGTACCGCGGGCCCGTACCTGGCGGCACCGCTGGAGGTCTCCGGACCGGGCTGAGCGCGCCGTATGCTCCGTCGCATGCAGCTGAGCCCGGAGTGCGCGCGGGTGCTGGGCTCGCTGGTCGAGAAGGGCCTGGCCACTCCCCAGCAGTACCCGCTCACCATCAACGCCCTGCAGTCCGCCTGCAACCAGACCTCGAACCGGGAGCCGGTCGTCGACTACGACGAGACGACGGTGCTCGCCGCGCTCGACGAGCTCAAGGACCAGAAACTCGTCCGCTTCGTCCTGCCCTCGCACGGCCGCTCGGTCGTCCGCTACCGCCAGGTCCTCGACGAGACGCTCGGCCTCGATGCCCGCCAGTGCGCCATCCTGGCCGTGCTCCTGCTCCGCGGGCCGCAGACCATCGGCGAGTTGCGCATCCGGACCGAGCGCATGGCCCGGTTCGACAGACCTGCGACGAGGTGGAGCACGAGCTCGACCTCCTGAGCGGCGCGCGAGGAGCCGCTGGCCCGCAACGTCGGCCGGCGGCCCGGCCAGAAGGAGGAGCGCTGGGCCACGACCCTGGTCGCCGCTCCGGACCCGCAGTCGTTCGAGGATCCGCCCGGCGCCGGCACCGGCGCCGGCAGCGTCGCGGCGCCCTCCGACGACCTGCGCGCCGAACTGGCCGAGCTGAGGGCGGAGGTGGCAGACCTGCGACGCGAGGTGCACGAGCTGCGGGAGAGCCTCGGCGGCTGATCGTCCGCGCCGCTGCAGCGCGGCGGCACATCCCCTACAGCGGCGTGACGTAGGCCCCCGAGATCCCGCCGTCGACGAGGAAGGTCGACGCCGTCATGAACGACGAGTCGTCGGAGGCCAGGAAGGCCGCCGCGGCGGCGATCTCGGTCGCCTCGCCGAAGCGCCCCATCGGGATGTGGACCAGGCGCCGCGCCGCCCGCTCGGGGTCCTTGGCGAAGAGCTCCTGCAGCAGCGGCGTGTTCACCGGCCCCGGGCACAGCGCGTTGACCCGCACGCCCTGGCGGGCGAACTGCACCCCGAGCTCGCGCGACATGGCCAGCACGCCGCCCTTGGACGCGGTGTAGCTGACCTGGCTCGTGGCGGCCCCCATGACGGCCACGAAGGAGGCGGTGTTGATGATCGACCCCTTGCCCCGGGCCAGCAGGTGCGGCAGAGCGTGCTTGCAGCACAGGTAGACCGAGGTGAGGTTGACCCGCTGCACGCGGTCCCAGGCGTCGAGTCCGGTGTCGAGGATGGAGTCGTCGTCGGGCGGGCTGATGCCGGCGTTGTTGCAGCAGACGTCGATCCCGCCGTAGCGGCCGGCCACCTCGGCGTACAGGGCTTCCACCTCGTCGGAGGACGTGACATCGGCCCGGACGAACATGCCGCCGACCGCGGCGGCCACCGCGCCGCCGGCCTCCTCGTCGAGATCGACCACGGCCACCGAGGCGCCCTCGCTGGCGAAGCGCTCGCACATGGCGCGGCCGATGCCGCTGGCGCCGCCGGTGACGACCGCCACCCGGTCGACGAGGCGGTGGGCGTACCGATGGTGTCTCGCTCATGTCTCTCCTCCTGCCGGGTGGGGCGCCGGGTCGCTATTCCGAGCTGATGAAGACGTTCTTGACGTCGCTGAACGCCTCGAGCGCGTCGGGACCGAGCTCGCGGCCGATGCCGGACTGCTTGGCGCCGCCGAAGGGCGTCCAGTAGCGCACCGACGAATGCGAGTTGACCGACAGCGTCCCGGTCTCGACGGCGCGGGCCACGCGCAGAGCCCGGCCGACGTCGCGGGTCCAGAGCGACCCGGACAGTCCGTAGGGCGTGTCGTTGGCCAGGCGGACGGCGTCGGCCTCGTCCTCGAAGGGGATGACCGCGACGACCGGCCCGAAGATCTCCTCGGTGGCCGCCGGCGAGGCGGGGTCGACCGGCGCCAGCACGGTCGGGGCGAACCAGTTGCCGGGGCCGTCGGGGCAGCGAGCCACGGAAGGCCACCGGCGCATCGTCGGGCACGAACGAGGCCACGCTGGCCAGGTGGGCCTCGGAGATGAGCGGGCCCATGTCGGTCTCCTCCAGCGTCGGATCCCCGACCCTGACGCCGGCGACGGCCGGCTCGAGCAATTCCATGAAGCGCTCGTAGGCCGAGCGCTGGACGAGAATCCGCGAGCGGGCGCAGCAGTCCTGCCCCGCGTTGTCGAACACGCCGTAGGGCGCCCGGGCCGCCGCCAGCTCGAGGTCGGCGTCGGCGAAGACGATGTTGGCGCTCTTGCCGCCGAGCTCGAGCGTCACCCGCTTGATCTGCTGCGGCGCACCCGGCCATGACCTGGCGACCCACCTCGGTGGAGCCGGTGAAGCACACCTTGCGCACGGCGGGATGGTCGACGAAGCGCTGGCCCACCACGCTGCCCTTGCCCGGCAGGATCTGCAGGACACCCTCGGGGATTCCGGCCTCGAGCGCCAGCTCGCCGATGCGCAGCGCGCTCAGCGGCGTCAGCTCGGCCGGTTTGAGGACGACCGTGTTGCCGGCGGCCAGCGCCGGGGCGAAGCCCCAGCCGGCGATGGCCATGGGGAAGTTCCAGGGCACGATGATGCCCACGACGCCGAGCGGCTCGTGGAAGGTCACGTCGAGGCCGCCCGGCACGGGGATCTGCCGGCCGCTGTGGCGCTCGGGGGCGCCGGCGTAGAACTCGATCACGTCGCGCACGTTGCCCGCCTCCCAGCGGGCGTTCCCCAGCACGTGGCCGGCGTTGATCACCTCCAGGGCGGCCAGCTGCACGATGTCGGCGTCGACGGCGGCCGCGAAGCGACGGAGCAGGCGGGCCCGGTCCCCCGGTGCGACGGCTCGCCACTCCTCGAAGGCGGCGGCGGCCCGCACGATGGCCGCGTCGGTCTGCTGCGGCGGTCAGCCCCTCGATGGTGGTGAGCACCTCGCCGGTGGCGGGATTGCGGACGTCCACGGCGTGATCTTTGCCGATGACGGGGAGGATTCCCCAAGCGGGCTGCCCAGGCCGGCCCCCACTCCGCCCGCGGCGGCCCCCACTCCGCCCGCGCCGGCCCGTACCGACCCCCGTCACCGGAGGCGTACCGCGCCGGTACAGTGCGAGGCCGTGCCCGACCCCGCACCACACCGACCGTCCAGTTCAACCTGGCCAAGGCCTTCGACACGCTCGTCGAGACCCTGGCCGACCGGGAGTGCATCGTCTGGCGCGACCGCCGCCTGACCTACGCCGACCTCGCGGAGCGCTCACGCCGCCTGGCCTCCTACCTGCACGGCCGCGGCCTGGGTGTGCACCGAGAGCGCGCCGACCTCCAGGGCTGGGAGTCGGGCCAGGACCACGTGGCGCTGGCCCTGTACAACGGCAACGAGTACCTCGAGGGGATGCTGGGCTCGTACCGGGCCCGCGTCGCCCCCTTCAACGTCAACTACCGCTACGTCGGCGAGGAGCTGCAGTACCTGCTCAACGACGCCAGGCCCCGGGCCATGATCCTGCACTCCTCGCTGGCCCCGACGCTGGCCGAGGTGCTGCCCACCTTGGACTCGCCCCCCGACGTGCTGCTCCAGGTCGAGGACGAATCGGGTCACCCCCTCCTCCCCGGGGCGGTCTGGTACGAGGAGGCGCTGGCCGCATCCTCGCCCGACGGCGCGCCGGTCGAGCCCTCCCCCGACGACCTCTACGTGCTCTACACGGGGGGCACGACGGGCATGCCCAAGGGCGTGCTGTGGCGCCAGCACGACATCTTCATGGCGGCCATGGGCGGGCGGCAGGTGGGCTCCTGGAACATCGTCACCAGCTACGAGAACCTGACCGAGCGGCTGGCCTCGAGCTACCCCGTGCGGCTGATGATCCTGCCCCCGCTCATGCACGGCGCGGCGCAGTGGGCCTGCTTCATGCTGATGGCCACGGGGGCCACGCTGCATCTTCCCGGACAACACGCACCGGGTCGACCCCGACGACGTGTGGACGGTGGTCGAGCGCGAGAAGGCGACCTCCATCACGATCGTCGGCGACGCGGTGCTGCGGCCGCTGCTCGATGCAGCTCGACAAGAAGAAGTACGACCTCTCGTCCTTCTTCGCCGTCGGAAACGGCGGCGCGCCGCTGACGCCGGCCGTGCGGGCCATGGCGGTCGAACGCATCCCGAACCTCGTCATCTCGGACTCGGCCGGCTCGTCGGAGACGGGCGCCCAGATGCACGTGACGTCCATGGACGACGTCGCGGTGGGCTCGTTCCTGCCGGGGCCGGGCACGGTGGTCGTCGACGAGACCCTGTCGCGGGTGCTCGCCGCCGGGGCACGAGGGCAACGGCTGGCTGGCGCAGACCGGGAACGTGCCGCTCGGGTATCTCGGCGACCCGGAGAAGACGGCGCGCACCTTCCCCGTGATCGACGGTGTCCGCTACTCCATACCCGGTGACCGGGCCCGGCACCGTGCTGACGGGCAGATCGAATTGCTGGGCCGTGACTCGGTGACGGTGAACTCGGGGGGCGAGAAGATCTTCGTCGAGGAGGTCGAGCGGGCCATCGCCGGCCACCCCGCCGTGGCCGACGTGGTCGTGACCGGGCGCCCGTCGGAGCGCTGGGGCCAGGAGGTGGTGGCCGTGGTGCAGCTGGCCGAGGGTGCGACGACCACCGGCGAGTCGGTGGTCGAGGAGGCCTCGGCCCACATCGCCCGCTACAAGCTGCCCAAGGAAGTGGTCTTCGTGGAGCTGATCCAGCGCTCGCCCTCGGGCAAGGCCGACTACCGCTGGGCGGCCGAGACGGCCGTCTCGGCCGCCGCTGCGGGGAACTGACCACGGATTCGACCCGCGGGCCGACCGGCGCGGTGGTGCGCACCAGCCGCCTCGTGCTGCGACCGTTCACCGACGTGGACCGGGCACCCTTCGCCGAGCTGAACACCCACCCGCTGGTGGTCGAGTCGCTGGGCTCGTCGCCCACCCGGGCCGAGAGCGACGTCATGGTGGACCGCTACTCGGCCGAGATGGCCCGGGAGGGGTGGGGCTTCTGGGCCGTGGAGGTGGCGGGCGGCGCGCCCTTCATCGGCATGGTCGGCCTGCACCGGGTGTACGAGATCATGCCCTTCGCTCCGGGGTTCGAGATCGGGTGGCGGCTCCATCCGGACCACTGGGGCCACGGCTACGCCACCGAGGCGGCGGCGGCGTCGCTCGCCTACGGGTTCGGCGAGGGCGGGATGCGCGAGATCGTGGCCTTCACGACGACGGTGAACACGCGCTCGCAGGCCGTCATGGAACGCATCGGAATGACGCGCGACCGGGGCGGCGACTTCGACCACCCCGGCCTGCCCGAGGACAGCCCGCTGCGGCGTCATGTGCTCTACCGCATCGGCGCATCGTCGTCGACCGCACCGTCGCAAGCCGGATCCCGGGTGGCGCCATGAGCGAGACGCGGAGGCCGACGCTGTCGCCGACATCGCCGACCCGGTGCGACTGGGCGGGCAGCGATCCCGACATGGTGGCGTACCACGACACCGAGTGGGGCGTCCCGGTACACGACGACCCGACGCACTTCGAGTTCCTCGTCCTCGAGGGCGCGCAGGCGGGCCTGAGCTGGTCGACGATCCTGAAGCGCCGGGCGGGCTACCGCAAGGCCTTCGCGGGCTTCGACGCCGCCAAGGTGGCGCGCTTCACCCCGGCCCGGGTGGAGAAGCTGCTCGGCGACCCCGGCATCATCCGCAACCGGGCCAAGGTCGAGTCCACGGTCGCGCAACGCCAAGGCCTTCCTGGAGGTGCAGGACGAGTTCGGCTCCTTCGACGCCTACATCTGGGGCTTCGTGGGCGGGCGCACGCTCGTCAACAAGTGGCGCCGTATGGCGCAGCTACCTGCCGTGACCCCCGAGTCCGAGGCGTTCAGCGCCGACCTGCGCCGGCGCGGCTTCCGCTTCGTCGGCCCGACCGTCTGCTACGCCCACCTGCAGGCGTCGGGGCTGATCAACGACCACCTGGTCGGCTGCTTCCGCTACGCCGAGCTCACAGCCGCCGGCCCATCAGGACGCGGACGCCGAAGCGGCTCATGACCGGCTCCTCGGGTGGCAGGCCGTGGGCGCGCCAGGAAGTCGTCCACCGGCCCGCGCTCGACGAAGCCCTCCGAGGCGTAGAAGGGGCCGTTCCAGGGCACGTCGCGGTAGGTGGCCAGCGTGATGTCGTCGTAGCCGTGCGATTCTGGCCCAGGCGCAGGCGGCCCGCAGCAGGGCGCGCCCGATGCCCTGGCCGGCGTGCTCGGGATGGACCGACAGCTGCTCCAGGTGGGCGCTGCTGGTCGGACCGACGGCATCGATGCGGCAGAGGCCGACCGGCGGGTCGCCGGCCACCAGCACGACGAGGGCGGCCGCGAACTCCGCCACCGTGCCGGGGCCCGGGAGCGGCCCGATGCCGAGCGGCTCGAACATGGTGTCGGCGGCCGCCTCGAGGTCGGGTAGCAGCGCCAGCTCGTCGGGACGGACGGGACGGACCGGTGGTAGTCGGGACCCGCTGCGCTCCACTCGGCGACGGTAGCGTCTCGACCCGTGCGCGCCGCCGTCTGCCATGAGCTGGGACCACCCTCCGTCCTGCGGGTCGAGGAGCGGCCCGACCCCGAGCCGGGACCGGGCGAGGTGGCCGTCGCCGTGGAGGCGGCCGGGGTGAACTTCGTCGACGGCCTCTTCGTGGCGGGGCAGTACCAGATGAAGCCGTCGCTGCCTTTCGTCCCGGGCAGCGAGGTGGCCGGGCACGTCGTCGCGGTCGGGCCCGACGTGCGCGGCGTGGCGGTCGGCGACCGGGTGCTGGCCTCGGTCGGGCTCGGGGGCTTCGCCAGCCGCGTCGTCGTGCCGGCCGGCTCGGCCATCGCGCTGCCCGAAGGCATGGACGCGGCCCGGGCGGCCACCTTCACCCAGAGCTACAGCACTGGCCTGTTCGCTCTGCGCGACCGGGCCCATGCCGCGCCCGGCGAGACGGTGCTCGTCCTCGGGGCCGGCGGCGGTGTAGGGCTGGCTGCCATCGGCGTGGCCCGGGCACTCGGCTGCCGGGTGCTGGGCGTCGCCTCGAGCGCGGACAAGCGCCAGGCAGCGCTCGAGGCCGGCGCGGAGTCGGTGCTGGACCCGGCGACGGAGTCTGTGAAGGACGCGGCGCGGGCGTGGGCCGGCGGCACCGGCGTCGATCTCGTGGTGGACCCCATCGGGGGCGCGCTGGCCGAGCCGGCTCTGCGGGCGCTCGGTGACCGGGGCCGCTACCTCGTGATCGGGTTCGCGTCGGGCGACATCCCCTCCGTGCCGCTCAACCAGATCCTGCTGCGCAACCGCTCCGTCATCGGCATCGACTGGGGCATCTGGGCCATGACCCACCCGACCGAGCAGCGGGCGCTCCTCGGCGACCTCCTGGAGATGGTGGCGGCGGGGACGCTGGACCCTGTCCGTCCCGCCGAGTACCCGCTCGACGACGTGGCGGGTGCGCTCGAGGACCTGCTGGGGCGGCGCGCCGTGGGGAAGATCGCGCTGGTGCCCTGACGCCTCCGGGCCGGCCACACCTGTCGCTTAGGCGTCCCGGGAGCGCACCCACCAGAAGGTGAAGCCAACGAGTACGACGGCCAGGACGAGGAAGATCCCCGCCTCGATGCCCTGGAAGGCCCAGAAGCGGCTGTCGGGCTGGTAGGTGAGGATCTGGTGGAACCCGTGGGCGGTCAGGCATGGCCCGTTCAGGCCCTTGCCACCGGGGAACGAGCTACGGCAGGCGGCGGGGAGCTGGCTGAGGTCCAAGCTCGCGCCGAGGTTCTGCCCGTGGCCATTCACCATGTCGCTCGACAGGACCCACGCGCCGGGCGGGTTGCTGCCGGTCAGGGGCAGCACCTTGGTGACCGGGGTGAGGAAATGCGGCCGCAGGTACAGCCCGACGGCCACGCGGATGATCACGAAGATCCCGAGCGTCGCGGCCAGGCTCGGCAGGACGCGCCGTAGGACCGAGCCGACGGCGACGCCGAGCGTCACCGCGAACAGTGCGTAGGCGACGGGGACGATCCCCTGGACGTCGAAGGCGCCGAAGCGGGAATCGAGCGCGTTCTCGGGGAAACGCCACCAGCTGACGAGCGCGGCCAGGGCGGCGCCCCACAGCGCGGCGGCGATCAGCGCCCAGGCCACGCTGACGCGCAACCAGTGCCGCCGGGTCACCCCCTGGGTCCAGGCCAGGTTGTGCGTGCCGTCCTCGAACTCCTTGGCCAGGAGCGGCGCGCCCCAGAACAGGCCGAACAGCAGCGGCACCGCGATGGTGGCGTTGACGAGGTCCATGATGGCTCCGTCCCCGCGGAAGAGCGACGAGGTCGGCAGGATGCCGCAGGACTGCGTCGCACAGCTCGCGAGCGCGTTGCGGTAGTCGTCTGCCATCGTGATCCCCGTGACCAGGAGGATGACCGCCAGTCCGGCCAGCGCGGCAAGCGCGAAGTAGGCCTGGTTGCGGTGGAGACGCCAGACGAGATGGTTCATGGCGCGACCTCCAGGTAACGATGCGTTCGATCGGCGGCGATGCCGGCGCCCTCGTTGCCCATATAGGCGAGGATCACGTCCTCGAGGCCGACCTCGTCCTGCTCCCACGACGGGTCCAGCACGAGTCCGTCGGTGCGGACGAGCAGCCGGGTCTGGCGTTGCGTCTGCGTCGCGCTGATGACGGTGAGGCCCGGCTCCACCGCGTCGAGGTGGCGGCGCGGACCGAGGAGCATGCGATGCGATGCCAAGACGTCGTCGATGTCCGCACAGAGTTGGACGTGCGAGGCGCTCATCAAAATGACGTGGTCGCAGACGCGCTCGAGGTCGTGGACGAGGTGGGACGACAGGATGACCGAGACATCGCCATCGGTCACCGCCTCGCTAAGGGCCAACAGGAACTCTCGGCGGGCCAGCGGGTCGAGGGCCGCCACCGGCTCGTCCAGGAGAAGGAGGCCGGGCCGCTTGGCCAGGGCGAGCCCCAGCGCGACCTGGGCCCGCTGGCCACCCGACAAGGTCGAGACCGGCCGATCCGTCGGCACGTGCAGGCGGGACAGGCGGTCGCGCGCGCCTTTGGCATCCCACCGCTTGTTGAGGTGGGCGCCGAGCCCAATGTGGTCGTCCGCGCTCAAGCGCCGGTAGAGCGGCACGTCCTGCGCCAGGTAGCCGATCTCAGCCAGGAACTCCTCCGAGCCGTCGGGGGCCCGTCCGAGCACGCGGGCCGAGCCGGCACTGGGCGATGCCAGCCCAACGAGAAGCCGGAGCAACGTCGTCTTGCCCGCGCCGTTCGGGCCCAGGAGGGCGGTCACCCGCCCGGGCGGGACGTGCAACGAGCAGTCCTGCAGCGCCCACAATTGCCCGTACTGCTTGCCCAGCCCGCTGGTCTCGACGGACGGGGCGATCATGCGACCTGCACCGCCGTCGTCCCACGCAATGTCTCGCGCAGGAGGGATTCCATCGCCTCGTCATCCATGCCCTCGGCCCGAGCGGAGTCCACCCACTTGGAGAGGCCTCGGGCCAGCCGGACCTGCGTGCCGGGCGGCGGGCCGTTGGGACGACGGACGACGAAGGTCCCGACGCCCTGGCGCCCTTCGACCAGGCCTTCGTGCTCGAGCTCGCGGTATGCCTTCTGCACCGTGTTGGGGTTGATGACGAGCTCCGCCACCACCTCCTTGACCGTCGGCAGCTGGTCCCCGACATCGAGAACCCCCATGCGCACGGCCTGGCGCACCTGCTGGACGAGCTGGAGGTAGGCCGGCACACCCGAGTCGGACCGCAGGTGGAAGGTGACCGCCTGGGGCAGCAGTTCACTAGTCATCTAGGTAAGTATAGAGGATCGGCGTCCGAGGGCAAGTCGCGGCGCCGCCAAGGAGGAGTCCGGCGGAGCGCTGCGGTCAGACGGAGATCAGGACTTCGCGACGTGCAAAGGGAAGCTGAAGTCCGTGTTGTCGATCACCAGCCGGTAGGTCCCCGGCGCCACGTGGCGGGTGCTGTTCGGCCTGTCCTGGTCCCACGAGCCGGTGCCGGAGACGGTGGCGCCCGCCGCCAGTTCAGCGAAGCCGAGGGCCGGACAGTTGACGACCTGCGTCCCGGGCCAGACGTTGTGGTGGTGGCTGTCGTCAACCTGGAAGCTCACCGAGCCGCACGGGCCGGCAGTCAAGGCCGTGGACGTGGGGCCGGGGGCCACGCCCGCGTAGGGGGCGGTGTAATTGCACGACACCGTGCCCTCGTTGCGCACCGTGAAGGAGATGTCGAGGGTCGAGCCCGAGTGCAGGTTCAGGGCGTTGACCGCCACCAGCATCTCGGTCGTCTTGGCCGGACATTCCCAGAAGGCCGCGTGACCGGACTGGGCCAGCTGGGCCGCCTTGGCGAGCGTCGTGCCCTTCCGGTGCGCCGCTCCTGCCATGGAAGTGGTTCCAGCCAACGACAAGGTCACGACGGCCGCGGTTGCGGCGACCACGACGCGCCGGCGGCTCCCCACTAGGTCCCTCGCCATCCCCACAGACTGCCTGATGACGCGGGGCGGGTGGGCGTCGGGTGACGGCGACGGTCCGCCGGATCAATCGGCGAAGTGCGGGATCACCTCGGTGCCCATGAGTTCGATCGTCTGCATGACCGACTCGTGGGAGATCTTGTATGGGTTCACGAGGCAGAGGAGCAGGTCCACCCCGGCGGCCTCGTAGGCGCGGCACGCTTCGAGGCACTGCTCGGGCGTCCCCAGCACGCAGGCGTTGGCGTCCACCAGGTATTCGAGGCTTAGGAGGTCGAGCGTGCCCTCGTCGTCCGTCTTCTTCATGTCGGCGGCGTAGGAATAGCTGCCGAGCTCCTGCTTGCGCTCGGCCATCCAGTCGGTGAGGGTGGCGATCTGGCGGGCGCCCGTCTTGGGGTACCACTCGAAGGACTCGCGGGCCTCTGCCTTGGCCTTCTCCGCGTCCGGGCCGCACAAGGCCATGGTGAAGGTCGCCGCCTGGTTGTGCACGAAGGCGCCGACCGGCTCCGTGCACCGCTCGACGGCGGCCCGGTAGACGTCGATCTTGCGCCTGACCTCCGTCGGAGGGAGTCCGACGGCGAAGGAACACAAGCCCAGGCCGAGGTCGCCCACCTGGGCGTGACCCTCGTCACTGGTGGTAGCCCCCCACAATGGCGGGTGTGGCTTCTGCCACGGCTTGGGCTGCACGCGACGCAGGGGCATCTGCCAGTACTCACCCTCGAACTCGTACTCATCGTTGGTCCAGCAGCCGACGATGTGGCCGAGGGCCTCCTGCCACATCTGGCGGCTCTCGGCCGGGTCGATGCCGAAGCCCTCGAGCTCGGCGCGGGTGGCAGACCGGCCGGCGCCCATATCGACCCTTCCCTTGGAGAGCAGGTCGAGCACGGCCACCGACTCGGCCGTACGCACCGGATGGTTGTAGGGCTTTGGCATCAGGCGCACGCCGTAGCCGAGACGAATGTTCTCGGTGCGGGCCGCGATGGCGCCGTAGAGGACCTCGGGGTTGGAGCAATGCGAGTACTCCTGCAGAAAGTGGTGCTCGACGGTCCAGAAGGCGTGCCAGCCGTAGCGGTCGCCGGCGATGGCCTGCTCGAGCGTGTTCTGGTAGGCCACGCAGCTCGCTGTCCTCCTCCCAGGGGCGGGGGACGGGGATTTCGTAGAACAAGGCGAACTTCATGGCGTGGGGCTCCCCCGGACGATGGTCCCCGGGCCGGCCCGGGCTAGACAGTGCACTGCTCCTATCAGCCCGGGTCACCCGGGCGCAACCAAACGGAGGCTCCATGCGTGGATTGGAAGGCAGGACGTACATCGTGACGGGGGCGGCTTCGGGCATCGGCCAAGCCACCGCCGCCCGATTGCTCGAAGAAGGGGCACGCGTTGTCGGTGCCGACCTGGCACAACCGGTTGATGCGCTGACCGGTGGCCAGGGGCGCTGGCTCTTCACCCACGTCGACGTGGCCGACGAGGCTTCCGTGGAGGAGCTTGTACGAGAAACGGTGGCCTTCGCAGGCGCCGTCGACGGCCTGGTCAACGCGGCCGGCGTGGCGGGCGGCGGCCCGGTGCACATGCTCCCTGCGGACGAGTGGGCACGCGTCATCGCAGTGAACCTCACGGGCACCTACCTGACCGCCAAGCACGTGATCGGCCAAATGCTCCGGCAACCTCGTCACGAGGACGGGGGGCGCGGCTCGGTGGTGACGGTGGCCAGTATCGAGGGGCTCGAGGGCACGGCGGGCGGCAGCGTCTACAGCGCGTCCAAGGGCGGTGTCGTGATCCTGACCAAGAACATGGCGATCGACTACGCCGGGCGCGGCATCCGTGTCAACGCAGTGTGTCCCGGTTTCATCGAGACGCCCATGACCGCGTCGATCTTCGGTCCCGGCATGGAGGCCGCGCTGGCCGACATCCTCCACGAGCACAAGCTGGGCCGGCGCATGGGCCGGCCCGACGAGATCGCCTCTGCGGCGGCGTACCTCTTGTCCGACGATGCCTCGTTCGTCACCGGCCACGCCCTGCCCGTCGATGGCGGCTACACCGTGGGCCGGGACCACGGCGTCACCGACATGCTGGGGCTGGTCGGGTCCGACTGACACTGTCGGAACGGCGCGCCCGGCGCCGCAGCCTTGACAGGCGATGTCTCCCTGGCTGATACTTAAGTCAATGGTTAAGTATCAGCCGATCGACGAGGTGTTCAGGGCCCTGGGAGACCCGACCCGCCGCGACCTGGTGGAACGTCTGAGCGGGGGTCCCGCCACGGTGAGCCAGTTGGCCCGGCCCCTCGACATGACCCTGTCGGCCGTCGTCCAGCACCTGGCGGTCCTCGAGTCGTGCGGCGTGGTCCGCTCCGAGAAGGTGGGACGGACCCGGACCTGCCGCCTCGAGCCGTTGAGGCTGCGCCTGGCCGAGGACTGGTTCGCCGGCCAGCGCGCCCTGTGGGCGCGCCGACTCGACCGGTTGGGCGAGATCCTCGACGCCGACATCACTGCAGAGGCCGAGCAAGAGCAAACCGCACCATCACCCTCGAGAGGAGCTTGAGATGACCACAACCAACCGGACCGCCGAACACGGCACCTTCACCCTCACGCGGACGTACCCGGTCCCGCCCGAGCGCGTTTTCGCCGCCTGGTCGAGCCAGGAGTCCAAGGCGCGCTGGTTCGGCGCGCCGGGAACGACCGGGTACGAACTCGACTTCCGGGTGGGGGGCAGCGAGACCAACCGTGGCGGTCCTCCCGGTGGGCCCGTCTACACCTACGAGGCCACCTACCGCGACATCGTCCCGGCAGAGCGCATCGTCTACAGCTACATCATGGAGGCCGACGACCAGCTCATCTCAGTCTCGGTCACGACGGTGGAGTTCGTCCCCGCGCCGTCGGGCACCACACTCACTTTCACCGAGCAGGGCGTCTTCCTCGACGGCGGCGACATGCCGGCCATCCGAGAGAAAGGCACCGGCGACCTCCTCGACGCCCTGGGCGCCGCGCTGGCGTGAGCGCGGACGAGGCGATCGTCCTGCACACATTGGATTCGCCGCCCGCCCCGGAAGAGTGAGATCGACGACAAGGGTCGTTCCTCAGATCGCCTCGTCGTCGCCGCGCTCGGCCTGCAGTGGCCCGTCGGGCGGCGTGGCCGTGAGAATCCCGAATTCCTGAACAAGCGTCGTGTGTTTCTCGGTGAGGGCTTCCAGGCTGATTGAGAGGTGGAACACCAGGCCCACAAGGAACAGGACAGCCACGAGCAGGACAAGATCGGGCGGGTAGGCGATGCCCACTAATCGGGCGAAACGGTCCAGGAGGTGCAGCGGCAACGTGACGCTCAGCAGAACCATGGCAAGGCTTACGAGGAGCCAAATGACTGCGGCACGTTCGCGCAAGGTCCCGCGCCGGACTGCTCTTACGGACAAGCCGAGGAACCCGAGACTTATCACGGTGGAAAGGATGAACGCCCTCACTTCGCTCCCCTCCGTCCGAGGCCACCAACGAGGAGCACGAGGCTCACCCTGGCCATGTAGTAGGTCGAACGAATACCGCCGATGCTCGATGCGCCATGTTTGCGCTCCGTCATGTGGACCGAAACCTCACGCACGTCGAGACCTGCCTTGGTGGCCATGACGATCGACTCCACTTCTGGGAAATCCGTCGGGTATTGCTGTGCGAACAATGAGATAGCCCCAGGACCAAGCGCACGGAACCCCGAGGTCGTGTCAGTGAAGACCTGTCCGGTCCGCCAACGCACAAGCCGGCTGAGGAGGCGCATCCCGATCCGCCTGGAGGTGGGCGCGGTGTAGAGACCGCGGCCGAGCCACCGAGAGCCGATGGCGAGATCACACCCGTCATCCAATACCGCTTCGAGGAGGCGTGCCGCCTCACGCGGGGGATGTTGGCCGTCGCCGTCGACCTGCATTGCGACTTGGAACCCGTGTCGCTGCGCATATCGGAACCCGGTCTGCACGGCTCCGCCGATCCCGAGATTGACCGGGAGCCTCACCAGGGTCGCCCCCGCCGCGGTCGCCTCACGACCGGTCCCATCGCTGGAACCGTCGTCGACCACCACGACTCGAGATCGCGGGAGTTCGGCCCGCACTTCCCGCACCACCTGGGCGATGGAGGCCTCTTCGTTGTATGCCGGAATCACCACGCACACCCGAGCCATTCTCGCGAGATCACCGGCCTCCCAGGGACTGTCGACCGTCGACGCGAGACCGTCATGAGGATGGTTCTCCACCGATACTTACCCCGTCACCTCATCGCCGTGCAGCAACAGGCGTGGTCCCGAATCTCCGTCAGTCTCCGGCGACCGACTGCGCCGGAAGATGACTGTCGCGATGGCCACTGCGGCCAGAGCGTACCAAAGGACGGAGGGAACAGTTCCTTCGACAGGCGACCACTTCGGATGGACGAGAAAGAAAACAGGGCCGTTTACACCGACGGCATAGCGACGGACAGCCTCAAAAAATCCTGCGATCCCGGCGACGGTCACGAGGACGATCACCACGCCCGACATCGCCTCCACGCCGGCGGTCCGGCGTCGCCCGATCATCGCCCCTGCCAGAAGCGGTACGCCCACCGCCAAGGGCAATGTGTAGCGGCCTTGCCACACGATCCCGACGGTACGCACATTGGGCGTGGACAGTACGACGGGAAGGAGGACGCACAAGGCAACAAGTCCGACCAAGACCCCGGTCTGCCGCCGACTCCCCGAGAGCGCGGCCATCACAAGAAGCAACACGAGCGCCGCTTCCCACGCCCAGATCGTCAGAGTGGGTACGTTCGTGTCGAGCCATCCGAGCGCACCCACCATTTGTTGCAACCACACGGGTGTCCTGTCGATGAGCTGCACAATGAGCGAGGTCTCGGACCCGTGGGGCAGGACCGACGACGGCACGACCCAGAGAGCGTGGGCGAGGAGGATCCAGCCACCGGCGATCAGGGCGGCCGCAATCATGAAGGCACAGGCGATCTTCACATCTGTGCGTTCCAAGAAAAGGAGCCACAGCGCCCGAAAGCCACCGAGGAACCCGAGGCAGACCAGGATGATCGCCGCCCATACAGGGGAGAGACCACGCGTGAGCGTCAAGACGGCCGCGGAACCGGCAACAGCGAATACGAGCCCGCGGGGCGGTGCCGCCACGTTGTCGAGCACGAGAACGAGCCCCGATACCCAGAGACAGATGGCAGCGGAGATCTCCAAGCCGTTGGGATTCACGACCGACCCGAGGTACAGGACCGTCGGTGTGAGCGCCACCAACATCCCCACCAAGATTTTGGACCGTCGCGACCAGGATCTGACGCACATATACCGCGAGTCCGAGCAGAACCGCTGACCCCAGCGCTCCGACGAGTCGCATGAGGAACGCCGCGCTCTCCGACGTGTCGACCAACGCCGGCAGA
Source organism: uncultured Acidimicrobiaceae bacterium (assembly GCA_963745665.1). Classification (GTDB taxonomy): domain Bacteria; phylum Actinomycetota; class Acidimicrobiia; order Acidimicrobiales; family RAAP-2; genus Bog-473. The sequence goes on along the minus strand of CAVUYE010000003.1, from coordinate 418,550 downwards.
CCGACGACGGCGTAGTAGAGCGGCGGGTACCTGCTGGCGGAAGTGCCGGCGTAGTCCGGCGCAGCAGTCAGTTTCACGTGTGAGGCGCACGACGCGGGCACGGCGGGTTGATCCAGATAGCACTGGATGAGCGCCTGCCCTTTCCCGAAGGTTGCCGGGACCGTGACGCCCGAATAGGGGTCGTCGTGGCCCGGCAACGGTGTGCCGATGAGCTGACCGTGCACCAGCGCCGCCGCCCGGATGGCCTGGCTCGGCTCATCAGGTCCGGAATACAGCGGCATGGTGACAGACCAGGCCGCCAGCAGGAGGAATGCCGCGCCGGTACCCGCCGCAAAGGCGCGCCAGGGACGATCATCGATCTGCCGGCGGCGCGCCCGGTGGCGCGGTCGATGAAAAGAAGAGATCACCACCGAACTGCGTGAGACCGAGGCGTCATAGGTCAGTGAAGTCAACCACCGAAACCAGGTGATGCCGTGGACGTCACCCCAGCACCATCCGTCCCCCGGCATAGTCGAGGATCACCCATCCGTAGCGCCGAAGCTGGTCCGAGCCCAACAGTCCCTGTGTCCCCGACACGCTGATGGTGCCAAAGCTCGTCGATCCGATGAGCTGGGGATGGAGCGCCAGCCCCGGCACCGTCCACGGGCCGCTATGCACGAGCGGCACGGTGATGACGGAGCAGACGGTGGACTGACGCTGCGCCAGGTCGGTTCCCTGGAGCCGCAGGCCCCGGGCCACCAAGGAGGACACAACGCTCTGCGAGGAACCGGTGTCCACCACGAACTCGCGCCGCGGTCCCCTGGCAAAACCGACGGCCACGCTCAGCGACACGTCGCCCGTGGTGGGGGTCACCGTGAGGGGGACCGTCGTGCCGCTCTCCCCCAGGGTCAGCGCTGTCGGGGGTGAGCCCTGCGGTCCGGTGTACGGGGTCGGATCGGCCAGCGGCGCGCCCTCCGGGCCGGGCAGGATCAGCGCGCCGGCATCGAAATCGACGCGCACCGCTCCGAAGCGGGCCAGGACGTCGGACCCGAGCAGGCCGACAGGCTCGCCTTTCCCGCCCATCTGAGGCAGCGTGGCCGCGGTGAGTTGCTGGGCGGACAGAGCCACACCGTCGAGCGACCAGGCGTCCACGGAGACGGGAAGGGCGGTGCCGGTGCACCCGACACCGGCGAACTCGGTCGCCGCACCGTCGTGCGCCAGGTGCAGCCGGTGCGCCAGCCCGGCATCGATGATCGACTGACCCGACCCGGTGTCCAGGACGAACGGGTAGGGGCCGCGGTCGCCGATACAGACGTCGACCGACTCGGCCACCTGCCCGGCCACCACGCTCACGGTCATCGGTACCTTCTCCGCTCCGCCGGGCTGTGTGGTGGCGCCCGTACATCCGGTGGCCGCCGGGGGGAGGGCGAAGGCAACCTGTGGCTCAATGTGCACCGCGGCGGGTCGCGGCTTAGGCCCGCTGACCGCCGCCGCAAGCACGAGCACCAGGACGGTGATCCCGATGGCCACAAGCGCGACGACGAACAGACCTTGGCGGCCGTGCAAGGCGCTAGCGGCTGACGGCGATGCGGACGGTGGCGATCGCCATCCGCGCCCCGAGCACGAGTACCGCCAGCGGCAACGCGGCGCGGCGCCACCCAGTGGTCGTGCGAGCCGTGAAGCGCAGCGCTGAGCGGTGGTGGGCGGCCATCATGCGGTACGGGTTCTTGGCCGTCATGACGCCCTGCAGGTGCGTCACCTCCGCCATCCCCGCGAAGCCCACGCCCCACCCGGCGTCGTGGGCGCGCCAGCAGAGGTCAGTGTCTTCCAGGTACATGAAGTAGGCCTCGTCGAAGCCGCCCAGCTCTTCCAGGGCGCGCCGTCGGGCCAGGAAGCAGGAGCCGGACACCCACCCGGCCGCAGTGATGACGTCCCCATCCGGAGTGCCGGGGTTGTAGCGCAAGGTGAACGGGTTCTGCGGGTTGAACAACGCCAGCAGCGCGTGCCCGGCGGCGTCGGTGAAGGACGGGAAGTTGCGTACCGAGGGATAGATGTCACCGCTTTCGTCGAGGATGCGCGGCCCCACGAGCGCCCAGGCGGGCTCGGACTCGAGGGCCTGGCGCAGCGCGGTGAGCGCACCGGGGTGCACGACCAGGTCCGCATTGCAGACGAGGATCCATTCGGGCGGGGTCTCCTCGCCCGCCAACGCAGCCAGGCCGCGATTGACCCCCGCTCCGTACCCGAGGTTGCGGCCGGGCCGTACGACCTTGGTGGGAGACGCCGACGAGTCCGTAGGCACACCCTCGAGCGCAGCAGTCGCGCTCTGCGGTGCCCCGTTCTCGACCACCACAATCGGTGTCGCCCCTTCTGCGAGGAGAGAGCGGACGCAGCTCTCGAGCAACGGCCCGGCGTCGTGGTCGACCACGACCGCGCCGATGGAGTCGGGCACCCGGTGCTCAGTACTCCCGAGTGAAGCGGAATTTCACGAGCGCCCGCAACGCGCTGAAGCCATCGCGCCAGGTGATCTTCTTCCCCTCGTCGTGTTCGCGACCGGCGTAGGAGATCGGCACCTCGTAGATGCGATGGCCTCGGCGCAGTACCTTGGCGGTGATTTCAGGCTCGAAGTCGAAACGGTTGGACACGACCGTGAGGCCCTCCAGCACGCTCGCGTCGAACATCTTGTAGCAGGTCTCCATGTCCGAGAGCGTCGATCTGTACAGCACATTGGTCACGAGCGACAGCATCCGGTTACCCATCCAGTGCAGGGGCATCATGTTCTTACGTTCGCCGGTGAAGCGGCTCCCGTAGACGACGCGCGCCTTGCCCCGCAGGATCGGCTCCAGCAAGCGGGGCCAGTCGTTGGGGTCGTACTCGAGGTCGGCGTCCTGAATGAGAACGAGGTCGCCGCGCGCCTCCGCCAGTCCGGTGCGGATCGCCGCGCCCTTGCCCTGGTTGACCTTGTGGCGCATGACCCGCACGGTCGAGTCCTCAATCGCACCGAGCACCTTGTCCGACCCGTCGCTCGAGCCGTCGTCGACGACGATGATCTGGAGCACCACCGGGAGCTCGACGGCCCGCATGCGCCGGATTACCTCGGCCACGGTGGTGCGCTCGTTGAACACGGGCACGATGACCGTCAGCGTCTTGTAGACCCGGGGTGCGAAGGGCTCGGAGGCGTCACTCACGTCCGTTTCTTCGGTCTCTGTCATGTCTGGCTCCGTCATGCGGCCGTCAGTCTTTCACTCTGTCCGCGAAGTACTGAATTGTGCGTTCGATTCCCTCTCGGAGGCCGATCCTGGGCTCCCAGCCCAGCTCACGCCGGGCCAGGGTGATGTCGGGGCAGCGGCGGGTCGGATCGTCCACCGGCAGCGGCTCGAAGACGATGTCCGACGACGAGCCGGTGACCTCCAGCACGAAGCGAGCCAGGTCGAGCATCGAGCGCTCGTCGGGGTTCCCGATGTTGACCGGCCCGACCAGCGAGGAGTCGAGGAGGGCGAGAAGGCCTCTGATTTCGTCGTCCACGAAGCACAGGCTCCGGGTCTGGCTCCCGTCGCCGTAGACCGTCAACGGCTCACCCCGCAGCGCCTGGACGATGAAGTTGGAGACGACCCGTCCGTCACCGGCGGACAGGCGCGGTCCGTATGTGTTGAAGATGCGCACAATGCCCACGTTGACGCCGTGCGTCCGGTGCATGGCCATCGTCAGGCTCTCGGAGAAGCGCTTGGCCTCGTCGTAGACGCTGCGCGGCCCCGTCGGGTCGACGTTGCCCCGATAGCTCTCCACCTGCGGATGCACCTCGGGATCGCCGTAGATCTCGCTGGTGCTAGCCATCAGGAACCTCGCCTCGTGCTCACGGGCCAGCTCGAGGAGCCGGCGCGTGCCCTCGCTACCCACGGCGAGGGTGTCGAACGGGCGGGCGAGATAGGCCGGCGGCGACGCCGGGGACGCCAAGTTGCAGACGGCGTCGACCTTCGACGCGTCCGACAGCTCGACCTTCTCGCTGACGTTCGTCACAACGAAGCTGAAGCGGTCGTGACCGATCAGGTGCGCGACATTGTCGCGGGATCCGGTGGACAGGTCGTCGAGGCACACGACGGTGTCGCCCCGCTCGACAAGCCGATCGCACAGGTGCGAGCCCAGGAAGCCGGCGCCGCCGGCCACCACGACTCGGCTCACTGCCGCCCGATCCCCGAGTACTGGAAGCCCATGCGCCGCACGGCGGCTGGGTCGAGCAGGTTCCGGGCGTCGACGATGTTGGGCTCTGCCATGGCAGCCAGCACGCGGGAGAAGTCCAGCCAGCGGAACTCGTCCCACTCGGTGAGCACCACGAGGACGCGCGCTCCCTCCGCCGCCTCGTAGGGGTCAGAACGCAGTTGCAGGCCCTGCAGGTCGGGAACGTCGGTTTCGGCTTGGACCGTCGGGTCGAAGGCCTGGATGGTGGCTCCCAGGTCGGCGAGGCGATGGGAGATCTGCAGGCTCGGCGAGTCGCGACGGTCGTCGGTGTTGGCCTTGAAGGTCAGGCCCCAGACGGCGATCGTGGCGCCGTCCACCGAACCACCGCATGCCGTCGCCACCTTGGCCACCACCCGTGACAGCTGCTCGTCGTTGGAAGCGATGGCGCCGGCCAGCAGCGAGAAGTCGTAGCCCGCCTCGCCAGCGATGTGGAGCAGCGCACGCGTGTCCTTCGGCAGGCATGAACCACCCCACCCCGGTCCGGGGCGGAGGAACTCGAACCCGATGCGCTTGTCGTAGCCCAGCCCGAGCAGCACATCGCGGGCGTCAGCGCCGACTTCCTCGCACAGTCCGGCGAGCGCGTTCACGAAGCTCAGCTTCGTCGCCAGGAAGGCATTCGACGCGTACTTGATGGTCTCCGACGTCGTGGCGTCGGTCACGATCAGCGGCGCCCGCGTCGAGGAGAACAGCTCCCCGACCTTGGCCGCCGAGAGGGCGTTGTCGGCGCCCACGACGATCCGGTCCGGGTTGAGGCTGTCGAGCACCGCCGTGCCTTCGCGGAGGAACTCGGGATTGGAGACGACGCTGATGTCGGTGCGGCCGATCACCTTCTCGACCATGTTGGCCGAGCCGACGGGCACCGTCGACTTGTTGACGACGATGGCCCCGGGGTTCAACGACGACGCTATCTCCTTGGCCGCTGACTCGACGTAGGACAAGTCGGCCGAGCCGTCGGCGCTCTGCGGCGTCGGCACGCACAGGAACACGAACGCCGCCCCGGCCACGGCCTCGACGGCAGAGTCGGTGAACGAGAGGTTTCCCGCGGCGACGCCACCAGCCACCAACTCGTCGAGACCCGCCTCGACGATCGGCATGCGGCCGGAGCGCAGCGTCGACAGCTTGGACGGCTCGCGCTCGGCCAGTACGACGTGGTGGCCGAAATGCGCCAGCGTGGCCGCCGTCGGCAACCCGACGTAGCCGGCGCCGATCACGGCGACCCTCTGCCCCGTGGACCGGTCGTTGGTCGAGGGACTCACGCCGCCGCCTGTTCTGCCCGGAGGGCGGGCACGAGCCGGGCCAGCCCGTCCCGCCAGTCGGGCAGCGCCGGCAGGCCGCTCAGGCGGAGCGCCATGTTGTCGAGCACCGAATACGCCGGCCGTGGCGCCAGGAGCGGCGGGTCGAGGGCGGCGGTGCTGATGGGGAGTACCCGCTCCGGGTCGGCGCCGGCCTCGGCCAGCACCGCCCGCACGAAGCCCCACCAGGTGGTGGCGCCACCGTTGGTGGCGTGAAAGATCCCGGGGCGGCGGTCGAGTCCGAGTGTGACGACTGCGGGCGCCAGATCAGCAGTGAACGTCGGCGACCCATGCTGGTCGTCGACGAAGCGCAGCTCACCCTCTCCGTCGGCCAGGCGCAGCGCGGTGCCGACCATGTTGTTGCCGTGGGCCCCGCAGAGCCAGCTCGTCCGGACGATGGTCGAACCCGGCCGGCACTCTCGCTCACCCCCCAGCTTCGAGGCGCCATAGACCGAGGTGGGGCACGGGGTGTCCCATTCCCGGTAGGGGCGGTCGGAAGTGCCGTCGAAGACATAGTCCGTCGACACGTAGACGACGTGCGCGCCCACAAGTGCCGCCGCCTCGGCAACGTTGCGGGTGCCGGTGGCGTTGACCGCGTAGGCCGCGTCGACCTCGGTCTCGCAACGTTCGACCGCTGTGAAGGCGCCGCCGTGCAGGACCAGCTCGGGGCGGAAGGCTGCGAACGTCGTCAGGACGGCGTCACGATCGTCGACCCGCATGGTGTCGATGTCGGTGGCCAGCACGTCGTGGGCCAGCCCCGGCCGGGGACCCTCCGGCCCGAGCAGCGCGCAGCGACGACCGCCGTCGGGCACGCGCCCCGCCAGGCAGTCGAGCAGGTCGTGTCCGAGCTGGCCGTTCGCCCCGGTGATGAGGATCCGCACCGCTCAGCCGTCTCCGGCGGCCCAGGACCCCTCGGCGATCGGCGCCCGGGCCCGCAGCGGCTCCCACCAGTCCCGGTTGGCCGCGTACCACTGCACGGTGTCCGCCAGTCCCTGCTCCCAGTCCACCGAAGGCGCCCAGCCCAGCTCGTTGCGGAGCTTGGATGCGTCCAGGACGTAGCGCCGGTCGTGCCCGGGACGATCGGGGACGATCGTCTTGAGTGACTCCGGCTTGCCCAAGGTGGCGAGAATGCGGTCGGCCACCTCCATGATGGAGGCCTCGACGCCGCTGCCGACGTGGTAGGTCTCCCCCACCCGACCCCGGGCCAGTACGGCATCGATGGCGGTGCAGTGGTCGTACACATGCAGCCACTCGCGCCGGTTGTCCGTGCTGGCGTACAGCGTCAGGGCCTGGTCGTCGAGCGCAAGCGCGCAGAAATGCGGGATGAGCTTCTCGGGAAACTGGTAGGGGCCGTAGTTGTTGGCGCAGTTGGTGATGGAGATCGGCAGCCCGTAGGTCTCGGCGTAGGCCCGGACCGCGTGGTCGGCCCCGGCCTTCGACGCGTTGTAGGGCGTCCGGGGCCGGTAGGGCGAGTCCTCATGGAACGCTTCCTCCGCGTCGAGCGCCAGGTCGCCGTACACCTCGCAGGTCGAGACATGGTGGAAGCGAGCCACGCCGGACTGGCGTGCCGCCTCAAGCATGGTCTGGGTCCCGATGACGTTGGTTCGGAAGAACAGGCCGGGGTTCAGCACGGCCAACGAGTTGTGCGATTCGGCCGCGAAGTGGACGATCGTGTCGATCCCCTCGCTCCGGAGCGCCTTTTCGGCGGCGGTGGGGTCGCAGATGTCCCCCTGGACGAAGACGATCCTGTCCTCGATGTCGGACAGGCTGGGTCGGTTGCCGGCGTAGGTGAGGACGTCGTAGACGACCACATGGTCCTCGGGGTGCTGATCGACCCAGTAACGAGCGAAGTTCGACCCGATAAAACCGGCACCTCCCGTGACAAGAAGGCGCATAGTGGCGGCAATATTAGCCGAGGCCCCGCACCCCTTCGGGGCCCTCGTCGGGCCGTAGATGCACGACGTCTCCGGCGCTGACGGCGCGCGGGCCTGCGTCCGTGGCGAGCACCAGGCGGCCCGCGTCGTCGATGCCGGTGGCCGTCCCGACCAGCTCGTCCCCGGCCAGGATCACCCGCACCTGCTGGCCCAGCGTGGCGCAGCGGGCGCGGATCTCGTCGGCCAGAGCCCGGCGTCCCTCGCCCCGTTCGAGCTGGGCACACCGGGGTTCGAGGGCAGCGAGGAGACGGTCCAGGAGGATCCGGCGGTCCACGGGCCCGGTGGCGGTGCCGAAGTCGTCGAGGCACGTCCCGCCGGCTTCCGGGGGACCCGGCCAGGCCACGTTGATGCCGATGCCCACGACGACAGCGGTGACGGCGGGCCCGGCGAATTCCGCCTCGGCCAGGACTCCCGCCAGCTTGGCGCCGTCGACGAGCAGGTCGTTGGGCCACTTGAGCACCGGCTCGACCCCGGCCACGGCGCGGCACGCGTCCGCCCCGGCCAGTGCCACCGCCCCCGCGCACAGGTGGACGTCGCCACCCCCACAATCGGGCCGCAGGAGGACCGAGGCCAGCAAATTCGCTCCCGCCGGCGACTCCCAGCGCCGGTCGAGGCGGCCCCGTCCGGCGGTCTGGTGGTCCGCCACCGCGACGAGCCCGGCGGGATCCCCGTGGCGAACCCGATCACGGACCCAGGTGTTGGTCGAATCGACCTCGTCGAGCCAGTGGATCTCCCACTCGCCGCCCCACATGGCAGACACCATAGGGTGCGTGCAAATGTGAAGGCCCGCCTGAGGGAGGAAAGGCCAGCGTGATCCAGAAGGTCCTTATTGCAAATCGTGGGGAGATCGCCGTCCGGGTGATCCGGACGTGCCGTGAGCTCGGTATCGCGACGGTGGCGGTGTACTCCAACCTCGATCGGGACGCCCTCCACGTCCGCATGGCCGACGAGGCCTACGCCCTCGGTGGCGAGACGGCGGCCGAGAGCTACCTCAACACCGAGGCGATCCTCCACGCCATCGAGGAGAGCGGTGCCGACGCCGTCCATCCTGGGTACGGCTTCTTCTCGGAGAACACCGACTTCGCACGCGCCATCACTGAGCGGGGCGTCACCTTCATCGGGCCGCCCCCCGAGGCCATTGAGGTCATGGGCGACAAGATCAGCTCCCGTCTGGCCGCCGAGGAGGCCGGGGTGGCGGGCGTGCCCGGCCGCTCCGAGCCACTCACCTCCCCCGACGAGGTCGTGGCGTTCGGGAAGGAGCACGGCTGGCCCGTCGCCATCAAGGCCGCCTATGGGGGCGGCGGACGCGGCATGAAAGTCGTCTCGGGCGCAGCGGAGGCGGCCGAGGCCATGGAGTCGGCCGCCCGCGAGGCCCAGGCCTATTTCGGGCGCCCGGAGATCTACCTGGAGCGCTACCTCGAATGGCCGCGCCATGTCGAGATGCAGGTCCTCGCCGACCAGCACGGCACCACCTTGTGGCTGGGCGAGCGCGACTGCTCGGCCCAGCGCCGCCACCAGAAGCTGGTGGAAGAGAGCCCGGCCCCCGACTTCCCGGACGAGGTCCGCCAAGCCATGGGCGCGGCGGCCGTCAAAGTCTCCGAGGCGTGCGGCTATTACAACGCCGGGACCGTGGAGTTCCTCTACCAGGACGGCGAGTTCTACTTCTTGGAGATGAACACGCGCCTGCAGGTGGAGCATCCCGTGACCGAGCTGGTGACCGGGCTCGACCTGGTGGCCTGGCAGATCCGCATCGCGTCGGGCGAGCCGCTCGACTTCACCCAGGGCGACATCAACCGGAACGGCCACGCCATTGAGGTACGCATCAACGCGGAGGACCCCAGTGGCGGCCGCTTCTCGCCCTCGCCGGGTACCTTGACGTCCTTCCACGCCGCCTCGGGCCCCGGTGTCCGTCTCGACGCAGGCTACGAGTCCGGCGACACGGTCTCGCAGTACTACGACAACCTCATCGCCAAAATGATCGTGTGGGCGCCCGACCGCGAGGCGGCGCGGCGGCGCATGCTGCGGGCCATCGACGAGACCTCCATCACCGGGGTCGCCACCACGCTGCCGGCAGACGTGGCGATCCTGAGCCACCCGGACTTCGTGGCGGCCACGCACTCGACCAGGTGGGTCGAGGACGTGCTCGACCTGTCCGGCCTGTCCGTCGAGCCTGCCGGGGGGGCACCGGCGCCCGCAACAGCAGAGGACGAGGTGCCCACTGTGCAGCGAGACGTGACCGCCGAGGTCGACGGGCGGCGTTTCTCGGTGCGCCTGTGGGTGCCCGACCTGGGCACCGCGGCCGGTCCGGGCCGGGTCAGCGGACGGCCCAAGAGGACCGCTGCCGCCGCGGTGGCGGGCAGCGGATCAGGGCAGGTCACCGTCCCGATGCAGGGCACCATTGTGAAGGTCCTCGTCGCCGTGGGCGACGTGGTGGAAGTGGGCCAGTCGATCTGCCTGCTCGAGGCGATGAAGATGGAGAACGCGGTCGCGGCGGAGAAGGATGGCGTGGTCAAAGAGATCAAGGTGAGTGCCGGCGACTCGGTCGGTGCCGGTGACGTCGTGGCGGTTATCGAGTAGATGTCCGTCGCGCCGGTCACTGCTTCGTCGGCCAAGGAGGCCGCCGCCGCGGTGGTCCATCGGCACTTGGACCAGCTGGTCTCGTTGAGCCACTCCGTCCACGCCACACCCGAGCTGTGCTTCGGTGAGACCGCCTCGGCCCTGGCCGTGGCGGAAACGCTCCGTGGCGGTGGTCTCACCGTGCGCGAAGGCGTCTACGACCTGCCGACCGCGCTCGAGTCCCGATCCGGGGACGGGGAACTCGTGGTTGCCGTGTGCGCCGAGTACGACGCCCTGCCCGACGTCGGTCACGCCTGCGGGCACAACATCATTGCGGCCACCGCGGTCGGCGCCGGGCTGGCGCTGGCCTCGGTGGCGGACGAGCTCGGGCTGACGGTCCGCGTACTGGGCACCCCGGCCGAAGAGGGCGGTGGCGGCAAGATCCTCATGCTCGAGCGCGGCGCCTTCGCCGGCGTGCACGCCGCCATGATGGTGCATCCCTGGCCGACGGAGCGGCTGACGGGGAGCTGCCTCGCTGTGGCGCACTACGACGTCCACTACACGGGGCTCGAGGCGCACGCGTCCGCGGCACCCTGGGAGGGCGTCAACGCGCAGGACGCTCTGACCGTCGCGCAGGTGGCGATCGGCCTCCTGCGCCAGCAGCTGCCCCCGGGAGACCAGGTGCACGGCGTGGTCATCAAGAGCTCGGCCGCCGCCAACGTCATCCCCGCCTCGGTCACCGCCCGCTACATGGTCCGTTCACGCACTGCCGCGGGGCTCGCCGCGCTGCGGCCCCGGGTCGACGCCTGCTTCGAGGCGGGAGCGCTCGCGTCCGGTTGCTCGGTGGAGTACCAGGAATTATCACCGGTGTACTCGCACATGGAAGCGGACCCTGTCCTCCTGCAGGCGTACCGGGCAAACGCCGAGGCGCTTGGCCGGCACTTCGACGCCGACGACGACGGTGAGCCGCTGCCCACGTTCTCGACGGACATGGCCAATGTCTCCCTGGCGGTCCCGACCATCCATCCCCTCATCGGGATCGAGACCCATGGCGCCGTCAACCATCAGCGCGAGTTCGCCGCCGCCTGTATCACCCCCTCGGCCGACGCCGCCGTGCGGGACGGCGCGATTGCGCTGGCCTGGACCGCTATCGACGCCGCCACGGATCCGGCGCTGCGCGCACGATTGCTCAGCGCGTGATCACGGAGCACGCGCTCCTGGAGGTCATCCCGGGACAGGAGGGCGCCTTCGTCGAGGCGATGGAAGCGGCAAAAGCGCACATCGCCGCCAGCCCAGGCTTCGTCTCCCTACGGGTCGAGCGTTGTGTCGAGCGACCTGGTTGCTTCCTGCTCTTGGCGGAGTGGGAACGGCTGGAGGACCACACCGAGGGCTTCCGTGGCTCGGCGGCCTACCAGGAATGGCGCTCGGCTCTCCACCACTTCTACGACCCCTTCCCCGTGGTGGAGCACTTCGAGGCGGTCGTCACCGCCTGATCGTGCGACAGCGGTCGTCAACAAAGCGTCACGACACCGCAATCAGACTCCAAGCCCTCGACCAGGTCTCTCCCAGTTCCCCTTGTGGATGGCGGACCAAGCTCGTCGCATGCAGATCATCACGTTGGAGTCGTGCCACAGCACCTGGTTCTTCGATACGCGGTTGTTGCGCTTCTGTCGCGTCCTCCAAGGCATCGCGGTCGGCCAACGCCGGGTCGCAACGGAATGGCGCCCCTACTGGGAGCTCGAGATCGATCCGCACGGCGAGTCTTTCACGGTCATTCTGAACGAGGCACGCACACGTTTGGTCCGCTCATCACTCCACACGCCAGCGTGCGTGGCGTGTGGCAGCTCGCACACGACCGAGCTGTCTCTCGAGGACATCGAGCGCGCCGTCGCCTGAACGCTCGACCTGCAGTGGCCGCATGATCGGACCCGTCTGTGCGCCCGGCCGGCGGGGCTGGGACCGCATTCCGGCCGGTAACGTCGGTGCGCGATGGACGACAGCGTGGCCCGTGAGGTCGAGGAGGCTCGGCTCGTGCTCGACGCTCGCCAGGAGCTGTACGGCGAATCAGACCCTGCGACGTGTGACGCCCTGCTCCAACTGGGCCGCGCCCTGCGCGACTCGGGGGAGCTGCGCCAGGCCGAAGGGGTGATGACGTCCGCGCTCTCCATGCTGCAGCGGGCGCCTGAGTCGGACGAGACGCGTGTGCGCTGGACCGGGTTCAACCTGGCCATCGTCTTGGACCGGCTCGGCGAGCACGAGGCGGCGCGGCGTCTCTGGGACAGCGTCCTGGCCTCCTCGGACCGGGACGACGGCGTCGACAGCGAGCTGTCACGGCAGACCGCCACCAATCTGGCGATCACACTGCGCAAGCTCCGCCGTTACGGCGACGAGTTCCCGCTCAGGGTGCGCGTGCTCGAGTCGGCACGGCGATCCCTCGGGCCCGACGACCCCGAGACCTTCCGGGCCGAGATCAACCTGGCCCAGACGCACCGGCATCTCGGCAACCACGACCTGGCGCTGGGCCTGTTCACCGAGGCCCTCGCCGGCCTCGAACGCACGGGAGGAGACCAGCGCACGATCCTCTACCAGAAGTGGGCCATCGCCACCGAGTTGGTGGCGCTCAAGCGTTCGAAGGAAGCGTCACAGATGTTCGATGAGGTCGTCGCCGGCGCCGTCCAGCATCTCGAACCCGACGATCCTTTCCGGCGCAGTGCCGTGCGGCAACGGCGCGGGTACTGGCTCCTGGGGAAATTCTCCGGGCTCCGGCGTCGGGCTCGGCGGGGTCACACGCCCAGAACTGCGCAGGGGTGAACGGCACTCCCGGGGAGGATCAGCCCAGGGGGCCGACGAACATGTCCAGGCAGCCCTCGAGACCGAGGATCTCGATGTCCGAGCGCCGGCGCCCTTCCCAAGCTTCCCGGCCAATGCGGAAGCGGACGGTGCGCCCCGACCCGTCGCGGCGGTGTCCTCTCGCTTCGCCGTTCTCCTCGTAGCCGACGGCGCGCGAGGTCGCCAATGACGCCGCGTTGTCCTCGAAGGCACCGCTGAGCGCCTCCTCCGCGCCCAGGCCGGCGAAGGCGAGGTGCAGGACAGCCTCACGCATCTCCCGGCCCAGACCCTGGCCCTGGTGGGCCCGCCCCAGCCACGAGCCGGTCTCGACGGAGCGGACGGCGCGGAAGTGCTCAGCCCCGAGATCCTGCACGCCAACGGGCTTCCCCTGGACGAAGGCGGCACAGGTGAGCGTCCAATTGTCGGGCGACCAATTGGCGCGGTGGCGCCACATCCACTGCGCGGACTCCCGGGCACGCCGACGCGGCTCGAGATCGGTCCAGGGAATGAAGAAGGGCATCTCCTCGGGGTCGTGAACGCCTGCATCAGCGAGTTCGACCAGGTCGGCGAACTCCTCTTCGCGCAGCAGGCGCAACTCCAGCCGTGGCGTACGGACGACGAGGTCGAACAGGGGCCAATACGTCGTCCGCCCCTCCTTCGTCACGGGCTCAGCCTCCGGGTTGGTACACGCCGAACTCTGCCCGCAGGACGTCGGACACCTCACCGAGGGTGGCCATCTGCCTGAGGGCCTCCTTCATGGGGACGAGGAGGTTGCCGTCGCACCTGGCCGTGGCCGCGACCTCCGCCAGCGCGTTGTCCACCGCGGCCTGGTCCCGCTCGGCCCGCACCGATCGGGTGCGATCGATCTGTATCTGCTGGAGCCTGACGTCGATCGGGAAGACCTCCGCGGTTTCTTCCTCGGCGTCCGTGAACCGGTTCACCCCGACGACAACCTTCTCTCCGTCGTCGACGGCCTTGGCGAAGCTGTAGGCGGCCGCCTCGATCTCCTCCTGCATGAACCGGGCCTCAATGGCTGCCACCGCGCCGCCCAGTTGCTCTATTCGTTCCAGGTACTCGTCGGCGGCCCGCTCCACCTCGTCGGTGAGCGCCTCCACAAAGTACGAACCGGCCAGAGGGTCGACCGTATCGGCGATACCGGACTCGAAACCGACGATCTGCTGGGTACGCAGGGCGATTTTGGCCGCCCGCGTGGTCGGCAGTCCGAGGGCCTCGTCGAAGCCGTTGGTGTGCAAGCTCTGGGTGCCCCCGAGCGCCGCCGCCATACTCTGCACCGTGACCCGGACGATGTTGTTCTCGGGCTGCTGCGCGGTCAGCGTCGAACCACCGGTCTGGGTGTGGAAGCGCAACATCTTCGATCGCTCGTCCCGGGCGCCGAACCGCTCGGTCATGATCCGGGCCCACATGCGCCGCGCCGCGCGGTACTTGGCCACCTCCTCGAAGAGGTTGTTGTGGGCGTTCCAGAAGAACGAGAGCCGGGGCGCGAACTGCGTCCACATCCATGCCGGCCGCGATCGCCGCCTCGACGTAGGCGATCCCGTTGGCGAGGGTGAAGGCGATCTCCTGCACGGCGGTCGAACCGGCTTCACGGATGTGGTAACCCGAAATGGAGATGGTGTTCCAGCTGGGCAGGTTCGTCGCGCAGTAGGAGAACGTGTCGACAATGAGGCGCATGGAGGGACGCGGCGGGTAGATGTACGTCCCGCGGGCGATGTACTCCTTCAGGATGTCGTTCTGAATGGTGCCGCGGATCTTCTCGCTGGGCACGCCCTGCTCCTCGGCCACCAGTTGGTAGAGCAGCAGGAGGATCGCACCCGTGGCGTTGATCGTCATCGACGTCGTGACCTTGTCCATCGGGAGGTCGGCCATCAGGAGTCGCATGTCGGCCAACGAGTCGATGGCGACACCCACCTTGCCCACCTCGCCCTCGGCCCGGGCGTGGTCGGAGTCGAAGCCCATCTGGGTGGGCAGGTCGAACGCACACGACAGCCCGGTCTGCCCAGCCTCCAGAAGGAACTTGAAGCGCTGGTTGGTCTGCTCGGCGGAGCCGAAGCCGGCGTACTGGCGCATGGTCCACAGCTTCGAGCGGTACATGCCGGCGTGGACGCCCCTGGTGTAAGGGTACGTCCCCGGCTCGCCCAGTTGCGCACCCGGATCCCAGCCTTCGAGGTCGTCCGCTCGGTAGACGGGCTGAATGACGATGCCCGAGTCGGTCACACGTTCGGGGCTGCCCTGGGGGTCCTTCTTCTCCGGTGTCACGCCGACAAGCCTACGAAGGATCCGGGTCCCGTGGCGACAGGGGGCAGACTACGGGCGTGGACGACGCCCCGGAACCCGTTTTCTCGCACTTCGGCATCTGCGTCAGCGACCTCGAGCGGTCGCTGCGCTTCTACTGTGACGCGCTCGGCTTCGAGAAGGCCGAGTCGCACGCCATCGGGTCCGAGTTCGCCCGCCTCATGGAATTCTCCGACGTGGACGTGACGTCGCAGTTCATCCGGCGCGGCCCTACCGCCATTGAGCTCCTTGCCTTCCGCGAGCCGGCACCGTTTGGCCCGCGCCAACGCCGGGCCGTGAACCAGTTGGGTTTGACCCACCTGTCCTTCCGGGTACGCGACGTGGCGGGAACGGCGGCCCGGATGGTGGAGCTCGGTGGCGCCATCGTCGAATCGAGCCGCACGAACATCGACCTCGGTGGGACGGCGCTCGAGTTTCTCTACTGCACCGATCCCGACGGGGTCCGGGTGGAGTTGATGGATCTCGGCGGGTAATCCGGCACGGGTCCGGCGGCCGTGGCCTCGCGCCGCGCCTGCTCGTCGAGCTCGCGGTCGACACGTACTGCCCTTCGCTCGTCCATGTGCATCCAGCGCAGGGCGACGGGGATCATCGGCCAGAGCATCAAGGTGTCACCGACGACCCACATGATGTCGCCCCCCACGTGGAGATCGGTCACATAGGACGGGCCCCAGGTCCGGTGGGTGGCGAAGTAGGCGGGGAACAGTTCATGGCTGGCGCCGGCCAGCGACAGCCCGGTGAAGGTGTCGATCGGGATGGCCATGAACAGGTAGAAGAACTGCAGCGCGGGGTGGAGGCGATGGGCGTTGGGGTCGTTCCCGAAGATCTGCCGCCAGAACAGGTAGCCGACGAGCAGGAAGGCCAAGTGCTCCGCGTTGTGCACGCTCTCTTGCTCGAGGGTGAGGTTGTACCAACTGGTCAGGTGACTCACCGGGATCACGACGGCATAGAGGATGAAGGCCACGATGGGGTTCCCGAGGAACCGGGCCACGCGCGAGCGCAGCGCCTCGGTGACGACCAGGTGCGCCGTACCTGACGTCGAGCACCACGCCAGCCGCAGAGGGGAAGCGATGGCAAACAGCGGCGCTGCCACCATGATGAGGATCAGGTGCTGGACCATGTGGTCCCAGAACAGCTCGCCGTCGTAGACGCCCACGAAGCTGAAGATGGCTACACCCGTGGTGAACAGAGCGCCGAGCCACGCCACCGTTTTCCCAACCGACCAGGGATGGCGCGGGTGGAGCGCGTTGTTGCGCTTGACGCCCCACAGATAGAGGACGAGGGCCGCGACGATCATCGCCACGGGGACGAAGTCGAACTGCGTCGAGAAGAGCTGCGAGCCCCCCAGTGGCGGGAGCCCGGTGCCGGCAAGGGCGGCGATCACCTCAAGACGGTACCGCCGGTCTCAGCCGTGCTGCCAAATGCGCTGCTGCACCGTCCGCGTGCCGTCCAGCGCCGCCTGGGTGAGCAGGTCCAGGTCCTCGCCGGTCAGATGCCAGCCCATGCCCCCTGCGTTCTGCCGCGCCTGGTCGCCGTTCTTGGCCCCCGGGATGGGCACCGCCCCCTGCGCGATGAGCCAGGCCAGCGCGACCTGGCTCGGCGAGCGGCCGCCGTGGGCCTCGCCGATGCGACGGAGCAGCGCCACGATGGGGTCGACCTCGGTCATGGGGTGGGCCGAGAAGGAACGGCCCCGGGGAGGCGGGTTGGCGGCGGAGTACTTCCCGGTCAGGCGACCCTGGCCGATCGGTGAGTAGGCCAGGGGCACGACGCCGAGCTCACGACAGGTGCTGATGAGCCCGACCCGCAGCGGCCTGGCGCGCAGGAGGGAGAACTCGATCTGGTTGCTGGCCAGTCGGAGGCCCCGGGCGCGGAGAGAGGCGTCCATGGCCCGCGTCTCCTTGCCCGAGTAGTTCGACACGCCGACGGCGCGCACGATGCCTTCGGCGTGG
The DNA here is from genome assembly GCA_963745665.1 of uncultured Acidimicrobiaceae bacterium. Taxonomy (GTDB): domain Bacteria; phylum Actinomycetota; class Acidimicrobiia; order Acidimicrobiales; family RAAP-2; genus Bog-473. The sequence continues at coordinate 401,468 of CAVUYE010000003.1, read as the reverse complement.
GCGGTGGCCAGGGCCTCGGCCAGTGCGTCGTGGGAGCGCAGCGAGACCGGCCCGTGAATCTGGTAGAGATCGATGACGTCGACCCCGAGCCGCTGGCGCGACTTGCGGGCCGCCGACAGGAGCGCAGCGCGCACGTTCACCTTCCATGGGCTCGGCATGAACTTGGTGGCGATGACGACCTGGCTGCGCACGCCCGGGTCGGCCGCGAGCAGTCGGCCGATGATGCGCTCGCTCTCACCGCCGCCGTAGATCTCCGCGGTGTCGAAGAGGACCACGCCCGCCGCGATGCTCGCCTCCCAGGCCTCACGGATGGTCGTTTCCGTCAGGGACTGGTCGTAGCCGCCCATGCCCCACGTGCCCTTGTCGCCCCAGGCCCACGTGCCGACCCCGAGTGGCGGGACGGCGACGTCGGTACCCGCCAGCTCGATGCGATCTTCGGCGAATGGCGTGGGGGCGTCGGTCACTGCGGAACCCCCGCCGTCGGGGCCCAAGCCAGATGCGCTTCGACGGCCGCCTGCCAGGCGGTCGCATGCGTCAGTTGGGGCGAGTGGTACGCCCCAGGAACGACGGTCAGACGGCCGTGCGCCACCTCGCCGGCCAGCTCGGGCGCCTGGTCGACGAGCGGGTGGTCGTGCTCGCCCACAATGACTGTGGTCGGGCAGGCGATAGATGGCAGGCGGGCCCGCAAGGAAGCGGCATCGTCGGGGACGTCGCCCATCAGCACGCTGCCCAGTGCCTTCACGGCGTAGGGGTCCGTGCCGGCGAATAGGGCGTCCTTCTCCTTGCGCCACTCGGCCGGCGTGTGCTCCTCGATGAGCACGTCCTCGGGGCCGCCCATGCTGAGCGATGCCGGCATGCCGCCAGCCGGGTCGAACGCGTTGATGAACCCGTGCACGAGCGCGCGCACCTCCTTGTCGGCCGGGAGGAAGGACCACGCGCTCGTGTCCATGAGGATGAGTGAGCGCACGAGGTCCGGCCGGGCCAGCACGAGGCCCATGACCACCCGCCCGCCCATGGAGTGGCCCAGCAGGTCCACCGGCCCCTCCCCCACCGCCTCGAGAAAGGTCGCAAGGTCGGCCGAGAGCTGCTCGATGGTGTAGGCGTCGAGCCGGCCCGCCTTGCTCGAGTGGCCGTGCCCCCGCTGGTCGAGGGTCACGACGCGCCGGTCGGCCGCCAAGGGTCCTGCCACGAGCGCGAAGTCGTGGCCGGCCCCGGTGAAGCCGTGGCAGAGCACGAGCGTGGGCGTCCCCGCCGGACTCGTCCCTCGCTCGGTCCACGCCAGGTCGACTCCGTGCACTGGAACGGTCTTGGTCGCAGCCGCCGCTGGTGTCATACGCCTTGTCTAGCGTGTCACTGCCCGGTGCGCCGGGCCGACGTCCGGCGTCCTCGCGCCGTACCAGAGAGGAACTGGTACTTTCCGCCGAATGGACAGCGACGAAGATTTGTACGCCATTCCCCGCACGGTCGCGGACGCCGCCTTGTGCCACTTCTACCACCAGATGGATATTCCGGGATACGGCCCGACGTCGGGAGCGCAGTGGGATCTCTGCGGCAATACTCCTGCGTACCTCGGCGGCGTCGACCTCGCCGGAAAGCGCGTGCTCGAGATTGGCCCCGCATCGGGGTATCTGACCTTCTACATGGAGGCCCAAGGGGCGGAGATCGTGTCGATCGAACTGCCGCTGGACTATCCGTGGGACATCGTGCCTGACGCGTCGCTCGACACGGCCGGCTTCGAGACCGACATCCGCCACGGCATCGACTACACGCGCAATGCCTATTGGTTCGCGCACGAGCGCGTCGGCAGCGAGGCGAAAGTGCACTACGGAGACATCTACGCGCTCCCGGAAGCATTGGGTCACTTCGACTATGCCGTGATCGCTGCCGTGCTGTTGCATGTCCGAGACCCGCTGCGGGTCGTCGAAGAGTGCGCGCGGCTTGCTGACAATCTTGTGGTTGTCGAAATGCATTTCGACGACGTGCCGGACGATAAGCCGTCCATGAGCTGGTTCTCGACGAAGGAATCCCCGGCAGCTCACGTCTGGTTCAAATTCAGCCCTCAGATCTTCGTCCGATTCGCCGAGGTGCTGGGGTTCGACGAGAGCACCGTCACCTTCCATGAGCAGCTCTACCTTGCCGACGGATCACCGAGGCTTGCACCGATGTTCACTGTCGTCTCGACGAGGAGTGCCGAGTGCGAGACGACTGCGCTCAGCGCAGACCTCTAGCCCGAGTCGATTCGGGGCAGGGGGCTCCCGTGTTCCGGGCTCAGGCCGACCGCGGCGCCGTCCCTCGGTGCGTCGGTGCCGTATGCGTCAGTAACGTCAGTGCGCGTGCGGCATGCAGAGATCGTCGTACTCGGCGATGACGATCTCACCGGCGTCGGGCCCGCAGGCCGGGCAGGCCGGGTCCCGGCGCACCTTGAAGGTGCGGAACGACTCCTCGAGCGAGTCGTAGGCCAGCAGCCGACCGATCAGGGGATCACCCAGGCCCAGGAGCACCTTGATGGTCTCGACGGCCTGAATGGACCCGATGATGCCGGGCAGCACGCCCAGCACGCCGGCCTCCGAGCACGACGGGGCCAGCTCGGCCGGTGGCGGCTCGGGGATGAGGCAGCGGTAGCAGGGCCCGTTGTACGGGTCGAAGACCGTGACCTGTCCCTCGAAGCGGAAGATGGAACCGTGGATCACCGGGATCCGCTTGAGCAGCGAGGCGTCGTTGACGAGATAGCGCGTCGGGAAGTTGTCGGTCCCGTCGACGATGGCGTCGTACCCGTCGATGATGTCGAGGATGTTGTCGGCGCCGAGGCGCACGTCGTAGGTCACGACGTTCACGTCCGGGTTGAGCGCCGTCAGGGTCTTCTTGGCCGAGTCGACCTTGCGGTCGCCCACGCGGTCCATGTTGTGCAGGATCTGGCGCTGCAGGTTGGACTCGTCGACGACGTCCATGTCGATGATGCCGATCGTCCCGACGCCGGCCGCGGCGAGATAGAGCGCCGCCGGTGACCCGAGGCCACCCGCTCCGAGGAGGAGCACCTTCGATCCCAGCAGCTTCAGCTGGCCGACCTCGCCCACTTCGGGCAGCAGGAGATGGCGCTGGTAGCGGTTGCGCTGGGCCGGTGTCAGGGTCTGGGGAGCGGCCCAGGGGCGGTCGTCGTCCTTCCACTTGTTGAAGCCACCGATCATCGACTGCACGTCGGTGTAGCCCAGGTCTCCCATGGTCTTGGCCGCGAAGGCCGAGCGCACGCCCCCGGCGCAGTAGACGACGATCGGGGCCGCCTTGTCGGGCAGCTTTCCCTCCACCTGGAACTCGAGGTGACCGCGGGGCAGGTGGACGGCACCGGGCAGGGCACCCTGCTCGTACTCGTCGGGCTCCCGGACGTCGAGGAAGGTCACGCCGCCGCCCTCCAGCAGAGCTTGCGCGTCGGCCTGCTCCACCTCGCGGATGGACGCCTTGGCCTCGTTGAGCAGGTCTCGTGGAGTGGGCACTTTCGAACCTCCGGGTCGCACCAGACCGTCGGTACGGCTGGTATCGAACTGTAAAACACTACCAGCGGGGTCAACATTCCCAGGGGACGTCCACAGCCCCGTTTGACCCCGGTGGAAGACTCCCGGGCCATGGAACTGCACGAGGCGATCCGCCGGCGATCCATGGTGCGCAGCTTCTCGGGCGACCCGATCGCCGAAGGGATCGTGGACGGGATCCTGCGGGCCGCCCTCCGCTCGCCCACGGCCGGGAACACCGGGGGCACGGCGTGGGTCGTGCTCGAGGGGCCGGGACAGACAGGGCAGTACTTCGACGCCACGACCGACGACCGGTGGCGGGCGGACCACCCCGGCTGGAACGAAGGCCTGCGGCGCGCCCCGGTCGTGCTGCTGACCTACACGTCGCCGGCGGCCTACGTCGCCCGCTACGCCGAAGCAGACAAGGCGGCCTCGGGCCTCGGCGCCGACAGCGAGGCCTGGCCTGTGCCCTACTGGTACGGCGACGCCGCCTTCGCCGTCATGGCGGTGCTCCTCGCCGTGGTCGACGCCGGACTGGGGAGCTGCGTCCTGGGGACGTTCCGCGGGGAGGACGAGCTGGCCGGCCGCCTGGGCGTGCCGGGCGAATGGCGTCTCTTCTGCGCCGTGGTGCTCGGCCACCCCGACGGCCGCGACCACCGTTCGGGCTCGCTGGACCGGCCGCGGCCCGCCGACGCGGCACGCATCCACCGCGGGCGCTGGTGACGGCGACGGTGGGGATCCGATCCTCCAGAACGAAGAGCGCAGCCCCGACGTGGCCGTGACCCTCCAGGAATCCGACACCGCGCCGAAGGATCTGACCGGCGACGATCCCGGGCCCGAAGCCGCGCCGCGCACCGGCATGCGACCGTCGTTGGCGTGGCTCCTCGCCCTGTGCTCCTACCTCCCCCTCGCCGCGCTCGGCTACCTGCCCGTGTGGGTGCACTGGTCGTCGCAGCTGAACGGGTGCAACTGCTGGGATCAGCTCCTGCTGGAGTGGTTCGTCAACTGGACGCCGGCCGCGCTCGCGCACGGCCATTCCGTCCTCGTCACGAACTTCATCGACGCCCCCGGCGGTGTCAACGTCATGTGGAACACCTCGGTGCTCGCCCTGGGCGCGCTGGCGGCGCCGCTCACCGAGACCATCGGCGTCGTCCACACATTCGTCATCCTGCTGACGCTGTCCGTCGCGCTCTCGGCGAGCACGATGTTCCTCCTCCTGCGCCGGTGGACGTCGTGGCTGCCCGCGGCCTGGTTGGGCGGTCTGGTGTACGGGTTCTCGACGTTCGCCATCACCGAGTCGAACCAGGGCCGGCTGACCTTCGTCTTCGTGGCGCTCCCACCGCTGATCGTGCTCGCCCTCGACAAGCTGATCCACCAGGAGTGGTCGCCGCTCCGGGGTGGCTCCGTCATCGGTGTCCTGGTGGCCGGGCAGCTCTTCGTCTCCGAGGAGCTCCTCACGGTCACCGGGCTCCTGCTCGTCCTGGTCCTGATTCCGCTGGCGGCACTGCACCACCGCGAGGTGCTGCGACGCAAGGTGGAGGTCCTGTGGGCTGCCGTGGCCGCCGCCGTGAGCTTCCTGGTGTGCGCGGGCTATCCGCTCTACGTCCAATTCGCCGGGCCCGACCGCATCAACGGTCCCCCGCAGACCCACGCGCAGGAGGCGCTGTTCAGCTCGGACCTGTCCAGTCTGGTCATCCCCAGCCTGACCCAATGGGTGGACTACCCCTGGGCCAACCGGATCTCCGAGGCGTTCACGGCGGCGCCGGCGGCCGAGGTCACCGAATACGTCGGCATCCCGCTCCTGGTCGTCCTGCTGGCCACGGTCGTGCTCCGTCATCACCGCACCATCGTGAAGGTCTTCGCGTCGGTGGCACTGCTCAGCTTCTTGTTCTCCATGGGGCCGCGGCTCATCGTCGTGAATCACCACACGAGCATCCCGGGGCCCTACGCGGTGCTGGTCCACCTGCCCGTCCTGGGCGACATCATCCCCTCACGTTTCGCCCTGGGGTTCTGGTTCGCGGTGGGCGTCCTCTTCGCCGTCGGCCTCCAGGACGGCTACAGGTGGACGACGCGGCTGCTGACGGCGCGCCTGCGCTCCTGGAGGGAACCGCGCACGAGGGCCCAAACCACCCGGCAGCGCCGCTCCGCGGTCCGCGGCGCCGCCGCGCTGGTCGCGGTCGTCGGCGTCGGCGTGGTGATCCCCATGGTTCCCGACTGGCCCTCCCCACAGGTCCCCGCCGGCGTCCCGGCCTTCTTCACCTCCCACGACGTCGACGCCGTCAGGCCCGGATCACTGGCGGTGACCTATCCGTATCCCCTGACGTCCATGGCCCAGCCCATGCTCTGGCAGTCCAACGCAGGGATGCGCTTCCGCATGCTGGGGGGCTACGCCATCGGCCCCGGACCGGGCGGCGCGGGCACGTTCTTCCCCGACTCCAACCCCATGGAGTACTGCCTGCTGGTGATCTACACGTCCGCTTCGGCGAGGGAGTGCAACCCACCCGACCTGGCGAAGTCGCTCCGCAAGCTCGGTGTGACCAGTGTCATTGCGGGCGACAGCGAGCCCAACGTCGCGTTGGCCCGCTCGGTCGTCACGCAGACCGTCGGCGCGCGCCCGCGCCACGTCGGTGGCGTCTGGCTCTGGCAGTGCACGTCCCGGCGCGCCGGCGCCGCCTGCAGCTGGACGTGACTCAGCGCTTGGACAGCACGTGGTCGGGGCCCTCCTGCCAGCGCGCCATCGCCCACAACAGGTCGGAGAGCCGGTTCAGGTAGGCCACCACGAGCGAGCCCTCGCCGATGGGCTCGGCGACGGCGAGGCGTTCGGCGCGGCGCACGACGGTCCGGGCCAGGTCGAGGGCGGCGGCCACGCGGTTCTCGCCGGGCACGGTGAAGTCGGCCGGCATGCCGAAGCGGGCCAGGAGGTCGTCGATCCCGGCCTCGAGCGCGGCCACCATGTCCGGCGTCACCAGGCTGGACCCCGCCTGCAGCTTCGTGCGGTTGTCCGGGGCGGTGGCCACCTCCGCCATCAAGATGTACAACTCACGGGCCAGCGTGACGAGACGGTCGTTGACCTCGGTCCCCATCGGCGTCTCGGCGCGGGCCACCCCGAGGGCGGCCTGGGCCTCGTCGACCACACCGTTCAGCTCGATCCGCCACGAGTCCTTGCGCACCCGACCCCCGTAGAGCAGGCCGGTCGTCCCGTCGTCACCGCGCTTGGTGTAGATCCGTGGCGCCATGCCGCCGGATGCTACCGGCACCCGTTCCGGGAGCGAGGAGGGTCACCGGTATCCTGTGTTGGTGGCAACTCCCTCCCCAGAGCTCCTCGGTCGGCTCGACCCGTCCGCCTCCACGTACCTGCAGGCGCTGCGCGAGCGCGTCGTCATCTTCGACGGCGCCATGGGCACCAACCTGCAGCTCCTGGACCTGGGACCCGACGACTTCGGCGGGCCGGAGCTCGAGGGGTGCAACGAGTGGCTGGTGGAGACCCTGCCCGACGTGGTGGCCCAGGTCCACCGCTCCTTCTACGAGGTCGGCTGCGACGTGGTCGAGACCGACACCTTCGGCTCGACCTCGGTGGTGCTGGCCGAGTACGGGAAGGCCGACCAGGCTCGGGACCTGACGCGCCGGGCCGCCGAGCTGGCCTGTGCCGTCCGTGACGAGTTCTCGACCCCCGAGCGCCCGCGTTGGGTCGCGGGCTCCATGGGCCCGGGCACCAAGTTCCCGACGCTCGGGCACATCTCGTACGCCGACTTCCGCGACGCCTACGAGGAGCAGGCACTCGGACTGCTGGAGGGTGGCGTCGACCTCCTGTTGATCGAGACCCAGTTCGACATGCTGTCCATCAAGGCCGCGGTCAACGGCGCCCGGCGCGCCATGGTGGCGCTCGACCGCTACGTCCCGCTGCAGTGCCAGGTCACCATCGAGCTGACCGGCCGCATGCTGCCGGGCACCGAGATCGGCGCCGCGCTCACCGTGCTCGACGCCATGCAGGTCGACGTGGTCGGCCTCAACTGCGCCACCGGACCGGTCGAGATGAGCGAGGCGCTGCGCCATTTGTCGGGGGCCAGCCGCGTCCCCATCGCCTGCGTCCCGAATGCGGGCCTCCCGTCGGTGGTCGACGGCAACATGCACTACGACCTCACGCCCGAGGACCTGGCCGGGCACCTGCACCGCTTCGTGACCGAGTTCGGCGTGACGGCCATCGGCGGGTGCTGCGGGACCACACCGGCCCACCTGGCCGCCGTGGTCGAGCGCTGCGCCGGGGCCACTCCGGCCGCCCGCACGCCCGTCCACGAGCCGGCTGCCGCCTCCATCTACACCTCGGTGCCGTTCGCGCAGGACTCGTCCTACCTGGCCGTCGGCGAGCGGACCAACGCCAACGGCTCCAGGGCCTTCCGTGAGGCCATGCTCGATGCCGACTGGGACACCTGCGTCGGCATGGCACGGGACCAGGTCAAGGAGGGCTCGCACCTCATTGACGTGTGCGTCGACTACACGGGCGCCGACGGCGTCTCCGACATGCACGAGGTCGCCAGCCGCTTCTGCACGCAGTCGAGCGTGCCGCTCATGGTCGACTCCACCGAGGGCCCGGTGGCCCGCGCCGCACTCGAGTGGCTCGGCGGCCGGCCCATCCTCAACTCGGTCAACCTCGAGGAGGGCGACGAGCCCGGGACGCGGCTCGACACGTTCCTGCGCCTCGCCCGCGAGTTCGGGGCCGCCGTCGTCTGCACCTGCATCGACGAGGAGGGCCAGGCGCGCACGGCCGAGTGGAAGCTGCGGGCGGCGCGCAACATCCGCGACATCGCCGTGGAACGCTACGGGCTGGCGCCCGAGGACCTCTTGTTCGATCCGCTGGCACTGCCGCTGTCGACGGGCATGGAGGAGAGCCGCGGGGACGGGATCGAGACGATCGAGGGCATCCGCCGGATCAAGGCGGAGCTGCCCGGCGTGTCCACCATTCTGGGGCTGTCCAACGTGTCGTTCGGCCTCAACCCGGCGGCCCGCCAGGTGCTCAACTCGGTGTTCCTGCACGAGTGCGTGGAGGCCGGGCTCGATTCGGCCATCGTGCACGCCTCCAAGATCCTTCCCTTGTCCCGGATCGACGACCGGGCCAGGGAGGTCTGCCTGGACCTCGTCTACAACCGTCGCACCGACGACTACGACCCGTTGCAGGAGCTGCTGTCGCTCTTCGAGGGCGTCAAGGCCGACACCGGGCCGGCCGAGGACCACAGCGACTGGCCCGTCGACCGGCGCCTGTCCCAGCGCATCATCGACGGCAACCGCAACGGCCTTGAGGACGACCTGACCGAGGCGCTCGAGTCGGGCATCGAGGCGCTGGCCATCGTCAACGACATTCTGCTGGAAGGCATGAAGGTGGTCGGCGAGCGCTTCGCCTCCGGCGAGATGCAGCTGCCCTTCGTACTGCAGTCGGCCGAGACCATGAAGGCCGCGGTGGCCTTCCTGGAGCCGCACATGGAGAAGTCGGACCAGGGCGGCAAGGGCACCGTGGTGCTCGCCACCGTCAAGGGCGACGTGCACGACATCGGCAAGAACCTCGTCGACATCATCCTGACCAACAACGGCTACCTGGTGGTCAACCTCGGGATCAAGATCGGCATCAACGAGATGGTCAACGCGGTCGAGGAGCACAAGGCCGACGCCATCGGCATGAGCGGGTTGCTGGTGAAGTCGACCCTCATCATGCGCGAGAACCTGGTCGAGCTCAACGACCGCTCGCTGTCGAATATCCCCGTCCTGCTGGGTGGGGCCGCGCTGACGCGCACCTACGTGGAGCGGGACCTGCGCGAGGTCTACGACGGCCGGCTCTTCTACGGGCGCGACGCCTTCGAGGGGCTGCGCACCATGGACCGCCTGGTCGAGCTGAAGCGCAACGGCGAGGAGGACCCGCTGTTCGGACGCGAGATCTCCGAGCGCAACGTCCCGCGGCGCAGCCGGCTGGACGTGCAGGACACCACCCCGGTGGAGGGGCAGCCCGCCCGCGCCGACGTGGCGGCGGACAACCCCCTATTCACGCCGCCCTTCGTCGGCACCCGGGTCGCCGTCGGCATCCCGATCGACGAGGTGGCCGAGTACCTGAACCTCACGGCCCTGTTCCGCAACCAGTGGGGCTTCCGGCCCGAGAACGGCGAGAACGACACCGAATTCAAGGACCGGGTGAGGGCGACGCTGCGCGAGCAGCTGGGCAAGGCCAAGGAGGCCGACCTGCTCGTGCCGTCGGTGGCCTACGGCCACTTCGCCGCCAACGCCGAGGGCAACGACCTCGTCATCTGGAAGGACGAGAGCCGGTCCTCGGAGTGGATGCGCTTCACCTTCCCGCGCCAGCGCAAGGAGCCCTGGCTCTGCATCGCGGACTTCTTCCGCCCCGGTGAGTCGGGTGACGAGGACTTCGCCAGCTTCATGCTGTGCACCATCGGCGCCCGGGCCTCGGAGGAGACGGCGCGATTGTTCGCGGAGAACCACTACCAGGAGTACCTCTTCCTGCACGGCCTCAGCGTCGAGATGGCCGAGGCCACGGCGGAGTACTGGCACCACCGGATCCGCGAGGAGCTCGGGTTCGCCGGCGAGGACGGTCCGACCCTGACCGGCCTCTTCCGCCAGCAGTACCGCGGCGGCCGCTATTCCTGGGGCTACCCGGCCTGTCCCGACCTGGACGACAACGCCAAGGTCGTGGAGCTCCTGGGCGGTGACCGCATCGGCGTCACGGTCACCGAGGGGTTCCAGCTCAACCCCGAGCAGACGACCGACGCCATCATCTGCCACCACCCCGAGGCCAAGTACTTCGTGGCGTGAGGATGATCCGGGCCTGGCGCTGGACCTGGCGCTGGGCCTGGCCCGGTGGAGCGGCCGCTTTGACGGGCTGCGGCCTCCTGCTCGTGCTGGTCGTGGGCTCCTGCGCTCCCGCCGGCGCCGTCACCACGCTCGACACGGTGGTGATCCCCAACCTCGGCCCGGGCTACGCCGTGACCTCGCAGGGACCGCTCAACTCCACACAGTTCGCCTCCAACGCGCCGGACCCGTCGGCCGCCGCCGGGGCACTGTCCACGCTGGGCAAGTCCATCTCGACCTACGAGCGCGTGTGGCAGGCCGACGGTGGCCTCAACCAGGTGCAGGACCTCTTGGTCCGCTTCCCGGGCACGACGGGGGCGCAAGTGTTCCTGCAGGCGGCCCAGCACTCCCTGGAGTCGGGGGAGATCGTGAGCTCGAACCCGCTGGCGTCCATCCCCGGTGCCCGCCGCGTCACCTACTTCGCGGCGACCAACCAGGATGGTGTAGGCGAGGCTGTCACCATGCGCGCCGGCGTGTACGTCGACCTGCTGTCGTTCTTCTCGGCGGCATCGGGCAACGCGCAGCCCATCTCCCCCGCCAACGCCGAGCGGGTGGCCCAGGCCCAGTACACCGCCATGGTGCAGGCGCTCGGCGGCGCGCCCACCGGCTCGACCACCCCGGCCGACCGCACCAAGAAGGGTGTCTCGGCCGGCACCATCCTGCTGGCCGTGGTCGTCGTGGCGGTCCTGGCGCTGGCGGTGGCCACGCCCGCTGCTGCTGCGGCGGCGGCGGGACGCCGCGGCGACGACCGTGCTGCCCGCCGTGCCGTCAGGCCGCGACGCGGTTGACGATCTCCGCGAACACCTCGGGTGACGTGACGGGGAGCAGATGGCCCGAGTCGAGGCGGACGACCTCGACCGGAGGAGGAAGGCGCTGCGCCATGACCTCCTGCATCTCCGGTCGAATCGGACGGTCCCTCTCGTTCAGCACGTAGGTGATGGGCACGCCCGCCACGGCGGACCAGTGGACGGGCTGGAAGTAGTGGTGCACCGTGTCCTCGACAGAGCGGACGGGATCGGTGACGAAGGCCAGGGTGGCGTCATTCAGCGGATCGCCACCGTAGGAACGCCGGAGCGACTCGGGGTCGGAGGGGGCGGGCAGGGTGATGGAACGACCGTCCTTCTGTGCCGCCGCCACGGCCAGGCGCAAGCCGTCACGGTGGCGCTCCTGCATGCATTCGATGCCGCACTCGCCCTCCGCCGGTACCAGCGCTGCGTTGAGGACGATCGCCCCGACACGGCCTCCGAGCGCGGCGACGACACCGGGCACCACGAGGCCTCCGGAAGAGTGCGCCACGAGTGTGACCGGTCCGCCGGGTGCGCCCGCCTCGACGTCGGCCACCACGGAGGCCACCTCCTGCTCGACGGTCAGCGTGGCCAGGTCCGCCGGCCGAGCGCGACGGCCGGGCAGATCGACGACGATCGGCTGTCGTTCGAGGTGCGGCACGAGTCGGTCCCAGAACGCGCCGGTCGCACCGCCACCGTGGATCAGCACCACGGTCACGACGGGTCGGCTCCCTCGGCGTGCGGCACGGCGGCGGAGACTAGTGCCGCCACGGCGGACGCAGCCCGTTGCCGGGTCGCCTCACTAGGATCCGTCCGGTGACGTCGGTCGAGGGCACAGGGCAGAGCGCACCCATCACCGGGCTGTCCCACGTGCAGCTGCTCGTCTCCGACGTGGGAGCCAGTGCGAAGTGGTACAGCGCCGTTCTGGGCCTCGCCCCCTTCGCGGAGGACCCCGATATCGGCTACGTGGCGCTGCAGCACCTCGGCGGGCGGTTCGTCGTGGTGCTGACCAGGGCGCCGACGCCGCGCCGGGCTCCGGCCGATCCGGCCGGTCCGGCCGGTGACGGGCTGGACCATCTGGCGCTGGCCGTCCCCGACGGGGCCGCGCTCGAGGCCTGGGCCGCGCATCTCACCGAGGTGGGCATCGACCACGACGGCGTCGTGCTCGAGGAAGGCCATCCGTCGCTGCAGCTCCGCGACCCCGACGGCATCGCCATCGAGCTGGTGGCGCCCTGAGTCGGTCTCAGCCCCAGTCCGTGAACTTGCGGAATCGGGACTTCTTCCCGACGGGCGCTGCCGGCTCCCTCACCGCTTCCGCTCGGTTGGCCCGCAGCCATCTCATCAGCCCGTCCCCGTCGTCGAAAACGATCTCCTGGTCGGTCTCCATGACGTAGAGGCTGACGGATCCGCGGTCGGCCGTGACCGAGAATTCGATCTTGCCGTTGACGACGAAGCACCACAGTGGCGTCGCCCCCGGCGTCGATCTCGCTTCGAGTCGCCATCCGGGCCGGCCCCCGAGCAGCTCGAGGATCTCGTTCGTCGTCGGGCCACCACCAGGGGTCATGCGCATCTCCATGTCTTCGTGCTCGTGGTCGACCAGCGCATCAGACCGTTTCCACGACCTCGACCGGCGCTGGCTCTGCGGGGGGCGCCTGGGACGGTGTGGGCGCCATGATGGCGGCCCCCGCCGTGACGACGCCGACGGACAGCAGGATGGAGCCGATGCAGTCGAGCGGCCTGTGCCAGTACGCGCCGATCACCGCCGCCGACATCAGGAGGGTCCAGGCGGCACCGAAGGCGAAGGTGATGACCCGGGTCGCGTTCCCGAGCACGGGGTAGAGGGCGAGCCACATGGCCACCGCCGTGGCGCACACGGCGGTCACGTTCCCCGAAGGGAAGCTGAGCTGCCCGGCGAGCAACGAGTGGACCGCCGGCTTGGCGATGTGGTCGCCGATCAGGAAGGCGGCTACGGCGAATCCGGCCAGTACCACCACCCGCACCAGGACGCCGTGCAGTGCGCCGTAGGCCACGCCGGCGATGGAGACGATGGCGATCATCGGAATGGCGAGCCATTCGGCGACATCGATCCAACGGTAGACGTCGCCCCAACTGTCGGCCCTCGGCGGGGGGCCGAGCAAGTGCACCGCGTGGTGCTCCAAACGGTACGCGTTGAAGCCCCGTGACACGGCGAGGCCCAAGAGCGCCGTTGCGAGCAGGCTCACGAGGGCGATGAGGGTGAGCCGGACGCGTGACACGGGCACCAACGCTACGTGGACCGGCGGCCCCTTTGTTCGCACCTCACCGGATCAGAGCGGCGTGGGAGAACGTCACGGCTCCTGCGCTCCGTCGCTGGGCCCAGCCGGTCGCCCCCTTCCGACGCCTGGGGATGCCCGCCGGGCTCCCGGATCGACGCCCCGCTCGCCCGGCTGCCGGGTCTGTGCAGCAGCTGAGTCCGATGCCCGTGCGACATGGCCTGGATGCCCGGGGACAGACGCCGCACATCGCAGTATCGTGACGGACGACGCAAGCAAGGAGGACATCGTGCCCGAGTTCCCTGGCCTCACCCATGTTGCGCTCACCGTCACCGACCTTGACCGCAGCCGTCTGTGGTATCAGAACCTCATCGGGAGCCCGCCGGTGCTCGACGAGGACACGGGACCCTTCCACCATGCGGTGTGGCTGCTGGGCGGCCAAACGTTGGTGGGTCTCCACCAGTTCCACGATCCGCACGGCTCCGACCCGTTCGACGAACGGCAACCGGGTCTGGACCACCTGGCGTTCGCCTGCGCGAACCGCGCCGAGCTCGAGCAGTGGGAATCGAGACTCAACGAGTTGGGCATCGAGAACGGCGGAGTGGTTGACGCCCCGTACGGTTCGGGTCTCTCGTTCCGCGATCCCGACAACATCGCGCTGGAGTTCTTCGCCCCACCCGGGTGACCCTCGGTGACGGCGATCCCGTTCAGCGGGTAACCGGATTCACGTTCCGTCTCCGACTCGCAACGCGCGCTTCAGCCCTTCGACGTCGGCGACGGTCACGGTGAGTGCCGAATGCCCACTTCGCCGAAGCGGTGATCCCACCTTCTCGGCGAAGTGGATGCACAGGCCTTTGTCGTGGTTCGTGCCGAAGGTCAAACCGTCATCGACCTGAGACATGCGAATCCCGAACGAAGTCCACCAGCCGTAGTCCCGGGTGACGTGTGCCTCTGCAATGTTCGATCGCGGCGTGGTGACCTTGACGAGTCCGAATGTCGCCACGAACAGCCCGTCGGACGTCAGAGTGACGCCGTCTCGGGAGGGTCGCAGCAGGAAAGGCAGCAATACCGGCAGATAACGCCGGTCGATCGCATAGCCGAAGTGCTGTGTGACTCCCCCGGTCACTCCCACTCGGCTCTTCTCAGCCGCGGGTGTCCGGCTTCAACAACTGCAGCGTGGTCCCGCAGTATCGGCAATACACGACGTCCAGGGTCAGCGGGCTTGCGTTCTCGTCGTCCGCTGGAATGGACATGCTGCGAAATCGAACCGCCCCCACGAGGAGGGAGGCGCAGTGCGGGCAGGATGCGTCCCTCGACTGAGAGATCTGTGGCGACGCCGCGGGCCGCTCTTCCTGGCTCTGGCCGGCCTGCGGCTCCGGTCCACCCGTAATCAGGTCATTCACTGCTTGTCGCACAAGGTAGAGATCGACACCGAGCCCAACGAGCACATGGGCCGCCACTCCATCTCCCTCGCGCACAAGGCCCAGGAGAATGTGCTCAGTTCCGATGTAGCTGTGGTTGTACTGCAGCGCCTCGCGGAGCGCGAGCTCCAGGACCTTCTTGGCCCGCGGGGTGAATGGGGGCGAGGCACCAGGGACACTGCCCGATATCCCGACCAGCTCCACGACCTTTTCTCGCACGGTCTCGAAAGAGACCCCGAGTGACCGCAATGCCTCGGCCCCGAGTCCGTCGCCCTCCCGGATCAATGCGAGGAGGATGTGCTCGGTGCCGATGAAGGAGTGGTTGAGCAGGCGGGCTTCTTCCTGCGCCAGCGTCAAGACACGCCGCGCCCGGTCGGTAAAGCGTTCGAACACGTCGGTTAGGGTACCTGTCGGCTCAGGGCGTCTGGGCGCGTCTGAGGGCAACCCCTCGGTGCCTCCCCCTGGGCGCGCCTCAGCTACCAGCCCACAGCGCCATCGATGAGCTCCCGGATCAGATCCGCGTGCCCATTGTGCCGGGCGTACTCCTCAATCATGTGGACGTAGATCCACCTCAGAGTGCAGGGCTCTCCCCTTCGGGTCACACCTGTGTCGTCGAGGGAGCGGGACGCTGCGGCCTTTCGGCTCTCCTCGCACTCCGCTCGCCACATCGCCAGATCCTCGGCCCAATCGGCCTCGTCGAGGCCCAGGAGCTCGCTGTCCTCGACCTCGGGGTCATACCAGATGTACGGAGCGTCGGCCTCGCGCTGGAGAACCCTGCCGAACCAGGAGCGCTCGACCTCGCCCATGTGCCGGACGAGTCCGTGCAGAGAGAGATTCGAACTGGCCACCGGACGACGTTTGCGCTCCTCATCGTTCAGGCCTTCGGCTTTGAGGATCAGCGTCACCCGGTGGAACTCCAGCCAGGCCTCGAGCATCTCCCGCTCGGAGAGGCCATCCTTGCTCGGCTCGGTTCGCCGCGGATCCACGATGTCTTCCACCATCAGGTTGAATCTACCCAAACCTTTCCCCGTCGCGACCAGGCGACCTCGATGCAGAATGTCGCGCTGCAGCGTCTTCAGCGCGGCGCCCGAGGCATCCCCAACCCGATCATGGCGATGATGTCGCGCTGCACCTCGTTGGTCCCTCCGCCGAAGGTGAAGATGGTCTGGCTCCGGGCCTGGTTCTCCAAGCGGCCTCGCAGGATCGCGCCCGCCGATCCCTCGACCAGGTAACCCGCCTGACCGACCACCTCGAGGAGGAGTCGATAGACCTCGAGTGAGAGCTCGGTTCCGTACACCTTGGTGGCCGAGGCGTCTGCGGGATTGAGCCCCTTGCCGGAGCCCCACGCGAGCTTCCAGTTCAACAGCTTGAGCACGTCGATCTTGGCGTGGGCCCTGGCCAGCATGATCTGGGCCCACTCGTGATCCAACACCGTGCGACCATCCCGGAGGCGGTGCATCTGCGCCCAGCGCCTGACCTCCAGCAGGCTTCGCAGCAGGCCCGAGGCAGGGCAGAGGGCCACTCGTTCGTGGTTCAGCTGGTTGGTAATCAGCTTCCAGCCCTGGTTCTCCGACGCCGACGAGGTTCTCTGCGGGGACCCGAACGTCTTCGTAGAACGTCGTGCTCGTGATGTCGCCCGCGATGGTGGGCAATGGCGTCCAATGAAAGCCCGGCGTGTCCACGGGGACGATGAAGACCGACAGGCCCTTGTGCTTGGGAGCCTCGGGGTCGGTCCGTGCCGCCAGCCAGACGTAGTCGGCATACTGAATGGCGCTGGTGAAGATCTTCTGGCCGTTGATTACGTACTCGTCCCCGTCACGTACGGCCCGCGTCTTGAGCGAGGCCAGGTCGGTGCCGGCCGACGGCTCGGTGTAGCCGATGGAGAAGTGGACCTCTCCCTTGAGGATGCCCGGAAGGAGTCGCGTTCTTCTGTTCGTCGGTGCCGAGAGCCATCAGCGTCGGGCCCACGCTGTTCAAGGTGAGCAGCGGGAGAGGCACTCCCGCCCAGTGTGACTCCTCGACAAAGATCATCTGATCGATCGGTCCCCGGGCTTGACCGCCGTACTCGACCGGCCACCCGATGCCCAGCCAGCCGTCCTGCCCCATCTGGCGGACGTAGCGGATATACGACGCCTCGTCCGAAGGGGAACCTTCGACCTTCGTGACGAGGTCTTCGAAATAGCCGCGCAGCTCGCGCTGCAAGCTGAGTTGTTCTTCCGTCAGTTCCAGGTACACGTGGTGGCCTCCCTACGCGCCTGCGAGTCCGCCGATGCCGAGCGACCCGTCGCTTCCGCCAACCCGCTGACTGGGAACGCCCGCCTGTTCCTCCGGCGGATCCTCGCTGGCCGAGGGCGACAGCGAGGGCGGAGGAGGAGGCGGATCGTCGAGAAAATCGGCCGTCGGCACGAAGAACAACGAGCCCGTGATAGCGGTGGAGAAGTCGAGGATCCTGTCGTAGTTCCCGGGCGGATCCCCGAGGAACATGTGTTGGAGCATCAGCTCGGTGACGGAGGGGGTCGCGGCGTACCCGATGAAATAGGTGCCGAATTCACCGGCTCCCAATGTCCCGAAGGGCATGTTCTCCCGCAGGATCTGCCGCTGCGTGCCGTCGGGCTCGACGATGGTGTTGAGCGCCACGTGCGAGTTCGACGGCTTCACCTCATCGTCCATCTCCACGTTGGAGAGCTTGGCCCGCCCGATCACGCGCTCCTGTTCCTCGACGGTCAGCGCGTCCCAGGCAGCCATGTCGTGCAGGTACTTCTGCACGATCACGTAGCTCCCACCGGCGAAGGCGGGATCCTCGGCGCCGATGGTCACCGCGACCTCGGCTGCTTGCCCAGTCGGGTTCTCCGTCCCATCGACGAAGCCGAGCAGATCCCGCTCGTCGAAATACCTGAATCCGTGGACCTCATCCACCACTGTCGCGGCACCGGCCAGCCGTCCGACGACCAGCGACGCCAGCTCCCAACAGAGGTCCATGGTGGCTGACCGGATGTGGAGCAAGAGATCGCCCGGAGTGGCCACCGCTCGGTGCCGATCGCCGTCGAGGACCTGGAAGGGGTGCAGCTCGACGGGTCGCGTACCGGAGAAAAGGCGATCCCACGCGGCCGATCCGACACCCGCCACCACGGCCAACCCGGCCTCGGGCGAACGGAAGGACACCGTGCGTCCGAGTCCGGACAGGTCGGCCAGCAGATCGTGGACGACCGGCTCACCGCCGTCGTCGATGGTGAGGACGAGGATCACCGCACTGGCCGTCAGCGGGGTGAGCACGGGTTGCGCCACGGGCGGCGGCCCCTCGACCGCCTCGGGACTCTGCGCGACATTCGCCATAGACGTCCTACTCAGCTTTCTCTCCGGGCGTTCCTCAAAGGCCGACGAGGCGAGAGCGGCTCAGTCGTCGGGCCACCGGCGAGCGTAGCTGTCCCGTCTATGGGCAGGCCCCGAAGGGGTCGATGACGTCGTACGAGTCGCCGAACTTCTGCTGCTCCGTGGAGAGTTGGCCCGTCAGGTACCAGGAGTTGGACGACTCGTTCATGTAGGCCTGCGGGCACGGATCGGCGATGGCGATCGTCGGTCCGTTCGGACAGGCATCCGGGTATTGGGGCGTGCCGTGCAGACAGGTCATTGCCTCGTGCCCCTCGGCGTAGCCGGGGCAGTCCAACGCAAAGCCGGGAGCGGCGTAGGCCTGGAGGTACGCCAGTGCAGCGGTACAGCCCCAGACGGTGGCCTGGCCGTAGGCAGGAAGCGGCGCGGCAACGGGAGCCGGCGGCGGAGCGGCAGCAGCAGATGGAGCCGCAGGTGTCGTGACGGGAGCGGCCGCCAGGACCGCAGTCGGTGCGGTCGTCGGGGTCGTTGTGGGCGTAGTCGTCGAGGTCGTGGTCGTCGTGCTCGTCGTCGAGGAGGTCGTGCTCGTCGTCGTGGTTGGCACCTGCTCGAGCGAGGCCGACGCCAGTCGTGCCATGCCCGCAGGAGAGACCGCAGCCTGCGCGCCGAGGGTGCCGCCTGTCGCAAAAATTGTCACCGACGCCAACCCGAGCATCCACATCCAACGACGCGGACTCCAGCGCGGGTGAGGCGCCGCTGGGTCTGAGCCGGCTCCTGCGCTCCGAGGGTGCTCGAAGAGGGGCACATGTGACTTTCGGCCCGAGTCGAAAGACCCTTAAGCGGATCACTGCAGGACAACGGCGGTTGGGCGGTGACGCATCGCCAACTCAAGCCCGGGAGATCGCCTGGTCAGATGCCCTGACCGGCGGCGACGGCCGCCTCCCGTGCGTGATAGCTCGACCTGGTCAACGGCGATGCCTCGACGTGGGCCACGCCGAGTGCTGAGCCGGCCTCACGCAGGCGGTCGAACTCATCGGGCGTCCAGTAGCGGGAAACCGGGAGGTGATCCCGGCTGGGCCGCAGGTACTGCCCGATCGTGACGATGGAGACGCCCACGCCGCGTAGGTCGGCCATGGTGGCCACGACCTCGTCCTCACGTTCACCGAGCCCGACCATGAGGCCCGACTTGGTGACGAGGCCCGCCTGCCCCGCCCGAGCGAGCACGGCCAGGCTGCGGGCGTAGCCCGCGGAGGGCCGGACCGCCCGCTGCAATCGCGCCACCGTCTCGATGTTGTGGTTCAGGATGTCTGGGCGGGCCTCGAAGATGGCGTCCAGCGCTGCCACGTCGCCCCGGCAGTCCGAGATCAGAACCTCGACTGTGGTGCCGGGGGCACGAGCGCGGACGGCCCGGATGGTCTCGGCCATGGCGCCGGCGCCACCGTCGGGCAGATCGTCGCGGGCGACACAGGTGACGACGGCGTGGCCCAGTCGCATCCGCTCGACGGCCTGGGCCACCCGTTCCGGCTCATCGGGCGACAGCGGAAGGGGGTGGCGGGTGTCCACCTGGCAGAACCCGCACGCCCGCGTGCAGCGATCGCCGTTGATCATGAAGGTCGCCGTGCCGTCGGCCCAGCACTCGTAGATGTTCGGGCACCCCGCCTCCTCGCACACGGTGACGAGCCCGAGGTCGTGGATGGTCGACCCGAGCTGGCGGTAGTCCTTGCCGATCCGCACGGGCACCCGCAAGAAGTCCGGCTTGCGCTGTCCGATGTCGAGGGCTGCCTCAGGTGCCACCCCCGCCTGACGAAGTCGGCGCAGGAGCGGGCGCTCGACGATCGCCGGCACTCCCTGTGCCTCAGCGGGTCCGCGGACCACGTCGGCGCGCTCGACATCTCCCGTGCCGAACACTTCCGTGGCGCGCGCCACGAAGGCGTCCACCACCGCCGCCAACGGCACGTCGATGCCCTCGGCGCGCAGTGACGTCACGCCGCGATCCGCAATCCCGCAGGGCACGATGTGGCCGAACATAGCCAGATCAGTGGTCACGTTGAGCGCCACACCGTGGAGCGTGCGCCGGCGCCCGGCGCTGACCCGCAGTGTGCGCACGCCGATGGCGGCGATCTTGCGGGCACCGGGGCTCCCGGCGTCGAGCCACACGCCCGGGTACCCGTCCTCGGAACTCGCCCCGCTCAGGCCGAGATCGGCCAGCGTGGCGATGACGACCTGCTCCAGCCGGTGGACGTGCGCGGGACCCGAGGCCGGGTCGTCGGGCACGGTGATGATCGGATAGGCCACCAGCTGGCCGGGACCGTGGTAGGTCACGTCTCCCCCGCGGTCGGTGCGCTCCAGCACGGCACCGACGGCCACGGGGTCGACCAGCACGTGGCGCTCCTCGGCATGCGCCCCCAACGTGTACGTGTGGGGATGCTGCAAGACCAACAGGTAGTCGTCGGCCGCCTCGGTGGCCAGTGCGTGCTGGAGCGCAGAGGCCTCGTGGTAGGGAACCGTCCCGAGGGAGCGAACGCGCAACACCGGCGCGGCCTTAGAGCTCCGCGGCCCAGTCGCGGCTGCCCAGGAGGTCCGCCACCTTGCGCAGGAAAAGCGACACGTACGCACCGTCGACCGCCCGATGGTCCCAGCTGACGCCAAGAATGCCGGTCGAGTGGATGGCGATCGACTCGGACCCGTCGGGCTGCGTCACCACCACCGGCCGGCGCGCGATGCCGTCGGTGGCCAGGATCGCCACCTGCGGCTGGTTGATGATCGGGACCGTGAAGTAGGTCCCGAAGGGCCCGTCGTTCGTGATGGAGAACGTCCCGCCCGCGATGTCGTCCGCGTTGAGCTGACGGCCCCGGGCCCGCTCGGCCAGGTCCCGGATGCGACGGGCCACCCCGCGCAGCGTGACCTCCTCGGCGCGATGGATGACCGGCACGATCAGTCCCTCATGCGAGAGGTCGACGGCAATGCCGAGGTTGACCTCGGCATGGACGAGCAGCGAGTCGTCGACCACTGACGCGTTGAGCAACGGGAAGTCGCGCAAGGCCTCCACGGCGGCCCGTGCGATGAAGGGGAGATAGGTCAGCGCGAAACCCTCCTCGGCCTTGAACCGCTCGCCCCAGGCCTTGCGCACCCGCTCGACGCTTTCGAAATCGACCTCGTTGGCGATGAAGGCGTGGGGTGAGGTGGCCTTGGACCGCACCATGTGCTCGGCTGTCCGGCGCCGCATGTTGGAGAACGGCACGATCTGGTCACCGGCGGCCCGGAACGAGGCCATCGACACCGGGGGTGCCTGCGGCGCCCGTGCCACGGGTGCTGCCGGTGCAGCCTGGACGACCGGGGACGGGGTCGGAGTCGCCGTCGTCGGCGTCGGACCGGCCGATCGGCGTGTTTCGACCACACGCTGCGCGTCGTCCCGGGTGATGCGCCCGCCCGAGCCGGTGCCCGTCACCTCCGTCTCACTGATCCCGTTCTCGGCCAGCAGTTTGCGCACCATGGGTGACAGCAGGCCAGAGCCGCTGCCGTCACCGTTGCTGTCCACCGCGGGCGCGGGTGTCGGGGACGCTTGGGGCGGTGCCGCTGGTGGCGCTTCTGGTGGAGCGGGTGCAGCGGGTGGTGCTGATGGCGGCGCGGCCGCGGCGGCCGCGGCAGGCGCCGCAGGACTCGGTGTCGCAGGAATCGGTGCCACGGGAGCTGCGGCGGGCGCCGGCGCAGCCGGCTCGGCCACCACCGCGGGGGACGGAGCCGACCCGGCGCCGTCACCGATCACGGCCAGCTTCACGCCGACCTCGACCGTCTCGCCTTCGGGGACGAGGATCTCGCTGAGCACGCCTGCCGCAGGCGAGGGCACCTCGGAGTCGACCTTGTCGGTGGAGACCTCGAAGAGCGGCTCGTCCCGCTCCACTGCGTCGCCGACGGCCTTCATCCAGCGGGTGATCGTCCCTTCGGTGACCGTCTCGCCAAGTTGCGGCATCATCACGTCAGCCAACGTGCAGTCCCCTTCCGCTCAACGCGAGCATGGTCTCTCCGAATGTCTCGGACAATGACGGGTGCGGCTGAATGAAGTGCGCGACCTCGTCGGGCCACGCCTCCCAGTTGACGGCCAGATAGCCGGCCCCGAGCTGCTCCGTCACCCAGGGCCCACAGAGGTGCACGCCCAGGATTCGTCCCGCCGTCCCGTCGGCCAGCTTCTCGGCGATGATCTTCACGACACCCTCGGTGTCGCCGATGATCTGCGCCCGGCTGTTCCCGCCATACGGGTCCTTCTTGGTCACGACCGGAATACCGGCCTCCTTGGCCTGCGCCTCGGTCATGCCGCAGAAGGCCACCTCGGGGCGGCAGTAGATGGCCCATGGGACCTTCGCGTTGTCGACCGGCACGATCGGCTCACCCAACATGGTCTTCACGGCGACGATGGCCTCGGCGAACCCGACGTGGGCCAGCTGCGGGGTGCCGGCCACGATGTCACCCACGGCGTACACGCCATCGACGCCCGTGCGCTGGTACTCGTCGGTCGCTACGAAGCCGCGCCGGTCCATCTCGACGCCGACCCCGTGGGCCACCAACCCTTCGGTACGGGGGCGCCGGCCCACCGACACCACGACCGCGTTCGCATCGAACGTCAGGTCCCCCGCCTTCACCGTCGTCATGGTCCCGTCCGCCGACGGCGTGTGTCCCTCGACCTTCACGCCCGTCACGATGTCGATGCCCCGCTTCTTGAAGGACCGGACGAGGAGCCGGGTGATGTCGTCGTCGCATCCGGGGAGGATCGTGTCGAGCGCTTCGAGGATCGTCACCTTGGAGCCGAGGTCGGCCAGGAGCGAGGCGAACTCGCAGCCGACGACGCCCCCGCCGATGATCACGGCCGAGGCCGGGAGCTCCTTGAGGTCGAGGAACTCGTCCGACGTCATGATCAGGCGCCCGTCGATCTCGAAGCCGGGTAGGAGGAACGGTACCGATCCGGCCGCCAGGACAACGTTCCGGCCGACAATGACGCGGCCGGCATCCTCACCGTCGAGCACTTCGACCCGGTGGTCCTCCTTGAGCGTGCCCGTGCCGGTCAACGTAGTGACCTTGCGGCCCTTGAGCAGCCCGGCCAGGCCCTTGTACAGCTTGCCCACGACTTCGTTCTTGCGGTCCTGGCTCACCGAGAAGTTGACCGAGACGCCCGAGGTGTCGATGCCGAATTCCTTGGAGCCCTCGACCGCCCGGTAGACGGAGGCCGTCTCGAGGAACTCCTTGGCCGGGATGCAGCCGCGGTGCAGACAGGTGCCGCCCACCTTGTCGCGCTCCACGATGGCGACAGAGAGGCCGGCTGCGGCGCCGTAGAGCGCAGTGGCGTAGCCGCCGGGACCACCGCCGATCACGACGATGTCGAACTCGTCCTCGCCTGCCATCGCCTTTCCTCTCCCTGTGCTCACGACGTCCGTCCGGTGCGCTCGGCCTCCCCGGAACCACCCGATCGCACTGACGAGAGTCCTCTCCGTGCCCTGCGCGTGACACTTGCAGCCTACCGGTCGGACCGTACTCCCAGGTCCGGCCGCGCCGCCCTTCAGCCGCTCGTCCCGCTCCCCAGATCGGCCGCCTGCGTCGCCAGCTCGTCGACCCTGTCGTTCCAGCGGTCACCGGAGTGGCCCTTCACCCAACGCCAGCTGACGGGGGCCTCGGACGCCAGCGCCAACTCGATCAGCGGCTCCCACAGGTCGCGGTTGGCTACCGGCTTGTTCTGTGAGTTCTTCCAGTTGCGCCGCTGCCAGCCGCGCCACCAACCATCCGTGAAGCACTTGACCACGTAGGTCGAGTCGCTCACCACCTCGACGCCGTCGGGCGCGTCCGGTGTCAAGGAGCGCAGTGCCTCGAGCGCCGCTGTGATCTCCATGCGCTGGTTGGTGGTGTGTTCCTCTGCGCCGCTGGCGTAGGCGCCGTCGGGCACGGCCCAGGCCCACCCGCCCCGTCCGGGATTGCCCCGGCACGCGCCGTCCGTGTACACGACGATCGGGCCGCTCTGAGATGACATGGCACAAATGTGACACACGCGACGGAGGTGGTCGTGGCTGTCCCCCGCCTGCCGGTACCGTGGGGAAATGCTGTTCGACGGGATCAGCCACCAGGTCCCCGATACCGATCCGGGTGAGACGGAGGAATGGCTCGACTCCTTCGACGCCATCGTCGACTCCCGCGGCCGCTCGCCGGGCGCGCTACCTCCTCATGAAGCTCCTGGAGCGGGCGCGCACCAAGCAGGTCGAGTTCCCGGCCACCGTGTCCACGCCCTATGTCAACACCATTCCGGCCGACGCGGAACCCTGGTTCCCCGGAGACGAGTACCAGGAGCGGCGCATCCGGGCCTACATCCGCTGGAACGCGGCGGCCATGGTCACCCGGGCCAACACGCGCACCGAGGGGATCGGCGGGCACCTGTCGACCTACGCCAGCTCGGCGGCGCTCTACGAGGTCGGGTTCAACCACTTCTTCCGGGGCAAGGCCGACGGGGGCTTCGGCGACCAGGTCTTCTTCCAGGGGCACGCGTCACCCGGGATTTACGCCGCGGGCCTACGTCGAGGGCCGCCTGACCGAGAAGGATCTCGACAACTACCGCCACGAGGTGGGGGGCGGCGGCCTCCCCAGCTATCCGCACCCGCGCTCGCTGCCCGACTTCTGGGAGTTCCCCACCGTCTCCATGGGTCTCGGTCCCATCGCCGCCGTCTACCAGGCCCACGTCAACCGCTATCTCAACCTGCGCCGCCTCGTCGACACCAGCGCCAGCCGCGTCTGGTGCTTCGTGGGCGACGGCGAGATGGACGAGCCCGAGTCCATCGGCGCCCTGGGCGTGGCCGGACGCGAGCATCTCGACAACCTGATCTTCGTCGTCAACTGCAACCTGCAGCGGCTCGACGGGCCGGTGCGCGGCAACGGGAAGATCATCCAGGAGCTCGAGGCGGTGTTCCGGGGCGCCGGCTGGAACGTCATCAAGGTGATCTGGGGCTCACGGTGGGACGCCCTGTTGGCCAAGGATGTCGACGGTGTCCTTTTGGATCGCATGAACACCACTGTCGACGGCGAGTACCAGAAGCTGGCCGTCGAGTCGGGTGCCTACATCCGGGAGCACTTCTTCGGCCCCGATCCGCGCCTGCGCAAGATGGTCGAGGACCTGAGCGACGACGAGCTGGTGTCGTTGCCGCGTGGCGGTCACGACTACCGCAAGCTCTACGCCGCCTACAAGCTGGCCACGGAGCACAACGGCGCTCCGACCGTGATCCTGGCCAAGACGATAAAGGGATGGACCTTGGGGCCCGAGATCGAGGCGCGCAATGCCACGCACCAGATCAAGAAGATGACCAAGGCCCAGGTGCGCGCCCTGCGCGACCGCCTGTACCTCACCGACGACATCCCCGACGACGTGCTCGAGGGCTCCCCGCCCTACATCCGCCCGGCCGAGGGCTCCGATGCCATGGAGTACCTGCGGGCCCGGGGCCGTGTCCTCGACGGGCCTCTTCCGGTGCGCGTGGTGCGGCCCACGCCGGCGCTGCGACCCGACGACAAGGTGTTCGAGGAGTTCACCGCCGGATCGGGCAAGCAACAGGTGTCGACCACCATGGTGTTCGCCCGCCTGCTACGCAATCTCGTGCGCGATCCCACGGTGGGCTCGTTGCTGGCGCCCATCGTCTCGGACGAGGCCCGCACCTTCGGGCTCGAGCCGCTGATCGCCGAGGCCAAGATCTATGCGCCCGACGGGCAGAACTACATCCCGGTCGACGCCGACCTGCCTTTGAACTATGCCGAGAGCTCCTCGGGGCAGATGCTCGAGGAGGGCATCACCGAGGCCGGGGCGCTGTCCAGCTTCATCGCGCTGTCCACCGCCTACGCCACCTGGGGCCAGCCGATGGTCCCCGTCTACCTCTTCTATTCGATGTTCGGCTTCCAGCGGGTCGGCGACCTCGCCTGGGCGCTGGGCGACATGCGCGGGCGCGGCATCCTCGCCGGCTGCACAGCGGGGCGCACCACCCTCATGGGCGAGGGCCTGCAGCACGACGACGGGCAGTCGCCGCTGCTGGCCTCCACCAACCCAGCCGCCCTCGTCTACGACGCCTCCTTCGCCTACGAGGTGGCCGCCATCATGGAGGCGGCGGTGACGGACATGCTCGGGGCGAACCCCAAGGACCGCTTCTGGTATCTGACCCTCTACAACGAGACCTACACCATGCCGGCGCTGCCCGAGGGCGCCGAGGGCGCCGCCGTGCGCAAGGGGATCATTGAGGGGATCTACCGCTTCGCCACGGCCCCGACTCCCTCGTCCAAGTCCAAGTCCAAGGCCGGGAGCGAGCTGCGGGCGTCGCTCTGCTTCTCCGGGCCGATGTGGAGCATCGCCATGGACGCGCAGCGCATCCTGGCCGAGCGCTACGGCGTCGCGGCCGATACGTGGGCGGTGACCTCGTGGACGAACCTGCGCACCGACGCCCTCGAGGTGGAGCGCTGGAACCGACTGCACCCCGAAGCGGAGCCCCGCACCGCCGTCGTGACCGACGCGCTGGGAGACGGGCCTGATCCGGTCGTCGCCATCACCGACTACATGCGCGGCGTGCCCGACCAGGTGGCGCGCTTCGTGGAGCGCCCGTACGTGTCGCTCGGGACCGACGGCTTCGGGCGTTCCGACGCCCGCGAGGCGCTCCGCGCCTACTTCGAGGTCGACAGCGCCAACCTGGTCGTCGCCGTGCTGCAGCAGCTCGCCCTGAGCGGGCGGGTCGAGCCCTCGGTGGTGGCGGGCGCCATCGCCGAGTTCGGGATCGACACCGACGGCGGCGCCCCCTTCATCCCCTCCTGACCGAGAGCATCTCCACGAAGGCGGCCAGTGCCTCCTCGGCGCCCTCGGGCACGGCCAGGACGAGCGTGCGCCGGTCCGGCTCCAACGCCAGGGTCACGTCGAAGAACGCGCAGCACGCCTTTTCGCGCTGGGCCAGTGCCACTGCCGCCGTCAGCGCGTCGTCCGACGGGCGCAGCTGCAGGCGGACCGCGGTGGCACCCGCTTCGACCGAGATGACGGAAGATGCCACCAGGGCCCGCCATTCGGCGGCGCGCTCCCCGAGGGACGATGCGTCGAGGCTGCAGGCGATGGGCACGGGCTGGGCGGGCGAAGGTCCGGGCGAAGGTCCGGGCGGAGGCGGAGGCGAAGGCGGAGGCGGAGGAGGAGGCGTCATGGGTGCCATCTTCATCGCCGCTGGCTGGTCACCAGCGCGTCACGGGTGAGCTCCATCTGCCCGCAGTGCTGGAAGAGCTCCTCCAGGATGTGCAGCAGGACCGCGCCCTTGGTCTCGGTGTAGGGCACCGGCTCCTCGGGATCGCGCCGCACGTTCACCGGCGGGCTGGCCGCGCTGAGGCCGACCAGGTCCTCGCGCAGGCGCCGGCGGGCCTGTTCGGTGCGCTGCAGCAGGCCGGCGACGTCCCCACTGGATGTGAACTCGGCGGCGCGGTCGCGTTGAATGGGTCGTTCGGCCACCGTGGCGCCGCCCCAGTACTCCATGACGCCGAGGCAGTGGGTCAGGATCACGTAGGCCGAGTTCGTGTCGCGGTACGGCGGCCGCCGGTTCACGAGCTCGTCGCCGAGCTCCTCGACGATGGCCGTCATCTGGCCCAGCGCCAGGTCCACGAACCACAGGTAGTCGCTGGCCGGGACGGCGACGGACGCCGCCCCCTCGCCGTCAGTGGGCGACCCAGGCATCCGGGTCCGTGACCAGCTTTTGCACGTGCGGCGGGAGGTTCCCGGAAATGACGTCGGTCAGGGTGATCTTCTCGAGCACCGAGCGCAGGCTGGCCCGGACGGCGACCCAGACCTGCTGCAGGTTCGCCGCGGCGCCGTCGTAGCTGGTGGCCTCGGGCCGGTAGCCCCGCACCTCGGCCAGGGGCCCGTCCAGGGCGCGGATGACGTCGGCGATGGTGATGGCGTCCGGCTCCCGGGCCAGCCGGTAGCCGCCTTCGGCGCCGCGCTGGCTGGCCACCACACCGGCGCGCCGCAGGTCGGCCAGGATCGCCCCGAGGAAGCGGGGCGGCAGGCCCTGCTCCCCGGCCAAGTACTCGGCGGTCTGGGGCGTCCCGGCGGCGGCCAGCGCGAGCAGGGCCCGGATTCCGTAGTCGACCTTGGCCGGGATGTGCATGGCGAGAGTCTGCCCGCATCGCGCGCCCGTGGTCACTTCCGTCCCTGGCCGGCGGCCGTGCCAAGATCTCTGGCATGGCACGGATCGAGCTTCACATCACCGGCGACGACAAGGCGGATGCGGTCATCAGCCGCGATCCGCTGGCCCTGCTGATCGGGATGGTGCTCGACCAGCAGGTGACGATCGAGAAGGCGTTCTCCTCGCCGGCCGACCTCCTGCAGCGGCTCGGCACCAAGGGCCCGCTGAATGCGGCCAGCATCGCCACCATGGACCCCGCGGAGCTGGCCGCCATCTTCCGGGAGCAGCCGGCCCTCCACCGCTACCCCGGCTCCATGGCGGGCCGGGTGCAGGCGGTCTGCCGCGTCGTGGCCGACGACTACGGGAACAAGGCGGACAACATCTGGAAGGGCGTGCAGAGCGGCGACGAGCTGCTGGCGCGGTTGCGCGCTCTGCCGGGCTTCGGCGAGCAGAAGGCGAAGATCTTCGCCGCGCTGCTCGGGAAGCAGCTGGCTGTGTGCCCCGAGGGCTGGCGCACGGTCACCACCCCCTACGGCAAACAGGGCAGCTCGCTGTCGGTGGCCGATATCACCGACCCCGAGAGCCTGGCCAAGGTCCGGGCCACCAAGAAGGCGATGAAGGCCAAGGCCAGGGCGAAGGCCGAAGCCGGGGCGTGACCGGGTGACCCGGTGACCGGGTGATCGGGTGATCGGGAGCCCCGACCTCTCGGCCCGCCACCTCTACCTCTGCACACCGGACCGGCCCGACCTGACTCAATTCCTGCGCGACTGCATCGAGGGCGGGGTGGACGTGGTGCAGCTGCGTGACAAGGAGCTGGAGGCCAGGCCGCTCCTGGCCCGGGCCCGGGAGGCCGCTGCCGTGTGCCGGGATCTCGGCGTGCCCTTCGTGCTGAACGACCGGCCCGACCTGGCGCTCGAGGCGGGAGCCGACGGCGTCCATGTCGGACAGGACGACGCGCCGGTCTCGCTGGCCCGGCGCATCCTGGGCCCCAGCGCCATCGTCGGGTTGTCGACCCACGGCCCGGCCGACCTCGAGGGCGCGGCGGACCAGGAGGTCACCTACATCTCGGCGGGGCCCGTGGAGGCCACGCCCACCAAGCCCGGCCGCCCGGGGACTGGGCTGGGCTACGTCAGTCGGGCCAGCGCACGCTCCAGAGTTCCTGTATTCGTGACAGGCGGTGTGACCCCCGAAACGATCCCCGCCCTGACGGATGCCGGTGTCCGTCATTTCGTCGTGGTGCGGTACCTGACGAACGCTGCGGATCCCCGTCGTGCGGCTCGGAAGCTACGCGCCGCGATTGATCGAGCGTCGAGTAGTGCGCCGTCCCCGGCTTCTGCGCCGCCGGAGATGGGGAAGGAACGGGCTCCCCGGTCTCGGGCGTGACGTCGCCGTCGGCCTCCTGGTCGTAGGGCCAGACCAACGTGAATTTCGTCCCACCCCAGCCTGTGCCCGACACGCCCTAGTAATCGGCACCGGCGGCGCACGCTTGAGCGGACGCACCGAGTGGTCAGGGCTTTGTTGACGACCCGTTGTCGGCCGACGACCCCGTGCCCGGTACCTCGTTAGTGCCGTCGCTCCAGCCAGCCGAGCAGGATGGCGATGACCCGGGGGTCGGCCCTGAGCCAGTGGCCGGCACCGAGGACGGTGTGGAGCTCCGAGGGCCCCGTGGCCGCGTCGGCCAGGGCCCGGGCGTCGGCCAGGGGGACGTCGGGGTCGTCGGAGCCGTGCACCACGAGGAGCGGGCGACCCTTCAGCAGCGAGGCGTCGTCGGCGGGGTGGAGGACGGAGAGCTCCTTGGCCCAGGTGTCGGCGGAGGCGGGATACCCGGGCGTGGTCACCACCCCCGTCTGGCGGCAGCGCTCCAGCAGCTGCTCGGGATCGCCCGACAGGCCGCCGACGTCGGCCGGGGTGCCCAGGCAGGCCACACCGGCCACCCGCTCGTCACCGACGGCCAGGTGCAGGGCCAGCACGCCGCCGAACCCGAAGCCCACCACGAGGCGGGGGGCGGCCTCGGGGATCTCGTCGGAGGCCAGGAAACCGAGGTCGTCCAGCCAGCCCAGGACCGAGAAGTCGCCGGCCGACTCGCCGGCGCCCCGCAGGGACGCCGTCACCACCCGCCAGCCCGACTCCCGCGTCAGCCGGTCGGCCAGGGCCGGATAGGTCAACGCGACGTCGGCGGCCGCGCCCTTGGGCCGCGGCAGGTCGTGCACCAAAACCACGTGGCCGTGCACCGGCGCGCCCTGCGGCGGGGAGCTGGCGTAGGTGGCGAGGTCCCCCGCCGGCCCGGCGCGGAGCCTGAAGGGCCCCGGCACGAAAGATCAGATCCCGATGCGCTGTGCCAGCAGCTCGCGGTGGTACGAGGGATCGCCCAGCAACAGCTCCGAGGACTTGGCCCGCTTGAAGTAGAGGTGGGCCGGGTGCTCCCAGGTGAAGCCGATGCCCCCGTGGATCTGGATGTTCTCGGCCGCCGAGTGGAAGTAGGCCTCCGAGCAGTAGGACTTGGCCAGCGACGCCACCACCGGCAGCTCGTCGGAGTCCTCGGCCGCGGCCCAGGCGGCGTAGTAGGCGGCGGACTTGGCCGACTCGACCTCCAGCAGCATGTCGGCGCACTTGTGCTTGATGGCTTGGAACGAACCGATGGGCCGCCCGAACTGAATCCTGGTCTTGGCGTACTCCACCGAAGCGTCGAGCACGCGCTGGGCCCCGCCCACCTGCTCGGCGGCCAGCGCCACCGCGGCCAGGTCCAGGGTTTTGGACAGCCCGGCCTCGGCCCCGCCGTCGACACCGATCAACACTGCCGGCACCTCGGCGAACTCCAGGCGGGCCTGCTTGCGGGTCTGGTCCATCGTGGGCAGGGGCGTGCGGGTCAGGCCCGCCGCGTCACCGGGCACGGCGAAGATGGAGACACCGGCGGCCGTCCGGCCGGCCACGATGATCAGGTTGGCCACGTGCCCGTCGATGACGAACATCTTGTGGCCGTTCAGCACCCAGCCGTCGCCCTTCTTGGTCGCGGCAAGCTCAATCCCCGAGAAGTCCCACTTCCCGTTGTCCTCGGTGATGGCCAAGGTGGCGATCGTCTCCCCCGAGGCGATACCGGGCAGGTAGGACTTCTTGGCCTCGTCGTCGCCCGACGTCAGCAGTGCATTGGCACCGAGGGCGACCGAGGAGAAGAACGGTGCGCACAGCAGGGCGGCCCCCATCTCCTCCAACACGACGAGGAGCTCCACGTACGTGAACCCCGAGCCGCCGAACTCCTCGGGGATGGTGAGCGACTGCAGGCCCAGCTGGTCGGCCATCTGGCTCCACACGGCGGGGTCGTACCCGTCGGTCGTGTCCATGAGACGGCGCACCTCGGACTCGGGCGACTTCTCGGCCAAGAAGCGGCGCACGGCGGTGCGCAGCTCGTCCTGCTCTTCACTGAAGGCGAAATTCATGCCAGGGCTCCTCTACGTCTTCTGCCTCTGCCCCCGGCGGCCCGGCCGGCAGTCCCGCCAGGCTGTCTACCAGACGGGAAAGCAGCCCGACCAGATGTGCCACGCTGGGGCCATGGGACAGCTGGAGCAGATCTGGAGCGATGCGACGGCCGAAGTGCACCAGATTGTGGTGGGCCCCATGGATAACAACGTCTATATCCTGCGTTGCCGTCGTAGCGGCGACGCCATGCTGATCGACGCCGCCAACGAGCACGAGGAGCTCCTCGAGATCTGCCGGAGGCTCGGCGTGAACCAGGTGGTGGAGACGCACGGGCACTGGGACCACATCCAGGCGGTGCCCGCCGTGCGCGACGCCGGCATCTCGGTGGCCGTGACCAGCGCCGACGCCGGCATGCTCCCCAGCTACGACCTCATCCTCGAAGACGACGAGCAGCTCAGCGTGGGCGACCTGCGCATCAAGACGCTGTCGACGCCGGGCCACACCCCCGGCTCCATCTGCTTCGCCGTGGAGGGCACGAACCTCCTGTTCACGGGCGACACCCTCTTCCCCGGGGGCCCGGGCAACACGAGCTTCGAGAATGCCGACTTCGACACCATCATCGAGTCCATCGACCGCCGCATCTTCGGCGCCTTCGGGCCCGACACCCTGGTCCTGCCGGGGCACGGGGGGGCCACCACGGTCGGGAACGAGTCGCCTCACCTGGGCGAATGGGTCGAGCGAGGTTGGTGAGGGCCGCCGCGGGGAGTCCGCCGGAATCGTCGCGGCGGCCTCTACCGGAATACCTGACCAAAACGGTAGGCTTTTAGGTGATGACGAACCTGCTCGAGATCCGGGATCTGCACGTGTCGGCGGAGGACGGCCCCATCCTGCGGGGCGTCGACCTCACCGTCGGGGCCGGCGAGATCCACGCGCTGATGGGCCCCAACGGCGCCGGCAAGTCGACGCTGGCCGGCGCGCTGCTCGGGCACCCGGCCTACACGGTGACGTCCGGCGCCATCCTGCTGAACGGCGAGGACGTGACGGGGTGGGCGACCGACGTGCGGGCCAAGGCGGGGCTGTTCCTCGCCTTCCAGTATCCCGAGTCGATTGAGGGCGTGTCGGTGACGCAGTTCCTGCGCCAGGCGATGGCGGCGCGCAAGGGCTCGGACGAGGTGTCGGTGTTGGAGGTGCGCGTGCTGATGACCGAGTGGATGGAGCGCCTCGGCATGGATACGTCTTTTGCGTCGCGGCATTTGAATCAGGGGTTCAGCGGCGGCGAGAAGAAGCGCAACGAGATCCTGCAGATGGCCTTGCTGGAGCCCTTGGTCGCCGTGCTGGACGAGACGGACTCCGGTCTCGACATCGACGCGCTGCGGGTGGTGGGACGTGGGGTGCGTGAGGTGCGCGCGGCCCGGCCTTCGCTGGGCGTGCTGGCCATCACGCACTACACGAGATTGCTGGAGGAGCTCGTGCCGGACGTGGTGCATATCTTGATAGACGGTCGTGTGGTGGCGACCGGCGGCCCGGAGCTGGCGTCGCAGGTGGAGTCGGTCGGCTACGAGGGCTGGCGATGACGACGGCATCCGGATCCGATTCTTCTTCGACGACGGCCGACGGGGGCCCGACGACCCCGGCGCCGCTCAACGTCGAGGCGCTGCGCAAGGACTTCCCCCTCCTGGGGCGCAAGGTGAACGACCGGCCGGTCGTGTATCTCGACTCGGCCTCCTCCGCCCTGCAGCCCAAGGCGGTCATCGACGCCATGACGCGCTACTACGAGACGACGCACGCCAACGTGCACCGCGGCGTCTACGCCACCGCCGAGGAGGCGACGGCCCTGTACGAGCGGGCCCGGGTCGTGGCCGGACGCTTCGTGGGTGCACCTGACCCGGCGCACGAGGTGGTGTTCACCAAGAACACGACCGAGTCGTTGAATCTGGTGGCGCAGTCCTGGGGCCGGGCCAACCTACGCGCCGGCGACGCAGTGCTGCTGACCGAGATGGAGCACCACGCCAACATCGTGCCGTGGATGATCCTGTCCGAGGAGCTCGGCGGCCTCGAACTGCGCTACATCCCGATCGACGACGCGGGGCGGCTCGTGCTCGACGACCTGGACCGCCTTGTGGACGGGGTCAAGGTCGTGGGTCTCTCCTGCATGTCGAACGTGCTGGGCACCATTCCCCCGGTGGCGCTGATCACATCGATGGCCCATGAGGCGGGAGCCGTGGTGGTGGCCGACGGCGCGCAGCTCGTCCCCCACTCGCCGGTCGACGTGCGCGACCTCGGCGTCGACTTCCTCGCCTTCTCGGCCCACAAGATGATGGGCCCGACCGGCATCGGCGTACTGTGGGGCCGGGCCGAGATTCTGGAGGCGATGCCGCCCTTCCTCGGCGGTGGCGGCATGATCCTCGATGTCAAGCTCGACGGGTTCCGGGCGGCCCCGCCGCCGGCTCGCTTCGAGGCCGGCACGCCACCCATCGCCGAGGCGGTCGGCCTGACGGCGGCGATCAGGTACCTGGGCGACATCGGGATGGACCGCATCCGGGCCCACGAGTTGGCGCTGACCGAGTACGCGCTGGGACGGCTGGACGAGAAGCTGGGATCCGACGTGCGGATCTTCGGGCCCCCGGCCGGTCCAGACCGGGGCGGCGTGCTGTCCCTGGCCTACCGGGACGTGCACGCGCACGACCTGGCGCAGGTGCTGGACCAGTTCGGCGTCTGCGTGCGACCGGGCCACCACTGCGCCAAGCCGCTCATGCGGCGCCTGGGCGTGCAGGCCACCGCCCGCGCTTCGCTGTCGCTGTTCAGCGACGAGCACGACATCGAGGTGCTGATCGAGGGTTTGCTGGAAGCCGGTAGGTTATTCGGCTGATGGCCGACCTCGAAGAGCTGTACCGCGAGATCATCCTCGACCACTACCGCTCACCCCGGAACCGCGGCGAGCTCGACTCGCCGCCCGCACACCGCGTGGAGGGCTTCAATCCCCTCTGCGGCGACGAGGTCGTGGTGTCGATGGTGGTCTCGGACGGCAACTTGGTCGACCTGAAGATCGGGGGCTCGGGCTGCTCGATCAGCCAGTCCTCCGCCTCCTTGATGTCGGCGGCCGTCAAGGGCAAGCCGGTCGGCGAGGTGCGCCGCCTGATCTCGACCTTCAAGGGGATGATGTCGATCCACGAGGCTGCGCTGGGGCCCGACGGCAACGGGGACGGCGCCGAGGTCGTAGAGACCGAGCCCGAGGAGATCGACCTCGACAAGCTGGGCGAGCTCGCCGCGCTACAGGGCGTCGTGAAGTTCCCGGTGCGTATCAAGTGCGCGACGTTGAGCTGGAACGCGCTGGCGCAGGGACTCGACGAGGTGGCGGCAGAAGCGTCCTGACGGCTGCCCCTCGAGGACCATTCCGGGCCCCGACTGACGTCGCCCATCGAATTTCTCGGACGCGGTCCCCTGACGGGTCGACCATTCTCCGCACGGATGGTCCAGACACCTACTCCCGTGGCTCATGCCAACACCGCTGCCGGCGCCGGCGCCGGCGAGATCGGCGCGGTGGCTGCCATGTCGAACAAGGAGCTCGAGGACGATCTCGACGGGCTCTTCTCTCAGGTGGCAGCGTTGCAAGGCAAGATCCTCGCCCGCTTCGGCGAGGTGGAGCGGCGCCAGTCCTTCCGCGAACAGGGAGCGACGTCGACCGAGTCATGGGCCGCCGAACGCTTCGGGGTCTCGACGGCCACGGCTCGGGGGTATGCGCGACTGGGCGCGAAGGCCTGGGACATCCCGCACCTGGTCGGCTCCCTGGTTGCCGGCGAGGTGTCCTTGGACAAGGTCCGTACGGTCGCCGAAGTGGCCACGGCCGAAACGGACCGAGAGCTCTGTGCCCAGGCCAAGAAACTTTCGGTGCGCGAGCTGGCCGACGTCGCCCGCACGACGGCGCAGCGGGCAGCGGCCCGCTCCAAGGACGCGTCTTGTTCTGGCGACGATCGTCGCGCGCTGCGTTTCAACGACACCTTCCGCACCATGACGCTCCAGCTGCCGGCCCCCGAGTACACCGAGACAAAGACCGTCCTGGAAGCGCAGGCCAAGAAGGTGCCTTCAGACGGAGAGACTCCCTGGGACGAGCGGCTCGCTGACGCTCACTTCGAGCTGATCCGCTCCTCTGCGCCTGGAGCCTCTGGGCGGGCCGGCACGGTCAACCCCACTCTGGTTGTACTCCACGTCCCGCTCGACGCCCTAGTCGACGACGAGGTCGAGGCCACCGAACTGGCCGGTGAACTCGAGCACAACGGCCTGGTCGACGTGGCCACGGTGCACAGACTCTCCTGTGACGCCACGGTGGCCGTGGCGGTCGACGACGATGTCGGGCACACCATGTACGAGGGCCGAGCCCGGCGGTTCCCGAACGAGGGCCAGCGCCGGGAGGTGATGCGGCGGGATCGCCATTGCCGCTTCCCCGGCTGTGACGCCGAGACCTTCATCAATGTCCACCACGTGATCCCGTGGAAACCGACCGGTCGCACCGACCTCTCGAACCTCGCTCTTCTCTGCATCCACCATCATGCCCTGGTGCACAAGAAGGGCTGGTCCATGGTCGGAAACGCCAATGAGGAACTCACCATCGTCGGCCCGACGGGCCGGGTCATGACTTCGCGCCCTTCGCCGCTTTGGACCAGGGTCACGGACTGGCGCCGATAGGGCCTCTCGGGCTGAGGTGCCCCAGTCCGCTCAGCTCAGTCCGCTCAGCTCAGCTCGGGGTGCAGTTCGTCGGGTTGAACGACGGTGGTTGGACAGTCGTGGGCGTGGTGGTGGCGCTGCTCCCGCCCCCGCTCGCGGGCGTGCTCGGGCTGGCCGGTGCCACCGTGGTGGGCGTGACGGGGGGAGGGGGGTTGGGGTAGCCGGCTGCGTCCGGCGGCGGGTTGGTCGGCGTCTGCAGGCTCGAGCCGAAGATGTTGACGAGCATCTGCTGGGCCTCGGGCTGCTGCGCCGTGAGCACGTCGCCGAGGCCGCCGAATCCGTTGGCCGCCTCGGTGGCCAGCGTCTGCCCCTGCAGGTTGGCCGGGTCGAAGGAGTGGTAGTCGAGAGCCAGCCCGATCAGCTCGTTGAAACCGAAGCTGTCGTCGATGGTAACGCCCTCGTGGACCGACCCGAGGAAGGCGTTGACCGTCAGCGGGTTCACCTTCGACTTGGCCGCCGTGATCAGAGACTTGAGGAACACGTCCTGGCGCTGAATCCGGCCGAAGTCGCTCGTCCCGTCGTACTGCCAGTAGCCGTTCTCGTAGTACTCGTAGTGCCGGGCCCGGGCCACGGCGAGGGCCTGGGCGCCGTTCAGCAGCTGGCAGCCGGGCGTCGTGATGTCGAGCCCCGAGTAGGCGTCCTTGGCCGGGTAGGGGAAGTTCATGTAGACCCCGTCGAGCGCGTTCACGGCGTCCTGGAAGCCCGAGAAGTCGACCTGCACGACGTGGTTGATTGGGATGCCAAAGTTGGCCGTGATCGTCTTGACCAACTGGTCGGCCCCCGTGTTGTAGGACGAGTTGATCCGGTTGTAGGTGCCGAACTGCGAGACGTCCGGCGGCAGCATGGAGACGACGGTGTCCCGCGGGATGGACATGACTTGTATCTGCTTGGTCGACGGGGTCACCCGCCACAGCTGCACGACGTCGCTGCGCTGGCCGGTGACCACCGACGCCGAGCCGAACGCCTGTGCCGCCGCGGCCGACTCGCCGACCCGCGAGTCCGAGCCGATGACGAGGAGGGTGAAGGGCGCGCCGTTCGCCGCGGCCACCTCGGCACTGATGTGCACTTTGTTGATCTGGTTGTAGCGGTACCACAGGTAGGCGTACCCGCCACCGACGGTCGCCACCAGGAGGACGAGCACCGCGCACAGCGACACCACGACCTTCTTGGTGTTGCTCCACTTGGGCTTGCCACTGCGGCGCACCTTGGGCCGGGTACGGGAGGCGTCCACCTGCCGCGCCGAGCGCCCGCAACCCGGTCTCGTTGGCCGCGCTTCCGGGCTCCGAGCCGCCGCGCATCTGCTTGCCGAGCGCGTTCAGGCCCTCTTCGTTGGCGGACTTGCCACCACGTCTGTTGGGTGGACGACCCGACTCGTCGCCCGTCGGACCCATGGCGATTCACGGTACCAAGCGGGGTGACCGAATTGGCGGCAGCCGGATGCGACCTTCGGATGCCGGCGGATACGACCTTGGGATGAGAATGCAGCGGCGCAGGGAGGCCTGCGTCCGGCGGAGCACTCAGCGCACTCTCAGCGAGCCTCCTGGTACCCCACGTAGCCGGTCTGCTCCAGCTGCAGCGCCAGATCTGCATCGCCCGTGGCAACAATGCGGCCGTCAACCAGCACATGCACCAGATCCGCCTCTAGTTGCACCAGGAAGCGACTGAAGTGGGTGATAGCCAGGAGTCCCACGCCCCACTCGGTGGTGTCGTACTGCAGGCGGCGCGCCACTTCACCGAGCGCGTCGACATCGAGACCCGAGTCCACCTCGTCCAGGATGCAGATGGCCGGCCGGATGACGCCCAGCTGGACCATCTCGGTGCGCTTCCGCTCACCACCCGAGAGGTCGACGTTGAGGGGCCGGCGCAGCAGGCGGGCATCGAGGCCTATAGCTTTCGCTTCACCTTCCATCCGTGCTTGCAGCGTGGCGGCCGGCTCCGCGCCGACCTCGCTCACAACGCCTCCGGCGGCCGCAGCGGCCAAGAGCGAGTGCAGGCTCACCCCGGGGACCTCCACCGGATGCTGCAGCGCGAGGAACAGCCCGGCACGGGCCCGCTCCCACGCCGGCCGGCCGGTGAGGTCCTGCCCGTCCAAGGTGATGGAACCTGACGTCACCTCGGTGCCGGGGCGCCCCATGAGCGCGTGGGCAAGGGTGCTCTTCCCGGACCCATTGGGGCCCATGATGACGTGCACCTCGCCGCTGCGCACCGTGAGGTCGATGCCATGCAGGACCTCCTTACCCCCCGCCGTGGCATGCAGGTTCCGTACCTCGAACACGTGTTCGGAGCTCATGGGAGGACCACGGCGACGGTGCCGTCCTCGACCTCGACCTCGTAGACGGCCACCGGCTGCGTGGCCGGCAACGAGCAGGGCGCGCCCGTCCGGAGGTCGAACGTGCTCCCATGGCGGGGGCACTCGATCTCGCACTCATCGGCCCACACCTCGCCCTCGGACAGCGAGTAGTCCTCGTGGCTGCACTCGTCATCCAAGGCGTAGAACGCGTCGCCGATGCGCACCAGCGCGATCCGGCGGCCGGACACGTCGAATCGCCGCGCCTCACCCGGCGCCAGGTCGTCGGGCGCGCACAGCGCCACGGTCTCAGACACCGGCGGGCAAGGCTCGGCCGCCCAACGCCACTTCGAGGCGCTCGTGTACTTCGCGCTGGAGGAGCGGCACCGCCTCGGGGACCGGCGACCGGTCGATGATGGCGTCGAAGAAACCACGCACGATGAGGCCTTCGGCCACCTCGGGCGCCACGCCACGGGACTCGATGTAGTAGCGCTGATCCTCGTCGATGGGCCCCACCGTCGATGCATGAGAGCAGCGGACGTCGTTCTCCAGGATGTCGAGGTTGGGCACGGAGTCAGCGTGGGCTCCTTCGTCGAGGACGAGGTTGTGGTTGGTCTGGCGGGCGTCGCTGCGCACCGCTCCCCTGTGGACCCGGATGAGCCCGCTGTAAACCGAGCGCGACGTCCCGGCCACCGCGCCCTGGCACAGCAGCTCACTCGTCGTGCGTGGTGCCACATGGTCCTGGAGGGTGCGGACGTCGTGGACCTGGGTCCCATCGCCGAGATACGCGGAGAGGATCTCGCTGTGCGCGTCCCGCCCCTCGACCGAGACATCGGCGCGTACCCGGTCGTACAAGGCACCGAGCCCGACGGTGAATGTCCGGAGGTGCGACGTGGCCATGCCACGGCCGGCCAGCCGGGCGATGGACCAGGCGGCGTCACCGAGGATCTGCAGCGAGACATATGACAGGGCGGCTCCCTCCGCCACGGCCAATTCCGTCACCGGCACCACGAGGCTGCGGTTCGCTCCCTCGGCGCCGGCGAACACCTCGACGACGGACAGCGCGGAACCCTCGCCGGCGCGCACGCTCGTGCGAGGGAAGGCGGACGAGCTGTCGCACCAGTGCACGATCAGGACGGGCGGGCCCACCCGGAGGCCGGCGGGCACGTCGACGAACACCGGAGCCGGGGCGAAGGCGTCGTTCAATCGCACGAGGGCGTCCCCGCCCTGCTGCACGGAGCCCAGCATGTCGGACGAGCCGGACACGTCCTCGGCCCGCCCGAAGGCCATGCCGGTCGCCGCACCCGTGGTGAAGGCGCCGGCACGCCCGTTGTGCACCAGCACGCTCCCGGCTAGCGGGCCCAGCGCCGAGGTGAGCGCGGCCAACAACTGGTCGCCCGCCGGAGCCGGCCCGTCGTGCATCGGGGGGCTGAACTGGTCGAGGGCGAGGCCGTTGATGGGCGTATAGCGCCAGACCTCCTCGCTCTCCGAGGGCAGCTCGCACGAGGCAAACGCCTCGTAGGCGGCGGCCCGCCGAGCGCGGAGCCAGTCCGGTCCGGTCAGGGCCGCGGAAGCCTCGGCGGTGAAGGTGTGCGGAGTCACGTCCTCTTTCGGGATGGCCAATGTGGCCAATGCACTCTAGTGGCGCCCCGAAGACCTCCCTACCTGGCGGATTAGCCTTTCTTGCATGGGAAAGATCGTCGATTTCGAGTCACCAGTGCTGCGCATCACGCGGGACGGAGCAGAGGCGGGGGGCGTGGCCACCTTGTGGCTGGACCGCGCCGAGGCGCGCAACGCCATGGGAGTGGACCTGTGGCGGGACCTGCCCCGGGCCATGGCCGCGCTGACCGCCGACACGGCGGTGCGCGTGATCGTCGTGGCGGCCCAGGGGCCCCACTTCTCGGTCGGTCTTGATCTCAAGGCAATGGGCGCCATGCTCACCGGTGGCGGTACCGGTGGCGGCGGCGGTGGCGGAGATGACAGCGACTCGTCGCGGCCCTCCATGGCGGCCCGCGCCCGCTCCGGTCGCACGGAGGTCCTCCGGCTGCAGGACTCCATCACCGCCGTGGCGCGCTGCCCCAAGCCCGTCATCGCGGCCGTGCACGGCTACTGCATCGGCGGGGGCGTCGATCTCATCGCCGCCTGCGACATCCGGTTGGCCTCGGCGGACGCCGTCTTCTCCGTCCGCGAGGCCAAGATGGCGATCGTGGCCGATCTGGGGAGCCTGCAGCGCCTGCCGGCCATCATCAACGCCGGACACCTGGCGGAGCTGGCGTACACCGGCAAGGACATCAGCGCGGAACGGGCCAAGGAGATCGGGCTGGTGAACGACGTCGCCGCTGACGCCGAGGCGGTGCAGAAGGCGGCGCAGACCCTGGCCGCGGAGATCGCGTCCAACTCCCCCATCGCCGTTCAGGGCACCAAAGCCGTGCTGGCCGCCAACGAAGGACGGACCGTGGCCGAGGGCCTGGACTACGTGGCGACCTGGAACGCCGGGATGTTGGCGTCGGACGATCTGGTCGAGGCGGTGACGGCCTTCATGGAGAAGCGCCCGCCGAAATTCACCGGTCGATAGCGCGACACAGCCGCAGCCGCAGCCCCGCGGCCGTCGGTCTCAGCGCTTGCGGCGCCACCAGCGGTTGGCGGAGCGCTCCCGGCGGGCGTCCTCGGCCCGGACGGAGTCGAGCACGTCAGGCGCCACGTCGTTCACGATGTCCTCGGCCGACTCGAGCAACTCGGCGACGTCGGCGCCGCCCCCGCCCGGCTCCTCCTCGATCGCCGGCTCCACCAGGCTCCCGTGTACCCAGCCCACGTCCGCCATGCGGCGGTGATACGAGGGGCAGTTCTCGGGGCAGCGCCAGGGCGCCTCGGGGGCCAGATCGAGCACGCAGAAGCGGGCGGCCTCGCCCGAGGCGTAGGTCCGGCTCTGGAAGTGGGTGCATTCCTCCCGCATCGGCATCGTTCTATGGTGCCACGCTGCAGGCGGGCGAGGCGGTACAGGCGGGGCTGGTGGTCAGCCGACCGAGCCTTCCATCTGCAGCTCAATGAGGCGGCTCCACTCCACTGCGTATTCCATCGGCAGGGTGCGGGTCACCGGCTCAATGAAGCCGTTGACGA
This sequence comes from uncultured Acidimicrobiaceae bacterium, assembly GCA_963745665.1. Lineage (GTDB taxonomy): Bacteria > Actinomycetota > Acidimicrobiia > Acidimicrobiales > RAAP-2 > Bog-473. The sequence goes on along the minus strand of CAVUYE010000003.1, from coordinate 359,634 downwards.
TCATGCCCATGGCCTGCTGCTCGGAGAGCCCCCGGCTCATCAGGTAGAAGAGCTGGTCGTCACCGACCTTCGAGACGGTGGCCTCGTGGCCGATGCGAGCGCTGCGCTCGCCGACCTCCATGTAGGGCTTGGTCTCAGAGATCGACTCGTCGTCGAGCAACAGGGCGTCGCAGCGCACGAAGGACTTGGCACCGTATGCCTCCTTGTCCACGTGCACCTTGCCCCGGTAGGTGGTGATGCCACCGTCCTTGGAGATGGACTTGGACACGATGGTCGAGGTCGTCTCCGGGGCGATGTGGTACATCTTGGCGCCGGCGTCCTGGTGCTGGCCCGCCCCGGCGTAGGCAACCGACAACACCTCGCCGCTCGCCTTCGGCCCCATCAGGTAGACCGACGGGTACTTCATGGTGAGCCGAGAACCGATATTCCCGTCGATCCACTCGACGTGCGCCTCGGCTTCGGCCCGGGCTCGCTTCGTGACCAGGTTGTAGACGTTGGTCGACCAGTTCTGAATGGTCGTGTAAGTGATGCGTGACCCGGGCAACGCCACCAGCTCCACAACCGCAGAGTGCAGCGAGTCGGTCGAGTACACGGGAGCGGAGCAGCCCTCGATGTAGTGCACCTGGGAACCTTCGTCCGCAATGATGAGCGTGCGCTCGAACTGGCCCATGTTCTCGGCGTTGATCCGGAAGTACGCCTGCAGCGGCATTTCCACCTTCACGCCCGGCGGGACATAGATGAAGGATCCGCCCGACCACACGGCCGAGTTGAGCGCGGCGAACTTGTTGTCGTTGGGCGGGATGATCTTGCCGAACCACTTCTGCACGTGTTCGGGGTACTCTCGCACAGCGGTGTCCATGTCGCAGAAGAGGACGCCTTGCTCCTCGAGGTCCTCGCGGTTGCGGTGAAAAACGACCTCGGATTCATATTGTGCGGTGACGCCGGACAGGTACTTGCGCTCGGCCTCGGGGATCCCCAGCTTCTCGTACGTGTTCTTGATCGCGTCGGGGAGGTCTTCCCACTTGTCCACCTGCCCGCCGGTGGGCTTTATGTAATAGAAGATGTCGTCGAAGTCGAGGTTCGGCATCTGCGTGGCGAACCAGGGGGCCATCGGCTTGCGCTCGAAGTGCTTCAACGCACGAAGCCGGAAGTCCCGCATCCACTGGGGCTCGTTCTTCATCTCCGACATCTCGCGCACGATCGACTCGTTCAGGCCCTTCTTGGGCTTGAACACGTAGTCCTCGGCGTCGCTCCACCCGAGCTGGTATCGCCCGAGGTCGAGATCCGTGGTGGCCATCTGGCTCCTCAAGTCGGAGGAAATCGGGGAATTTCCCCTATGGAGATAGTAACAACTACCCGGGCCAGCTGAAACGTCTTCCGAGGCATACCGCCTCGTGGCCAGCCGTGGCAGAGTCTCAATCCTATGGCCAGCCCTCCCAGCCCACCGAGCGCCCCCCGGCGAGCGCACGTCATATCGGCCCACGGCGACGACCGCGAAGACCCCTGGTTCTGGCTTCGCGAGCGCGAGGACCCCGACGTCGTCGCCTATCTGAAGGCCGAGAACGCGTACACCGACGAGGCGACGGCCCCGCTGGCCGCCCTGCGCAGCGACCTCTTCGAAGAGATGAAGGCCAGGATCAAAGAGACGGACATGTCGGTGCCGACCCGGCGGGGACCGTGGTGGTACTACTCGCGTACCGAGGAGGGGAAGGACTACGGCATCCACTGCCGGCGCCCGGCCCGTGGCCTCCAGGAGCTGCCGCCGGCCGGGGAGCCCGGCGAGGACGAGCAGATCCTCCTCGACGAGAACGTGCTGGCCGAGGGCTCGGACTACTTCGCCGTCGGGAGCGCCGCCGTCAGCCACGACCATCGCTGGCTCGCCTACTCGACCGATCGCCTCGGGAACGAGAAGTACGAGTTGCAGTTCCGGCCGCTCGAGGCCGGCATCGCGGCCGCCCCCGAGTCGGTGCCCGACACCGGGTACGGCCTGGCGTGGTCCGCCGCAGCCGACTACGTGTTCTACGTCCGCATCGATGAGGCGCAGCGCCCATTTCAGCTCTGGCGCCATCAACGGGGCAGCGACCCGGCCGGCGACGTCCTCGTCTTCGAGGAAGCCGACAGGCGCTTCTCGCTCGGGACCGGTCCCACCCGGGACACAAAATGGATCCTCATCGGCCTGCACAGCACCAACACCAGCGAATGGCTGGCCATCGCGTCAGACGACCCGTTGGCCGAGCCCCGAGTCGTCCTCCCGCGCCGCGAGGGCGTGGAGTACGTCGTCGACCACCTCACCCCCAGGGTCGGCGCAGGCTCGTTCCTCGTGCTGACCAACGACGAGGCCCAGGACTTCCGGGTACTCGCCGCTCCGGACCACGCGGCGCTCGGACCCGACGCCGACTGGCGCGAGGTGATCCCGCACCGACCGGGGACGCGCATCGAGGACGTCGACGCCTTCGGCGACGCCCTGGTGCTGAGCGAGCGCGCCGAGGCCCAGACCCAGGTGCACGTCCTCCCGCTGCCCGAGCAGGAGGACCCTTTGGCCGCCGACCTGCTCCGGGACGGCTGGATCGTCCCATCCGTCGAGAGCCCCTCGTCCACCTGGCTCGGCCCCAACCCCGAGCCCGACGCCCCCGTGCTGCGCATCGGGCGCATGTCGCTCGTGACGCCCGCCAGCGTGCTGCAGATCACGATGGACGAACGCGAGGAGACGCTTCTGAAGCAGGAGCCCGTCCTGGGCGACTTCGACCCCGCGCGCTACACCACCTACCGGGAATGGGCCGTCGCCCCCGACGGGACGCGCGTCCCGCTCTCGGTGGTGCACCGCAAGGAGCTGGCGCTCCCGGCCCCCATGGTCCTGTACGGCTACGGCGCGTACGAAATGAGCATCGACCCGTCCTTCTCGCACCACCGGCTCTCGCTCTTCGACCGTGGCGTCGCCTTCGCCATCGCGCACGTGCGGGGTGGCGGGGAGATGGGGCGCGCCTGGTACGAGGACGGGCGCATGGAGCACAAGGCCAACACGTTCTCGGACTTCATCGCCTGCGGGCACCACCTCGTCGACGCCGGCATCGCCCGGCCGGGCTTCCTGGTCGGCCGCGGGGCCTCCGCCGGCGGGCTCCTCATCGGTGCCGTCGCCAACGAGGCACCCGAGCTCTTCCGGGCCCTGATCGCCGAGGTGCCCTTCGTCGACTGCGTCACGACCATGCTCGATGACGAGCTCCCCCTTACCGTCGGCGAATGGGAGGAATGGGGCAATCCCCTGGCCGACGAGTCGGCCTACCGCCGCATGCTCACCTACTCGCCCTACGACAACGTGACGCGGCAGAATCCGGATGGGTCACCGCGCACCTATCCGGACCTCTTCGTCACGGCGGGCCTCAACGATCCCCGCGTGGCCTATTGGGAGCCGGCCAAGTGGGTGGCCAAGCTGCGGGCCGAATCACCCAGCACCAGGGTGCTCCTCAAGACCGAGCTGGGGGCCGGGCACGGCGGGCCGTCGGGCCGCTACGAGGCCTGGAAGGAAGAGGCCCTCGTCTACGCCTTCCTGCTCGACGTCCTCCAATTGACAGAGAAGGCTTGATCAAGTCGAGGGCGTCGGGGACACCGTCTCGAAGTTGAGGGTGAACGGCGCCTGGTTGCCCGGCGGCAACGTCACCGGCGCGCCGTTGACGGTGGCATTGAATACGGCCGGCGCGCCGGCGATCACGGTGACCGGCCCCGTGGCGGCGATGGCGTGGGACTGGCCCGACAGGAGCGTCGTGGTGAAGAGCACCGCGCCCGTCACGGTGTCGGTGACGTCCACCCAGCACTCCCCCGTGGTGGCGGCGATGTTGAGCGAGTAGGTCGGGGCCGCCACCGTGTACGTCGCCCCATGCGCCGTCGTCGCCGTCGGCGCCGAGACCGCAGGAGGCGCGGTCGTACTGGTGGTGCTCGTGCTGGCATGGTGGTGCCCACTCGGCGGGGTGCGGGCCGGCACCGTCGTGGCGGCGCTGGCCGCCTTGGGGTGCTTGGGGGGGTTGGAGTGCAGCCCGGTGAGGATCAGCACGAGGACCAGGACGAGCACCGCCCCCACCGCGGCGGCCGGGCCGCCCAGGCGCCGGGGCCGGTGGTCGATGGAGCGGATGACCCGGTCCTCGTTGCCAGTCATGAACGTGACCGGGACGTCGTCGAAGCTCACGGGCTGGGACGGGTTGGGCACCGGGGGCGGCGGGACGGGTGGGACGACCGGCCGGTCGGCCTCGGTGAGGCGGACCGTGGACGAGCCCGAGACCCGGAACGCGCTGGCGGGGAACCCGTCCACGTCGCTGCCGTTGCCATTGCCGTTGGCCCCGTGACCCGGAGGGTGCGTCCGCATCTCCTCGAGCGTGTGCAGCTGCCGGTGGTAGTGCTGCACCGAGTGCTCGTCGTCGTGGGAGCGCCGGAGCAGCAGCACGACCGCGGTGACGCCCAGCACCACCACGACTGCGATCAGCCCACCGATCAGCATCGCCCCCTATTCAACAGGATCGGCGGGGCGCTGAATACGCGGTGTGCGGCGGTACCCTGCAGGCCCTCCGGGAAGCTCCGAATCCGGCGAGGCGAGGCGGCCTCCCCAAGGGATCAGGCGGACAGGCGGGGGCGGATCTCCTCGGGAATGTCGTCACGGCGCGGGTTGCTCTGGTCACGCCCCGAGAGGATCGGGTCACTCAGCCCCCAGTCGGCCCCGACGGCGGGGTCGTCCCAGGCCAGCCCGTGCTCGTCGGAGGAGTCGTAGTAGTTGTCGACGAGATACGTCAGCAGGATGTCGCTCAGCGCCGCGAAGCCGTGGGCCACCCCCGGCGGGATGTAGACGCCCTGATCGACCTCACCGTCGAGCTCTATGACCTCGGTGGCGCCATCGGTACGGGAGCCGACTCGCAGGTCGTGCAGGACGACCCGCACCCGGCCCCGCAGCGCGTACCAGTAGTCCGCCTGGTGCAGGTGGAAGTGCAGGCCCACCAGCGCACCGGCCTGCTTCTCCGAGCGGTTGCCCTGAATCATCTCGGGGCGGTCGGGGAACCAGCTGCGCCGGTAGGTCTCGACGAAGCGCCCGCGCTCGTCACCGTGCACGTCGGGCCGCACGACGACGACGTCGTCTATGACGGTTGAGCGGATCAGCTCAGGCATCGGCGCGAACGGTATCAGGAGGCGTAGCGCCCGAAGCCGCCCCGGTAGAAGAGCAACGGGCTGCCCTCGCCGATCTCCATGGCCACGACGTGGCCGGTGACGAGCTCGTGGTCGCCCCCGTCGAAGATGTCGCCGAGCCGGCACTCGATTGTGGCCAGCGAGTGGTCGATCACCGGTGCGCCGGTGATGCCGTGCGACCAGCCGACGCCCTCGAACTTGTCGCCGCCCGAGACGGCGAACGAGCGGCACAGCGCTTCTTGGTGGTCGCCCAGGATGTTCACGCAGAAGGCGCCCGCCTTGGCGATGCGGGGCCAGCTCGTCGACGTGCGGGCCGGGGCGAGGATGACCATCGGGGGCTCGAGGGAGAGGGCGGCGAAGGACTGGCAGCTGAAGCCGACCGGGGCGCCGTCCTCCAGCGCGGTGACGATGGTGATCCCGGTGGCGAAGTGCCCGAGCACCTCGCGGAACCGGGCCTGATCGAGGCCCGACATCCCTTGCGCCTCTGCGCCCTGTGCCTTATGCCTTGCCGAGATCGACCGACTGGGACTCGTGCGCCGACGAGACGTCGTCTACGAGCTTGGCCTCGGGGAGCCGGCGGGCCTGGTTGAGGATGCGGTCGAGCTCGCGGTCGGTGTGCGACGGGTCGTGGTGCGAGAGCAGCAGTCGCTTCGCCCCCGTCTCGGCCGCCACGTGGACGGCATAGGCGGCGGTCGAGTGCCCCCAGTCCGCCTTGGCCGAGAACTCGTCGTCGGTGTACTGGCCGTCGTGGATCAGCAGGTCCACGTCCTGACACAGCTCGAGCACGGCCTCGGGGATGGCACGCCGGTCGAGCGGGGCCTGGTGGTCGGACATGTAGGCGACGGAACGTCCCTCGGCCTCTATCCGGAAGCCGAGCGTTACGCCCGCGTGCGGGATGGGCCGGGCCATCACCTTGGCCTGCCCGACCGAGAAGTCCTCGGCGCCGACGTCGACGGTGATCAGTTCGCCGCGGAACTGCTCCATGTGGATGGGGAAGACGGGCGGCTGCACGGCCGCGTGCAGCGCGTCCTTCAACGTCCCCTTGGGCTGGGCCGGCCCGTACACGGTCAGGCGCGCCCCAGGGTCGTGCAGGGGACTGAAGAACGGGATCCCCAGAATGTGGTCGAAGTGGAGGTGCGTCAGCAGCGCGGTGGCATGCATCGGAGTCCCCAGGGCCCGGACCTCCCGCTGCAGGACGTCGCCCAGGGCGCGCAACCCGGTGCCCAGGTCCACGATCAGCGGCTCGTCCCCCTCGATGTCGATCACGAGGCACGATGTGTTCCCGCCGTACCGGCGGTAACGATCGCCCGAGCACGGGCACGACCCCCGCACGCCGTAGAACGTGACGTTCATCTACGCGACGTTACCCTGCCCCGGAGCGGTACGTTCTGCGCCTATGGAGCAACGGACGATCACCGCGAACGGGCTGGAGTTCGCCTGTTTGACCGAGGGGCCCGACGACGGGCCGCTCGCCCTGTGCCTGCACGGCTTCCCGGACACGGCCCACACCTGGCGTTTCCTGCTGCCCGAGCTGGCGGCCGCCGGCTTCCGGGCCGTGGCGCCGTTCCAGCGCGGGTACGCCCCGACCGGGGTGCCGGCCGACGGGCGCTACCAGGTCGGGGCGCTGGTGCGCGACGCCAACACCCTGCACGAGGTGCTCGGGGGCGGCTCGGACGCGGTCATCATCGGGCACGACTGGGGTGCGCTGGCCACCTACGGCGCGGTGGCCCACCAGCCGGCGCGCTGGCGGCGCGCCGTCACGGCGGCCGTCCCCCCAACCGCGTCCATCGGCATGTCGCTCCTCACCTACGCGCAACTGCAGAAGAGCTGGTACATGTTCTTCTTCCTGTCCCCGCTGGCCGAGGCGGCGCTCCCCCTCGACAACTACTCCTTCATAGACGGTCTGTGGCGCGACTGGTCACCCGGCTATGACGGCGACTGGGACGTGGCGCGGGTGAAGGAGTCCATCGGCGACCCCGGGCGCATCGTGGCGGCGATCAGCTACTACCGCGCCATGTGGGACCCGGCGCTGCAGGTGCCCGAGCTGGCCGACGAGCAGGCGGCGGCGCTGCTCCCGACGCCCAAGCCCACGCTGTATCTCCATGGGCGCGACGACCAGTGCATGCTGCTCTCCTCCATTGGGGCGCCGCTCGATTTCCTGGCCGAGGGCTCCGCCCTCGAGATCGTCGACGGCGCCGGCCACTTCTTGCACGTGGAGCGGCCCGAGGTGGTCAACCGCAGCATCATCGGCTTCCTCACTGCCCCCTGAGAGGGCTCGCCACCTCGCCGCGCAGACGCAGGACGGGATCCTTCCCGCCCGACCAGGCGGCGAACCCCTCGGCCACCACGGCGGCTGCGACCCGCTCGGCCCGCTCTGGGTCCCCGGGCCAGCCACAGGTACCGGCGAGCGCGCTCCGGCGCACGCCGCCGCGGCGCAGCCCTTCGAGCAGGCGGCCCCGGCCCTGGCGGTCCGACCCGGCGAAGGTGCTCTGCGGACGCGATGTCGGGCTGAGCCGCCAGGGGTCGACGATGTCCCCGTCCCCGTTCCTGTTGCTGCGCCTCCAGGCGCACTGGCGGCGCAGGGGGCATTGGGCGCAGGCGGGACGCGCCGCCGTGCAGACCGTGGCCCCCAGGTCGAACATCGCCTGGTTGAACTCCCACGACCGGCCGGCGGGCACGAGCTGGTCGCCCAACGCGGCGGCCTGGCGCAGCGGCAAGGCGCGGCCGGCGACAGCGCGGGCCAGGACGCGCACGCCATTGGTGTCGACGGCGGCGACGTCCTCCCCGAAGGCGAAGGTGCGCACGGCCCGCGCCGTGTACGGGCCGACGCCGGGAAGCGCCCGGAGGGCCGCGTCCCTCTTGGGACGGCGCCACCGTGATCGGCCACCATGCGCACCGCCGCCCGGTGCAGGTTCAGTGCCCGCCGGTTGTAGCCCAGCCCGGACCAGATGCGGACCACGGATGCCGGTCCGGCCGCCGCGCAGGCGTCCGGCGTCGGGAAGGCGGAGAGGAACCTCCCGTAGTGCGGGACGACGCGATCGACTTGCGTCTGCTGCAACATGACCTCGGAGACGAGGATCGGCCAGGCGTCACGCGTCTGGCGCCAGGGTAGGTCGCGGCGGTTCTCTTCTCCCCACTCCAGCAGGCGGCGCCGGAAGCGGCTGACGCGGTCGGCACGGAGCGACCGGGCCTCAGTCCCAGACGTCGTCGTCGTACGGTCGCTGCCGTGCCGGCGCGGCCGCGGTCTTCCACACCATCAGCTTGCGCCGGAAGTAACAGACCTCCTCGCCGCGCTGATTGAAGGCCTTGGTCTCGACGGTGACGATGCCGCGGTCGTCCTTCGACTTCGACGGGGTGGCGTCGAGGACGCGTGTCTCGGCGTAGATGGTGTCGCCGTGGAACGTCGGGTGGCGGTGCAGAAGCGACTCGACTTCCAGGTTGGCAATGCACGAGCCGCTGACGTCGGGCACACTCATGCCGAGCGCGAGGGAATAGACGAGGTTGCCCACCACGACGTTCTTGCCCTGCACGGTCTCGTGCTCGGCGAACCACGCGTTCGTGTGCAGCGGGTGGTGGTTCATCGTCATCATGCAGAACAGGTGATCGTCGTACTCGGTGATCGTCTTGCCCGGCCAGTGTCGGTAGATGTCGCCGGGGACGAAGTCCTCGAGGTAACGGCCGAACGGCCGGTCGTAGACCGTCACTCGCCTATCGGCTCGGGACGGGGGCGGGTCGTGAAGCCGAGGGAGGCGTTGGGCAGTGACTCACCGTCGATCATGAGGCGCCAGGCGAAGCGCGTGCCCGGCGCCAGCGGCAGCGGGCCCAGGTTCACGGCGAGCGCCACGTCGATCGGCGAGCCCTCCGGGATCCCCTGCGGCTGGCTCACGGTGAACTCACCGCGGACCTCGACCGGCTGCGTGCCGTCGGTGGTCTCCATCAGCACGGGCTGGCCGTCGGCGTCCTCCAAGAAGAGCTCCCAGTGGTGCGAGGCCTCGGCCTCGTGCCAGTCGACGTCGATCTTCAACGCGACGGCCGAGGGCACGGGATCGGGGCCGGTCATGCTCCAGCCGCCACCCAGAATGAAGAGCTTGCCGTCGGACACCTGGGCCGCGTCGCACAGCAGCATGGTTACTTTCACGGAGAGGGAGGTTACCGGCCTGCAACGGGGGCACGCGAAGGGCCGGCGGGGATGGGCGGGACCGGCGGAACGGGCGGAGCGGTCGGTCGGGGTGCGGGCTCGGGGGCACCATAGAGTGCACGGCTATGGCCGAACAGCAGCCGGACGCCGAAGCCGTGGGCGAAATGAAGGGGCTCCGGGACGACGTCTACCGGCGTCCGCTGGCCACGGCGCTCTCACGATTGGGTCTCGGCTCCGGTTGGCGCTGCGTCGATGTGGGCGCCGGCGGGGGCGACGTCTCGGTGGCGCTGGCGGAGATGGTCGGTCGGGACGGGCGGGTCTACGCCGTGGACAGCGACCCCGCGGCGCGCGACGAGGTGGCGCGCGCCGCTGCTGCCGCGGCGCATGCGCAGGTCATCGCACTGACCCAGGCGGGCGAGGACCTCGCGCTGCCCGAAGCAGTCGATCTCGCCTTCTGTCGCTTCCTCCTCATGCACGTGCTCGAGCCGTCGGTCGTCGTGGCGAGGATGGCTGGCGCGGTGCGTCCTGGCGGTTGGGTGGTGGCGCAGGAGCCGATCACGTCGGCCGGCCGCATCGCGGGGACGCCACTGTCGATGCCCGACGCGCGCCATCCCGGACGTGGGAGCGTTGCTCCCCGCGCTGGTGCGGACCGCCGGGCTCGAGGTGGTCGACGCCTGGGCCGAGGCGCCGGCGGGCGTCGGGCCCGGTCCCGTCACCCGCTATCTGGAATCGCTGACAGGCGTTGATCCCGGTGACGACCCGGTGGTCCTGCCCCCGCTGGTGACGGTCCTCGGTCGCCGCACCTGATCGATCGGTGAGCCTCGTCAGGAAATGCCTCGGCGGGAAATAGGGCACTTTGGGGAGCTATTAGGGTCGCTCCCGGTGACGACGCCTCCCGCTTCAGACCTCGCCGGCGCCGCTGACGCGGTCGATCTCGCCCAACGCCTGGTGGACCGGGCCTGCGGTGCGGTGCGCGATGGGGGCGGCATCGATGCCAACCAGGTGGTCGCCTACGACGTGGCGCACGCCGCCGCCGCGGTGGCCACGGCGCAGGCGGCGCTCGACTACGGCGCGCTGGGAGAGGTCGAGGCACGCATTGCCGGCGCCTTCGTGGCCGACGTCGTGGCCGACCTGTTGGGACGCGTGGCGGGCCGGGAGGCGCGCTGGGGCGTGGAGCCCGGCTGGGACGCGCCGGCGGCCGCTTTCCTGGCGGCGCAGCGTGATCCGGCGGTGCTGGCGTCCCTGGCCACTTCCGAGGGTCCCCGGCACCTGGGCGAGGACTTCGAGCTGGTGCGCGAGACGTTCCATCGCTTCGCCGAGGACAAGGTGCGGCCCCACGCCGAGCACGTGCACCGGGAGAACAGTGACATCCCCGAGGAAGTGATTGAGGGCCTGGCCGAGCTCGGCGGCTTCGGGCTCTCCGTGCCCGAGGAGTACGGCGGCTTCGCCTCGGGCGGGGAGAGCGACTACCTGGGCATGGTCGTCGCCACCGAGGAGCTCAGCTGGGGATCGCTCGGCGTCGGCGGGTCGCTCATCACCCGGCCCGAGATCCTGACCCGGGCCCTCGTCTACGGCGGAACCGAGGAGCAGAAGAAGCAGTGGCTCCCGAAGCTGGCCTCGGCCGAGATTCTGGCGGCGGTCGCCGTCACCGAGCCCGACTTCGGCTCCGACGTGGCCGGCATCGTGACGGCCGCTGCACCGGTCGAGGGCGGATGGGTCATCAACGGCGTCAAGACCTGGTGCACCTTCGCGGCCCGGGCCGACGTGCTCATGCTGCTCGCCCGCACCGACCCGGACCGCTCGCTGGCCCACCGTGGCCTCTCGATGTTCGTGGTCGAGAAGCCGCGTGGTGACGGCCACGGGTTCGTCTTTTCCCAGGGGGACGGCTCGGGCGGGTCGGACCGCCCGGCGGATCTGGCGCCGGGTCGCCTGGAAGGGCGGCCGATCGACACCCTCGGCTACCGCGGCATGCACTCCTACGAGTTGGCGTTCGAGAACTGGTTCGTACCCGAAGCCAATCTCGTCGGAGGTGCCGAGGGGCTCGGGAAGGGCTTCTATCTCCAGATGCAGGGCTTCGAGAACGGCCGCCTACAGACGGCGGCGCGCGCGCTGGGAGTCATGCAGGCCGCGTACGAGGCGGCCGTGGCCTACGCGGCCGAGCGCAAGGTGTTCGGGTCTCCAATCGGCGAGTACCAGCTGACGCAGGCCAAACTCGGTCGGATGGCGGTGATCATCCAGGCCACCCGCCAGAGCTCGTACCACGTGGCGCGTCTGATGGCCGGCGGCGAAGGCGCGCTCGAGGCGTCCATGCTCAAGGCCTACGTGTGCCGGGCGGCCGAATGGGTGACCCGCGAGGCCATGCAGATCCACGGTGGGATGGGCTACGCCGAGGAATTCCCGGTCAGCCGCTACTTCGTGGACGCACGCGTGCTCTCCATCTTCGAGGGAGCCGATGAAACGCTGGCGCTCAAGGTGATCGCCCGCCGCCTCATCGGCTGACCCGGGCACAACTGACGGCCGCGGGGTTCAGCCGCGGCTGCGCGTCAGTCCGGCACGCTCGCCGCGGGTCACGAACTTGATGGCGATCTTGCGGCTGGCCTCGTCGATCATCTCGTCGCCGAACATCACCGCGCCTTTGCGGTCCTCCTCGGTGGCCTTCTGGTAGGCGTCGAGGATGTCGTAGGCCCGGTCGAACTGCTCCTGGGTGGGCGAGTACACCTCGTTGAGCACGACCGCCTGGTCGGGCGTGAGGGCCCACTTGCCGTCGTAGCCCAGCATGCGGGTGCGCATGGAGTACTCGCGCAGCGCGTCGAGCTCCCGCACCTTGAGGAAGGGCCCGTCGATCACCTGCAGCCCGTTGGCCCGGCCAGCCATGAGGATGCGGCTGAAGACGTAGTTGAAGTGGTCGCCGGGGTACTCGGGGATGGGGACGCCGCCCGTGAGCACCGGCATCTCGATGCTGGCGGCGAAATCGGCCGGGCCGAAGATGATGGTCTCGAGGCGGGGGGACGCCGCGCAGATGTCGTCCACGTTGATGAGCCCACGCGCCGTCTCGATCTGCGCCTCGATCCCGATGTGCCCGACCGGTAGGCCCGACTTCTTCTCGACCTGTGTGAGGAGGAGGTCCAGCGCCACCACGTCGGAGGCGTACTGCACCTTGGGCAGCATCACCTCGTCGAGGCGCTCGCCCGCGTTGCCGACCACTTCGATGACGTCGCCGTAGGTCCACTCGGTGTCCCAGGCGTTGACCCGCACGCACAGCACCCGGTCGTCCCAGGGGAGGTTCTTGATGGCGTCGACCACCTTGGGCCGCGCCCCCTCCTTCTCGAGCGGCGCCACGGCGTCCTCGAGGTCGAGGAAGGTCATGTCGGCGGGCACCGTCGGGGCCTTGGCCAGGAACTTCTCGTTCGAACCGGGAGTGGAGAGGCAGGAGCGCCGGGGGAGGTCACGCGAGCGGGCTGACATGGGCCGATGGTAACAAACGGGCTCCGGGGGCCTTCCCGGTCCGTCCGCAGCACGGCGGCCCGGCGGCTCACGGCGGCGGTGCGCCGTCAGGCGAGGTGCGCGGAGAAGAACGCCAACGTGCGTTCCCAGAGCGCGCTCGACGCGTCGGCGTCGTACACCTCGGGACGTGTGTCGTTGAAGAAGGCGTGATCGGTGCCGGGGTAGATGATGATCTCCACCGACTTGCCCATGGCGCGCAGCTGGTCCCCCAACGCGTTGGCGGCCTCGGGCGTGAAGAAGCTGTCCTTCTCGGCGTAGTGGCCGAGGACGGCCGCCGACATGGCGGCGTAGTCGGGCTGCGCGTCCGGCCACGGGATGATGCCGTAACACGGGACGACCGCCGCCACGGCGTCGGGCCTTTGGGTGGCGAGCACGAGCGCCAGTCCGCCGCCCATGCAGAACCCGATGACGCCGACCTTGTCGCCGGTGCTCCGACGCAGGACCTCGTCGACGGCCCCACTCATGTCGCGGGCCGCCTGTTCCATCTGCATCGCCATCATCGCCTTGCCCGCTTCGTCGGGCTCACCGGGTTGCACCTTCTTGCCGTGGTACAGGTCCGGGGCCAGGGCGACGAATCCCGCTGCGGCGAAGCGATCGCATACGTCTTCGATGTGGCCGACAAGGCCCCACCACTCCTGGATCACGATCACTCCCGGCCCGCTGCCGTTTTCGGGAGTGGCCAGATAGCCTCCTGCGGTCGACCCGTTGCTCGCGAATTCGATCATTTCACCCATGGGTTCGACCGTAGTTCGCTCCGGGCCCGTTCGTTCCCTCCATACAGTTCACAAAAAGTTCGAATTTCATCGTTCTCTCATATGACCTGCCCCTTCGCACCTGTAGTGCTACTGCACACAGCCGTTTCGTACCGAGGGTGTTTGTATCGACGGAAGGCGTCCGATAAGAATGAGGCCCATCGTGACTGACGTAGAGCGGGTTCACCACCACTCCACGCCGCGGTCTCCCAGGAGTGCTCGTGTGCTCCAGCGGGTAGGGATCCCCGCGCTGACCGTTGTCTCAGTGTTGTCAAGCACTGTGTTCATGGCAACGCGCCCCGCCGGCGGTGACGCCATCTCCGACGCCAAGGCAAAGGCGGCTGCCATCGAGGCGCAGCTGACCCAGGCCCAGAATCAGATGTCGGCACTGAGCCAGCAGTACGACGCCGCCCAGTACCACCTGACGCAGATCAACTCGAGCATCACGACGACCAAGGCCAACGTGGCGGCGGACGAGGGACAGGTCTCAAAGGACCGCGCCACCCTCTCCAAGGCGGCCGTGGCCAACTACATCTCGGACGGTACCGCCTCCACTCAGGACCCGATCTTCAGTGGCAACGAGCAGACGCTCGGCGCGACCGACACCTATAACAAGGTCGCCGAGGGCGACATCTCCCTTGCGGTCGACAACCTGCACACGGCAGAGAACTCGCTGAACGTACAGGTGAGTCAGCTCCAGTCCGAGCAGGGCCAGGCGCAGACAGAAGTCGCCGCCGAGCAACAGGCCGTCGCGCAGAACGCGCAGGCCATTCAGTCGCAGACGAGCGCGCTGTCCCAGGAACAGGGGCAGATCGCTCAGCTGGTCCAAGAACAACAGCAGGCGGAAGCCGCGGCCGCCGCCAAGGCGGCGCAGCAGCGGGAGGAAGCCGCCCAAGCCGCGGCCGCCGCCGCGGCCGCCGTCGTGCCGGCCAGCTCCTCGGACGGCGGCGGCGCTGCCCCCGCCGCGCTCAGCCAGGCGGCGCCCCCGCCCTCCTCACCCGGTGGAGCCGGAGCCGTCCAGGCCGCCGAGAGCCAGATCGGTGTCCCCTACGTGTGGGGCGGCGAGTCCCCCAAGGGCTCGGCCAGCCCCGGCTTCGACTGTTCCGGCCTGACCGCGTGGTCGTGGGGTCAGGTCGGGGTCGGCCTTCCCCACTACTCGGGGGCCCAGATGGCGGATTCGACACCCGTGCCGATCAGTGATCTTCAGCCAGGTGACCTCCTCTTCTACGGACCGGGCGGTTCCGAGCACGTCGCCATGTACGTCGGCCCGGGCACCATGATCGAGGCGCCCTACACCGGGGCGTCGGTCTGGACCACCGGGCTGCGGCTCGGCGGCGGCTTTGTGGGCGCCGGCCGGCCCTAGCCGGGCCCGACGATCTCTTCGCCCGAGGCCCGGCACCACGCCTGCGGGTCCTAACCTGGCCCGGACCGAGCCATGAGACCGATCCCCGTCGAGTTCCACATCGGACCGCTGCAGGTCCACACCTACGGCATCGGGCTCGCGCTCACGTTCTGGTTCGGCTTCGTCTACTTCGAGCGCCGGTTGAAGAAGAACGGCTACCCCACCGACTGGTTCGTCCCCGTCTTCCTCTGGATCATCCTGGCCGCCGTCGTGGGCGCCCGCGCCATGCACGTGCTGTCGAACCTCGGCTTCTACACCCAGAACCCGGGCGACGTGTTCGCCATCTGGCACGGCGGGCTCTCTTCGTTCGGGGGCCTGTTGCTGGCGGTCCCGGTCGGAATCATCCTGACGCGGCGCCGCTGCCCGGAGCTCCCCCTGGGTCGCGCCCTCGACCTGGCGGCGCCGGTCCTCCTTGCCTGCTGGGCGATGGGCCGCCTGCTGGGCCCGCAGCTGATGGTGGCCGGCGGGGGCCACCCCACCAACCAGTGGTTCGGCATGTACTACGCCGGCCAGGCCGGTCGCCGGCTCCCCGTCCCGATCTTCCAGGCGCTCGAGGACTTCACCGTCTACCTGATCCTCATCGCTATAGAGCGACGGCTTGATCGCTGGCCGGACGGGACGCACCGTGCGGGCTATCCCGCGGGGATCGTCCTCGGTACCGCCATGGTGCTGTGGGGGATCGAGCGCTCGCTCGACGAGCACCTCTGGCTCGGCGAGGACGGTCGCCTCGGCTCTGACCTGGTCCAGTTGGCCGGCGTCCTCCTCGTCATCGGCGGGCTCGTCATTCTGTTCCGTACCCGGCAACGGTGGAAGGAATGGCTCCGCACGCACCACGACGAGGCGCCTCTGGAGAGCGCGGAACAACCGGCCTGAGTCAGGCGTCTACGGGCGGGGCGGCCTCGCCAATGCCTACATAGCCGCTGCAACGTTCTTGCAACATCCAAGGGCGCCCACGCGCCGGATACGCGTCTGAAGGGCTCAGGGGCGCGATCCTCTGAGTGTCGCGAAAGAGCGGGCATTCTCAAGGCTTCCCCAGATGAAACCGATATGGCGGAGAGAGGGGAGGTGCGCCCACATGGCCACCGTCCAGCCGTGGATTCCGATGACAGAGAAGACCTGGACCGACGAGGAGAAGGAGGCGTGGCTCGCGGCGCACGGCCAGGGTGTGACGCACGTGGTCACCTTCGAGCCGATGTACCAGATCGAGCTGTGCATTCCACCGTGGGAGCATCCAGACCGCCAGATCGCGCGGTCGGCGGTGACGTGGGGCCAGAGCATGAGCCGGGTGTTCGCCGATGACCACGACGGCGCGTCGGTCGTCGTGGCGGCGCACCACGAGGGGAACTCGCTGGAGGTCTACAGCGCGGTGAAGCCCCGGCCCCGGCTGCACCGGGTCATCTGATCAGACGACCGGGCGCGACGGGTCGAGTCGCGTCGGATCAGGCGTTTTGCTTCTCGCCCGAGGCTGCCGCCGCCCGGATCTGCTCGATGCGGTCGAGCATGGGCATGCGCTCCTGGCCGATGTTGCCGTCGAGCCGTTCGGCGATCTGCTCGGGTGTCCAGCGGCCGTCGGCCCACATGGCACGGACCTCGGTGGGCTGGTTCCAGACGGCGATTTTCGAGCCGACCACCGTGTAGACCTGTCCGGTCACGTGCTTGGCCTGATCGCTGAGCAGGTAGACCACCATGGGCGCGACGTCCTCGGCGTCGCCCATCTCGGCGAGCTCGGAGGGAACGTTGGCCGACATCCGCGTACGGGCCACCGGCGCGATGGCGTTGGCCGTCACCCCGTAACGGTGCAGACCGACGGCCGCCGACCTGACGAGCGACACGATGCCGCCCTTGGCCGCGGCATAGTTCGCCTGGGCGACGCTGCCTTGGAAGGCGCCGGAGGTGAACCCGATGAGCGCTCCCCCGCCCTCCTGCTTGCGCATGACCGCCGCCGCGGCCCGGAACACCGTGAAGTGTCCCTTCAGGTGCGTACGAATGACGGCGTCCCACTCGTCCTCGGACATGTTGAAGAGCATGCGCTCCCGGAGGATCCCGGCCACGGCCACGACGCCGTCTATACGACCCCACTTCTCGACGGCGCTGGCGATGAGGCGCTCGCCCGACTCCATTTTCGAGATGTCGTCCGCCACCGCGATGGCTTCGCCACCTGCCTTCGTGATTTCGGCGACGACGGCGTCGGCCACCTCGCTGCTCGGGTCCTCTCCGGCCATGCCCACGCCGAAATCGGCCACCAGGACCTTGGCCCCTTCGCCGGCGGCGGCCAGTGCGACGGCCCGCCCGATGCCGCCGCCTCCACCGGTGATGGCGACGACCTTCCCTGCGAGGAATGAAGCCATGGTTCGTCCGCTCCTGATCTCTGCATGCCGGACGGCGCCTGCGCGGGGCCGCCCGGGCAAATTGCCGTAAGTTAGAACACGTTCTAGCCTGCCGATGGCGGGGGCTGCCATTTACGGCCCTGTGCGTCGCGAGCCTGCAAGGAGAGTGCTGATGGGTGACCTCGGCTTCTGGGCGCTGGCCCAGGAAGACCCCGACTACCTGGCCCTGGTGACGCCCGACGGCGAAGAGGTCCCAGCCGGGAAGCTGCTGGGCCGGGCCAACCAGGTGGTGCACGCCCTGAGGGCCCAGGGGCTCGGCGTGGGCGACGTGGTGGCCACCCTGCTGCCCAACTCCGCCGAGATGCTGGAGGTCTACCTGGCCGCCCTGCAGGCCGGCTGGTACCTGGTGCCGATCAACCACCATCTGGTGGCACCCGAGGTGGCCTACATCCTCTCGGACTCCGGGGCCAAGGTCTTCATCGCCGACGAGCGCTTCGAGGACGTGGCCGTGGAAGCGGCGGACGAGGCGGGCGTGGCGGTGGCCGGACGGCTGGCCGTGGGCGACGTGCCCGGCTTCGCCTCGTATGTGGCGGTGCGCGACGCGGCGCAGACCACGGTGCCCTCGGACCGGACCATCGGCGACGTCATGAACTACACGTCGGGGACGACGGGGAACCCGAAGGGTATCTACCGCTCGCTCCAGGGCGTCACGCCGGAGCAAGCCGCGCTGGGGCTCTCGGGGCTGTTGTTCCTCTTCGGGATTCAGCCTCAGGACGAAAACGTCCACATCATCGGCTCGCCGCTCTACCACACGGCGGTGCTGCGCTTCGGGAGCGCATCGCTCCATTTGGGGCACACCATCGTGCTGATGGACAAGTGGCAGCCCGAGGAGATGCTGCGGCTGATTGAGGAGCGGCGGGTGACGACGTCGCACATGGTGCCCACCCAGTTCCACCGTCTACTGGCGCTGCCCGAAGACGTGCGGGACAAGTACGACGTGTCGTCGCTGCGTCACATGATCCACGCCGCCGCACCGTGCCCCGTCGACGTCAAGCACAAGATGATCGCCTGGTGGGGCAACGCCGTCGACGAGTACTACGCGGCGAGCGAAGGTGGCGGCACGCTGGTCACAGCAGAGGAATGGCTGCAGAAGCCGGGGACGGTCGGCAAGCCGTGGCCCATCAGCGAGATCGCGGTCTTCGACGACGACGGCAACCGGATCACCGAGCCCAACGTCATCGGGACCGTGTACATGGCGATGCAGTCGGCCGACTTCGAGTACCACGGCGACAAGGAGAAGACCCGGAAGAACCGCATCGGCGCCTTCTTCACGGTGGGCGACGTGGGTTTGATCGACGAGGACGGCTACCTGTTCCTGCGCGACCGCAAAATCGACATGATCATTTCGGGTGGCGCCAACATCTACCCGGCGGAGATCGAGAACGTCCTGCTGTCGCACCCAAAGGTTGGCGACGCCGCCGTCTTCGGCATCCCCCACGAGGACTGGGGCGAAGAGGTGAAGGCGGTGATCGAGCCGGCCGAGGGCGTCGAAGCCAACGACGCCCTGGCGGAGGAGATCCTCGAGTTCTGCGCCGGCCGGCTGGCCAAATTCAAGACGCCCAAGACGATCGACTTCACCAACGAGATGCCGCGTGACCCCAACGGCAAGCTCTACAAGCGCAAGCTGCGCGATCCCTACTGGGAAGGCGTGCAACGGGCGGTCTGACTCTGACTCCGACTCGTCCGGCCCCGCTGTTGCGCTGCCGGCTGCGATGAGCCGTCCTGCGGGTCTCGCGCTCCGGGTGGACGACGGGGGCGCCGGCGCCGTCTGCGCAGATGTCCTCGCCACCCTCCCCGGCTGGTTCGGCTTCCCCGACTCGGTTGCCGCCTACGTCGCGGCGGCGGAGGCGGAGCCCACCGTGGTGGCGACTCTCGCCGGGCGCGACTGCGGGATACTCACCTTGCGGATGCACAGCCCGTACGCCGCCGAGATCGTCGTGATGGGCGTCCTGCCCGAGCACCATCGTTCCGGTATCGGGCTCGCCATGCTGGAGAGCGCCGAGTCATGGCTGGCCGAGCGCGACGTGGGGTTCTTACAGGTCAAGACGCTCAGCCCGCGCTCTGGCGACGCCGGGTATGCCGCGACGCGGGCCTTCTACTTCGGCTGCGGATTCCGGCCCTTGGAGGAGATGCCCGAGTTGTGGGGGCGAGACCAGCCGGCGCTGCAGATGATCAAGACCGTTCCGCTTCCCCCACCCTCCGTGTGATCTGAGCACTGAGGGGATCGTCCCCACGCCGGCCCTGCTGTTCGGTGCGGGAGGGTCCTCAGTCTTCGGAGAGCGCCGCGAAGTCACGCTTCGCCTGCTTGTACCAGCCCATGCCTGCGACGGGGTGCCTCCACCGGTCCTTCATGTGCTTCAGGGCGGGCTTGTGCGCGTCGTCGCCGCCGGCGACCACCTCCTTGCAGTGGCGATCCTGCGCCTTTATGACCTCATCGGCCGTGTCCCCGTGGAGTTGGAACTCGCACGGTCCACCCAATTGCTGGCACGTCATCGTCTTCATGAGGCCTACGCCTGCTGAATGCGGACGAGGTTGCCCGAGGGGTCACGGAAGGCGCAGTCACGCACGCCCCATGGCTGGGACGCGGGCTCCTGCAGGACCTCGGCGCCCGAGGCCCGCACCTTCTCGAACGTGGTGTCGAGGTCGTCGGTGCGGAAGATGGCAGCCTGCAACGACCCCTGTGTCACGAGCGAGAGCAGCGCGTCGCCCTCGGTCTGCGAGCGCCCGCCGTGGGGCTGGGAGAGGACGATGTCGAGGTCCTGGCCGGGAGCGCCGACGGTCACCCAGCGAAATTCGCCGGCTTTGACGTCGTTCCGGACCTCGAAACCCAGGGCATCCCGATAGAAGCCCAGCGCTTCGTCAGGATCGTGGACGGAGATGAACATGGCGGCAACACTGACTGGCATACGACGATTGTACGAAAGCCGGACCGTCCGACGCTTCTCCGATCCTGCTCGTTGCGGAGGTCGCCGAGAATCGGAATCGACTTCAGACCGCGACGGGTGAGCGCCGCGGGCGTGTCACCACCTTGCTCACGCACGACGGGATCACCTCGATCTGGCGGTGGTCGCGGCAGACGGTACCGCGAAGGCGTCTCACCCACGATGTCGGTGAAGCGCGAGCTGAACGAGCCGAGCGACGTGCACCCGACGGCGAAACAGGTGTCGGTCACCGACATCCCCTGGCGCAGGAAGGCCTTGGCCCGCTCCATACGCCGTGTCATTAGGTAGCTGTAGGGCGTCTCGCCGTAGGCGGCGCGGAACTTGCGCGAGAAGTGTGCAGGCGACATGAGCGCCGTACGGGCGATCGCCGGGACATCGAGCGGCTGGGCGTAGTCGCGATCGATGTGGTCGCGCGCCCGTCGCAGGTGAGCGAGGTCTGACATCTCCTCGGGTGTCATGCGCTCGATGATAGGCGCCGTGAGCACTCGGACTCGCCGTCCGGTTTCCGCCGATCAGGTCCCCAGGGCCCGCCAGACGAGCGCGGAGACGCCGTTGACCGTGTCGATGCCGTACTGCTCCGAGGCGTTGCCGTTCGTGAGCACCGCGATCAGATAGTCACGGCCGGCGCCGTTTACCCAACCGGTGGTGTTGATCTGCCACCCGTCGAGAACGGCAAACCCGTTTTTGAGGGCCACGGTGACTCTCGGGGGCACTCCACCCGTCGCCCCCCAGTCCTGGGAGGGCGTGACGTTCTCCATGAGGCTCAGGACATAGGCGCGCGACGCATCGGTGAGGAGGGAGTTGGGCTCCACCACCGTACGGATCATGGCGAGCCGGTCGAGTGCGGTCGTGGTCGTCGAGCCCCAGATGCCGTCGGTGGCAGGCACGGTCGCTGTCATGCCCGCCGCCCGTTCGAAGGCGCCGACCGCGGAGGGCCCGAGTCGGGTCCACAGGGCGTCGGCTGCGCTGTCAAGGCTCTCCTCGATCATCGGCACGGCGAGGCTCTGCTCGTCAGGCGTCAGCGATCGGCCGGCCGCCTGGGCCTGCCCCAGCAGCGTGGCCAGGATGTCGACCTTCAGTGTGCTCGCCGTGTTCTCCGACGACTCCTGGTCGGAACTGGTAGATCTGGTTCGTCGTGAGGTCCTGCACGGCCACCGTCACGTTGTCCGCCCGGGTGGCGACGTAGGCGCCGATCGACTGCATGAGCTCGGTCCCCGGGTCGACGCCGTAGGCGAGCCAGTACCCACCCGGCCGACCGGCGATGCCGACGGCCACGGCCTGCTTCGAGGTGCCGCTGTCGGATCCTTCGAACGGGGCATCCCCGTAGGCGAAGACGCCGCCGTCCGCCGCGGCCAGCCAGTAACCGTGGCCGCTCGGGTGACGTGGCTATGCCGACGACGGGCTCGTTGAGAGGGGTGGCACCCAGCGACCCCTCGAACGGTGCGTCACCGAAGGCGAAGATGCCGCCGTCCGAGGCCGTCATCCAATAGCCGTCTCCCGTCGGGGTGGCAGCCATGCCGACCACTGGCTGCGTTGAGGGGCATGCCACCCATGGAGCCCAGATAGGCGGCGTTGCCGTAGGCGAAGACGCCGCCGTCCGCGGCGACGAGCCAATAGCCGTGGCCCGTCGGGTGTCGCGGCCATGCCCACGATCGGCTGGTTGAGCGGGCGACCGCCCATGGAGCCCAGGAACACGGCGTCGCCGAAGGCGAAGACGCCGCCGTCGCTGGCCACCAGCCAATAGCCACCGCCATCAGGTGTCGCGGCCATGCCCACGATCGGTGCGTTCAAGGGGACCGCACCGGTCGAGCCCTCGTAGGCGGCGTTGCCGAAGGCGAAGACGCCGCCGTCCGACGGCCACGACCCAGTAGCCGAGGCCGTCCGGGGTGGCCGCCACCCCGACAACGGGAGCCGACAGACCGCTCAACGTCGTCCCCGGCACTGCAGTGGCGGCTCCGAAGGCAGTGACAGCGTCGGGGCCGGGGAGGCCGGACTCGGCGTGTCCGGCCTCGGCGGCGGGTGCTGGGGACGCCGCCACCTCACTCGTCGTCGTCACGCTCCAAGAGACGGCCAGGGCGAGCAGGCCAAGCGCCAGGGCGCCCGGTCCCCACCGATGCGGTCGACGCAGGGGCCTCACGACCGGGAATCTACCGGTGTCACGGTGGCACGTCCGCACGAGGCGGGTGATGGCTAGGAGGGTGTGGCGAGCGCCGCTTCGAGCATGGCCTTCATGATCGGGCCCGCCACCCCCGCGCCGTTGTCGACCTGATGCTGGAGAGGCACGACCACGGCGACGGCTATCTGCGGGTCATCGGCGGGCGCGAACCCGATCATCCAATCGTCAGTATTCGCCTGCGGGTTGCCGGTCTGCGCCGTGCCCGTCTTGACGGCCACATCGAGGTTGGCGGGGAAGCCCACTCCGGCGGCAGTGCCGGCCGGGTTCGTGACGACGCTCTGCATGAGCGTCGTGACCTGCGCCGCCGCAGCGGGCGAGACGGCCTGCTTCCAGGCGGTCGGCTTGTAGGTCCGCACGACACTGCCCTGGCTGTCGATGATCTGCGACATGACGTGCGGGGTCATGATGGTGCCGTCGTCCGCGATGCCGGCGGCCACCAGCGCGTTCGAGAGCGCACTGGCCTGATCGTCGAGTTGGCCGATGGCTGAGTCGGCGAGCTCTTCCTGGTTGGGCGGGGTCAGGCTCGACGCGGCGGGGATGGTCGGGGTGGCCACCCAGGCATCGGGGAGATCGATCGGTGGTCGCGCGTTGTACCCGAAGAGCTGGGCCTGCTGAATGAGCGTCGGAGCCGTGAGCTTGACGCCGAGCTGTCCGTAGCCCGGGTCGCACGAGGTGGCGAACATGTCGTCCGCCATCGTGCCTCCGCAGACCTGCCCCCCGTCGTTGGTCATCACCTTGTCCGAGTTCGGAAAGGTCGTGGAGCCGGCACGGGGAAAGGAGAAGTTCGAGAGGCTGGGATCGAGGTTGTACACGGCGGCCGAGGTGACCACCTTGAAGGTGGAACCCGGGAAGAAGGTTTCTCCGGTGGCCAGCGGCAGTCCGGGGTAGAAGCCTTCGTGGTCCTTGGTATCGAAGTAGGCGAGGGCCGCCAGTTCCTGTTCCTTGGTGCCGGCCACCGTGTTCGGTGCCTCCAGCGGGGCCGGATCGAAATTCGGTGTGGAGTAGTCCACCAGAACGGCACCGGTTTTGGGCGCAATGGCCACGACGGCCGCATCCGTGTTGCTGCCCGACAGCTGGCTCAGGGCCGTCTGTGCCGCCTGTTGGAGCTTGGGGTCGATGGTCAGGATCACGCTGTCGGTGGTCGGCACCGACGCGGACAGCCCGAGGGCCTGCGACAGGTTTTGCGCCGGATGCCGATGGAGCCCGAGATACCCGTCGTACTCGTATTCCACTCCAGCCGTGCCCTCGTACGTCGAGTCGAACCCGACAACCTGCGAGTACAGGGCTCCTCCGGGATAGAGGCGCGTGAAGTGGTACGTGCCACCGGAGGTCTTGAGCGACTCGGCCAGCACGGTCGTGCCGTCGTCGGCATAGATGAGGCCGCGCTGGTCGTCGGCAGCCGTCGCGATGTTGCCGGGATTGCTCGGAGATGCACGCAGGGCCGGTGCTTTGACGTCTTGGATGTTGACGAGCTGGACCACGACCGCGCCGAGACACAGGACCAGGAGCACACCAAGCCAGCGGATCCGTCTCCCCACTTACTGACTTCCCAGGCGGCGGGGCTTCGTTTCTCCCGTCGCGGCGAAGCCCCGAGCGCCGTGCGGACCTGGCCCTCTTCGCATGGAAGCAGTCTGAGAAGTTCGGCGGGCTCTCCGGTAGAGAGACGACTACCCCATTCGGAGAGGCACAATTGCCTACGCGGCGTCGCGGCGTCGCGGCGTCGCGACGTCGCGACGTCCGACTGTCAGTCCTGGAGCTCGAGCTCGGCCGCCAGGCGGACCAGGTCGACCCGGCGGCGAGATCCTGTCTTCTGCGAGATCCTGTCCAGATGCGATCTCACCGTGCTGGTGCTGATGAAGAGCCGCTCGCCGATCTCCCGGTCGGTGAGGCCCTCGACCACGAGTGCGACCACTTGTCGTTCCCGGCGGGAAAGCCTGGGGCCGTCACCCGCGACGGCGTCGCTGGTCTCGGTGACGTTGGGGTCGTCACCCGCAACGAAGATGAGCGTGATCTCACCGACCTGAATCCGATCTCCATCCCGGAGCGGATGCTGACGGATTCGCCGGCCGTTGACGATGGTTCCATTGCGGCTCGCCAGGTCGACCAACAACCAGCGCTCGTCGCGGTACTGCAGTTCCGCATGGGAACGGGAGACCTTGGAGTCATGGAGGACGACGACGTCGTTCGTCGGGTCCCTGCCGATGGTGGCGCCGTCGTCGGACAGCTCATACCTCGCGCCGTCCGACCACTCGAGACACGCCATCGGGAAATCCTAAGTGAAGTCCTCCCACGGGGACCGTGCGGGCACCTTCACATGAACCCTTGGGGACGCTCTATTCGAGGAGCCGAAGATGGGAGCCGGTGCCGCGCTGCAACCGGGTAACGAGGCGACGTTGGACCCGTGTCCAGATCTGGCGAAATCGTGGTGGCTCTGCGTCCGAGGGGGGGCCTTGTCCGGAGATCGCTTCGGTCATGCCGTATGCCAAGGCGGAGATGAGCCGTGCGGCCTCGTGGGCGGGCAGCCGGAACGTCCCGGTGCAGGTATCGCCCTGCCACAACGAGATCACCATGGTGGAGTCCTCCTCGTGAGCCGATACCCCCATCCGGCGCACGGGGCTACGGGTGTCATGAAACCAGGTTCGCTCCCCGTAGAAGTGGCCCTCCTCCGGCACGGGGCGATTATGGCACCAAGGGACCGATTGTGCTTCGGGGAACGACGGCCGTCCAGGCTGGACGTGGTCCGCCGGGCGACCCGGCGACGGCCCCGGTCCCGGCGACCCGGCCCGTCAGCCCGGTGGCACCTGCCAGTGCACGAGATCGCTGCTCCTGGCCAGCCCGATGCGGGCGTGCCCCCACCCCCCGAACTGGGTCAGCTCAGTGCTCCCGGCGTACGTCAGGTAGTCCTCGCCCCCCGACCAAACGCACAGGAAGGCCGAGTTGGCGTGCTCGTACCCGACGCTCGAAATCCCTTCACCGCTGTTGAACGCCTCGTTGGGTACCGACAACTGCTCACCGGCACTCCAGTGCAGCCAGGTGGAGGGCGTCTGGGGATCACCCGGGCCCAGCGTGAAGAGGAAGGGCTGGTCAAGGGTGTTCGACGTCGCCACCAGGTGCCACGCGCCGTCGACCGTGACGAACTCGTAGTTCTCGACCGTGTCGTCGTAGATCACGATGTCGGGCCGGCCCACCAGGTGGAACGTCCCGGACAGGTTCGGCGCCCAGGCGATCTCGAAGTGCTGCGTCGTCGTCCCCGCCTTGAAACCCAGGATCACCCCGTGGCCGGTGAAGGCCAGCGCGGCATCGATCATGCGGTGCGCCAATCCGCGTCCGAGCGGGTGCGCGGCCGACCAGACGCGGAGCGATGGGCCCGTGCTCGTGCGGTAGGCGAGCCCCTGCGGAGTCTGATACGTCACGATGAACGTCCCCGAAGGTGAGCGGACGATGTCAGGTGACGCGGCATTGTCGGCAATGACCTCGGGCGAGGTCCAGTGCCGCAGGTCCGGGCTCGACGACACGGCCACGCTGAAGTGGACATGCGGGGGTGCTGGAATCTGCGTCATGTCGCTGTACAGCATGTGCCACGCTCCTCCGGACCACTGCAGCGCCTGGTCCTTCACGCCAACGGTCGGGTACGAGAGGATCGGGTTGGCCAACGCGGACCAGTCGATGGTCGAGGGGGGCGTCCCGACGATGCAAGCGTGGTCCTGCCCCGGAGCGACAGTCGCCGCGCCCGCCGGGCCGGTCCCGACCACCCAGGCGGCTGTCACTGTGACTGCCGCTGCGACGGTGGCCAGAAGGAGGCGTCGCACGACGGCACGCTACGGCAGACTGGGGCTTCCATGCAGACGGTCGAGTTGCCGATAGACGCCTCGCGGGAACGCATCGTCGACCTGACGGCCGAGCTCGAGCGCTTCTGTGCGGGGCTGGGTGACGGGCTCGTCAACGTCTTCGTGCCCCATGCCACCGCCGGCATCGCCCTGATGGAGACGGGCTCGCGGTCCGAGGGCGATCTGGTCGCGGCGTTGGAGCGCCTGCTACCGCGTGACGACCGCTACCGGCATGCGCACGGATCGCCCGGCCACGGGGCCGACCATCTCCTGCCCGCCCTCGTCAGCCCGTCCGTGACCCTGCCCGTGCTCGGCGGTCGAGTCGCCCTCGGGACGTGGCAGTCGGTCGTCCTGGTGGACCTGAACGTCGACAACCCCCGGCGCCACGTGCGCTTCAGCTTCCTGCCGAGCCCCGCTCCCTGAGGAGGACGCCGGACGTCCCGGACGCCGGACGTCTCGGACGCCGGACGTCCGACCCGGGTCAACCGCCCGGTTCGGCCTTGTCGGCGGCGTCCCGCGCCATCATCCGCCGCCAGTTCGGGTCGACGACGAGTGGGGCCTCGGTGCTGTGCGCGTTGCCCGAGACGATGTCGAGCATGCGGCGCGGTGGCACCTCTATGAAGACGCCGTCGGCCTCCGCCGTCAGCTCGCCCTGGTGATAGATGCCACCCCATGCGTAGACCTTGCGCCCTTCCTTGCCCGTGTGGCGGGCGGCCAGTTCCAGCGGCGCCAAAAGCGGTGTCGGTCGCCGGTACCGGATGGTCAGCGTGCCCGTCATGGCGCCCTGCCCGACCAAGATGTTCGACATGCCCAGCAGCTCGTCGAACAGCTCGGCGATGACGCCGCCGTGGACGCAGGTCGGCGGCCCCTCGAACTGGTAGCCGTAGGTGACCCGGCCGCGCACCTCGCGCCATCCCTCGTGGCCCTCCACCGCCCACACCTCCACCGGCGGCGCCACCGGGTTGGCAAAGCCGATCACCGGGCTGGTGGAGAAGACGTCCTGGGGATGACCCTCAGGCGTCGGCTGGTTGCGCGTCCGCCTCTCCTGCTGGGCCGCCGCCTCCAAGCGGTCCGCCAGCGCGGCCAGCTCGGCGGCGGCCTCGGTGACGTCCGCCTCATTGAGCGGCTGGCCGACGGCCACCGCGCCGATGCGCCGCGCCGCCGCGGCCAGCCGGTTCAGCGGCGAGTCGTCCCAGGTCTCGGCGAACCCGTCGACCCCGGGGTAGCCCCCTCCGGCGGGTGGGTCGAGCGGGCGCTCCTTGCCGCTCACGTGCGGTTGTAGTGGGGGGGACGTTTCTCGGCGAAGGCTTTCTGGCCCTCGGCGGCGTCGTTGCTGGCGAAGACGGGCCAGCCGATCTCGAGCTCACGGGCCAGCCCGTCGACCTCGGACATGCCCTCCGTCTCGCGCACGCTGCGCAGAATCGCCTCGACGGCCAGCGGCCCGTTGGCCCCGATCACGGCGGCGATCTCCAGCGCCTTGTCGAGAGCGGTGCCCGTGGGGACGACGTGGCCGATGAGGCCGATGCGCAAGGCTTCCTCCGCCGGCACCTCGCGGGCCGTCAACAGCAGCTCCATGGCGAGGGTGTAGGGGATCTGGCGGCGCAGCCGCACCGTCGACCCGCCGAGCGGGAAGAGCCCGCGCTTGGCCTCGAACACCCCGAAGACGGCGCCCTCGCCGGCGACACGAATGTGAGTGGCCTGCAGGATCTCGGTCCCGCCGGCCACAGCCCAACCCTCGACGGCGGCAATCAACGGCTTGCGCAGGTCGTAGTGGCGCAGCAGCGCCTTCCAGTGCAGGTCGGGGTCCTCGGCCATACGGGACTGGTACTTCTCGGCGTCGCTCCCGCCCATGGCCTTGAGGTCCATACCGGCACAGAACGTCCCGCCGGCGCCGGTGAGGATGGCGCAGCGGATGTCGTCGTTCCCGTTGATCTCCTCCCAGGCGTCCTTCATGCCGACCAGCATGGGCAGGCTCAACGCGTTCTTCGCCTCGGGCCGGTTCATGGTGACGATCGCGGTGGCGCCGTCGCGTTCGAACGTCAGGTGCTCAGTCGTTACCACGGTCCCCTCCAGAGGTAGGCGCCAGAATGAATGCAGGCGAAGGTGAGTGCCGACCTACAGCCGCTCGATGATGGTGCCGGTCGCCACCGCGCCGCCACAGCACATCGACACCAGGCCGTAGGTGCCGTCGGTCCGCTCGAGCTCGTGCAGGATCGTCGTGATCAGCCGGCTCCCGGTGGCGCCGACGGGGTGGCCGAGCGCGATGGCGCCGCCGTTCACGTTCAGCTTGTCCATGTCGGCGTCGTGCACCTTGGCCCAGCTCAACACGATGGAGGCGAACGCCTCGTTGACCTCGTAGAGGTCCATGTCCTGCATCGTCATGCCGGCCTTGGCCAGGACCCTCGTCGTCGCCACGATCGGTCCGTCGAGGTGGTAGTAGGGGTCGGAGCCGGCGAGCACCTGCGCCACGATCCGCGCCCGGGGCTTGAGTCCCTCCGCTTTGGCCCGCTCCTCGGACATCCAGAGCACGGCGGCGGCGCCGTCCGAGATCTGCGACGAGGTCCCCGCGGTGTGCATGCCGTCGGGCAGCACGGCCTTCAGCTTGGCCAGCCCCTCCAGAGTCGTCTCGCGCGGTCCCTGGTCCTTGCTCACGACCATCTTGTCGCCAGTGTGCTCGCCGCGCGGGCCCTCCTCGCCGACGATCGGCGCCTCGACGGCGAAGATCTCGCGGGCGAAGCGGTCCTCGGCCTGCGCCCGGGCCGCCTTCTCCTGTGAGGCCAGGCCGAAGGCGTCGACGTCCTGGCGCGTGATGCCGTGCTTCTGCGCGATGCGCTCGGCCGCCTCGAACTGGCTCGGCATGTCGTAGGGAAGGTCGGCCGGCATGGCGCGCCCGACACCGGGCGCCGAGGCGTTCGCCCCGAGCGGGATGCGGCTCATGGTCTCGACGCCGCAGGCGATCGTGGCGTCGGCCGCGCCCGCGGAGATCAGGTTGGCGGCCATGTGGTTGGCCTGCTGCGACGAGCCGCACTGGCAGTCGATCGTCGTCGCCGCGACGTCATAGGGCAGGCCGGCCAGCAACCACGACGTGCGCGTGACGTTGAAGCCCTGCTCGCCCGCCTGGGTCACACACCCGCCGATGACCTGCTCCACCGTGGCGGGGTCGATGCCGGCCCGCTTGACGACCTCGACCTGGGCGGCGCCCAGGAGGTCGGGGGCCCGCAGCCCGGACAGCCACCCGTTGCGCTTCCCGATGGGAGTGCGGACCGCCTCGATGATTACCGGCTGCGCCATGACGGACGTCCTTCCTGCTGCGAGTTTCCGGCCACGGCCGGCTGCCCTCGATGAGCGATTACTAGAACTTGTTCTAACTTTAGCACCGGCCCTTTCGGGCCGACCCCGGCAGTCTGCCCGGGCCGCGACGCCGGGCGCCAACGCCGTTCCGCCGGACTCTCGGCTGAGTCCCGGGCCCTCTCGGCCTCGACCGAAAGCACGTCAGAGGTGCTTGAGCAGCTCCCGGGCGATAACCACCTTCTGCACCTGGTTGGTCCCCTCGTAAATCTGCGTCACTTTGGCGTCGCGCAGGAAGCGCTCGACAGGGAAGTCCTTGGTGTAGCCGTAGCCGCCGAGCAGCTGCACTGCGTCGACCGTGACCGACATGGAGGTGTCGGAGGCGAAAGCCTTGGCCATGGCGCCGAACTTGGTGAGCTCCTCCGTCGGGTCGTCGTCGGCCATGGCGCAGGCCCGGTACACGAGAGCGCGGGCCGCCTCGGTGCGCATGGCCATGTCGGCCAGCATGAAACGCAGCCCCTGCAGATCGGCGATGGGAGCGCCGAAGGCATGGCGTTGCTTCATGTACGCCCCCGAGAAGTCGATGGCGCCCTGCGCGATGCCGATGGCCTGCGCCCCGATGGTGGGCCGGCTGCGGTCGAGCGTGTGCATGGCGATCGTGAAGCCCTGGCCTTCCTCGCCGATGCGGTGCGTGGCGGGGACGCGGACCTCGTCGAGCACCACCTCGCCGGTCGGGCTGCCGCGCAGGCCCATCTTGTCCTCGTGCTTGGCGATGCGGATCCCCCACTCCTTCTCCACGACGAAGCACGAGATGCCCCGCCCGCCCGCATCGGGGTCGGTCTTGGCGAAGACGACGTAGACGTCGGAGATCCCGGCGTTGGTGATCCAGTACTTCGAACCGGTCAACACGTAGTCGTCGCCGTCGCGCACGGCCCGGGTGCGCATGGAGGCCACGTCGCTCCCGGCGTCGGCCTCGGAGAGGCAGTAGCTGGCCTGAATCTCGCCCGCCGCCACCCGTGGCACGTACGTCTGCTTCAGCTCCTCCGAGCCCCAGTTCAAGATCGGTGTCATCCCGAGCTTGGAGATCAAGATGGTCAGCGCCGTCGAGGCGCAGACGCGGGCGAGCTCCTCCGTCATGATCGCCACCGTCACCGTGTCGGCGCCCGCACCGCCGTACGCGGCCGGCATGCCGAGGGCCGGCAGCTCCATCTCCTTGCAGGCCTCGAACGACTTCCACGAGAACTCGGCCGTGCGGTCGGCCTCGGCCGCGTTCGGGGCGACCTTCTCCTCGCAGAATGTGCGCAGGCTCTCGCGGAAGTCCCTTTGGACGTCGGTCAGGGCGAAGGTCGAGGCGCTCACGGTGCCATTCTCGCAGGCGGCGCCACCGCGTGGCTCCACCGTCTCCGTGGTGCGCCCGACCACCGCAATGGCGTCAGTGTGCCTCGAGATGCCGGATCAGGAGGCCCGACAGCTCGACGGGCGCCATTTCGGGGATCCAGTGCGACACGTTGTCGAGGACCTCGAAGGTATAGGGACCCTGCACGCACTCGGCGGTGTTCTGGGCGGCCGCCCACCCGAACGCCACGTCCCCGGTCGACCACACATACAGCGTGGGGACGCACACGGGGTTCAGTCCGCTGAGCGCGCTGCCGTCCATGGCCCGGTACCAATTGAGGGCCGCCGTGAGGGCGCCCGGCTCACTCAGGGCGGCGATATACATACGCGCATCCTCGTCATCGAGACCGGTCTCGGTCAGAAGCGTGGCGAGGCCACCTCCGCTGCCGTCGCTACCGAGCAGCAGGCGCTCCGGCACTTCGGGCGCGCGGAAGGCCTCCATGGAGGCGCCGTAGGCGGCCTGGGTCGGGTCGGCGCCACGCAGCGCCTCGTGGAGCGCCAGCGGATGCGGCGTCGAGACCACGGTGAGCGTGCGCACCCGGCCCGGGTGCCGTGAGGCGATGATCCAGGCCAGCATGCCGCCCCAGTCGTGCCCGACGAGGTCGAACGTTTCCATATCCATGGAGTCGGCCAGCGCGACGACGTCGTCCAGCAGGTGCTCGGTGGCGTACGCATCGACGTCCGCCGGGCGCGCGCCGATGCAATAGCCGCGCTGGTCGGGCGCGATGGCGCGGTAGCCGGCTCGGCCCAGCGCCCACAGCTCGTCGCGCCAGGCCCATGAGGTCTGGGGGAAGCCGTGCAGGAGCATGATCTTGCGGCCCTCGTGCGGGCCGCAGGCCCGGCCGGTGAAGGTGAAGCCGCCGGCCTC
Organism: uncultured Acidimicrobiaceae bacterium; assembly: GCA_963745665.1. Classification (GTDB taxonomy): domain Bacteria; phylum Actinomycetota; class Acidimicrobiia; order Acidimicrobiales; family RAAP-2; genus Bog-473. Next base: position 327,792 of record CAVUYE010000003.1, on the reverse strand, counting down.
GATCTCGAGCCGGTCGATCGCCCCGATTGCGTCCACGACGTTGAGGTGCGCCGCGCCTAGGCGGCGGGACCGCCCCCTGCGCGGACCTCGTCCGGGCTCTGCCGGAGCGTCTCGTCCGGAACGGAGTCGACCAGCGCCCGCTGCGCGACGTAGTCGTGCGAAAGGGAGGAGAACAGTTCCCGGCGTGTCGCCTGGACGTCGGCCGGGACGTCACCCAGGAACCCCCACACGTTGAGGGCGAGCCGGACGTCGTAGATGCAGGGCGCCCGGCCGAACAGGGCGGCCCGCTTGGAGGCGACCAGGGCGACGCCGAGCAGCACATCGTGCGCGGACTCACCCTCGCCCAGCTCGAGCTGCTCTTCGAAACGGTGGGCCAGGCGCAGCGCGAAGCCCGAGTCGGGACCCGGCGTCCCGAGGTTGGCGCCCCGGCGCATCGTCGGACCCACCAGCTCGGCCGGGCGGTCCGTGGTCCACGCCCCCGGGACGTGCAGGTGCCGAGCCGGGCGGACCTGGTCCGCCTCGGCGATGGGCACGAACGTGGGCTGCGTCATGCGCGGGAGACTAGCCGAGGGGGTCGGGTGAACCCATTCGACGGTCTCCCAGCGAGCTCTCCTGTAGCAGCGGCACGATGTGCAGCGCGATCGCCGACGGGTGTGCGGCGTCGTGGAAGACCTCCACGTCGGCCGAGCACAAGTTGGATCCAGTCGCCAGCGGCTCGCCCGTACCGGCGTTGCGGTTGAAGAGCGGGTGAGCGCCGCTCGAGACCTGCAGACGGACGCGGTGGCCGGCGCGGAAGGTGTTGGCCGTGGGCCACATGGCGATGTCGAGCTTGGTGACGCCGTCCTTTCCGGGCGCGACGGCTCCGGGCACCAACCGGACGATGCCGTCGCTCAGGTTGAACGACTTGCCCCGCTCCGTCACGTCGCAAAGCCGCACGAAGAAGTCGGCGTGCTGGCGCGACGAGCGCACGTAGAGCGTGGCGGTCAGCGGGCCGATGACGGTGAGGTCGTCGGTGAGCACGGCGCTGGTGTAGGTCAGCACGTCGCGCCGATGCTCGCGCCGGGACTGCTCCTTGCGACCCGACATCTTCATGTTGAGCGACGGCCCGCCGACCGACGGCGTCGGATCGTGGGGGTTGTAGTGGTAGCGGTCGGGAGCGCCGTCGTCCTCGGTGGGGTCGGGCCGAGGATGCGGCCGCGTCCCGAGATACCACCGCGACCGACGCTCCGGCCGGCGGCCACATGGAGAACTCCTGCCACGTACGCGACCCCATGACGAACACGCGCACGGGCGCGTCCTGTTGCTCTGGTTGCTCTGTTTGCTCTGTTTGCTCTGTTCGGCCCGCCCCCAGCTGGCTGTCGAACCAGCGGGGACCGTCCCGGACGGCTTCGGCGAAGAGGCCCGGGCTGGTGTGCGTCCACGGGCCGATGGTGAGGTGGGCGGGCCGGCCGGCGCGCCGGAGGGCCTCGTAGTCGTCGACCTGCGCCTTGAGGAAGATGTCGTACCAGCCGCCGATGAAGCTGGCCGGCGGCACAGCACCGAGCCGGCGCCCGAAGTCGACGTCCTCCCACCACGGGTCACCCGGGTCGCTGTGGGCGAGCCAGTCCTGGTAGAAGGCCACGGACGTCGCCGACGGCGGCGCTGTCGCACTTTCCGAGGGGCAGGACCTCGCTTGCGGTCGCCACCACCCGGCGTGCTCGCAGTCCGGCGCGCAGCACGGTGCGCCAGCCGAGCTCCTGGTGCGTCGACCTCGTGCAACCAGGTCAGCCCCGTCTCGAGCGCGAAGGCGCCCCCCGGGAAGACGACGGAATCGCGGAAGTTCGCCGCGGTGACCTGGAAGCTGAGCGCCCGCAGGAAGTCCGGGGCGTCCTGCGCCACGGCCCACTGCGTCATACCGAGGTAGCTCGCCGCCCCACATGACAGAGGCGGCCGTCGAACCAGGGCTGGGCCGCCAGCCAGTCGAGCGTGGCGTGCCCGTCGGCCTGCTCGTTGCGCATGGGGACGAACGCGCCCCCGGATCCGAAGGTCCCCCGGCAGCTCTGCACGACGACCTGGTAGCCCCGCTCGGCGTACAGACGGCCGAGCGGCCCCATGATCGTGCGCCCGTACGGCGTGCGGATGAGCACGGTCGCCGGCTCGGCCGCCGGGTGCGTCGGGTACCAACGGTCGGCCAGCGAGCTCGACGCCGTCGGGCATCTTGGCGGTCAGGCCGCGCTCGACCGACACGGCCGTGGTGCGCGGTGCGGGGAGCTTGACGACGGATGCGGCGATCCGGCTGAACACGGTCATGCGCGACGACCCCCCGACGACGTGATGGGCTGCCCTGCCCCTGCCTCAGGAGGCGTGGAGCAACCCGAAGACGATCGAATCGTAGAGGGCCTGCCAGCTGGCCTCAATGATGTTCTCCGAGACGCCGATGGTGGTCCAGGTCCGCTGCTCGTCGGTCGTGTCCACCAGGACCCGCGTGACCGCACCTGTGCCCCGGCCGGTATCGAGCACGCGCACCCGGTAGTCGGTCAGGTGGATGTGGTCGAGGGCCGGGAACCGGGGGCCGATGGCGGCCCGCAGGGCGCCGTCGAGCGCGTTGACCGGGCCATTGCCCTCGGCCACGGCCTCGATCCGCTCCGACCCCACTTGGACCTTCACCGTCGCTTTGGTCGTGACGCCGGCGGCCCCGTCGGGGTCCGCCGTCCCCTGACCGTCGGCCTCGTTGCGCCGCTCGTGATCCGTGATGACCCGGAACGACTCCACCGTGAAGAAGTCGGACACCCAGCCGGTGGCCCGGCGCAGCAAGAGCTCCAGCGAGCCGTCGGCCACCTCGAAGTGGTAGCCCTCGTGCTCCAGGCGCTTGAGCTCGTCGAGCACGCGGCCGATCACCTCGCCGTCGAGCTCGAGCCCGAGCTCGGCCGCCTTCATGGCCAGGGTCGAGCGGCCGGCCATCTCCGACACGACGACCCGGGTCCCGTTCCCCACCAGGTTGGGCTCGACGTGCTCGTAGAGGTCGGCGCTGCGCGCCACGGCACTCGCGTGCAGGCCACCCTTGTGAGCGAAGACCGAGTTGCCGACGTAGGGCTGCTGGGGGTTGGGTGCGATGTTGACCAGCTCGGCGATGTGGTGGGCCACCGGGGTCAGGCGCTCCAGGCGGTCCGCCGGGATGGTGCGGATGTGGAGCTTCAGCGACAGGTTGGGGATGGCCGCCGAGAGGTCCGTGTTGCCGGCCCGCTCGCCGTAGCCGTTGATGCAGCCCTGTACCTGGGTGGCGCCGGCCTGCACCGCGACCAGCGAGTTGGCCACCGCGCAGCCGGCGTCGTTGTGGCAGTGGATGCCGAGCTGCGCGCTCGTGCGGGCGCGCACGTCGGCCACCGCCTGCCCCACGTCGTCGGGCAGCGAGCCGCCGTTGGTGTCGCACAGCACGAGTGCCTCGGCGCCCGCCTCCTCCGCCGCCGCCAGGACGGACAGTGCGAAGTCCGGGTTGCGCCGGTAGCCGTCGAAGAAATGCTCCGCATCGAGGAAGACGCGCAGGTCGTGCTCGCACAGGAAGCGCACGGAATCGGCCACCATGGCGACCGCCTCGTCGAGGGACGTGCGGAGCGCTTCGGCGACGTGGCGGTCCCACGACTTGGCCACAATGCAGGCGACCGGGGCGCCGGCCTCGACCAGGTTGGCCAGGACGGTGTCGGTCTCCGGCTTCACGCCGGCCCGCCGCGTGGAGCCGAAGGCCACCAGCGTGGCGGTGCTGAGCCTCAGCTCCTCCTTGGCCCGCGCGAAGAACTCGACGTCCTTGGGGTTGGCCCCGGGCCAGCCCCCCTTCAATGAAGGTGACCCCCAGGTGGTCGAGCTGCTCGGCCACCCGCAGCTTGTCGTCCACCGTGAGGGAAAGGCCTTCCTGCTGGCTGCCGTCCCGCAGAATGGTGTCGAAGATGTCGACCGCCTCGGGCAGGTCGGGGACGACGAAGTCGTGCGCGTGGGCGCTGTGACCGTGCGCATGGGTGTGCCGTACGCCGCCATGGCTGTGGCCGGCGACAGGGCCGTCGTCGGCGTCAGTCGACATAGTCCAGCCACTCCTTGTACTGGTCCACTTCGCCCCGCACGGTGGCGAAGTACATCTGCTGGATCTCCTTGGTGATGCTTGCCGGGGTGCCCGGGACCGACGGGGCGGTCATCGACGGCGCGGATCGGCACCACCTCGGCTGCGGTCCCGGTGAGGAAGGCCTCGTCGGCCAGGTAGAGGTCGGTGCGGATGATGGGCTCGTGGCGGACCTCGTAGCCGAGGTCGCGGGCGATCGTCCTGACGGTGTCCTGCGTGATGCCGTCGAGGGCACCCGCATCCGACGTCGGAGGCGTCAGGAGGACACCGTCGCGCACGACGAAGATGTTCTCGCCGGTGCACTCGCTCACGTCACCGTTGGGAGCAAGCAGGATGGCCTCGTCGTAGCCGGCGTTGAGCGCCTCCACCTTGGCCAGGGAAGAGTTGGCGTACATCCCGGTGCCCTTGGCCGCCGTCGGCACGGCGTTGGGGTCGTGGCGGCGCCACGAGCTGATCTTGCAGGACACGCCGTTGGCGATCCCCTCGTCACCCAGGTAGGTGCCCCAGGGCCAGGCGGCCACCGAGACGTTGACCGGGCACGGCAGCGGGTTCAGGCCCATTTCGCCGTACCCGAGGTACACCAGCGGACGGAGGTAACAGCCGTCGTTCAGCTTGTTGACCCGCACGACGGCCGCGTGACGCCTCAATGACCTCGTCGACGGTGAAGGGGACGTCGATGAGGAAGATCTTGGCCGACGCGAACAGCCGACGGATGTGGTCGCCCAGCCGGAAGACGGCGACGCCGCGGCTCGTGGGATAGGCACGGATGCCCTCAAAGACGCCAGAGCCGTAGTGCATGGTGTGGGTCAGGACGTGCACCGTGGCGTCGGCCCAGTCGACGAGCTCGCCGTCCATCCAGATCTTCTCGGTCGGTGTGATGGGCATCGGGGCTACAGCCTTTCTGCGATGGCATCGCCCACCGCGGTGGTGGACAACGCTTCGGTGGAGGTGGACGGCGTTAACATGGAATCGGACTGGGCGTCGAGCGCCTTGAGAATGCGGGCGGCGGCGGCGGCCTCGCCGAGATGGTCGAGCATGAGCGCGGCGGAATGGATGGCGGCCAGCGGGTTGGCGATGCCCTTGCCCGCGATGTCGTGCGCCGCGCCGTGCACCGGCTCGAAGAGGGAAGGCCCGGTGCGGGCCGGGTTGAGATTGGCCGAGGCGGCGAAGCCGATGCCGCCGGCCACCGCGCCGGCGAGGTCGGTCAGGATGTCGCCGAAGAGGTTGTCGGTGACGATCACGTCGTAGCGCTTCGGCTGCTCCACCAGGTAGATGCAGGCGGCGTCGACGTGGTTGTAGTCCCAGGAGACGTCGGGGTACTCGCGGGCCACCTCGGTGACGGTGCGGTTCCACAGGTCGCCGGCGAACGTCAGCACGTTCGTCTTGTGCACGAGGGTGAGGTGGTTGCTGCGCCGGCCGGCCAGCTCGAAGGCGAAGCGCGCACAGCGCTCGGCGCCCATCCGGGTGTTCACCGAGCCCTGGGTGGCCACCTCGTACGGGGTCCCCTTGCGCAGGAACCCGCCCTCGCCGGCATAGGTCCCTTCGGTGTTCTCCCGGATCACCGCGAAGTCCGCACCCTCGGCGATGGATCCGGGCACCCCCTTGAACGGGCGCAGGTTGACGTAGAGGTCCAGCTCGAAGCGGAGCTTCAGCAGGAGGCCACGCTCGAGCGTGCCCGGCGGGACCGTGGTGTCGCCGACGGGCGGGCCGACTGCGCCGAGGAGGATGGCGTCGTAGCCGCGGAGCTCCTCGAGCGTCTCGTCGGGGAGGACGGTCCCGTCACGCAGGTAGCGAGCGGCGCCGAGCTCGAACTCGGTGGTGTCGAGGTCCACCCCGGCCGCGGCCACCACCTTGAGTGCCTCGGCGCAGACCTCCGGCCCGATGCCGTCGCCGCCAATGACGGCGACCCGATGCCTGCTGCCCTTGTTCACTCCCGTGGTCCTTTCGTCGATGGTGCGGTGTTGCGTCCGGTGTGCCGCTCGTGACGCGATGCAGCCGGGAATTGAAAAACCGCCCACGCAGTGGACGGTTCGACGGCGCGCGGGGAGAGTGCGCGCCTAGTGAATAATGCCTACGAGGTGCTCGGAGCGATTCATACCCCTCCAGTCTCTCGCAGCCGAGCCGTCTCGTCAACCAAGGGCTGCACGGGGCGACCGACAGCCCACGTGGGGCCGATTAGCCTTGGTGCCCTCCGGCGCGGTGCACCGCACCGCCCGCAGATCCGCCTTCCGGAGGACATGCCGTGACCAACGCATCCGCCCATCAGACCGAGACGACCAAGCTGACGCAGGCCACCTACGACCGCCTGGTGGCGGAGCTCGAGGACCTGACGACCCGCGGGCGGGTGGAGATCGCCCAGGCCATTGAGTCGGCTCGGGCGCTGGGCGACCTGAGCGAGAACGGCGACTACCACGCGGCCAAGGACTTCCAGGGAAAGATGGAGTCGCGGGTCCGCCAACTGCAGGCGATGCTCAAAGAGGTCGAGATCGTCAACGAGGCGGGCGCCGATGACGGGTCCATCTCTCTGGGCAGCACGGTGACCCTCCGCTACGAGGGCGACGACGAAGACGACACGCAGCGGTTCTTCGTGGGCTCCATCGAAGAACGGCAGGGCGACCTCCCCGTGATCTCCCCCAGTTCGCCCCTCGGCCAGGTCCTCATCGGCCGCAGCTCGGGGGACGCCGTCGAGTATCGGGCGCCCGGTGGGACGCTGAAGGTCCACATCACCGCGGTCGATCGCTGATGGCGCCACGCAGCCTTACGGAGAAGATCTGGGACGCCCACGTCGTCCACGCGGCAAAGGACGAGCCCGACCTCCTCTTCATCGACCTGCACCTCTTGCACGAGGTGACCTCGCCCCAGGCCTTCGACGGGTTGCGCCTGGCGGGCCGGACGGTGCGGCGACCCGATCTGACGGTGGCCACCGCCGACCACAACGTCCCGACCACCGACATCGACAAGCCGGTGGCCGACCCCATCTCGGCCCAGCAACTGAAGGTCCTCGATGACAACACGGCCGAGTTCGGCATCATCTGCTACCCGATGGGGCATGCCAACCAGGGCATCGTCCACATCATCGGCCCCGAGCAGGGTTGGACGCAGCCGGGCATGACGATCGTGTGCGGGGACAGCCACACCTCGACCCACGGTGCCTTCGGGGCGATCGCCTTCGGCATCGGCACCAGCGAGGTGGAGCACGTACTGGCCACCCAGACGCTGTCGCAGGTGCGCCCGAAGACGATGTCCGTGACGGTCGAGGGCGATCTCGCCCCCGGCGTGACCGCCAAGGACGTCGCGCTGGCCATCATCGGCACCATCGGCACCGGTGGGGGCATCGGCCACATCATCGAGTACCGCGGCTCGGCCATCCGCGGCCTGTCCATGGAGGGCAGGATGACGCTCTGCAACATGTCGATCGAGGGTGGCGCCGCGGGCCGGCCTCGTAGCGCCCGACGAGACCACGTTCGCCTACCTGAAGGACCGCGACCACGCCCCGCAGGGTGCGGAGTGGGACGCGGCGGTGGCGTATTGGCGCACCCTGCCGACCGACGAGGGCGCCACCTTCGACAAGGAGGTCGTGCTCGACGCGGCCGCCATCACCCCACAGGTGACCTGGGGCACCAACCCGGCCCAGGTGGCCCCGATCTCCGGCACCGTGCCGGACCCCGATGCCATGGCCGACCCCGGCGACCGCGAGGCGGCCCGGCGGGCCCTGGCCTACATGGGGCTCCAGGCCGGTACCCCGCTGCGCCAGATCAGGGTCGACACGGTGTTCCTGGGCAGCTGCACGAACGCACGCATCGAGGACTTCCGGGCGGCCGCCGCCGTGCTCGAGGGCCGCTCGGTGCACCAGGGTCTACGCGCCCTGGCCGTGCCCGGGTCGCACCGCGTCAAGGCACAGGCCGAGGCCGAAGGGCTGGACAAGGTGTTCATGGCGGCGGGATTCGAGTGGCGGGAGCCGGGCTGCTCCATGTGCCTGGCCATGAACCCGGACAAGCTGGCCGTGGGAGAGCGTTGCGCCTCGACCTCGAACCGCAACTTCGAAGGCCGCCAGGGGCGCGGTGGCCGCACCCACCTGGTCTCTCCCGCCGTCGCCGCCGCCACGGCGGTGGCAGGGACACTCGCCACACCCGAGGACCTGGCCTGATGGAGCCCATCGTGATCGTCACCGGACGGGCGGTGCCGCTCGACCGCACCGACGTCGACACCGACCAGATCATCCCGTCGGATTGGCTCAAGCGGGTGGAGCGAACCGGCTTCGGTGCCGGCCTGTTCTCCGAATGGCGAGACGACCGGGACTTCGTGCTCAACAACCCGGACTTCGTCGGGGCCACCATCTTGGTGGCGGGCCACAACTTCGGCACCGGCTCCTCCCGCGAGCACGCCGTGTGGGCCCTGACGGACTTCGGCTTCCAGGCCGTCGTCTCATCGCGCTTCGCCGACATCTTCCGCAACAACTCGACCAAACAGGGCCTCCTCCCCGTCCAGGTCAGCGAGGAGCTCGACCGCGCGCTGCTCGATGCCGTGGCCGCCGACCCGACCCTCGAGCTCACCATCGACGTCGCCCGCGGCACGATCGAGGCACCGGCGGCCGGGCTGGCCGGCACCTTCCCGCTCGACGAGTTCACCCGCGAACGCCTGCTCAACGGATGGGACGACATCGGCCTGTCCCTCCGGCACGTGGACGAGATCGCCGAGTTCGAGCGTGGGCGGCCCACCTTCCTGCCTTCGGCTTGAGCGCCCTCCGATGGTGACATTCCGCCAGATGACGGAGGCCGACGTGCCGGCGGCCGTCGCCGCCTTCGAGAGTGGGTTGCTCGGCATCTCTGCCAGCGTCGGGCTGCCCATCACGGGCAACTCCATTCAGGACGAGCGGAGGCGCCAGGACCGGACCCGTCACTTCCTCGGGACCGACCCGGGCGGCTCGTGGGTGGCCGAGGAGGGCGACACGATCGTCGGCATGTCGCAGTCCTTCGTACGGGAGGACTACTGGATGCTGTCGCAGCTGGGGACGGTGCCCGGTCGCCAGGGCCGCGGCGTCGGCCGCGAACTGCTCAAGCTCGCGGTCTCCCACGGCGATCCGGGCAGCCCCGGGACCATTCAGTGCTCGAGCGACCCCAAGGCGATGGCTCTCTACACCGGCTTCGGCTTCACCCTGCACCCGGTCGTGACAGCCTGGGGCGCCATGCGGCCCGGTGCCGTGGCACGCCCACCGGAGGTCGACCGCTACGAACCGGACGCGGTCGGCCAACGCGAGCTGGACGTGATCGCCGCCATCGATCGCACGGTGCGCGGTTCGGCCCGCTCCGTGGACATCGTGGCGATGCTGGCCCAACCTGGGAACCGCCTGCTGCTGCACGGGGACCAGGGGTACGCAATCGCCAAGGACGAACGCATCGTGACCCTCGGTGCCTACCAGGAGGAATCGGCCGCACTGGTGCTGCGGGCGATGTTGGCCGAGGCGCCGGCCGGCGAGACGATCGAGGTCAACTGGCTCACCTCGGCCCAGCAGTGGGCCGTCCGCGAGGTCGTGGCGGCCGGCATAGAGCTCCGGCCCTACGGGCCGGTGATGGTGCGCGGGATGGACGGGCCGCCCCGGCCCTACATCCCGAGCGGAGGGTTCGGCTGAGCCGGAGGGCTCCTCCTCAGTTCCTCGTTCCGGCGAGGGACTGGACTGCGACCGGCAGTGCGGTCAACGTGTCGGGAGTGGGGCCTCGCACCTCGTCCTTGGCCGCCCGTACGAGAGCGAGCTGCGCGTTGAGCTCAGCGCCGGGAACGTCATCGACGACGGAATCGAGGCCGGTTTCTCCGAACACGGCACCCTTCGAGGCATAGCCCAACGCGGCCGACCCGATCACCGAGCTCCCGTACCCCTCGCTCTGATCGGTCTGGGAATCGAGCGCTCCCAACGCCCTGACGAGCGACTGCCGGGTGGCATCGGTCGGGCTCTGAAGGTAGTCCGCCACGGACTTTTCAACCTGAGCGATATCGCCCTCCAGCGTCGCATCGACCGGAATGGACGCTTCGTGGCCGCTCGGTTGCTTTCTGTGACGAAACATCGCGGTGCCTCCTTGCCGATGCCGATGCCGATGCCGATGGCGTTTGACCGGATTCTCTCATGACGTTGTCGATCGATGCCTGAGGACCGGGGCGCCGCCACTTCGTCCTGCGCCTTCCACTGGCTAGATTTCTGCTTGGCAACAAGAAAGGGGTCATCCCGTGGATGAAGGTCGCCCGATTTCGTACATGGCGCTCTCGGTCGGAACGCCGGTGCTGAGCTCGACCGGCTCCGAGTTCGGCACCGTCGAGCACGTGCTGCAGATCCCGGAGGAGGATCTGTTCGACGGCATCGCCGTCAAGACCAAGCACGGACTCCGATTCGTCGATCGCGACCAGATCAGCGACATCACCACGACCCTTGTGCGGTGCACCGTCAGCGACGACGAAGCCGCCAACCTCCCGGCCCCGCGAGGGAGCTTGGTACTGCATCCCGATACCGCCCGCGACGAAGGTCCGTCATTGACGGCTCGGTACGGACGGCTGTTCGGACGGGAGAAGTGGAAGGAGCTCGAGTAATCGCCTCCCCCGTCTGATCATTCCTCGCTCGTGGGAACCGCCCTGCGGTAGGTCAGATCGAAGTCGACTGTGAAGTCGACGCCGTCTTCGGACTTCTCCCAACGGCCGAAGATAGTGTTCCCGTCATCGGCGAAGGTCGCGGCGAACCGCTGCGGAAAGGGCTCCCCCACCCGCCAGAGTCGCCATTCGCCCTCGCCGATACTCATCTCGAACACACGACACACGCCCCGCTCGTCGGAATAGAGCTGCGAGTAGGTGTCGTTGGCGGCATCGCATCCGATGATGGAGATGCTGTCGGGAGCTTGGGGCAGTTCTACCGTCGTCCGTTGCACCAGATGGGCACCGGAGGGATGCCACTCGAACGTGCACCGACCCCCACCCGTCCAGGGTTTTCCACCCGGCGCTGCGGCCTGCAGCGTCCACTCGCCAACCAGGGGCTCCAGCCTTCTTAGGGCATCTTCGGCGGTCGGTTGGTCCATCGGATCGCTCCTCTCTGGTACTCGGCTCATGCCGCAAAAGGCCGCCGATTTCAGGGTCGAGGTCAGACGCCGAGCGTCGCGTCCCGCAGCTGGGCGGCGAGAGCGGCGTCGCCACTGATGTCCACCTTGGCGGCGCCCTGACGACCTGCGCCGAACATGGTGAGCTCGCCCGGGTCGCCGGCCAGAGTGAGGATCGGCCCGGTGCCACTCTGCTTGTCGGCCCGCCCCGGCGAGGTGATCACGATCGTGGCGGCGACCTTCTTCGCCATTCCGCCAGGCCCGACGCGTGCCCACAGTGCGTCGGCCAATGCAGGGGAGATCTCTCGCGGCTCCCAATTCTCCTGGGCGCGGCGCACGTCCTCCACGTGGATGAAGAACTCGACGGTGTTCATCGGCCCGTCGAAGGGACGCAGAAGCATGGGCGGCCCGCTCCGCACGGTCTCGACCAGCTTTTCCCAGGGCATGCGCTCGCGCGCCGCCAGACGCACCTTCTCCGTGTGCCCCGCCAACGGAGGCCAGACAAGTCCGGGCCCGCTGTCGGGTCGCCGTTCACGCACGACGAGATGCGCAGCGAGGTCGGCGGTCCGCCACCCCTCGCACAGCGTCGGAGCATCGGCACCACGTTCGACAAGAAGGTCGCAGAGGGTGGCGCGTTCCTGCTGAGCGAGGGTGGGTGGCGTCATTGGCGGCAGTCTAGGGAGACGGCCGGTTCTCTTCGCCGTCGGTGACGGCGACGAGCCGGTCGGCCCCGCCGTCAGGTACGACTTAGGCGGCGACCGCCACCGGTGCCTGCCTCGACTCGATCGTCCGACGCACCTTGTCGGCCACCGACGGCGCGGCCTCGAGGATCCGGCGGAACTCGCCCGCGGAGCCGGCGTAGATCTCGCAGTCCGTGACCGCGGTGACGGTGGCGTTGCGACGGCCCGAGCCCATTGGCTGTACCAGGGCCATCTCGCCCACCAGGTCGCCCCGTCCGAGGGTGGCGATGCTGCGGCCACCCTGGGTCACCTCGGCCAGGCCGCTGACCATGATCATGAACTCGTTACCGAGGCCGCCTTCACGCACGAGCACCCGCCCGGCCTTGACCTTCAGCCTCGTCAGCTGCCTCGCGATGACCGCCAGCTCGGACCGGCTGGCCTCGGAAAACAGGTCCAGTTCCCGCAGATCGTCCTTGAGCAAACGCATCGGTGCTCCTTCCATGACTCACTCTTCCCAAGTCCAGAGTGGCGGTCCGACCGTGATCTGTCAACCAGCTCGGGAAGATACTTACTATCTCCCTGACAGATTAGCGGGAGCTACCCCTCGAACCAGCGGTAGCGGGTCCACCCGGCCATGGGCCGGGCGCCCAAGCGCTGGTAGAAGTCCATGGCCGGCTCGTTCCACTCGAGCACGTCCCACTCCACACGGCCCTCGGTCTCCTGGCGCAGCTTGGCCAGCAGTTGGGCGGCGTAGCCAAGGCGGCGGTGCTCCGGCCGGATGTAGAGGTCCTCGAGCCAGATGCCGGTCTTGCCCAGGAAGGTGGAGAACGTCCGGTACCAGAGGGCATGCCCGACCAGTACGCCGCCGGCCTCCTCCATGACCCAGTCGTACGCCATGGCCTCGGGCCCGAACAGCACGCGGGCGAGATCGTCCTCCGTGATCGACACCTCGTCCGACAGGTTCTCGAAGTCCGCCAGCTCGTGGATCATCGCCACCAGCTCCGGGACGTCCGCCTCCACCGCCGGGCGGATCATCCCTGACGGGCCCGATTCGCCGCTGAGACGACTGCGCCCAGCGATGCGTCGAGGATGGACGAGTCGCGCCCGACCCCCCACCAGGTCGACCCGTCGGCGCCCGCGCACTCCACGTACGCCACCGCCGACGCGCCCGAGCCCTCGGTGAGCGCGTGCTCGGAGTAGTCCTTCACCTCCAGCACGATACCGAGGTCGGCCTTCAGGGCCGCGACCAGCGCGTCGATCGGCCCGTTGCCCTGGCCCGTCACCGTCTGGTGCTGGCCGTCCACCAGGAGCTGCGCCGTGACGCTCGTGTGACCCCGGGAGGTCGAGACCTCGCTGGTGATCAGCCGCAACCCGGCGTCCTCGGGCAGGTAGATCTCCTCGAAGACGTCGCGCATCTTCCCCGAGGGGATGACCGTGCCGCTGGCCTCGGTGATCTCCTGCACGCGCTTGGAGAACTCGACCTGCAGCCGGCGGGGCAGGTCGAGCCCGTGGTCGGTGTCCATGAGGTAGGCCACTCCCCCCTTGCCCGACTGGCTGTTCACCTGAATGATCGCCTCGTAGGTGCGGCCCGTGTGCTTGGGGTCGATCGGCAGGTACGGCACCTCCCACTCGTCGTAGTCGTCGCCTATGGCGGCCATCCCCTTCTTGATGGCGTCCTGGTGCGAACCGGAGAAGGCGGTGTACACGAGGTCGCCCGCGTAGGGGTGGCGCGGGTGGACGGGGAGCCGCGTGGCGTACTCGGCCACGCGGCGCACCTTCTCGATGTCCCCGAAGTCCAGCGCCGGGTCGATGCCCTGCGAGAACAGGTTCATGGCCAGCGTCACGATGTCGACGTTGCCGGTGCGCTCGCCGTTGCCGAACAGCGTGCCCTCCACCCGGTCGGCGCCCGCCAGCACCGCCAGCTCGGCCGCCGCCACGGCGGTGCCGCGGTCGTTGTGCGGGTGCAGGCTGAGCACGATGGCGTCACGGTCCTTGATGGTGCGGCCGAACCACTCGATGACGTCGGCGTAGACGTTGGGGCTGTACATCTCCACGGTGGCCGGCAGGTTGAGGATCAGGGGCGACTCGGGCGTCGGCTGTATGACATCCATGACCGCCTCGCAGATCTCGACGGCGAACTCCGGCTCGGTCCCGGTGAAGCTTTCGGGCGAGTACTCGTAGCGCACGGACGTCCCGCGCAGTTGGGTCTCGTACCTCTTGCACAGCTCGGCGGCCTTCACCGCTATATCGACGATGCCCGGCTTGTCGAGGCCGAAGACGACGCGCCGCTGCAGCTCGGACACCGAGTTGTAGAAGTGCACGACGGCGCGCCGGGCGCCGGCCAGTGACTCGAAGGTCCGCTCAATGAGCTCCTGGCGGCACTGCACCAGCACCTGTATCTCGACGTCGTCGGGGATCAGGTTCTCGTCGATGATGAGGCGCTGGAAGTCGTAGTCCGTCTGGGAGGCGGAGGGGAAGCCGACCTCGATCTCCTTGAACCCCACGTCGACCAGCATCTGGAACAGCGCCAGCTTGCGCTCGGAGTCCATCGGGTCGATCAGGGCCTGGTTCCCGTCGCGCAGGTCCACGCTGGCCCAGCGGGGGGCCCGGGTGAACTGGCGGTCGGGCCAGGTGCGGTCGTGCAGGACGAGCGGCACGTGCGAGCGGTACTTGTCGAAGGCCATCGGCGACGGGTCGCAGGGCAGGGCCCGGTGACCCCGCTCCATGTCGTCACCATTCCCTTTCCGTCCCTCAGCCATCAGTGTCTTCCCTTCTTTCTGTTCTGCTCTGTCTGTTGTCTGCGATCTCTTCTCGGACGCCGGACCGGTACCGGCCCAACAAAAAACCCCCTGGCCCTTTCGGCGCAGGAGGTTGCGAGCGAACGCGATGTGGCGTTCGCCGTCAGGTAAGCAGCAGGTCGGATGCGGTGGACGTCATCTTCACGAGTGTAATCGTCCCATCGGGTGGGGCGGGAGTCAAGGAGCGATCGGGGAGCCGAAGCGCAGGATGTTCCCGTCGCCGTCGGTGTGGGCCGCCTCCCACACGCCGAAGCCGGGGTCGAACAGGTCGGAGGTCTCGCCGACCGCCGCCGCCCGCCACTCGGCGTGCAGCGCGTCTGCGTCGTCGATGCCGAGGTAGGCCATGCCCCGCGGCGTCCCCGCCGGCGCCGGAGTTGTCATGTCGGGCACGAGCTCGAAGTGGATGCGGATGCCGTCCCGGGCCGCCGTGCCGTAGCCCCCGCCGTGGACCTGCACGGCGAAGCCCAGCGCCTCGTAGTGGGCCCGCATGCGGTCCATGTCCGCCGTGGGGAAGATTGGGGCGACGTGCTGCAGGGAGGCCATGGGCGCTGACGCTAGCGTGGCCGGATGCGCCGGCTGCTGTCGACCCTGTTCCGCGCCGCCCTGGTCATCGGGGCGCTGGCGGTGGTGCGCGCCGTCCTGCTCGACCGGGCGCCCCGGCGGGAGCTGCACCGGGGCGAGCCGGTCATCGGCAGCCTCGACACCTGGCCGGCCGTGCCGCGCAAGCCGCAGCCGTGAGGCGCGTCGCCTGAGCTACAGCGTGACGCGGTGGATGTCGAGGATGCCCTCGTCGCCGCGCAGCTGATCGACGACGGCGTCGGACGCCGGCGTGGTCGTCGAGATCACCATCATCGCCGTCGACGACTCGGGGCTCGGACCCACGGCCATCGACGAGATGGAGATCCCCGCCGCGCCGAGCGCCGACCCCACAATACCGATCACGCCCGGGCGGTCGTCGTTGCGCACGACCAGCATGTGGGCGGACGGAGGCACCTCCACCATGTGCTCGTCGACGATGACGATGCGCGGCTCGGTGCGCAGGCCGGCCGTGATGAGCGTGCCGGCGACGGAATGCGAGCCCGAGCGCAGCGTGATCAGCGACTTGTAGTCGCGTGACGTCGCGGTGGACGACTCCCGCACCTGCAGGCCGCGCTGCTCGGCCAGCTGCGGCGCGTTGACATAGGAGACCGGCTCTTCGGTGGAGCCGCCGAAGATCCCCTTCAGGACCGACAGCGTGAGGATGCCGGTGCTCTCCCCCGCCAGCTCGCCCTGGTACTCCATGTCGATGGCATCGGGCAGCCCGTCGTGCAGGCCGACGAAGAAGCGGCCCAGCTGCTCGGCCAGCCCCATGAAGCCGCGCACCGTGTCGGTCACGTCGTGCGCCGCCACGTTCACCGCGTAGGGCACGAAGTCGCCGTCCAGCGCCAGCAGCACCTGCTCGGCGATGGTGACGCCGGCCTTGTCCTGCGCCTCCTCGGTCGACGCACCCAGGTGCGGCGACACCACGACCTGCGGCAGCTCGAACAAGGGCGACTCGGTGCAGGGCTCGGTGGCGAACACGTCGAGGCCGGCGCCCGCCACGATGCCGTCGCGGATGGCCTCGGCCAGCGCGTCCTCGTCGACGATGCCGCCGCGCGCCGTGTTCACGATGCGGATGCCGGGCTTCGCCTTGGCGAACAGATCGCGGCCGAAGAGCCCGATGGTCTCGGGCGTCTTGGGCGTGTGGATGGAGACGAAGTCGGCCTCGGCCACCAGCTCCTCGATGCTGACCAGGCGCACTCCCATGGCTCGCGCCCGCTCCTGCGAGACGAAGGGGTCGTAGCCGATGAGCTCCATGCCGAAGGCGTGGGCGCGCTGGGCCACCAGGGAGCCGGCGCGTCCCAATCCCACCACGCCCAGCACCTTGCCGTGCAGCTCCACGCCCTCCCACTTCGAACGCTCCCAGCGGCCGGCAACGAGCGCCGCATGGGCCTGGGGGATGTTGCGGGCCTGCGCCAGGAGCAGGGCCATGGCCTGCTCGGCCACCGAGAGGATGTTCGACGTCGGCGCGTTGACCACCATGACGCCGCGCTCGGTAGCCGCCGCCACGTCCACGTTGTCGAGCCCGACGCCGGCCCGGCCCACGACGACCAGCGACGTCCCGGCCGCCAACACGTCGGCCGTCACCTTCGTGGCGGAGCGGATGATCAGCGCGTGCGCGCCCACCACCGCGGCGAGCAGCTGCTCGGGGCTGAGCCCCTCCTGCACGTCGACCTCGTGGCCGGCTTCGGCCAGCAGGTCGAGCCCGCTCTGCGCGATCTTCTCCGTTACCAGTACCCGTGCCACCGCGGTGGTCTCCTCACTCCCCCCGCTCGATTGCCCGCCGACCTGGCGGTCAGTCTTGCGTCTCGCCGAACAGCGCGGCCAACCGGCTCACACCCTCGACAAGATCTTCATCGCCCAGCGCGTAGGACATGCGGAAGTAGCCCGGCGCGCCGAACGCCTCTCCGGGCACGACCGCCACCTTGGCCTCGTTGATGCAGATTTCGGCCAACTCCGCGCTACTCGCCGGACGTTGTCCCCGGAGACTCCGCCCGAGCAACCCCTTGACCGAGGGGTAGGCGTAGAACGCACCCTCCGGCACCACGCACTCGACGCCCTGAATGTCGTTGAGCATCGAGACGATGGTGAGACGCCGGTGGTCGAAGGCGGCGCGCATCATGGCGACGTCGTCGAGGTTGCCCGAGACGGCGGCCAGCGCGGCGCGCTGGGACACGTTGGCGACGTTGGAGGTCTCGTGGCTCTGGATGTTGGTGGCGGCCGCGATGGCGTCCGTCGGCCCGATCAGCCACCCGACGCGCCAGCCCGTCATGGCGTAGGTCTTGGCCACGCCGTTGGCCACCAGGCAGCGGTCGGCCAGCTCGGGTACGACGACGGGCATGGAGTGGTGCTCGGCGCCGCCGTAGACGAGATGCTCGTAGATCTCGTCGGTCAGCACCCAGATCCCCTTGGACACCGCCCACTCGCCGATGGCCTCGATTTCATGGCGCGGGTACACCGCTCCGGTCGGGTTCGACGGCGACACGAAGAGCAGTGCCTTGGTGCGCGGCGTCCAGGCGCGCTCGAGGTCCTCGACCGAGGAGCGGAACCCGGTCGTCTCGTCGGAGGACACGACGACGGGCGTGCCTCCGGCCAGGGCGATCGATTCGGGGTAGGTCGTCCAGTACGGGGCGAGCACCAGCACCTCGTCGCCCGGGTCGCACAGCACGGCGAAGGCGTTGGCCACCGCCTGCTTGCCGCCGTTGGTGACCAGCACCTGGTTGGCCGCCACCTCGTAGCCCGAGTCACGCCGGGTCTTGACCGCGATGGCCTCGCGCAGCGCCGGGATGCCGCCAGTGGGGGTGTAACGGTGGTTTGCCTGGTCGCGGCACGCCATGACCGCCGCCTCCACGATGTGGGCCGGCGTGGGGAAGTCGGGCTCGCCTGCGCCGAAGCCGATGACGTGCTCCCCGGCCGCCTGCAGCGCCTTCGCCTTCGCGTCCACGGCGAGGGTGGCCGAGGGCGCCACGGCGGCGGCCCGGCGCGAGATCCGGCGGAGCTCGGTCGACGGAGGAGTGGTCGTCACGGATGCCATGATCTCATACGTGCCAGACGTCCCCGACATCACCATCCCGCCCCATTTGCTCCCCTCCGACGGCCGTTTCGGATCGGGCCCGTCGAAGGTTCGGCCGGCCGCCATCGACGCGCTCGCCGGTGTGGCCACCACCTACATGGGGACGAGTCACCGCCAGAAAACCGTCAGAGCACAGGTGGGCCGCGTGCGCGCCGGCATGCGCCAGCTCTTCTCACTTCCCGACGGCTACGAGGTCGTCCTCAGCAACGGCGGGACGACGGCTTTCTGGGACGCGGCCACCTTCGGACTGATTCAGGAACAGAGCCAGCACCTGACCTTCGGCGAGTTCTCGTCGAAGTTCGCCGCCTGCGCCAAGGCGGCGCCGCACCTGAAGGACCCGCAGGTCATCACCTCCGAGGTCGGCACCCATCCGAAGCCGGTGGCCGATCCCACCGTCGACCTCTACGCCCTCACGCACAACGAGACCTCCACCGGGGTGTCGATGCCTGTCCGGCGGCCCGAGGGTGCGGCCGCCCCCGCCGACGGGGGCGGATTGGTCGCGGTGGACGCCACATCAGGCGCCGGCGGGCTGCGGGTCGACGCGGCCGAGTTCGACGCCTACTACCTGGCGCCGCAGAAGTGCTTCGCCGGCGACGGCGGCCTCTGGGTGGCCCTGCTGTCGCCCGCTGCGCTCGAGCGGGTGGAGCGCATCGCTGCCTCGGGCCGGTGGATCCCGACCTTCCTCGACCTCAAGACGGCGGTCGACAACTCGGTGCTCGACCAGACCTACAACACGCCGGCGCTGGCCACCATCTTCCTGCTGGCCGAGCAGGTCGACTGGATGAACGGGAACGGCGGCCTGGAGTGGACCGCCTCGCGCTGCGACCGTTCGGCCGAGATCCTCTACACCTGGGCCGAGCAGTCCGGCTTCGCCCGACCCTTCGTGGAGAACCCGGCCGACCGCAGCCACGTCGTCGGCACCATCGACTTCGTCGACGCGGTGGACGCGGCGACGGTGGCGGCCGTGTTGCGGGCGAACGGGATCGTGGACACCGAGCCGTATCGCAAGCTCGGGCGCAACCAGCTGCGGATCGCCATGTTCCCGGCGATCGAGCCCGACGACGTCGCCTCGTTGTGCGGGTGCATCAACTACGTCGTGGGCGCGCTCGCCTGACCCGACTCCCGACCCGCCCGTACGCAAACCGGGCGTCGGCCCGTGCGTCGGCCCGTGCGCCAGCCCGGGCGCCGGAGGAATTGGGGCTAGCACCAGGAAAGAACAGGGGCTGCCCGGCTGGCAATGCCCGCCGGCATTGTGCATACTCGGTATATATGGCGCACACCAGGTATCTAACTCCCGCATGAGCGCGGCCACGCTGGACGAATCCCCGGTCGCGGGTGCCACCTACGGCGACGGCCAGTGGGCGGTCGAGACGCACGGGCTCACGAAACGGTTCGGGGAGAACGTCGCCGTCGACGGCGTGGAGCTCCTGGTCCCTCGAGGCTGCGCCTTCGGGTATCTCGGGCCCAACGGAGCCGGAAAGACGACCCTCATCCGAGTCCTCCTCGGTTTGACCCACGCCGACGCCGGCACGATGTCGCTCCTCGGCCATGCCGTCCCTCGCCATCGTGACAAGGCGCTGGCCCGGGTGGGGGCCATCGTCGACGAACCCCGCTTCCACGGACACCTGACCGGCAGGCAGAATCTGCAGATCCTCGCCGCGGCGCGCGAGCCGGCTGCGAAAACGCGCATCGACCCCGCGCTCGAGCGCGTCGGCATCCTGCACCGGGCCAACGACAAGGTCTCGAAGTACTCCATGGGCATGCGCCAGCGGCTGGGCGTCGCCGCCTGCCTGCTCGGCGACCCCCATCTGCTCATCCTCGACGAGCCCATGAACGGCCTCGACCCCGGCGGCATGCTCGACATGCGCGACATGATCAAGTCGCTCGTAGCCGAGGGACGAACGGTCGTGTTGTCCTCGCACCTACTCGACGAGGTCGAGCGCACGTGCGATGCGGTCGCCATCGTGGATCGGGGCAAGGTCATCCGCCAAGGCCCCATCGCCCAGCTTCTGGCGGGCTCGTCGTTCGAGCTCCAAGTCGAGTGCTCGGAACCTGAGAGGGCCCGCGGCCTTCTCGACGCGACGAAGCTCGGCGCCGTCCACATTGCGGTCGAACCGGAAGGGCTGGGTGTCACGCTGCCCGAGGGGACTGCACGCGATGTCGTGGCCGAAGTGAACCGGGTCCTCGTGGATGGCGGCATCTCCGTGTACCGGTTGCAGCACATTCAGGCGTCGCTCGAGTCGTGGTTCCTCGAGGTCACCAGTCGACTGGGGGAGGAGCAATGACGACGATCGCCGACGTTGGCGCAGCCGCACCGGGTCCTGCCCCCGCCACGGTTCCTGCGGGTCGGCGGGGCGATCACCGCGGCTCGTGGATTCCGACGTGGGGCATGATCACCACGCGGTTCATGGAGCTCCGCCGGCGGCGAGGTCTGATGATCGCGTTGATCGCCGTCAACATCGGCATCCCCGTCGTCTTCCTCACCGTGCGCCTCATCTCGCACGCCGTCGATCCCAAGTCCTTCGGGCCGGCCGGCGGCTACAGCATCTTCACCACGCTCGTGGCCGGCTTCATGTACGTCTTCGGGTTCGTCGTGGCGGCCGTCGTGGGCTGCACGGCGGGGTCGGTCGACCTCACCGAGGGAATGTTCCGCCACCTGGTGATCACCGGCCGGTCCCGGCTGGCGCTGTATTTCGCCCGGATCCCCGCCGGGCTCGCCATCGTCATCGCCATCGTGGCGGTCGGCTACACCATCGTCTGCGCCGTGTGCGTGTTCGCGGCGCCGACGCAGCTCAACTACGACGGCGTCAACGTCCCCTCCGGCCTGTCGAAGCCGGCGCTGGACACCTGGGCGGCGGACCACGCCAACCAGGTCATCTGCAACTTCAACTTCGGAGGCCCGGGTGTGAACGAACAGCCGCCGCCGAACGTGACCTGCGGAGGCCAATCGATCGGGCCACCACCGGGGACTGTCATCCAGACCAAGGGCGGCGGGACGGTCACCGTCCCGTCCAGCGAATCGCCCGCGCAGATTCGAGCGTTCGCGGTCACGGTGGCCAACCAGGACTACGCCGACTACTCCCACAACTTCTTGTCCCCGTCGACGTCGCTGATGATCGACGTGGGGCTTTGGATTGCACTCGAGGCGACCATCGGGTTCATCGTCGGCCTCGGGCTGGCCTCGCTGATGGGACAGCGGACCGTCCCAGTCATCCTCCTCATCATCCTCGAGCTGATCCTGACGCCGATCTTCAGCCGTCACATCATCACGTACATGGTCAACGTCCAGCGGGGCATCGTGGGTGTGGCGATGGCTCACATCGAGCCCGGAGGACTGCCGACGCCGTTCAGCGGTGGTGGCTCGGGTGGGGGAGGCAACTTCAACCCCTTGATCCCCGAGTCCACCCTGGTGTCGTCGTTGGTGATCGTGGGCTGGATCGTCTTCTGGACGGCCATCGGGGCCTGGCGGATGAGAACCCGCGACGCCTGACCCGGTCGGGTCGGGTCAGGGCACGTCAGGTCAGGGCACAGGGAAGCCGGCGGTGGCGAGGATCTGCTCGCTGTCGTCCCATAGGCGCAGCGCCGCCGCATCGTCGCGGGCGCGCTTGCCCATATGACCTGGCTTGGAACGGACCCAGTACTCCCCGGTGCGGCTCGCCACGTCGGGTGAGGTGGCGAGATAGACGGAGGTCTTAGCGCCGGTGCGCGGGCTGATCTGGAAGGGCCGCATGGCTCGGAAGCCGAAGGCGCTCGTGCCACTGGTGTCGCCGTCCATGCCGAAGCGGCTGCGCACCCAGCCGGGGTGTGCGGTGTTGGCGGTCACCCCGGTGCCCGCAGTACGCCGCGCCAGCTCCCGGGTGAACAGGACATTGGCCAGCTTGGCGCGGCAGTAGACCTCCATCCCGTCGTACCCCTTCTCGCTCTGCAGGTCGTCGAAGCGCATGCCCTTGAAGGCGGCGTGGTGACCGACTGACGTGACGTTGATGACGCGGGCCGGCGCGGAGGCCTGCAGCCGGTCGAGCAGCAGACGGGTCAGGTAGAAATCCGCGAGATGGCAGACGCCCATGGTGTACTCCAGGCCCTGCGCCGTCTCCCGGCGCTCCGACCACGTCCCGCCGGCATTGTTGTCGAGGACGTCGAGACGGTCCCACCGGTTGCGGATGTCGTCCGCTGCCTTGCGCACCGACGCCAGGTCGGCCAGATCGAGCGACACGACGTGGACGTCGTCGTTCCACGTCTTCTGGGTGACCTCGTGTGCCGCTGCCTCCGCCTTGGCCTGGTCGCGGCAGGCCAGCACCGTGGTGGCTCCCTGGGCCGCCACGCCCACGGCCGTCTCGAGCCCGACGCCCGTGTTGGCCCCGGTGATGACGACCACCTTCCCCTGCATGCTCATGTCTGTCCGATCCGATCCGATCCGCCGAGTCTCGGGGCCAGTCTTGTCCACGGGACGGGAGCCGGTCACGTCCGGCGACGACCTGGAACGGCAGCGCGCCGACGTCGTAGTCTTCTCCCGCAGGGGGACTGACGAAGGCGGCGGGAACCATGACCATCGCAACAAGCCCCACCCTCGACGGCCTCCTCCTCCAGGTACTCGTGACCCCGGAAGGCCAGTCCGACCCCTACCCCTGCTACGAGCGGATGCGTGCGGAAGCCCGCGTCAGCCGGACGGCGTTCGGGCCTTACGTCGTCAACGGGTACCAGGAGTGCCTCGGGGTGCTGCGCGACCCCCGGCTCGGCCGCGGCACTGGGATTGCCGGCTCCGGCTCGGGGATCTTCGACGACACCGGGACACGCCGGGGAGAGTTCATGGACGCCTCCCAGCACAACATGCTGATGGCGGACCCTCCGGACCACACCCGGCTCCGCCGGCTGGTCTCGCGCTCGTTCACGCCGCGCCAGGTTGAGCGGCTGCGACCGGCCATCCACCAGCTGGTCGGCGACCTCCTGGACGCCATGGCGGCACGGAGCGAGGTCGACTTCATGGCCGACTTCGCCCTGCCGCTGCCGATGGACGTCATCGGCGAGCTGGTCGGCGTCCCGGCCTCGGAGCGTTCGGCGCTGCAGCCGTTCGTCCGCGCCGCTGCCAAGGGCATTGAGCCGGTGCTGACCGAGGAGGAGACCGATGCGGCCATCGAGGCCCTCGTCCATCTGGCCGAGTACTTCACCGGCCTTCTCGACGAGCGCCGGCGCCGGCCGCGCGACGATCTCCTGAGCGCGCTGGTGCAGGCGCGCGAGAGCGACGACCGCCTGACCGACGACGAGATCACCTCGACGGCCATCCTGTTGTTCTCTGCAGGCTTCGAGACCACGACCAACCTGTTGGGCAACGGCTTGCTGGCGCTGCTCCGTCACCCGGCGCAGCTGGACGACTGGCGGCGCCATCCTGAGATCGCCCCGACCGCCGTAGAGGAGCTGCTCCGCTTCGACAGCCCGGTCCAGTTCAACCTCCGGACCGCACTCGGGCCGGCGGACCTGCTGGGCGAGCCATTGGAACGCGGCGACAGGATCGTGGTGCTGCAAGGTGCCGGCAACCGCGACCCGGCGCGCTTCGACCGGCCCGACGAGCTCGATCTCCGCCGCGCCGACAACACGCCGCTGAGCTTCGGGTCGGGCATCCACCACTGCATCGGCGCGCCGTTGGCCCGCTTGGAGGGCGCGATCGCGTTCAACGCGTTGTTGTCCCGCTTTCCGACGCTGGAGCTCTTGGGCGACGAGGACCACTGGCGCCCGAGCTTCACCCTGCGCGCGCTCCTGGACTTGCCGTTGCGAGTGGCGACGCGATGACCGGGTACGAGGCGTCGCTCAAGCCCATAGCTCTCCCTCGCCGGCTTCCATGATCTGGAGGTGGCGCTCGAGGGCGTTGAGGTGGTCGGCCCACTGCCGGCGATAGGGCGCCAGCCACCGGTCGACCTCGCGGAGGGGCTCGGGGCTCACCCGGTAGATCCGGCGCTGTGCGTCCGTGCGGGACTGGACCAAGCCGGCCTGGCGGAGGACCTTGAGATGCTTGGAGACCGTGGGCTGGCTTAGCGCGAGCAGCTCCACCAGGTCGCCCACGGGGCGCTCCTCCTCCGCCAACAGGTCGAGGATGCGGCGCCGGTTCTCCTCGGCCAGCACCTCAAATATCGCCGTCACACTGGTTATATTGCTCGTGCGGCATATACCTGTCAAGGGGGCGGGCGACCCCCTGAGCCAGCCCTCGGATCAGGTCGCGGTGGCGGTGGCGGTGGCCGTGGTGGTGGCGACCCTGGCGGCGATGCGGCGCAGGGGCGGCTCGGTCGGCGGTGGCTGCTTGCGCGGCGGCAGGGTGCCCAGGAGCGCGGTGGTCGCCTTGGTCACCTGGGCTACGGCCCGCTCGAACGCCGCCTCGGTCTCGGCCGACGTCTTCTGGACGCCGCTGACCTTGCGGACGTACTGGCGCGCCGCCGCCTCGATCTCCTCGGGGGTGGCCACGGGCTGGAGCCCGCGCAGGGTGGTGATGTTTCGGCACATGCCACCACCCTAAGTCCGCGTCGCGCCGAACCTTCCAACCATGCAGCGGCCGGGGGTGACCTCCACCGTCACCCGGCTCGACCTGCGGTTGTTCGTCACTTCGAGCAGGTCGCTCCCCCTGGCCGACGTCACGCTGGCACCGGTGGTGCGGGCGCAGTAGCCGTGGCGGTAGTGCACCTGGGTCGGCACGAAGATCATTGTCGGGGCGTCGATGTGATGGTTGGGCACGTACGACATGTCGAACACGTCGGTCTGCGGCGAGAAGGAGAAGCGCAACGGCGTGCCGGCCACGGCCTGCGGATAGGCGCGGCTGAGGTCGTAGGCGGTCGAGCGCAGACGCCCGCTCGCCATGACGAGCGACTCGGCGGCGCTCCCCGTGGGGTCGCCGTAGAACTTCCAGGCCCAATAGATCCAGCTGACCTGGCGCGCGTCGAGCGCGGCGGTGATCGGTGCGAGGAGCTCGGGGTCGCTACTGGCACCGAACTCGGTCACCATCCACGCCGGGCCCTTCGGCTGGACTGCCGAGGCCATGCCGGGGCGGTCCGAGGCCCGCACGGCGAGCGAGTGCTCCTCCTGGGCCGCGCACGCCAGGATGTTGGTCGGGTTCCCCGTCACCGGGCTGCGGGCGCCGCAATAGACGTGCACGTTGTAGACCAGGTTCGGAAAGTCCATGGGGCCGAGGTAGGTCGGCAGCCCGCGGTTGGCGTAGTTGTCCGGCTCGTCGAAGATGAGGTGGGTGGGGTCGTTGGCCAGGATGGTCGGGATGACGCCATCGGCCGGGTCGGCCTTGGGACAGCGCAGGGGCGGTGCGCCGTGCAACGGCGCACCGATGTGCCCGGTGCCGGTGTAGAAGCACTCGAGCTCGGAGTCGAAGTGCGCGTCGCGGAAGCGGACGAGCGAGGTGGAGAACGGCTCGTTGAAGGGGTCGTAGCCCAGGACCCAGTGGTTGCCCCTGAACGCCTTGGCCACGTCGGCCCAGACCTTGTCGTACTGGCCCTGCAGATCGCCCCGAACGTTGTTGTGCCAGAAATGGCTGAAGGCGATGCCCGCCGCCTTGGTCCCGTACTCGAGGGACCAGCGCCCCGGCGGGTCGACGCTCGGGACGCCGTTGGTGCAGACGGCCCAACTCGGGGCGCCCTCGCCGTCGAACATCCCGCTGTACACGTCCTGGTGCATGTCGAGGATCGTGTAGATGTGGAAGCGCCCCAGCAGGTCGACGGTCTTCGTGAGCCGGGCGATGTAGCGATTGAGCACGGCCTGGTTGAACTGGTCCGGGTTCGCGGGTGCGCCGCGCTTGCAGATGGCCGGGTCGTTCGGCGGGGCCGTGCCGGGCTCGAGCCCGCTCCACGTCATGCCGAGGCGCACCACGTTGAAGCCGAGCCGCGCCATGAGCGAGGCGTCGGCGCTCGAGAAGTTCCACGGCTTGTTCGGGTCGGGGTAGAGCTCATAAGGCGCGTACTTGTAGACCGCGTCGGCGCCATGGAAGAAGACCACCCGGCCCCGGCTGTCGTAGAGGTAGGGCCCGTCCGGGGCGCTGATCGGGCCCGAGACGCCGGCGCTGCCGGTGTCGCTCGGGGCCCGGAACGTCGGCGAGGACAGCGTCGGGAGCACGGGCCGGCCGATGGTGGCGGCCGTGTTCGCGCCCGCCCCGGCCTGGCTGGTCCCAGCCAGCGCCAGCAGGAGCGTGACCAGGGCGAACAAGCCTACGAAACGACGGTGCACGTCCGACAGTCTGGCCCCCACGTCTCGCCGGGGGACCGCGCCCCAGGGCTGAATCTCAGCTCCTGATCGTCTTCGGCTCGCTGGCGGCTGGCGGCTGGCGGTCGCGGTCGCGGTCGCGGTCAGGCAACGTCCTCGAGCGCCCGACCGATCTCGACATTGCCCGAGACGCTGCGGACGCTCAGGTCGACCCGGGTCTCGGGACGGGCACCGCCGGCCGGCGGGACATCGTCGAGCGGGATGTCCGAGTGCACCACGCCCGAGACCGTCTCCACGTCGACGTGCAGGTCGACACCCTTGACCACTCCGACGGCGACGTCGCCGGAGACGGAGCGTACGTGCAGGGTGCCTTCACCCAGAGCGAGGACGCGCACGTTCCCCGAGACGTTCACCACCCGGGCGCCGCGGGCGAGCTCCCCCAGGCGGACGTCGCCGGACGTGGCCTTCACGTCGACCCGGCTGCCCGCCGCGCCCACCTCGAGGTCGCCCGAGGCGGTGGAGAAGAGGGCGGCGCCGGCCACGCTCGAACAGCGCAGGTCGCCCGAGGCGGTGTGCACGCGGACGTTACCCCCGACCCTGCCCATGGTGATATTGCCACTGGCCGTCTTGACCGTGACATCGGCCGCCACGTCGTCGGTCGAGATGTCGCCACTGCCTGTCGTGACGTCCGCCTCCCCCACGGGCCCGTTGATCTCGATGTCGGCCGTCGCCGTGGTCACGGTGACCAGCGCGCCTTCCGGCACCTCGACCCGGACGATCACCGCGTTGCGCCGCAGGAGCCGCACGCCGTAGACGCGAGGAAGCTTCACCACCACGTGGTCGCGGTCCCCCGACCGCCGGCATTCCACGACGGCCCGCTCCACGAGCTCCTCCGCTCCCGGCGTGCCGGCCTCGACCGACACGATGGTGCGGTCCGTGGCGCGGGCTGTGACCACCACCTCCCCCGCATGGTTCTCCACGGTGAGGTGGACGCCCCCCGGGGTCTCGAATGTCCTCTCCATGTCCGTTGCTCCCTTCAGGTCGTGCCGTAGCCGCGCAGGCGGTTGCCTACCCGGGCTCCCCGGCTCCGGTTGCTCGAGGTGCCGCGCTCGAGAGCGCGGACGATGAAGGTGTTCACCGACACGCCGTCGGCCGCCGCGCCTTCTTCGACGCGGAACTTGAGCGCTTCGCCGAGGCGCAGGGTGATGCGAGCCGACTGCTCGTCGCCCTCCCCCGTCGGACCTGGTTCGTCCTCGACATAGGTCATATCGACGTCGTCGCCCGCCACCCGGATGTCCACGCGCCCGTCGGGCAGCGTGGCCGTCAGCTCGGCGGCGGCGTCGGACAGGACGTCGAGGATGCGGCCGGGCACCGAGCGCCCGAGCACGTCGGCGATCCGCTCGGCCACCTCGGCCACCGTGTCGTCGCCCAGCTCCCCGACGGCGACCACGTCGGAACGCAGCCCGTCGACCACCAGTGACATCTTCATGCTGTCACTATGACATCACTATGATGTCATAGTCAAGACCTCACAAAGGGGGGGCCGAAGAGCCCTGGTCAGCCTCCTGAAGCGTCCTGCACCTTGGTCTTGCCGGCCGAGATAAATGGCATCATCGCCCGCAGCTCCTGCCCCACCGACTCGATCTGGTGGGCCTGGCCCGCCTTGCGCAGCGCCTCGAAGCGGGGACGACCCGCCCGGTTCTCGGCGATCCACTCCTCGGCGAAGGCGCCGCTGCGGATCTCGTCGAGGATTGTCTGCATCTCGGCCCGGACCGCCTCGTTGATCACCCGCGGGCCCCGGGTCACGTCGCCGTACTCGGCCGTGTCCGAGATGGAGTAGCGCATGCCGGCGATCCCCTGCTCGTACATCAGGTCGACGATGAGCTTCAGCTCGTGCAGGCACTCGAAGTAGGCCGACTCGGGCTGGTAGCCGGCGTTGACCAGCGTCTCGAACCCGGCGGTGACCAGCGCGGTCAGGCCGCCGCACAGCACCACCTGCTCACCGAAGAGGTCCGTCTCGGTCTCCTCGTCGAACGTGGTGTCGAGCACGCCGGCCCGGGTGGAGCCGATGGCGTGGGCGTAGGACAGCGCGAGCTCTCGCGCCTTGCCGGTGGCGTCCTGGTGCACGGCGATCAGCGTCGGGACCCCTCCGCCCTCGGTGTAAGTACGGCGGACGAGGTGGCCCGGCCCCTTGGGCGCCACCATGGTGACGTCGACGCCCGCCGGCGGAACGATCTGCCCGAAGCGGATGTTGAAGCCGTGGGCGAACATCAGGCAGTCGCCGTCGTTGAGGTTGGGCGCCACGAACTCGTCGTAGGCGGCCTTCTGTTCGGTGTCGGGCAGCAGCATCATGATGACGTCGGCCTCGGCGGCGGCGTCGGTCAGCGAGAGCACCCGCAGCCCGGCCTCCTCCGCCTTGCGCTTGGAGCTGCTGCCGTCGCGCAGGGCGACACGCACGTCCACCCCGGACTCTCGCAGGTTCTGCGCGTGGGCGTGCCCCTGCGAGCCGTAGCCCAGGATGGCCACCTTGCGGCCGGCGATCAGCGTTGGGTCTGCATCGGATTCGTAGTACATCGTGGCCATGTCGTGACTCTTTCTCTTCTGGGCGTTGGGCGTTGTGCGTTGGGCGTTGTGCGATGTGCGATGTGATCGTTAGTGGCGGTCCAGCTTAGGCAGGGCGACGCGCCCCGTCCGTTGGAGCTCCTCGACGGTGTAGTGCTCGAGCAGGCCCTCGAAGTCGTCGATCTTCTCGGGACGGCCGGCCAGCATGACGGTGATGCGGTCGGCGCCCACGCTGACCACCTCGCCGCCGAAGACACCCACCAGCTGTATGACCTGGGACCGCTCGGTCGGCCCCACCGCCACCGTGACCAGGACCAGCTCGCGCTCGACCGCTTCGCTCGGTGAGAGCTCGTCGATGGAGACGACGTTGATCAGCTTGTCGAGCTGCATGATGACCTGCTCCAGGGGCGCTGACTCCACGTCGACCACGATCGTGATCCGGCTGAAGTGCTCGTCCTCGTCCGTGGGGGCGACGGCCAGCGAGAAGATGTTGAAGCCACGGCGGCTGAAGAGCCCCGCCACCCGGGCCAGTACGCCGGCCTTGTTCTCGACCAGCACCGACAGGATGTGGTGGCGCTGGCCGGGCGCCGGGGTCCGGCGGGTACCGGCGCCGGCGCCGGCGGCGCCCGATGCGCCACCCGTCATCGGGTGCAGCGAGGCCGGCGTCATCGGGCGGCCAGCTGGTCGGGGTGGACGACGATGTCGTCGTTGGAGGAGCCGGCAGCCACCATCGGGTACACCTTCTCGAAGGCGTCGGTGCGGAAGTCGACGACGACGGGCCGGTCGTCGATGGAGTTCGCCTTCTCTATCGCCGGTCCGACGTCCTCGGGCGTCTCGGCCTTGATGCCGACGCACCCCATGGCTTCGGCCCACTTGACGTAGTCGGGCAGGTCGGGCGAGAGATAGACCTCGGAGTAGCGCTCCTCGTAGAACATCTCCTGCCACTGGCGCACCATGCCGAGATACGCGTTGTTCAAGATGGCGATCTTCACCGGGATCTGCTCGGAGCTGGCGGTGACGAGCTCCTGGGCGGTCATCTGGAAGCAGCCGTCGCCGTCGATGGCCCACACTGTGCGGTCCGGGCGGCCGACCTTGGCCCCGATGGCCGCGGGAACGGCGAAGCCCATGGTGCCGGCGCCGCCAGAGTTGACCCAGGTATAGGGGTGCTCGAAGTTCCAGTACTGCGAGGCCCACATCTGGTGCTGGCCCACCCCGGCGACGACGATGGTGTCCTCCGACGACGCATCACGAAGCTGCTCGACGACATTCTGCGGTTTTATGGCGCCGCCCTCGACGTCCTCGTAGTACAGCGGGAAGCGCTCCCGCCACTCGTTGATCTGCTTCCACCACGCCGACAGGTCCTGCACCACCGGGTGCGTGTCGTCGCCGCGGGCGTCCATGGCCAGCAACATCTCGTCTATGACCTGGCGGCAGTCGCCGGCGATACCGACGTCGGGGATGCGGACCTTGCCCAGCTCGGCGGGGTCGATGTCGACGTGGATCACCTTTGCGTCCGGCGCGAAGGCGCTGATCTTCCCGGTGACCCGGTCGTCGAACCTCGCCCCGAGGCTGATCAGGAGGTCGCTCTTCTGCAGGGCGGTGACGGCGGTGTAGTGCCCGTGCATGCCGGGCATGCCGAGCGCCTGGGGGTGTGAATCGGGGAAGGCGCCGCGGGCCATCAGCGTGGTGACGACCGGGATGCCGGTGCGGTCGGCCAGGGCTCGCAGCCCCTCGGCGGCCCGGGCCTTCAGGACCCCGCCACCTACGTACAACACCGGCCGGTGCGCCCGGGAGATCAGCTCGACGGCCTGCCCGATGAGCACGGGATCGCCGAACGTCACCGGGTGGTAGCCCGGCAGGTCGAGCTCGTCGATGCTCGACGGCCAGTACCACTCCATGGGGGCGTTCGAGATGTCCTTGGGCAGGTCGATCAGCACCGGCCCCGGCCGCCCTGTCGTGGCGACGTGGAACGCGGCCGCCACGACCCTCGGGATGTCGTTGACGTCCTTGATGAGCCAGTTGTGCTTCGTGATGCCCATGGTGACGCCTGTGATGTCGCACTCCTGGAAGGCGTCGGTGCCGATGGAGCCGGTGGCCACCTGGCCCGACACGACGATCAGCGGCGTCGAGTCCATGTACGCGTTGGCGAGCGGCGTCACGATGTTGGTGGCGCCGGGCCCGCTGGTCACCATGGCCACGCCGGGCTTTCCCGTCACCATGGCGTAGCCCTCCGCCATATGACCTGCGCCCTGCTCGTGCCGCACGAGGATGTGGCGGATCGACGAGTCGATTATGGGGTCGTAGACGGGCAGGATGGCACCGCCGGGCAGGCCGAACATGACGTCGACCCCCTGCATCTCGAGGCTCTTTATGAGGGCCTGGGCCCCGGTCATCTTCATATGACTCCCCTTACTGCCGGTACTGCTGCTGTATTGGTGCGGTGCGAATCGGCCCGGAAATTGAAAAGACCCCCCGGTTCGGGAGGTCGTAGGGCACGCGTTCCGATTGTGGGCGCGTGCCTACGTTACGAGTACCAGAATCTCGGGACGGAAGCTACGTGCCTGCATGACCCGGACATTGTGGCACGTCGGACCTCAGAGGACAACCCCTGGGGGGGCCGCCCCGCCGGGCCAACCGGACCGCCGCCCGGGGGTGTCAGTCGATGATCGGGATCCGAGCCCACCGGAACGGGTTGTCGATCACGGGGGCGGCAGATCCGTCTGACCCCGTACTGCGAAGAGCCCCCACGTACCGTCGATCCCCTTGAGCTCGTGGACGCCTCGATCCTCGAAGGCGATGCCCGACCCGGCTACGAGATCCACCACCGTGCGCGAGACGAGGACCTCACCCGCGTCGGCGCGGGACGACACCCGTTGTGCGAGATGCACGGCGATGCCCCCGACGTCGTCGCCACGGACCTCCACCTCACCGGTGTGCAGCCCCGCCCGCACCTCTATTCCGAGGCGACGGGCCCCGGCGCAGATGGACTGGGCACAGCGAATGGCCCGGGCGGGCCCGTCGAACGTCGCCAGGAGGCCGTCCCCAGTGGTCTTCACCTCCCGCCCCCGGAACCGCCGGAGTTCACTTCGGGTCATGGCGTCGTGCGAATCGAGGAGCTCGTGCCAGGCGCGGTCCCCGGAGCGGGCGACCCGCTCCGTCGAGCCCACGATGTCGGTGAACAGCACCGTCGTCAGCACGCGATCGGTCGCTGCGCCGCCTCGGACACCGGTGAGGAATTCCTCGATCTCGTCGATGACGGTGTCACTGTCCGCTCCGTACGGCAGATGGTCTCCGCCCGGCAGCACGACGAGACGGGCGTTGGCGAGGTGATCCGCCAGATAGTGGGCGTGACCCACGGAGAAGAGGCTCGGGTCCCGGTGCAGGATCAGCGTCGGGGCGTCGATCAACGGCACGGCGGACCGGACGTCGCCAGAGAACGACATCTCCAAGCTGGCCCGGGCCGCCGCGGGGCTCGCCCCGCGCCTGCCCGCCCGCGCCCACCATTCGCGGAACTCCGGGTCCCCGGACAGGCTCGGCACCAGAAGCTGCACATCGTCCATGGAGGGGCCTCCGGCCGCGCCGACGTCCAGCACCGACTCGAGGAACGAAGTCAGGACCCTTTGCGGGATCCCGCACGGGTAGTCCTCGTCCCGCGGCAGGCGCGCGTAGCAATGCAGGAGGGCAAGGGACGAGACGCGGCCAGGGTGTGCCGCTGCGGTCAGCAGTGCCGCCAGGCCGCTCCCGCCGACGGCGAACAGGCAGGCCCGAGTCGAGCCGACGGCGTCGAGCACCGCGAGGATGTCGTCGACGACCAGCTCGATGCCGGGCGTCACGCCCGGCGGCGGCGCGTCGGAGAGCCCGATCCCGCGCGGGTCGAACCGTATGAGCCGGCTGAAGGCGGCGAGACGCTCCTCGAACCGGCGGACGTGGGGTTCCTCGTCGCGCATGTCGATGGAGATCACGTTGCCGTAGCCGACCATGACGAGGTCGAGCGGGCCGTCCCCGATGACCTGGAATGCGACATAGACGCCGTCCTTCGACCTGGCGTACCTCGTTTCTGGCCCTCCGCTCACTACGACAGTCTGTCCACGTGGCACGCAGGTGTCACGGGGCGTGCGGATCTGGGGGCCCAGAAGCGGGGAACCGGGTCTCAGGACCACCCCTCTTCCTGGGCCAGGCGACGAGGGCAGGCGCCCTGGCCTGCACGGCGGGATCGTCCTGCCAAGGATCCGTCGGGCGACTACGTCGCCATGCCACCGCCGAGGAGGGCCGGGACCGCCGTGGCCCGCATGCGCGCCAGGACACGGTCGGTCACCGGCGTCACGTCGGGGTGCACGCCGCCGTTGGCCTCCGCCGCCGCCCGCCAGGCCGCCGCCCGCCGATCCATCTCGCCGGAGTCGGCCAGCTGCGTGCAGTCGATGCGGTCCGTGTTGACGTCGACGACGATGCTGTCCCCGTCCTCCACAAGGGCGATCGGCCCCCCGAGGAAGGCCTCGGGCGCCACGTGACCGATGACCAGCCCGACCGATCCGCCCGAGAAGCGGGCGTCGGTCATGAGCGCAATGGTGATGTTGCGCTGGCGGCACAACACGGTGATGCGCGAGGTGGGGTCGAGCAGCTCCGGCATGCCCGGCGCGCCCCGGGGGCCGGCGTACCTGATCACCACCATGTCGTTGTCCTGGAAGTCGTCGGGGTGCTGGTCGAGCGCCTCTATGAGGTCGCGCTCTCCGTTGAAGACACGGGCCCGACCGGTGAAGACGCCGTCGCGCACGCCGCCCTCGACGCCGGCGACCTTCAGGATCGCCCCGCCGTCGGGGGCGAGGTTTCCCCGCAGCAATCGCAGACCGCCCGTGTCCTTGAACGGCTTCTCGACGCCGTAGATGACCTCCTGGTCGGGTGCCGGCGGCGCCAGCCGCGCGACCTGTTCGGCCAGGGTCTCGCCGGTACAGGTCATGGCGGTGCCGTCGAGGAAGCCGGCCTCCAGGAGCTCTTTGACTATGACCTGGAGCCCGCCCGCGGCCTCCACATCCACCATGGAGTACGAGCCGAAGGGCCGCATGTTGACCAGCACGGGCAGGCGCCGGGCGAGCGCGTTGAACTCCTGCTGGCTCATCGCCTCGGTCCAGAGGTCGATGCCGGCGGCGCGGGCGATCTCGACGCCGTGCAGGACGACGTTGGTCGAGCCGCCCATGGCGATGGCGACGGTGACGGCGTTTCTGAGCGAGGCCGGCGTGACGATCTCGCTGGGTCGAATGCCCTTGGCGGTCATCGTCAGGAGACAATCGACCATCTCGTCAGGGAATTGGTCGAGGCGGCGGGGGTCGTCCGATGCCGGAGACACCATGTGCAGCGGCTCGAGGCCCAGGACCGCGATGAACGTCTGCATGGTGTTGTAGGTGAACATGCCGCCGCAGCTGCCTTGGCCGGGGCAGGCGTGCAGCGCGTATCTCGTTCGCACCTCGTCGGGCTGGTCCGCCATCTGGAAGGCCGAGACGAGGTCGATGGGCTGGCCCGTCTCGGGGTCGATCCCGGGGTGGATGGAGCCGTCGGACAATATGACGGCGGGCGTGTCGTTCTCCAGAATGGCGGCGAGCGTCCCCACGGGCGGCTTGTCACAGGCGACGACGGCGATGAGGCCGGCGACGCCATTGGCGGCCAGGTGGACGTCGGCGACATCGTGGACCAGCTCCCGCCCGATGAGCGAGAACCGCATCTGCGGCGTGCCGTTGAGCTGCCCATCCGACACGCCGAGCGTGAAGGCCGGAGCGATCAGCCGGACCCCGAGATCCTCCTCTTGGATGCGGCGGTGGAGCGCCAGCTGAACGGCCTGCACCTTGGCCGTGACGCCGAGATAGCACTGGCTGTCGCCGAGGTTGCCGATGACGGCCCAGACGGGGTCGTGGATCTTCTGGACGTCCTCACCCAGGAAGTTCGCCGTGCCGACCCGCTGCACGTCGCGCCCTGGGTTGATCGACACCAGCGTGCGTGACTGCTCCGATTTCATGGGCGCCCAGCATACGGGCCGCCCCCGGACCTCATATTACGACGTCAGGCCGGCGCCGGGATGACGTCGGGCGTCACCTCGACGCCGATCTGCGGGATGGACCGGTCCATCCAGGCCGGCATCCACCAGTTGACCGGTCCGAGGATCTCCATGATCGACGGGACCAGCATCATGCGCACGATGGTGGCGTCGACCAGCACAGCCGTGGCCAGCCCCAGCCCGAACACCTTGAGGATGTGCAGCGGGTCCTTTATGACGAAGGACGCGAAGACGCAGAACATGATCGCCGCCGCCGCCGTGATGATCCGGCCGGTCACCGCCAGCCCGTCCGCCACGGCCAGCGAGTTGTCGTGCGTGCGCAGCCACTCCTCCCGGATGCGTGAGAGCAGGAAGACCTCATAGTCCATGGAGAGGCCGAAGAGGACGACGAAGAGCGCGACCGGGATCCAGGGGTCGATGGGGCCCGTCTCGCCGATGCCGATGAGGCGCCCCGCCCAGCCCCACTGGAACACCGCCACCATCACGCCGTAGGCCGCCCCCACGCTGAGCAGGTTCATTATGACGGCCTTGAGTGGGAGGACCAGCGACCGGAACACGACCATAAGGAGCAGGAACGAGAGGAGCAGGACGGCGCCAATCACGAGGAAGAGGCGGTGGCCGAGGAAGTTGGCGGCATCGATGCTGGCCGCCGTCTGACCACCGACTTGCGCGTTCACGTCGGTGCCGTTGACGACCGGCGGTATGACGTCGTTTCTGAGAGTTTGCACCAGCGCCTCGGTTTGGGACGACTGCGGCGACGTCGTCGGGTAGACGATGATGACCGCCCCGGTGTGTGCAGCATTGAATTCCGGCGGGGTGACGAACGCGACACCGCCATGGTGGTCGGCGATCGCCTGCTGCAGGTGGTTGACGACTTGCGTATTGGCGGACTCGTTCGCTGCCGGCTGACCTCCTCCAGCGGGACCCCCAATGTCGGCTGCGATGACGAGCGGGCCGTTGAAACCGGGACCGAAGCCCTGGGCCAGGAGGTCGTAGGCCTGCCTCGTGGTGAGGGAGGTCGGGTCGTTGCCGGCGTCGGTGAAGGCGAGACGCATGCTGAACAATGGGAGCGCCAGCGCGACGAGGACGAGGACCGCGATGGTGCCGGTGACCCATGCCCTTCTTTGCACGAAGCGGCTCCAGCGGTACCAGAAGCCGTTCTCCGGTGGCGGGCCGCCGGTCTGCAGCAGGCGCGGAACATGCAGCTTGTCGATGGTGTTGCCGGCGAACCCGAGCATGGCGGGCAGCAGCGTCAGGGCCGCGATGAGGACCATGAGGACGGCGGCGATGCACGCCGTCGCCAGCCCGATCATGTACGCCTGCCCTATGAGGTAGAGGCCGAAGAGCGAGATCACGACGGTGCTGCCGGCGAACAGGACCGAACGGCCGGACGTCATGAGGGAGGTGACGACGGCGCTGCGGGGGTCACGGCCCTCGAAGATGCCCTGCCTGTATCGAGTGACGATGAAGAGGGCGTAGTCGATGCCCACCCCGAGGCCGATCATGATCGCCATTTCGGGCGAGAAGTTCGGCACGGTCAGGACGTGCGTGAGGAGCTCGAGCAGCGCGATGCCGATGCCGAGCCCCGCCAGGGCGGTGAAGACCGGCAGGCCCATGGCGACGACGGACCCAAAGGCAAGCAGCATGATCAGGATGGCAGCGGTGATGCCGATACCCTCGCTGGGCCCGGGGGCGGCAGTGGCGGCGGCGCTGATGGGGCTGCCGCCGAGCTCCACCTGGAAGCCGTCGTGGGCGGACGACTGGGCCGTGCTTATGACCTCCTTGATGGCCGGGATGGGGATGTCGGCCGTGTCGGTCGTGAACTGGACCTGCGCGAAGGCGATGTTGCCGCGGCTCGGCGGGGCGATCTGGTGGGCGCCGGCAGCCGAGAATGGGCTGGTGACGCTCTGGACGTAGGGCAGCGGCTCCAGGCTGGAGACCACCTTGTCGATGGCCGCCCTGTTGGCCGACGCCGTGATGGGCTCGGACGTATGGAAAACGACGTCAGCGGTGTCCCCCGACTTCGACGGGAAGCGCTCCTGCAGGATGTTCGTCGCCTGCTGCGACGGTGTGTTGCCGGCGGTGAACTTGTTCTCGAAGTGCGTGCCCACCACTTGGGCGAGGACGGTCATGCCGATGATGGCCAGGATCCAAATGACCAGGACGGTCCGGCGGCGGTCATAACAGGCGCCGGCCAGGCGCCCCAATGCGGTGGTGCCCGTCTCGCCCTTCTGGGCACCCCCGGTGGTCGTTTTCCCGTTAGTATTCATCACTGATGAGTTGTAGCACAGAATTCGCCGATGGTGAATACCCCGATTCTCAGACCGGCGGCGACCTCATATGAGCGCCGCCGCGGCGGCGGCCGGCCGACGACCGGGGAACGCCGACACCAAGGGGGAGATCATTGATGCCGCCAAGCGCGTCTTCGCCGCCCAGGGCTACGACGGGGCCAGTCTGCGGGCCGTAGCACGGGAGGCCCACGTCGACCCCGCCCTCGTCCACCACTACTTCGACGGGAAGGCCAGCCTCTTCGTGGCCGCCATGGCCTTGCCCTTCGACCCGCGTGTCATCCCGATGCACCAACACCCTGACGCGACGTCGGCTGCGGCTCCGAGTGCGGGGACGATGGTCATCACGGGCTTCCTCACGATGTGGGACCACGCCGAGGGAACGGGCTCTTCGTTCGCCTCTTGTGTCGGTGCAATGGCGGCGTCGCCGAACGTGGCCGACGCCATGCGCGAGTTCGTCGCGGAGCGGATCTGGGAAAGGACGCCGGTCAACGAGGGCGAGAGCGACGACCTGACCTGGCAACGGCGCGCTCTCGTCTCGTCACAACTGATGGGACTCGCCTTCACCCGCTACATTCTCCGGGTGCCGCCGATCTCCACGGCCAACCCCGAGGAGATCGCCCGCTGGGCCGGACCTACCTTGGACCGCTACATGGTGGGTCCGATCGACTAGATCGGAAAGGAGTCGACACTCCTCCGCGACGACCGGGACCGTTCTCACTCCGATGAATCACGCTCCCATCGACGCTGGTCGAAGCCCGAGCCCATCCGGCGCCGAGATCATCAGCGTGTCGGCTGCTCTGTCGAACGAAGAGCTCCGGGCGCGACTCGACGAGGGCTTCCGGCAGATCGCCGCCACCATTGGCCGGGTGGTCGTCGACTTGGGTGAGGCCGACCGGCGCCAGGCCTATCGCGAGGACGGTGCGACCTCGACCGAGCAAT
Source organism: uncultured Acidimicrobiaceae bacterium (assembly GCA_963745665.1). Taxonomy (GTDB): domain Bacteria; phylum Actinomycetota; class Acidimicrobiia; order Acidimicrobiales; family RAAP-2; genus Bog-473. The sequence goes on along the minus strand of CAVUYE010000003.1, from coordinate 289,480 downwards.
GGGCCGTGGAGCGCTTCGGGATCTCGACCGCCAACGCACGGGCCCTGAAGCGTCTGGGCGACAAGGCCTGGGACATTCCGGAGCTGATCGGGTCCCTCTGCGCGGGCGACCTCTCCTTCGACAAGGTGAGGGCGGTCGCCGACGTGGCGACACCCGAGACCGACTGCCAACTTCGGGACGTGGCAAGAGAACGCTCGGTCCGCGAACTGGCCGAGGTCGCCCGCACCACGGCCAAGCCGGCCGCCGCACCTTCCTCCGATCACGATCGTCGCTTTCTCCGCTTCAACGACCAGTTCCGTACCATGACGGCCCAACTGCCGGCCGAGTCCTATGCCGAGACCAAGGCCTGTCTCGAGGCGCGCGCCCACAATGTCCCGACCGACGGTGAAACGCCGTGGGACCAACGGTGCTGCGACGGCTTCTTCGAGCTCGTCCGTGCCTCGGCGGCAGGCCCGTCAAGCGATAGTCCGCACGTCGTCGTGGTCCACGTCCCCCTGGAGGCTTTGGTCGACGACGCAGTCGATCCCACGGAACTCGCCGGTGAGCTCGAGCGTCACGGCCTGATCGATTGTGAAACGGTCCAGCGGATCGCCTGCGACGCTACCGTCGCGGTGGCCGTCGACGACGACGTCGGGCACACGATGTACGAGGGCCGGGCCCGGCGACACCCCACCGATGCCCAGCGCCGGGAGGTGATGCGGCGCGACCGCCACTGTCGGTTTCCCGGATGCACCGCCGTGACCTTCACCAATGTGCATCACATCGTCCCGTGGCAACCGGGCGGACGGACCGACCTCGAAAACCTCGCGTTGGTTTGCCTCCATCACCATCATCTGGTGCACAGCAATGGATGGACCATGTCGGGGAATGCGAATCAGGAGCTGCACATCGTCGGCCCGACGGGCCGGGTCATGACGTCGCGCCCGTCGCTGCTGTGGACCAGGGTCTCGGGCGGTCGCCCGTCCGAACGGTTGGACGAGTAGTCAGCCGCGGCGGCTGCGCAATTCCGCCGCCACTTCCTTGCCGTTCGCCTTCCCGGCGGTGGCCTGCATGACCTCGCGGGTGAAGACGCCCATCAACTTATCTTCGCCGTCGAGGAAGCGCGCCCACTCGTCGGGGTGAGCAGCGATCACCTCGTCGAGCACGGCGCCCAGGGTGTCGGATCCGAGGGCCTCGAATCCCATCTCCTTCGCGATGGCGGCCGGGTCTCCCCCACCGCGCTCGAGCAGCGCACCGAGGACGGCCTTTGACTGCGTCGCCGAGAGCTGGCTTCCCGACTCCATGGCCAGCGTGGACACGAACGACGTCTGGTCCAACTGCAGCGCGGCCTCGCTCTGGGCAGCAACCTCATTTGCGGCCCGAGCCAGGGCCAAGGTGACGGGCACGCCGGCGTCGGCGGCCGCCGTCACCAACGCGTCGAGACCAAGATCGACGACCGCATGGATCTGGTCGGTCTCGGCGCCGGTCGGCGCACCACCGAGCGCGGACACCAGAACCGTCCGCCGGTCGGCCGGCATGAGGCCCAGACCGGCCCGGACGTTCTCCTGCCACGCTGCGTCGGGCGCCAAGGGCACGAGGTCCGGCTCGGGGAAGTAGCGGTAGTCGTTGGCCTCCTCTTTGGAGCGCATCGAATCGGTACGCCCGGCCGATTCGTCCCAGTGGCGGGTCTCCTGCACCACGGTGCCGCCGGACTCGAGAAGGGCTATCTGGCGCGTGGCCTCGTACTCGATGGCGCGCCCCAGAGACCGCAGCGAGTTCAGGTTCTTGATTTCGCAGCGGGTCCCGAACGCGTCCGTGCCCACCGGCCGGACCGAGACGTTCGCATCAACCCGCATGGACCCTTCCTCCATGCGCCCGTCGGAGGCGCCGGTCGCCACCAGGATCCCGCGTAGCTCGCTGGCGTAGGCGCGGGCCTGGGCCACGGTGCGGATGTCGGGCTCGCTCACGATCTCGACCAGCGGGACCCCCGACCGGTTGTAGTCGACCAGCGCGTGCAGCGCGGCGTTGATACGACCGCTCGCCCCGATGTGCGTGAGCTTCCCGGTGTCCTCCTCCATATGGGCCCGCGTCACCCCCACCCGGAACCCGTCGGGCAAATCGAGCCACCCGTTGGCGTTCAGCGGGAGGTCATATTGGCTGATCTGATAGTCCTTCGCCTGGTCCGGATAGAAGTAGTTCTTCCGGGCGAACACCGACGGGAGGATCTCGCAGTGCAGGGCGGCGCCGATCCGCATGGCGAACTCGACCGCCTGCTCGTTGAGCACCGGCAACGAGCCGGGCAGCCCCACGCAGGTCGGGCAGATGTTCACGTTCGGCTCGTCCCCGAACGCGTTGCGACAGCCGCAGAACAGCTTTGTCGCCGTTTGCAGCTCAGAGTGCACCTCGAGCCCGATGACCATCTCCCAGTCCGTCACAAGGCCGCGTCCGACGTCGGGGCGAGTGCCTCCACGACCCGCGCCACCCGGAAGAGCAGCGCCTCCTGCAGCGCCGGCGCCAGCACCTGCACCCCTACCGGCAGCCCGTCGGCACCCGTGCCGAACGGCACCGAGACCGCCGGGTGCCCGGAGAGGTTGGAGGGAATCGTGCAGACGTCGTTCATGTACATCGCCATCGGGTCGTCCACCTTTGCGCCCAGGTCGAACGCCGTCGTCGGCGCGGTCGCACCCAACAAGACGTCATAGGAGGAATACGCACGCTCGAACGCCAACATCACCAGGGTTCGCACCCGCTGCGCCTGCGCGTAGTAGGCGTCGTAGTAGCCCGCCGACAACGCATACGTCCCCAGCATGATCCGTCGCTTGACCTCCGCACCGAACCCCGCCGTGCGGGTGGCCGTGTTCATGGCGGCCACGTCCTCGCCGTCGACGCGCAGCCCGTAGCGCACCCCGTCGTAGCGGGCCAGGTTCGACGAGGCCTCGGCCGGCGCAATGAGGTAGTAAGCCGACAGCCCGTACCCGAACTCCGGGACCGAGACCTCCTCCACCTTGGCGCCGGCACCCGCCAGGGCGTCGGCGGCCTCCCGCACGCGGGCCACCACGTCCGGTGCGCAGCCGTCGACGAGATCACGGCACAGCCCGACCCGGATGCCCTCCACGCCGTCGTGCACCGTGGCCAACGTCGGCTCCGGCAGCGACGGCAACGAGGTGCTGTCGAGCGGGTCATGCCCCGCCAGGACGTCGAACAACAGCGCGGCGTCCTCGACGGTCGTGGCAAACGGGCCGATCTGATCGAGCGAACTGGCGAAGGCGACCAACCCGTACCGGGACACGCGACCGTAGGTGGGTTTCATCCCGACCACCCCACACAAGGCGGCGGGCTGACGGATGGAGCCTCCGGTGTCCGAGCCGAGTCCGAGGGGAGTGAACCCAGCCGCCACCGCTGCGGCGGAACCACCGCTGCTGCCCCCAGGAACCTTCCTGATATCGCGCGGATTGCGAGTGGGCCCGAAGGCGGAGTTCTCCGTCGAACTGCCCATGGCGAACTCGTCCATGTTCGTCTTGCCCAGGCCGATCGCACCGGCCCGGCGCAGCGCCTCCACCACGGTGGCGTCGTACGGCGGCCGCCAACCGTCGAGGATCCTGGAGCCGCACGTCGTCACGGCGCCGCGCGTGCACAGATTGTCCTTCAGCGCCACCGGCACTCCGGCCAGCGGGCCCGGATCGCGGCCGGTCGCCACGGTGACGTCGACGGCGTCGGCCGCGGCGCGCGCCTCGTCGGGCAGAACGCTGAGGAAGGCGTGGTACTCGCCGTCGCCCGTCGCCACCGCGGCGAGAGCCTCGTCGACCGCGGCGCGGGCCGACCGCTCGCCGGCACGGACTTCGGCCGCCAGTGCCGCCGCCGTGCTCACGGCGCCTCGCCGCCGATGCGGGGCACCCGGAAGCGGTGGTCTTCCACCGCCGGTGCGGCAGCCAGCACCTCGTCACGGTCCAGGCTCGGACGGGGCTCGTCGGCCCGCAGGACGTTGCGCAACGCAATCGGGTGCGAGGACGGCTCGAGGTGGGACAGGTCGAGCGACGCCACGTCGGCGGCGTGGTCGAGCACGGTCCGCAGCTGCGCCGTGAAGAGCTCGACCTCCTCTTCGCTCAGGTCGAGGCGGGCCAGGCGCGCCACATGTATGACGTCCTCACGGCTCAGCTCGGCGCGCTCCGTCACGAGTGGGGCGGGAGCACGCCGGTCAGGAATGCGACGGTGCGGGCCTCGATCTCGTCCTTGTCCCAGTCCAGCGTGGCCACGTGGAAGCTCCACTCCAGCATGACCTGCTCGACGGGACCCTTGGCCCGGGCCACCAGGATCTCGCTCGAGACCGGATCGACCACGTGGTCCTGCACGCTCGTGAAGAGCAGGACGGGACAGCTCACCGACTCGAGCTCGGCTCCCACCTCGGCCGCGGCGTCGAAGAGCGAGAGCGTCGCCCGCAGCGGGAGGCCCGGATACGCCGCCTCGACCGCACCCTCCATCGCGATGTCCGACCCGATGCCCGGTGCCACCTCGTCACCGCCGTCGATCATCGCCTGTATGAATCCCAGCGTGTCGGCGTCGGGCGGAGAGAGGAGCGGGTTCACCACCGCGATGGCCGCGATCTCGGGGTGATGCTCGGCCAACCACACGCTCAGCATGCCCCCCATCGACAGCCCGACCACGACGACGCCGTCGCTGCGCGCCGCCAGTTCGGTGTAGGCGGCTTCGGCGGCGGCGGACCAGTCCTCCCACCGGGTGTCGAGCATGTCCCCTATCTCGGTGCCGTGGCCTGGGAGCAGCGGCATCTCGACGCTGAACCCGGCGTCGGTCAGGGCCAGCGCCAGGCCGCGCATCGACTGCGGGTTGCCCGTGAACCCGTGCAGGACGAGCGCACCGCGGGTGTCACCAGTCGCGGAATACGGCTCGGCACCGGGGATGATAGAGACGACCACAGAGGGGCAGCCTACCGGCGAGGCGAGTAGGGTTCCGGCGGCCAGATGGCTCCCGGGCGGGGCGACAGAGGTCCTGCACCACGACACGACCGAGACCCAAGACCGAAGACGAAGGAGCACCGCAATGCCGTCGTACCCGTTCCTGAGCGACGAGTGGCTGGACGAGGCCCGGAAGATCCGCGCCGAGTACGAGGGCAAGACCGCTCCCGTCCCGCACGCCGTACGTATGAACCTGGTGGTGACCGCCGTCCCGTTCTCCGACGAGGACATCCTCGCCCACTTGGACACCTCGAGCGGGGAGCTCATACTCGATACCGGCCATCTCGAGACGCAAGACCTCACGGTGACCGTGGACTACGACACGGCCAAGGCAATCCTGATTGAGGGCAACCCTCAGGCCGGCATGCAGGCCTTCATGGCCGGCAAGGTGCGGGTCGAGGGTGACATGGCCAAACTCATGGCCCTGCAGGCGGCACCGGCCGCGAGCGACCCCAATGCCGCCGAGATGGCCGCCAAGTTGCGCGATATCACCGAGTAACCGGGCCGTCAGCCCGTATCGGCCAGCTGTTGCGTGGTCCGCACGTCGCGGGGCAGTGACTTTATGAACAGCCCGCAGACCACGGCCCCGGCCGCCACGCCGGCGCAGACCCAGAACGGGACGGCAAAACTGTGGAGGAGCGCCGGGCTGTGGTGCACGCTGCCCAGGCCCGATCGCCGGGCGATCGACTCCTGGATGGTCAGGACGGCCTGAATGCCCGCCACTTCCCCGACCTGGGTGGCCAGGAGCTGCGCTGCGCTCATCACCCCGTACTCGGACGCCGCCAGCTCATTGGACATGGTCGCCGACGTCGCCGGCATGGAGACGCCCATGCCGAGACCGGACAGCGCCAGCGCGACCAGGATGATGAACAGCCCCGCCGATGGCCTGAGGGTGGCGAACAGGATCATGGAGACGAGCAGGGAGCCGGCGCCGAAGAGCGTCGCTGTCCGCTCCCCCGTCCGCACCGTCATATAGCCCGCGATCGGCGCGCTGATGGCGAACAAGAGCGGGCGCGCCACCGATATGAATCCGACCTGGGACACGCTGTAGCCGTAGACCTGCTCCATCAAGAGCGGGAACAGGAAGAACCCGCCGAAGTAGGCGAAGCTCGAGAACGTCTTCGTCCCCATGGGGAACATGAAGTTGCGGCGGTGCCAGTATGTGGTCGGGACGAGCGGGGTGGCGAACGTCAGCTGCCGGCGGACGAACACGATGGTCAGCACGACCGCCACGACCCCACAGGCGATGACGGCGGCTGAGGTCCAACCCACGATGGGACCGACACTCAGCACCAACATGGCGGACGTCACGGAACCGGCGAGACTCAGGATCCCCACCCAGTCCGTTCCGTCCCAGACGCCGGCGCGCTGCTGACGCCGACGCCGACGCCGGCCCTGGCCGGAACCGACACCGTCTGCCCCGGCTTCGTCGGCCACGACGTCAGCGCGGGACGACCTCCGGTCCGACGGCAACAGGAGGGCGACGACCCCCGAGGCGATGACCAAGAGCACCAGCTGCCCCCAGAACAACGTCCGCCAGCCGAAGTACTGGATCACCGGTGAGCCCAAGGTCACGCCGAGCACTGGGCCGCCCGCTCCCACCAGGGACCACCAGCCGAGGGCCTTGACCCGGTCCTGCCGTGAGAACAGTTCCAGGATGATCGCCATTGACGCCGTGCCGGTCGCCGCCCCCTGCACGCCGTCGAGGGCACGGGCGAACAGGAGCATCCCGACGTCGGGTGCCGTGGCCGTCAGGATGGCGCTCACCATCGCCCCGAGCAGGCCGAATTGGTACAGCCGGCGATGGCCGAACAGGTCCCCGGCCTTCCCGAAGAAGGGAGCCGCCACGCCGAAGGCCAGGAGCGGTCCAGTCGAGGCCCAGGCGAGCACGGAGAAGTTGGTGTTGAAGTCCGCCTTCACCGTGGGCAACGCGACCACGAAGACGGTGAAGGTGATATTGAGGGAGAGGAGCCCGGCTAGCAGCGCGACCAGGGCCCACCACTGGTAGCGAGGGCTGCGCACGGCCCGGTCCGTGACCCGCCGGTGCAGCAGGACGAACCAGTTCGTCTCGACGGAACCGTCCGCCCCCATCGTCCCCATGGCGCCGCCGCCGGGGTCGAAATTGGGGTCCAGCAGGACGTCGGCCTGCCGGTCGCCGGATTCTTCCACCTGGGACACCCTAGGTGGCCGCCTTCAGCCCGCCTCTCGCCCGGGAGCGGCGCCCGGACGACGATACGAGGTCGTCAGGGCGACGATGACTTCGTCAACGCAAACCACGCAGGCGGAACCACCAGTTCGGATCACGCCCATGGGCATGGAAGTGGTTCGGGATCTGGCGCATCACCCGGTCGACCGACCACTCGCCCTCGCCAAAACGCGCGTCGGCCACCCGCGTCAGCTGGGCGACCATGTGCTCGACGTCGCCCTCGGGTGGCGTCGGCCCGTGCTGCTTCCACACGACCATGGGCACCCCACACACCTCGCAGTCGGCCACCCAGCACACGTCGTCCTCGTGATGCCACGCCGACAGTCGGGCCGCCTCGCAGAGGTCGCAGTCGGGGTCGAACGGGAGCGCCACGGCGGAGGCCGACCAGCTACTACTGCGTGAAGATCTGGATCGATGAGCCCGTCGGTACCGTCGAGCCGACCGAGGGCTGGGTTCCGCTCACGCTGTTGTTGGGGCTGCCGGACACGCCCGAGACGCTCAGGCCCTGTTGTTGCAGCGCACTGGTGGCCTGGGAGACCGTGTCACCGATGACATTGGGGACCGTCGTCGTCGGTGGACCGGTCGAGATGTTGACCATCACCGCCGAGCCGTAGGGCGCCGACGCACCGCTGGCCGGCGCAGTGGAGATCACCTGTCCCGACGGGACGGTGGGGCTGGACTGTGAGTTCTGCGTGGCGGTCAGGCCGACCGCCTGCAGCGCGGCCTGGGCCTGGGCGAACGAGTAGCTGGTCGGGATGCTCGGCACGGTGGCCGGCGAATGGCCGAGCGACGGCACGAGCGTGATGGTCGATCCGTACGGAGCCTTCGTCGGGTTCTGGGTCGAGCCGATCGACCACAGGACCAGTACCTGCGCCGGCACCGTGTCGCTGTACGTCCCCGCCGTGTTGCAGACGGATTGGAAATGCGCTGACTGCAGGGCGGTCGCGGCCTGCGCACAGGTCATACCGGCCAACGACGGCACCGTCACGTCCGGCTTGCCCGACGACACCACCACGTTGACGTTCGAGCCCTCCTTCTGCGAGACACCGGCATTCGGGCTCTGCGATATCACCTCTCCGGCGGCCACGGTTATCGAGGTGAGCGGCGTGCCCTCCTTCAGGTTCATATGGACCTTGGCCACCGCCGTCCGAGCCTCGGCCAAGGTCATATTGACGAGCGCCGGCGTCGGGTGCGACGGCGTGAACACATTCGTGGCGAAGGCGGTCACCAGCCCCGCGGCGAGGACGACCGCCAAGGCGATCGCCCCACCGATCCACCACCCCTTCCGGCTCTTGGGACGCTGGTACGGCGATGCCGGACCGCCCGTGCTCAGGACAGCTTCACGGCGGCGCCGCTTCGACTTCGACGACCCGTCCGCACCGGGCTCCGCATCGAACAGCTCGCCCGGTCCTGCCTTCGTCCCGACCGGCGTGCCTGCCGCCCCCAGGCCGGGAGCGATCGCCGTGCCGTCGCCCACTGTCGCAGCGGCGCCACCGGCCGCCACACCGGCCGCCATACCGATGCCCGAGTCCGTCAGCTCCGACACGCCCGGCGCCCGGAACCCGTGGATCGGGGCGGAGTCCTCGAGCCTGGGCATGATCAAGGGCAGCGCGGAGGGCGTCGGCAACGCGGCGGCCAGCGCGCCCAGCCGGGCCGCCAGACCGGCCGCGTCCAGACGGGCGGCCACGTCGGGAGCGGCGGCACGGGCCAGCACGTCGTCCAAAGGGCCCAAGAGATCGTTGTGCGGCAGTGGTTGGCCGATGCGGGCCGCCAGCGTCCCCATGGTGGTGTCGGTCACGAAGGGCACGACGCCCGTCACCGCCTCGTAGAGCACCAGCGCCAGCGAGTACACGTCGGCACGGCCGTCGACCGTCTTGCCCTCCGCCGCCTCGGGGCTTATATAGCGGGCCGTCCCCACCATCGCTCCCGCCGGCTCGGTCCAGGCCGCTTCGGCCAGGGCGCGGGCCACGCCGAAGTCGGCCACCCGGACCCGGCCCTCCTCGTCGAACAGCAAATTCGCGGGCTTTATATCCCTATGCACCAGACCCCGCAGGTGCGCGTACGCCAGCCCCTGCGCCACCTCGGTCCCCAACTGGGCCGCCTGCGGCAGTGACAACCGGATGTCACGATCCAACAGATCACGCAACGACCCGCCACCGAGATACTCCAACACCAGATACGGCCCGTCCTGGTCCTCGCCCCAGTCGAAGACGCGCAGCACGTGCGGGTGGTTCAACGACGCCACCGAGCGCGCCTCGGCCCGGAAGCGTTTCAAGAACGCCTCGTCCGTGGCCAACCCGGGTTGGAGCACCTTGACCGCGACGTGGCGTTGGAGGGACACGTCCTCGGCAAGATAGACGTGAGCGGATGCGCCGGTGCCCAAAGCGGAGAGCAGCCGGTACCGCTTCCCAAGGACCCGGCCGATGGAGTCAGAAATCAGGGGCATCGGGGCGCACTCAGGCTACCGATCGCGGGCGGGTATCCGGTGGACACCCCTCTACCAGCAACGGTCCTGCTCATGAGGGAGGTTCACCGGTATCGAGCAACGCCTGGAACGAAGCCGCATCGAGCTGGGGGATGCCGAGCTCCTCCGCCTTCTTCAGCTTGCTGGCGCCGGGCGATTCGCCCACCACGAGCACGAACGTCTTCTTCGACACGCTCCCCGGCGACTTGCCGCCACGCGCCATGATCGCCTCCTCGGCTCCTTCCCGCGTGTAGTCGGGGACCGCGCCGGTGACGACCACCGTCTTGCCCTCCAAGGTTTGTGGGAGGGCCGCCGCCCCGGCTGCGCCGCCATCGCTTCCGGCGGACCCCACGACGTCGGGCTCCTCCATCGACACCCCGGCGCGGCGCAGGCGATCGATCACGGCCACGTTGGTGTCGGCCGAGAGGAACTCGGCCAGGCTGGCCGCGATGATCCCGCCGACCCCGTCGACCGCGGCCAGCTCCTCCACCGACGCCGTCGCGATGGCCGGCAGCGTCCCGAAGGCGCGCGCCACGGCCCGGGCTCCCGTCGGCCCCACGTGCCGGATGCCCAGCGCGACCAGCAACCGGCTCAGCGGCTGTGACCGCGAGGCATCGATACCCGCCACCAGGTTGGCCGCCGAAAGGGCGGCGAAGCGGTCCAGCGCGGCGAGCTGCTCCGCAATCAGGTCATAGAGATCGGCGGCGTCGTTGACGAGGCCGGCGCTGACGAGTTGGAGCACGCGCTCCTCGCCCAGACCCTCAATGTCCATGGCCGAGCGCGACGCGTAGTGCGCCACCCGCTGCACCCGCTGCGCCGGGCAGTCGATGTTGGTGCAGTAGGTGTCGCTCTCGCCGGGCAGGCGCACGAGGGGCGTGCCGCACGAGGGGCACAGCGTGGGGAACTTCCACTTCGGCTTGCGGCGCTTGGGGACGCCGGGGCCCTCGCGGACGGGACCGACCACCTCCGGTATGACGTCGCCGGCCTTGCGCACGATGACGAGGTCGCCCGGCCGGACGTCCTTGGCCGCGACCTGGTCCTCGTTGTGCAGCGTCGCCACGCCGACGGTCGAGCCGCCCACGAAGACGGGCTCGAGGCGTGCGAAGGGCGTGGCCCGGCCGGTGCGGCCGATGGAGACCATGATGTCGAGCAGGCGGGTCGTGCGCTCCTCGGGAGGGAACTTGAAGGCGATGGCCCATCTGGGGGCGCGTGACGTGGTGCCGAACACGTCGTGCAGTGCGACCTCGTCGACCTTGGTGACGACGCCGTCGATTTCGTAGGCGAGGCTGTGGCGCAGCTCGGCCAGCTCCTCGCAGCGAGCCACCACGGCCGTCATGCCGACGATGTGGCGAGCGTCGGGGCTCACCGGGAAGCCGGCCTTGTGGAGCTGCGCCAGGGTGGCCGTCTGCGTGGCCGCCGGCCATATGACCTTGCCCCGGGTTGACCCCACCTCGCCCAGCGCGTAGGCCCAGAAGTGCAGTGGCCGCTGGGCCGTGATGCTTGGGTCCTTCTGGCGCAGCGCGCCGGCCGCCGAGTTGCGGGGGTTGACGAAGAGGCGCTCCCCGCGCTCGGCCTGGCGCTTGTTCATGGCGTCGAACTCCTTGACGGGCATGTAGATCTCGCCACGGACCTCGAGCACGTCGGGATAGGGCCCGCCCGCCTTGGCCAGTTCCTTCGGGACATCGGCCACGGTGGAGATGTTCGCCGTCACGTCCTCACCCGTGACGCCGTCGCCCCGGGTGGCCGCCTGCACGAAGCGGCCGCTCTCGTAGGTCAACGACATGGCGACGCCGTCGACCTTGGGCTCGCACGAGAAGGCCAACGTGTCGATGTCGAGGTCGGGCGCCTGCCGCCGCAGCCGCTCCCCCCACGCCCGCAGCTCGTCCTCGCTGAACGCGTTGTCGAGGCTCATCATCGGGACGCGGTGGCGCACCTCCTGGAAGAGGCCCGAGGGCGCGGCGCCCACGGCCTGCGTCGGCGAGTCGGGCGTCGCCAGCGACGGGTAGTCCGCCTCCAGCTGCTTGAGCTCCACCACGAGAAGGTCGTATTCGGAGTCGGGGATCTCGGGCGCATCGAGCACGTTGTACAGCTCGTTGTTGTGGATGATCCGGGCGCGGAGCTCGGCGGCGCGGGCCGCCGCCTTCTCGGGGACGTCGCCGGCGACGGTCACGCCGCGATCCCCGCACCGACGACGGCGTCGGGGTCGAGCGCGTCGTAGAGCGCCACCGTCTGGCCCGGCGCCACGGGGCGCTGCGGGGCGTCGAAGACGACCTCCATGCCGGCGCACTCGTCGTCGCCATCGCCGGCATCGCCGGCCCGCGCCAGGAGGGTGCACGGGACGGGCCGCCCGTGCGCGCTGACCTGCGCCACCGCCCTCGCCCCGGCCGGGAGCGGCCGGTCGACCCACGTCAGCGACGGCCCGGCCAACAGCACCGAGGAGCGCAACACCTCCGCCGCGCTGCCCACGACCACCCGCCGCGCCGCCACGTCGACGTGGGTGACATAGCGCCGTTTGCCGTCGCTGCCGTGACCCATGCCGCGGCGCTGCCCCACCGTGACGAGCTCGACGGCATTGACGGAGCCGGCCGGGCGGCCCGCGCCATCCACCACCTCGGCGGGGTGCAGCTCCACCCGCCGGGACAGGAACCCTTCACGGCCCTCCGCGCTGCCGATGAAGCACACGTCCTGGCTGTCCGGCTTCGCCGCCGTGCGCAGCCCGAGACGGCGGGCGTGGGCCCGTACGTCGTCCTTGGTCATGTCGCCCACCGGAAAGACCACGCGGGACAGCGCATCCTGCCCGAGCATCGAAAGCACATACGACTGGTCCTTGAGCGGGTCGGCGCCGCGCCGGAGCTGCCACGACGTGACGTCTGCGCCGGCTTCGACGCCGGCTTCGACGCCGGCGCCGACACGGGCGTGATGCCCGGTGGCCAGGCGGTGGAAGCCCAACCGGTCGGCCCGCTGCAACAGGCGGTCGAACTTCATGGTGCGGTTGCACTCGATACAGGGGTTGGGCGTCCGCCCCCGCGCGTGCTCCCCCACGTAGGGCGCCACGACGTTGCGATCGAACTCCTCGGTCAGGTTGAAGACGTGATGGGTGATGCCGAGCTGCTGGGCCACGCGGCGGGCGTCCTCGACGTCGGCCACCGAGCAGCATCCAGAGTCGGACGGCCCGCCCCACAGCTTGAGCGTGGCGCCGACCACGTCATGGCCCTGCTCAACCAGCAGCGCGGCCGCCACCGAGGAGTCGACGCCCCCCGACATGGCCACGAGCACCCGCATGGGACAAGTGTGCCACCGGGACAACCGGGTCTCAGTCGCCCCGGCGCAGCGCGGCCACCACGGCGGGGACGACGGCGAGGGCGCGGTCGACGTCGGCATAAGTCGTGCCATACCCCAGGGTGAAGCGGAGCGCACCCGCGGCCAGCTCGGGGGCGACGCCCATGGCGGAGAGCACGTGGCTCGGCTGGAGCGCCCCGCTGGCACACGACGACCCGCCGGAGACGCAGATGCCCTCCTCCCCCAGCGCCACCAGGAGCTCCTCGCGCTCGACACCCGGCACACACAGATGGAGGTGGCCGGGGAGTACTTCGACCCCGGCCGAGGCGGCGGTGTCGGGCACCGTGCGGTACGCGCCTTCTATGGCGTCCAGCAGCCCGCCGCGCAGCCGGTCGCGATGTCCCGCCACCCGCGGCGCCGCCGTGGCGCGCTCGGCGGCCACTAGACGCAACGCCGTGGCCAGCCCGACCGCGCCCGCCACATTTTGCGTGCCGCTCCGCCGCTCGCGCTCCTGGCCGCCGCCGTACTGGCGGGGCTCGAGCGCGACGCCGTGGGCGATGGCCAGGGCGCCGACGCCGACGGGGCCCCCGACCTTGTGCGCGCTGAGCGACACCAGGTCGGCGCCGGCGGTGAGCACGGCCAGGTCGAGGTAGGGCGCGGCCTGCACGGCGTCGGTGAAGACGTAGGCGTTCGCGGCGCGGCGGCGAACCGCATCGATGAGCGCGGGCAACGGCTGGATCACGCCGGTCTCGTTGTTGGCCGTCATGATCGCCACGCTCGTGACCCGCGAGGACAGCGTACGCTCCAGCGCATCGGGGTCGACGATGCCGTACTCGTCGACGGGGAGCTCGCGGACATCGAGGCCCGCCACGGCGGCCGCCCGCGCCGACTCGCGCACGGCCGGGTGCTCAACGGCGGAATACAAGAGCACGGCCTCGCCCCGCTCCCGCCGTGCCGCCTCGGCCGGCGCCAGCACGGCCAGGTTGGCGGACTCGGTGCCGCCGGAGGTGAAAACGATCTCGCCCGGAGCGCGGCCCAGGAAGGCCGCCACCTCGTCGCGCGCCTCTTCGAGCAGGCGCCGCGCCCGCTGGGCCGGCGGGTGGCTGCCGGTGGGATTGCCGAGCCCGCCGGCTGCGGCGTACACCTCCGCCATGGCCGCAGCGACTTCGGGTCGGAGCGGCGTGGTGGCGGCGTGGTCGAGATAGGTCATATGGGCCCGACCTGCAGGCTACGGCAGGGGCGTCGCCGACTGAACAGGCGGGGCGGGACTCGGGCTGGGCGGGGTGCCGCCCGAGGTCGTGCCCGAGAGGCGTCGCTACATGCCGGCGAGCGAGGTCATACCGACGAAGGCGATGACGCCCATGGCGCAGGCAACCATGAGGCACCCCGCGACTGCCACGAGAATCAACATCCGTCGACGCATCGTCATTCCGACCACGTGGTTCCAGTCGACGCCGCTGGCGCCGCGCTTGAGTTGCCGAAAGTTGCGGATCGGTGGATCGGTGGATCGGCGGATCGGGAGTGTGCGGGGTGACAAACCCTGATTCTTGAGTCGGTTTCTTGAACGTTCGTGGGTGAATCTCAACCTGGCTGCTCTGGGTCCCCTGCCTGTGACCACAGAACAGAGTGGGAGCTTCGGGCGGCATGAGGTCGCGCATGATCCGCTGAAGGTGCGCCAGGGTCTCCCGGTGAGACCCGATCCCCTTCCCTGGGGGTCAGGTCCGCTAGTGGGACTCCGGCGAATTGGCGCCCACGAACAACCGATAGCCGATTAAGGCCGCACTCCAGGTAGTCGTCCAGAATCACGTCACCCGTGCGGGGGTGCTGGACGTGGGCGGGACTACCCGTTATCGGAGCAACCACGACCACCTCATCCTCGCCGGGACCGGTGGGTCCCACCGAGACAACCACCATTGGCCGAGGCTTGACCTCGCCATCGCGGTTGACGAAGGGGAAACTACAGATGTCTCCCGGAATCACAGAGGATTGTCGGCCTCGTCTTCATCTGATTCCCAGAAGGTGCCCCAGATACCACTGAGCATCTGAATGTGGGGGTGGTCATCGCCGTCGACAGGAACCACCAGCCATCGCCGGGGATCGCCGGTCGGCGTGGTGACTTCTGGCCACGAGATAGTCCCGTGAAACTCGGCCGGCATGTACCGACTCATGAGATCAACGACCACGGTTCTCTCGTTGGCAACGACATAGATGGGACTAGGAATCGTCGTCATCTGCAACTCCTGGTGAGGGTGGCCCGAATCGCTGGCCTTGGTGATCGGCAATCGCTCCGAACTGCTTCTCGTACTTGTCCATGCTGTCCGCCAAATTCTGCATTATCTGAAAGATGAGTGGTGGGGGCGGTTTGAGCCGTGCAACGACCTGTTGTGGGGCAACCAAGACGGGGTCGCCATTTTGGTCTTGCCCAGGTTCAAGCGGTAGCGCGGCCACGAAGTCAATCGTGAACTCTGTCTATGAAAACCACACACCGACGCCATTGGCGTAAGTACCCACAGAAAGGTCCTCTGGCGTCCTGATTTGCGGCACCGGGTTCGGCGTGGCGGCGGATGTCATCGGAGAAGAGCCTGCCCCATACCCAGATAGTCGTCCAGCCCTGGGCGGACCACACGCCAATTGTCCGTCGATTGGGCGATTTGTGTGCCGCAAACCACGATATTCGTGCGCTACCGGCCGTCAGTCAGTGGCTTGTAGCTGAGCCGGCGCCCCGGGCAATCAGGCCATGTACACGGTCTTGGCGTTGGCGAATTCCTTCAACCCCAACTCCGAGAGCTCCCGCCCGTAGCCCGACCTCTTGATCCCGCCGAATGGCAACTCGGGCATGGACGCCACCATGGCGTTGACGAACACGGCGCCCGCCTCTATCCCCTCGACACAGGCGGCGATCTCGGCCTCGTCGGAGCCCCACACACTGGACCCCAGCCCGAACGAAGTGTCGTTGGCGGCGGTGATGGCGGCGGCCACGTCGGGGACACGGATCACCATGGCGACCGGACCGAACATCTCGACCTTGGCGATCGGCATGTCGGTCGTGATCCCCGACAGGACGGTCGGGGGGAACCACCAGCCGCCGCCCTCGGGCAACGACGCGCCGGCGTGGACGGTGGCACCCTCGCGCCGCGCCGCCGCCACCTGGCCCACCAGCTCGTCCCGCTGCGCCTCGCTCACGATGGGCCCGATGTTGGTGGCGGGGTCGAAGGGGTCGCCCACCACCAACGACTCCATCGACTGAATGAAACGGGACTCGAACTCGTCGGCCACCGCGTCGACCACGATGAACCGCTTGGCCGCGATGCACGACTGGCCGTTGTTCTGGACTCGGGCGGTCACGGCGGTGCGCACCGCGTCGTCGAGATTGGCGCTGGCCAGCACGACGAACGGATCGGAGCCGCCCAGCTCGAGCACCGTCTTCTTCAACGCGTCGCCGGCCGCCGCGGCCACCGACATACCCGCCGGCTCGCTGCCCGTCAGCGTCACGGCGGCGATGCGCGGGTCGTGGATGAGCGCCGCCACCTCGCTCGAGGGGATGAACAGGTTGGAGAAGGCCCCGTCGGGGAGGCCCGCCCGCCGGAACAGGTCCTCGATGGCCAGGGCGGTCTGCGGCACATTCGACGCGTGCTTCAAGAGACCGACGTTCCCCACCATGAGGGCGGGCGCGGCGAAGCGGATGACCTGCCACATCGGGAAGTTCCACGGCATGATGGCCAGCACCGCGCCGAGCGGCTGGTAGTGCACGTAGGAGTTCGAGGCGGTGGTGGCAATCAGCTCGTCGGCCAGCAGCGCCTCGGCGTTCTCGGCGAACCAGCGCAGGCCGGCCGCACACTTGGAGACCTCGGCTTTGGCGGCGGCAAAGGTCTTGCCCATCTCGGTGGTGAGGATGCGAGCGATGTCCGGGACTTCGCCCTCGAGGAGCTCCGCCGCCGTCAGCAGGTGGCGCGACCGTTCCTTGTACGTCGTCGTGCGGTACTCGGCGAAGGCGGCCATGGCCCGGTCGAGGATGGCGTCGACCTCGGCGGGCGTGTGGGCCGGGAACTCCTTCTCCGTCTTTCCGGTGGCCGGGTTGATGGTGGCGAAGGGCATGGAGGAGTTTTACCCGCCCGGGAGGCCGAGATGTTCGGGGACGGCCCGTCGCACGAGCTTCCCGGTCGCCGTGTGGGGCAGGTCCGCAGCCGCGAAGTAGGCCTTGGGCCGCTTGTACGGGGCGAGCCGGGCCACCGCCGCGGCCCGCAGGGCCTCCTCGGCCGACGATGCCGCCGCGCCCGCCGACGGGCGGCCGTCGGCCACGTAGGCGGCGCACACCCGTTGGCCCCACTGCTCGTCGGGCAGCCCGAACACGGCCACCTCGGCGATGCCGTCGACGGCGGCCAGGACGTTCTCTATCTCGGCGGGGTACACGTTGACGCCCCCGCTGATGATGAGGTCGTGGCGGCGGCCGGTCAGGTAGAGATAGCCGTCCACGTCGAGCCGGCCGAGGTCGCCGACGGTGCACGCCGGCCCGTTCCAGGCCTTTGCGGTGGCGTCGGGGTCCCCCCAGTAGCTGAAGCGGGCGAAGTCGGGCAGGTCGCACCAGATGGTGCCCACCGCGACGCCTGCGGCGGCCACCGCGTCGGCCGCGCCGGAATCGGTGTCGGCGGCGTCGCCGGTGATCGGGGCGACGTGGAGTCGGCGGCCCGGGCGAGCCCGGCCGACGGTGCCGGGGCGCTCGAGCCAGTCCTCCGGCGGGCAGACCGAGAACTGGGCCTCGGTGGAGCCGTAGAACTCCCAGACGCCGCCGGGCCGGACTCGTTTCATGATGGCGCGCTTGACCGTGTCGGGACAGGGCGCGCCGGCGTGGGCGAGGAGGCGCAGCGAGTCGAACTGCTCGTCGGGCCCGAGGCCCGGGTGGTGGAGCATGCGGTGCAGATGCGTCGGGACGAGGAAGGCTGTCGTGGGCCGGTGGCGGCGCAGGGTATCGAGGGCGGTCGCCGCATCGAAGCGGCTCAGGATGGCCAACGACCCGCCCGACAGGAGTGTGCCGCCGGCGAATCTGACCGACACCGTGTGGTACATCGGCGAGCACACCATGTGCAGGTCGTTGGCGTCGAAGTGCCAGACTTCGGCCTCGTCCTCGAAGACGCGCTGGGCGGTGCGTTCGTCCCAGAGCCCGGTGGTGACGCCCTTGGGGCTGCCCGTCGTGCCCGACGTGTAGTGCATGGGGCGGGTGAGGGGGTACGGCGCCAGGTCGGCGGGCCGTCCTCTCCCCCCATGTATGAGGTCGTACAGATCGGCCGGCGCGAAGACACGGAAGGTCGGGCGGGAATCCTCGGCGAGCCCGTCGCGCTCGGCCGGCGTGAGCGTGGCGTTGAGCATGACGGGGATGAGGCCGACGCGCGCTGCACCGAGGGCTGCACATATGAGGTCGGCCGACGAGCCCAGGGAGAAGGCCACCCGGTCGCCCCGGGTGCAGCCCTTGGCCAGGAGGGCGCCGGCGGCGCGGCGCTGGCGGTCCTCGGCGTCGGATGCGTGCAGGATCTCGACGGACGGGGCGGGGGACGGCGCTGCGGCTGGGGCGTCCCCGGGCACCGGGGCAGGTTACGCCCGCACGCCCCTACGATTTCCTCCCGGTGATGACCTCATATAGCGACGACGTCGGCCGGGCCCGGTCGCTGCTCGGCCAGGCCCGGCGGGTCGTGGTGTTGACGGGCGCCGGGACCTCGACGGACTCGGGCATCCCCGACTTCCGGGGGCCGCAGGGCGTGTGGACCAAGAACCCTGAGGCCGAGAAGATGGCGACGCTGCAGGCCTACGTGTCGGACCCCGAGCTGCGGGCGCGGTCGTGGCAGAACCGGCTGACCTCTCCGATGTGGTCGGCCGAGCCGAACGACGGGCACCGTGCGCTCGTCGACCTCGAGCGCAGCGGGCGCCTCGACCTCCTCGTCACGCAGAACATCGACGGCCTGCACCAGAAGGCGGGCAGCGACCCCGACCGTCTCGTCGAGATCCACGGCTCGTCGCTCGACGTGATGTGCCTCAGCTGCGGCGACCGTCAGCCGGCCGAGCCCGTCCACGACCGGGTCCGGGCGGGCGAGGCCGATCCGTCCTGCCGTCGTGGTGATGCCCGGCGACGAAATCTGCGGTGGCATTCTGAAGTCGGCCACCATCAGCTTCGGCCAGAGTCTCGTGGCCGAGGACATGCTCCGGGCCGAGGAGGCGGCGGCCGCCTGCGACGTGCTGCTGGCGGTGGGCTCGACCCTCGCCGTCTTCCCGGCTGCGGGTCTGGTGCCGGTCGCCCTACGGCACGGAGCGGCGGCGATCATCGTCAACGGAGGGCCAACCGACATGGACGGCCTGGCCGACGTGGTCCTGCGGGACTCCATCAGCGAGTGCCTGCCGGCGCTGGTGGAGGGACTCGGACCTATTTCTTCTCGGTCGTGATCCCCTGTCGCTTGGCCTTGCGACGGGGCTTGAGCGCGAACCACCAGATGCTGGCGATCGTCCCGAGCGTCACCGCGGCGGCGGCGACCGGCTTGACGACTTTGTGGCCCCCGCTGTCTGCCATGGCGGCACCTTACCCGGCGAGGCCTGCGACGGCCCCGATCACCATGTCATTCGGGGGTTGCGTCAGGCGCTGACCCGCCCCGACCGTCCGCCGTTCTCCCATGGCGTCCCGGGCGGCCCGGACCAGTGCGTCGAAGGGCCGCTGGTCCATGGCCTCTTCGGGGTGCCACTGGACCGCCAGCACGAAGCGGGCCGACGGCAGCTCGACGGCCTCGACCACCCCGTCGCCGGCGCGGGCGGTGACGACCAGGTCGGCGCCCAGGGCGTTGATGGCCTGGTGATGCGAGCAGCGGACGGTGGTGGTGGCACCGAAGACGTCGGCGGCCGTGGAGCCGGGCACCGTCGCCACGTCGACGTCCTCGAAGACCATGGGCGCCCTGCGGTGATGGAGGTTCCCGACCACATCGGGCAAATGCTGGTGCAGGGTCCCGCCCAGGTACACGTTGAGCACCTGGCAGCCGCGGCAGATGGCGAGCACCGGCAGGTCGGCCTCGAGGGCGGCGGCCAGGAGGGCCCGCTCGCTGGCGTCGCGGTGCACATCCACGCCGCCCACCTCGGGGTCGGCCTCCTCGCCGTAGGCGGCGGGGTCGACGTCGCCCCCGCCCGTCAGGACGAGCCCGTCGAGCACGGCGATCACCTCGTCCGCCCCCGCCTTGGGGCCACCCGGGGCCCGGCTCGGCGGCGGCAGGAGCAGGGGCCGTCCCCCGGCGGCGGCCACCAGCTCGAAGTAGGACTCGGGCAGGACGGCGGCCCGGCGCTCCCAGGTGCTCCAGGCCACGTCGGCCACGTAGGTCGAGAGGCCGATGAGCGGCAGCATCGGCCCAGCGTACCGACGGAACACGTATTGGACGCCCGTCGGCGCTGCGGTCAACATGGCGCATGCCCGGACCGGGACGTGAGCTCATTGACGCCGCCATCGCCGACGGGTCGGTCGACACCGTCATCGTGGCGTTCCCCGACATGCACGGCCGCCCCGTAGGAAAGCGGGTGACGGCGGACTTCTTCAGCTCGCACGTGGCCCAGCACGGGATAGGGGCCTGCGACTACGTGCTGGCGGTCGACGTCGACATGAACCCGCTGCCCGGCTACCGCTTCGCCAACTGGGACACCGGCTACGGCGACTTCGTGTGCCGGCCCGACTACGACACGGCCCGCTTGATCCCCTGGCTCGAGGGCACCGCCTTCGTCATCGGTGATCTGACCGACGAGCACGGGGCGCCCGTCGAGGTGTCGCCCCGACGGATATTGCGGCGGCAGCTGGAGCGGGCGGCCGAGCGCGGCCTGCGGGTCTGCAGCGCCACCGAGCTCGAGTTCTTCCTCTTCAAGGAGTCCTTCGAGGAGGCCGACGCCAAGGGGTGGCAGGGCCTGACGCCGCATACCTCCACCATTGAGGACTACCAGTTGTTGCAGACGGCCCGCCAGGAGTACGTCCTGCGCCGCATCCGCAACGAGATGTGCGCCGCCGGCATCCCGGTCGAGACCTCGAAAGGTGAGGCGGGGCGCGGGCAGCACGAGGTGAACGTCGTCTGGGACGAGGCGCTCGTCACAGCCGACCGTCATCTCGTGTTCAAGAACGGTATTAAGGAGATTGCGGCACAGGAGGGCCGCGCCGCGACGTTCATGGCGAAGTGGACGATGGACGACGTGGGTTCGTCCTGCCACGTGCACACCAGCCTGTGGGACCTGGAGCGCGGCAAGAACCTCATGGACCCGGCGTCGGACGGGACGGGCGCGGGCGCATCGCACCCGAGCGGGCTGTCCGAGCTCGGCCGCCACTTCCTGGCGGGCCAGCTGCACGCGGCCAAGGAGCTGGCCTGGATGGCCGCGCCCACGGTCAACTCGTACCGGCGCTACGTGCCCGACAGCTGGGCCCCCACGGCGGTGGTCTACGGCGAGGACAACCGCACCTGCGGCTTCCGCCTGGTCGGGCACGGGGCCGGGCGGAGGTTGGAGTCGAGGGTACCGGGGGCGGACGTGAACCCGTATCTCGTGCTGGCGGCCGCCATCGCGGCGGGCCTGTACGGCATCGACCACCAGCTCGAACCGGGCGACCCCTACCCCGCCAACGCCTACGAGGCGACCGACGTGCCCCGCATCCCCTCGACGCTGGTCGAAGCCATCGCCGAGCTGCGCGACTCCCCCGTCGCACTCGAGGCCTTCGGGCCCGATGTGCACCACCATCTCCTCAACACGGCCGAGCAGGAGTGGCTGGCGAGCAACCGCCACGTCACCGACTGGGAGTTGGCCCGGAACTTCGAACGGATTTAGGCGAGCCGCCATATAAGGTCGCCCGGTCATGCTGCGCTCGCAAATGTGCTCGGCCGAATCGTTGCGCTCGCCGGCGCTGCGGGCCTGGGCCGAGCGGCTGCGGCCGATGTGGGCGGCGGGCGGCGACGCCCGCGCCGTCATGCTCCACCGCAAGATGTGGGAGTGGCTCTTTATCGCCGAGGCCCTGCGTGAACGGGGCTTGCTGGCGCCCGGACGGCGCGGGGTCGGGTTCGGCGTCGGACAGGAGCCGCTGGTGGCGCTCTTCGCCGACGCCGGCTGCGAGGTCGTGGCCACCGACCAGCCGCACGAGTCCGCCGTGGCGTCGGGCTGGACGGACTCGGAGTCGGAGTGGGCCGGCGGCCTCGACGGCCTGAACGGGTTCGGGCTGTGCGGCGCGGCCGAGTTCGCGCAGCGGGTGGCCTACCGCCCCGTCGACATGAACGCGCTCCCGGCGGACCTGACCGGGTTCGACTTTGCGTGGTCGTCGTGCGCTCTGGAGCATCTCGGGACGCTGGCCGCCGGGATGGACTTCGTGGTCGCACAGATGTCGTGCCTGCGGCCCGGAGGAGTGGGCGTGCACACGAGCGAGTTCCTGGTGTCGTCGAACGACGTCACTGTCGAGGCGGGGGGGACGGTGTTCTACCGGCGGCGGGACATCGAAGAGCTGGTGCAGCGGCTGCGGCGGGCCGGCCATGACGTCGACATGGACTACTCGCTCGGTTCAGCTCCCGAGGACGTGCACGTGGACGTGCCGCCGTACACCGACGTGCACCTGCGGACCGAGCTGGCGGGCTACGTCACCACGTCGCTGGCGCTGATCGTGACCAAGGGTGACGAGCGGGGGCGGCGCGGACTGTTGCGGCGGATCGCGGGAAACGGATAGAGCGATATGCCGCCAGCCGGCTATATCCGGCCAGGCGCGTCAACTTCGTTGTAGATGGCAACGGCGGGAGGGCCGGTGACGCCCGCAAGTTCCGTGACCTTCGCGACCTTGGGGTTGCCCTCAAAAAAGCTCTGGAACTGTTCCGCCGTTTCCCATTCGTCAATGACGACCAGTTCTCCTTCGCCCGCCACGAAGGTGTGGTGGATGATCCCAGAGCCCTTTGTGTCCTCGGTGATCTCCTCGAGGAGCGCTGCGCTGGCCTGCAAGGCTCCTACGGCCTTGTCGATGTCGGCAACCGGGAAGCGGGCAATGACGGTGACACTCATGACGGCTACCTCTTTCGAATGGCAGAGCACCTCAATGGAGGAGGTCCGGCCAAGCTACGACATTCCTGTCGTGCCCGCTCAGGAACCGTCGTGAGATCCATGGAGCTATCACGCCGCCCGAAGAGCGCGCTGGTCCGCTGAGGCCGATCAGCCCGATGGTGGATCCTGAGAGTCGAAGACTCATCGGAACTCAAGGCAGACTCAATCCCGATAGATGCCGCCGCCTCAATCCCGATAGAGGGCGCCGCGTCCCGGTCTCGGCGAAATTTCCTCTGTTCGGGACAGGTCCGCGTTCAAGGGCACTCCTGGCGTCAGAATCGTGCGATGCATACGTGGCGTCTGCTTGATATCGGGGAGCGAGGATCGGAAAGAAGATGACTGAGACTTCTGGACCAGCCTCGGCGAACGAAACCTCTGTCACGCCGATGCCTGCGGGGGACGCGGAGAACTCCGTAGCCCCCGAACCACCGACATTTCCGCCAGACAACTCTGGGAACAGAGTCGTCTGGGTGGGAGGCCTGCTCGTTCTGATCTTGGTTGTGGCGCTCCTTATCGCCTTCCTCGGTGCTTTTCGCCATTGGTTCGCGCTCCACACCGGGACCCTCCACGGCGGACCTGACCTCTACTACAACTTCTGGTCCGGCTTCGGATCCGACCTCGGTGAGGCAACGTTGATCAGCGCTGTGTGCCTCGGTGTGTACACCGGCGTGCGCAAAGTGAACTGCCACACGAAGGGCTGCTGGAGGATCGGGCATCATCCTCTTGAGGGGACACCCTTCATTCTCTGCAAACACCACCATCCGCACGTTCCGAACCATGGGGCGACGCACGAGGAGATCCTCGCCCAGCATCGCCGATTCAAGGAAAGATCGTCGGCGAAGACTGCCTGAGCCGAGTCTCCCCTGTTTGTTCGTTAGGCGGGAACCTCGTCCTTCAGGTTCTGGCGCAGCCAGGTTCGGACCTCCTCGGTGTCCTCGTGTCCGTGAACCGAGACCGCGTGCTCGGTCGCGGCAACGACGACCTCGTCTTCTTCACCCGAAATGGTCAGGGTGCAATTGTTCTCGCTGGGGAAGTCCCGACAATCAGCAACTTTTCGGGCCATCAGGTTGTCCTTTCTTCCGTTCCCGTTCGCCGTCACATCTCCTCGACGCGTTGCACATCGAGATTGCGGAAGCTCGGTGGACCATCGCACAGCTCGCGCAGGCTCTCCGCAAAAGAGGCCGTCTGTGGGAGCTCAGAGTTCCTCATGGCGTCCTCGTACGAGGGGAACTCCACGATTTGCACGTACGTATTCGGACGGTCTCTGTCCCTCGTGAAGGTCCCGCGCTGTGCGGACCGGGACCCCTCGGTGGCCCTGCGCCACTCGCCGACCAGTGCCTCGACGTCGTCGGGTCTCGCGGTCTCGATCTCGATGATTTGGATGAACCCCATGGGCGCTCCTAACAGAGACCTCTCCACAGAAGGTTACTCCCGGCAGTCCAGATTGCAATGGGGGATGTCTCTCCAACGGAGACGCTCACGTTGGGGTGCGCGTCACCGTGGTTCACGAATCAGTCGCTGAGGCGGCGGCCGTTCAGTCGCTTGTGGATGGCCTTCGTCTTCTCGTAGAAGTTGACGAACTCCTTGAGCAGCGCGGCGTAGGTGGCGCTGGCGGCGGGGTCGGGCTCGTAGGTGGCCTTGACGGTGACCGTGCCGGGGATGTCGTCGACCGTGAGGTGGCCGAGGGCGAGGAGCGTGAGCAGGCCGGCACCGCGCACGTTGGCCAGCACCGGGTCCTCGATCTGGCGGATGGTGCGGCCCATGGCGTCGGCGTGGATCTGCGACCAGAGGTCGGAGTTGGCGCCGCCACCCACGAAGGCGAGGGAGGAGAAGGCGAGCTTGGTGTATTTCTCGACCGCTCCGAGCAGCCAGGCCGAGTTGAGCGCGACGCCCTCGAACACCGCCCGCACCATGTCGGCCCGGGTGGACGACAGCGACAGATTGTGGAAACCGCCGCGGATGGTGTGGTCATCGACCGGCGAACGCTCGCCGTTGAGCCAGGGCGTGAACAGGACGCCGTGGGACCCGACTGGGACCGACGCAGCCACGTCGTTGAGGGTGGCGAAGACGTCGGTGGGCGGGCCCGTGGTCGAGGCGGATGCGGCGAGAGCATCGTCGGGGAACAGGACGTTGTCACGCAGCCAGGTCAGGCAGGCGCCGCCTGTCTCGTGCTCGTCGGCCACCAGGTACCGGCCCGGGATGCCCGAAGGAAACGAGGCGATGTTGGTCAGCGCGTCCGTCTTCTTGAAGGGAACGTGGCAGCTGATCCAGCTCGACGTGCCGATGTAGAGGTGCCCGTCGAAGTCGGCCACGGCACCCGAGCCGACGGCGGCCGAATGCAGGTCCCCCATGCCGGCGATCACCGGGGTGCCCGGCTGCAGTCCGAGCTCGGCGGCGGCGGACGGGGCGAGGCCGCCGAGGACGCTTCCGGTCGGGACCAGGTCGGGCAGCTTGGTCCGCTCGAGGCTGGCCAGCTCGATCAGCGCGTCGTCGTAAGCGACCGCGTTGATGTCGCGGTTGTCCGTCACCCAGTGCAACGTGATGGAGTCGTGCGAGGCGCGGGCCAGCCCGGTCAGGCGCAAGCCCAGGTAGTCGACCGGCTCGAGGAAGACCGCCGCCGCGGCGTAGACGTCGGGGCGTTGCTGGCGTAGGAAGTGGATGTGCCCGACCGGGTCCTTGCCCGACAGGCTCGGGATGCCGCCGGTGCGGCGCACCCACTTGGCCAGCTTGGAGGCCGAGTACCCCTGGACGTTGAGCGCACCGCGCACGGTCTCGCGGACGGCGCGGGCGCCCCGGGAATCCATCCAGGTGATGGCCGGGCCTATGGCTTCCCCGTTGCCGTCCACCGGCACGGTGCCCGACCACTGGGAGGTGCAGCCGATGCCGACGATGTCCTCGGGCGCCACGCCGCTGCCGGCCAGGGCCTGGCGGGCCGACGCCACGATGGCGTCCCACCAGGCCTGCGGGGACTGCTCGGCTCCCCCGTCGTCGGTCAGATCAATTCCGACAGCCCGGAAGGCGTGGGCCCGGATCCGGCCGGTGGACGCCAAAACGGCCACCTTCGGACCGCCGGTGCCGAGGTCGACGGCCAGCACGTGCGGGTCGGTCGACTCAGTGGGGCGGAGCGCGGTGGCCGTCGCCGCACGCAAGGGGGCTGCGGGCGGAGGCATGGCGTGGAGCGTATCGAGCAAGGCCGGCCCGTTTCCGGGCCGGCCTGAGGGATCGCTCGTCGGATGCCGATCGGTCAGCTGGCCAGGGCGGCCTCCGTCTCGATCTCGATCACGACCTTGTTGCCCACCACGACGCTGCCGTCGAGCAGCGAGTGGTTGAAGCTGACGCCGAAGTCGCGGCGGTCGATGGTGGCGCTGGCCGAAAAGGCCACGACGCTCTTGCCCTCCTGCATGGAGGCCCCTTCCCCGAGGAACTCGAGGTTGAAGTCGACCGACTTGGTGACGCCCCGGACGGTCAAGTCCGTGGTCATGACCCAGTTGGTCTCGTCGACCTGGCGCAGCCCGGTGCTGACCAGGGTCAGGGTCGGGTAGTTCGGGACGTCCAGGAAGTCGTTGGTGCGCAGGTGGTCGTCGCGCTGGACCTGGCCCGTGAAGATGCTCTCGGCCTGGACCGTCGCCTGCAGGGTCGAGTCCTCGGGCTTCTCGGCCACGGTGAAGGTGCCTTCGACGTCGGTGAAGCGGCCGCGTACCTTCGTGCCGACCAGGTGGCGGGCGACGAAGCCGACGTCGGTGTGGGCGGGGTCGATGGCGTAGGTCCCGACCTGGGGAAGGGTGCTGGTGCTGGTACCGGTGCTCATTTTCTTGCTCTCCTTTGATCTCGTGAAACTTCGTTGTCCGTATTATATCTGACTATACAGATACTTGTCAATCAGATATAATGCAGACGGCAGTTGATTCAGGGAGACTGAGGAAAGCGTCATGGGAACGGCGACCATTTCGGCGAAGGGCGGTGATCAGGAGCCCGGGGCGCGCGCCCCGACGCCGACGACGGCGCCGACCAGGCCGGGGGCACCTGCGGGATCCTGGGCCAGATGGACGACGAGCGGATTCAGCTCATGGGCCTCATCGTCCGGACGCATCGCCGGTTGACGGACTCGCTGGGTCGGGAGCTCGAGGAGAACGTCGGCATCCCGTTGGTGTTCTTCGACGTCCTGATCCATGTGGGCGGAGCGCCCGACCGGCGCCTGACGATGAGCAAGTTGAGCGCCGACGTGGCGCTGACCACCGGTGGCGTGACCCGCCTGGTCGACCGGATGGTCGAGGCGGGACTGGTGGCGCGGGAGGCGTGCCCGAACGATCGCCGCAGCATCTATGTCGTGCTGACGCCGGACGGGCAGGCGGTGCTCGAGCGGGCCGTGGCCCAGCACATCGCCGGGATCGACCGCCACCTGGTGGCCCACCTCAATGAGGGCGACCGTGCCGCCCTGGAGGCGGCGCTGCACAAGGTCCTCGACGCCGGCTGCTGATTCCGCCGGTCATCGCCAGCCGAGCTCCGGGGCAACGTCGCTCAGGACGGAGCTGAGGACGTGGGTGCAGTAGTCGACACCGAGCTGGTTGGGAATCGTCAGCAACAGCGTGTCGGCGGCGGCGATCGCCTCGTCCCGGGCCAGCTGCTCGACGAGCTTGTCGGGTTCCCCCGCGTACGTCTTGCCGAAGCGCGCAATGCCGCCATCGATGAAACCGACCTGATCCTCGGAGTTCCCATCGCCGCCGAAGTACCTGCGGTCAAGGTCACTGACGATCGGGAAGATGCTGCGGCTGACCGAAACCCGAGGCTCTCGGGTGTGGCCGGCATCGGCCCAGGCCTTGCGGAAGCGATCGATCTGCTCCGCCTGCAGCTGGTGGAACGGCACGCCGGTGTCCTCACTGAGCAGCGTCGAGCTCATCAGGTTCATCCCCTGCTCGGCCGTCCACTCGGCGGTTTTCCGGGTGCCCGCACCCCACCAGATCCGCTGGCGCAGACCCTCGGCATGCGGCTCGACCCGAAGCAGTCCCGGTGGGTTGGGGAACATCGGCCGCGGATTGGGCTCGGCGAAGCCTTCGCCCTCTATGACCTGCAGGAAGACCTTCGTGTGCTGGCGAGCCATGTCGGCCTGATCGACCTCCTCAGTCGGCACGTAGCCGAAGTAGCGATAGCCGTCGATGACCTGCTCAGGGGATCCGCGGCTGATGCCGAGCTGCAGGCGACCACCCGAGATGAGGTCAGCCGCCCCGGCATCCTCGGCCATGTACAGCGGGTTCTCGTAGCGCATGTCGATCACGGCGGTGCCGATCTCGATCGTGCTGGTCCTGGCGCCAACCGCCGCCAACAGCGGAAAGGGCGACGCGAGCTGGTTGGCGAAGTGGTGCACCCGGAAGAACGCCCCGTCCGCCCCGATCTCCTCGGCCGCCACTGCGAGATCGATCGATTGCAAGAGAGCGTCGGAGGCCGAGCGGGTCTGCGACTGCGGCGAGGGCGTCCAATGCCCGAACGAAAGAAAGCCGATCTTCTTCATGACGGGTAAAACAACTCTGCGGCCGCCGTTGTTCCTCTTCGACGTACGTGAGCGTTCTGGGCGGACAGAGGTCTTCCTGGCTAGGTTGGCCCCGTCATGGCCGATCGACTGCGCGACAAGGTGGCGATCGTCACGGGCGGTGGCGACGGTATCGGGCGGGGGATCGTGCGGCGGTTCGCCGGCGAGGGCGCCCGCGTCCTGGTGGCCGACATCGACGACGACGCCGGCGAAGCCGTGGCGTCGGGCTGTCGGGACGAGTTCGACGCCGACGTGCGCTTCGTCCACACCGACGCCAGCGCCAAGGACGACGTCACGGCCATGGTGGCCACCGCCGTCCAGATCTGGGGCACGGTCGACGTGCTCGTGAACAACGCCTGGGGTGGCGGTGCACTCGGGCGCTTCGAGGCCATGACCGACGACCAGATGCAGTGGGGTCTCTCCATGGGCCTGCTCGGCCCCTTCTGGGGCATGCAGGCGGTGTTGCCGATCATGAAGGCCAAGCGCGACGGGGCCGTCATCAACATGTGCTCGCTGAACGGCGTCAACGCGCACATGGGCACGACGTCGTACAACGTGGCCAAGGAGGCGCTGCGCGCGGCCAGCCGGACCGCGGCCCGGGAGTGGGCGCCGTGGCAGATCCGCGTCAACGTCATCTGCCCGGGGGCCAAGTCGGCCGCCACCCGGGCCGTGTTCGCGGCGCACCCCGAGCTCGAGTCGGCGGCCGACGCATCCAATCCCATGGGCCGCCTGGGCGACCCCGAGGAGGACATCGCGCCGGTGGCGGTGTTCCTGGCCAGCGACGACGCCCGCTACGTGACCGGCAACACGCTCTTCGTCGACGGCGGTGGCCATATCAACGGCGTGGCGTGGGCGCCCGACCTCGGCGACTGACCGAAAGCGACATCGTGACCCGAACCGCCGCCTCCCAATGACCTCATATTCCCTGGACGGCATGACGGCGATCGTGGCCGGGGCCGGGGCCGGCATCGGGCGGGCCTGCGCCGAGGCGTTCCTGCGTGAAGGGGTCGCTGTCGTCGTGGCGGCCCGTGACGAGGCGCGCCTCGATGCGCTCGCCCTGGCGATCACCGGGCCCGGCGAGGCCGGACGTTCCGGGCCCCGCGTCGTGCCCATGTCGTTCGACCTGGCCGACCTGGCCTCGTGCCAGGTCCTGGTGGACCAGACCCTCGACCGTCTCGGGCGCGTCGACATCCTGGTCAACGTGGCCACCGCCGGCGGTGAGTACGACTCGATGGACGAGGGCGAGTGGGACTCCTGGCGCCGCGCCTTCGAGGTCAACGTCATCGGGACGCTGGAGCTCAGCCGCCTGGCCGCCCGCGCCATGCGCCAGAACGAGGGCGCCAGGGCGGGTGGCTCCATCACACAGGTCGGGACCATCGGGACGCGGGTGCTCCCCCAGGGCCGGGCCCGCTACACAGCGACGAAGAGCGCCATGGTCACGGCCTCGCTCACCATGGCCAAGGAGCTCGGCCCCGCCGGCGTGCGCGTCAACGTGGTGACCCCCGGCTTCACGACGGGCGAACCGCTCACGGCGATGATCGACTCCATCGCCGCCCGCACCGGCGAGAGCACCGACGACGTGTCCGCCCGCATGGCAGCCGGCGCCTCGCTGCGACGGCATGTCGACCCGGCCGACGTGGCCGAGGCGGTGGTCTTCCTGTCCGGGCCCGCGGCGCGCAACATCACCGGGATCGAGCTCCCGGTGACGGCGGGGCGATGAACGCACGCCGGCGCCGACACCATGTCCGCTGGCTCTTCCACTCGACCGCCATGGTGGCCGACTACGACCTCGCCGTGAGGAATCTCGGCACGCTGGTGGGGCTGACGGTGCTCGAATACAGCGAGTCGACCGACCCGGGCATCGGTCGTCGCGGCGGCATGTGCTGGGCCGGCGACAACTCCATCGAGATTGGCGAGCCGATCGTCGAGGGCGGCGCGGCCCAGTTCGTCTCGCGCCACGGTGGCGGCATGCACTCGATCGCCCTGCAGGTCGAGGACCTCCAGGCCACGATGGCGCATCTGCAGCAGGAGGAGGTGCACATTGCGGCGCGACCGCTCCCCGACATGTGCTTCAGCGACCCGCGCGACACCGGCGGTGTCTTCTTCCAGTGGAGCACCTTCGAGCTGGCGGTCGATCCCCGCTTTGGTGGCCCGCAGCCCCAGCCGCCACCCCCGCCGCGCGTCCTGGCGCCGGCCACGCAGCACGCCTTCGTCGGCGCGCTGGTCGACGACCCGCTCGCCTGGGCCGATACCTTCGCCACGCTGCTCGGCACGACCGTCACGTTCACCGAGACCGGCGCCCGGCCGGGCCAGCCCATGGCGGGTGTGTCGCTCGGCGACTGCACGCTCGCCCTCTACCCCTTGCCCGGCGACGACGGCCCGGCCCTGTGGGGCCGTCCCTACGAGCGGCCGCGCACCCACCTGCTGGCCCTACGCGTGGATGATCTCCCTGCGGCAACCGATGCGCTGACCCACGCCGGCATTACCGCGGTCCGCCGGGAAGCCGACCTCGTCGTGCTCGACCCGGCCGCCACCGGAGGCGTCCAGGTCGCGCTCACCGGGTCCCTGCTCCCGGGCGACCCCAGGGCGTGAACGCCTGAGGCACTCAGGCGTCCGGATCGACCCGCTGAATCCAGACCTGCACCGGCTCGGTCAGCAGCTCGTCGTCGAGCTCGAGGACCGTCCCCTCCCCCGCCCCGGCCCCCACCAGAATGTCGACCGCCAGCACCTCCCGGGCGATGAAGTCGAAGAACTCGGCGATGGCGTCGAGCCCCACCACGTGGACCCGGATGCGGTCGGAGACCTCGAGTCCGGAAGACTTGCGCAGATCCTGAATGAGCCGCACCACGTCGCGGGACAACCCCCGCTTGCGCAGGCCCTCGTCGAGGTTGAGGTCCAGCGCCACCACCTCGCCCCCCTCGCGTGAGACGGCGAAGCCCTGCTGGCCGCGGACCCGCAGCTGCACGTCCTCGGGCGACAGCTCCACCGGTTGGCCGCCCAACTCGATCGTGATGGACCGCCCATCCTCGAGCGCGGCCGCCGCCGCGGCGCCGTCCAACTGGGCCAGGGCCGGCTTCAACCCCTGCGCCAGGTCCTTCAGCCGGGCACCGAGCGTGCGGAAGTTCGGCACCAGCTCGAAGGCGATCACCTCGCTCAGCTCCTCCGCGGTGTCGACCTCGTCGACGTTGAGCTCGTCCGCCACGATGTCACGCAAGATCTCGGGCGAGCCGGCAGGGAGGAACACCAGCGCCCGCTTCAGCGGCTGGCGCACCTTGACCGAGGCCTCGCCACGGGCGGCCCGGCCCAGCGACGTCAGGCGGCGGGCCAGCGCCATCTGCGCCTCGAGGTCCGGGTCGATGACGGAGGTGTCGGCCACCGGCCAGTCCGCCAGGTGCACCGACTCGCCGCTGGCGTCGCCGTCGGCGTCGGTGTCGGCGTCGGCGCCGGTCAGGTGCCGCCACATGGTGTCCGAGACGAACGGGCACAACGGTGCGAGGAGCAATGACAACGTGGTCAAGACCTCGTGCAGCGTCGCCTGCGCCGCCAGGGTGTCGCCGGCGGGCGCGTCGGGGTCGGTGCGCCAGAAGCGGCGGCGGCTGCGGCGCACGTACCAGTTGGAGACGTCGTCGACGAGGTCGGACAGCGCGGTGGCCGCGGCCAGGGGCTCGTACGACGCCAGCGAATCAGTCACCAACGCCGTCGTGCTGGCCAGCCGCGACAAAATCCAGCGGTCCAACGGCCCGCGCTCGCCCACGGCGGGGATCCCCGCATCCACCACGTCGAATTCGTTCAGCGACGCGTACGTCGTGAAGAAGCTGAACGTGTTCCACAGCGTCAGCAGCATGTCGCGCATGGCGGTGTCGATGGCGGAGAGCGTGGCCCGCGTCGGGGTCCAGGGCGAACCCTGCGAGAACATCCACCAGCGCATGGCATCGGCGCCGCGGGTGTCGAGGATGGACCACGGGTCGATAATGTTGCCGAGCGACTTGGACATCTTGCGGCCGTCGGCGTCGACGATGTGGCCCAGGCACACCACGTGGCGGTAGGGGCTCTCGCCGAAGACCATGGTGTTGATGGCGAGCAGCGAGTAGAACCACCCGCGCGTCTGGTCGATGGCCTCGGAGATGAAGTCGGCCGGGAAAGTGAAGGCCTCGGCCGAGCCCGGGACGTGGGGGTAGCCCACCTGGGCCGCCGGCATGGAGCCCGAGTCGAACCAGGCGTCGATAACCGGTTCGACGCGGCGGCACACGGCCAGCTCGTCGACCTCGTCGACCGCCCCGACGTCGCCGGCACACGTCCCGCAGGGGAACGTCACGTCGTCGATGGTCGGCCGGTGCGGGTCGATCCCTGTCACGTCCCGCCCGCACAACTCCGACAGCTCGACGAGCGAGCCGACGCAGCGCACGTGGCCGCGGCCGCAGCGCCAGATGGGCAGCGGCGTGCCCCAGTAGCGGTCGCGTGACAGAGCCCAGTCGACGTTGTTCTCCAGCCACTCGCCGAAGCGCCCGTCCTTGATGTACGACGGGTGCCAGTCCACGGTCTGGTTGGCCGCCAGTAGGTCGGCCTTGCGCGTCGACGTCGCGATGTACCAGCTCGGCTTGCCCCAGTAGATCAACGGCGTGCGGCAGCGCCAGCAGTGCGGGTACGAGTGCACGTAGGGGAAGCGGCGCAGCAACAACCCGGCAGACTCGAGCCGATCGTTGATGTCGTGGTTGGCCTCGCGCACGTCCCGCCCGGCCAGCCACTCCACCGCGTCGGTGAAGCGGCCGTCGGGACCCACAGGGTTCAGCGAGGGCAGGCCGTTCTCGCGGCCGATCTGGCGGTCGACCTCACCGAAGGCCGGCGCCAGGTGCACCAGCCCGGTGCCCTCCTCGGTCGTCACGTACGACGCCGGGACCACCCGCCAGCCGTCGGCCCCGTGCGCCACGGCCACGTCGTCGAAGGGGCGCTCGTAGCGAAGCCCGACCAGGGCCGTCCCGGGCACCCGGGCCGTGACGCGGGCGGCAGCCCCCTCCCCCATGACCGCGTCCACCAGGTCGTCGGCCATGACGACACCGTCGACGACGGCGTAGACCAGCTCGGGGTTGACCGCGACGCCGGTGTTCGACAGCAGCGTCCACGGCGTGGTCGTCCACACGCCGAGCCATTCGGCCCGCGCACCCGGACCCACCGCAGCCGCCACGGCGCCTTCGGGGTCGACCAGCCGGAAGCGCACGTAGGCCGACTCGTCCTCCTCGTCCCGGTACACGTCGGCCTGGCCCAGCTCGTGGCTCGACAGCGCCGTCCCGCAGCGCGGGCAGTAGGGCACGACCTTCAGGTCCTCGTACAGGAGGCCCTGGTCGAAGAGTTGCTGCAGGTGCCACCAGACCGACTCGATGTACGTCGAGTCCAACGTCCAGTAGGCCGCATCCATGTCGACCCAGTAGCCGATGCGCGTCGTCAGCCGGGCGAACTCGTCGACGTAGGAGTAGACGGACTCGCGGCACAGCCGGACGAACTCGGCGATGCCGACCTCGACTCAATCTGCTCCTTGCCCGTGATGCCGAGCTTCTTCTCCACCTCGACCTCGACCGGGAGCCCGTGGGTGTCCCAGCCGGCCCGGCGGGCCACGTACGCCCCGGCCATGGTGCGGAAGCGGCAGAACAGGTCCTTGTAGACCCGGGCCCAGACGTGGTGCAGGCCGGGCATGCCGTTGGCCGTGGGCGGGCCCTCGTAGAAGACCCACGGCTCGGCGCCCTTGCGCTGCTCGACGGAGCGCTCGAAGACGCGCTGGGCCGACCAGCGGGCCAGCTCGGCCTGCTCGAGGGCAACGAAGTCGATGTCAGGGGGGACGGGTGTGAACACGGGGAAAGGCGGCCTTTGTGCGGCGGGAACAGGCGCCCCGGCCACGTCGGAAAGGATAGAGGGTATGCATCGCCCTTCTTCCGCCATTTCGGCGGACCTCACGCTGGCCGTCGAGCCCTACGCCGGCGACGGGCCCCGGTGGGTGGTGGCGCAGGCCGAGGCCGAGCTGGTGGTGCGCTACGGCTTCCTCGACGAAGGCGAGCGGGGCCTGACCGCGGTCATGTTCGACCCACCGGCCGGGGCCTTCGTGGTGGCCCGCGCCGGTGCCGCCGGACCGGCCGTCGGCGGGGTCGGGGTGCGCGCCCTCGACCCGGGCCCGGGCTCCGACGCAGGCCCCGGTGTGGGCGAGATCCGGCGTCTCTGGGTCGATCCCGACCGGCGGGGGCTCGGCGTGGCCCGACGACTGATGGACGCGATCGAGCAGGCGGCCCGCGACCTCGGCCTGACCTCCCTGTGCCTGGTCACGGGTGAGCGCCAGCCCGAGGCGGTCGCCCTCTACGACTCGACCGGGTGGGAGCGCGTGCGCATCGACGCCGCCCTCTGTGGCTTCCGCTTCACCAAAGACCTGGTCGCCGTTCCGTGATTGGCGCGCCGTTCGAACTGATCTGCGAGATCGAACCGGCCACCACCCCGGACCTGACCCGCGTGCGGCACCAGATCGGCGTGCTCAGCCCGGTGGCCACCTCGTTCCTCATCCCCGACAACCACATCGGGCGCGCCACCGTCTCGAGCGTCGCCGTGGCGCACGAGGTGCAGCAGATGGGAGGACGCTCCATCGCTTGCCTCAATGCACGCGATCGCAACCTGCTCGGCTTCCGCCGCGACCTGTTGACCGCGGCGGCCTACGGCGTCGACCAATTCCTCTTCGTCTACGGCGACCGGCCGCTCGCCGGCGCGCGCACGAGTGAGCTCAACGTGCGGACGATGCTCGCCGAGGGGCGCGCCTACGCCGCCACGCTCGACGGACGCGGGAGCGCGGGTGGCGGTGCGGGCAGCGCGGAGGGTGGTGCGCACCGCAGTGGCCGGCATGCCGGGGGGCCGGCCATGCGCTTCGGCGCGGCCAGCGGGCTGCGACCGCTGCCGGCGTGGAAGCAGGCGGCCGACTTCCTCTTCGTGCAGGTCGGGTTCTCCCTCACGGACCTGCTGGCCTGGCGGGCCAGCGTGGAGGTGGACGTCCCCGTCTATGCCGGGGTCATCGTGGTGGCCAGCGTCGGCATGGCCCGCAACTTCACCATCCCGGGGCTGGCCGTCCCGCCTGAGCTCGTGGCGCGCCTGGAGAAGGACCGCAACGCCGGCGTCGACGCCGCCTGTGACCTGGTGGTCGCCATCCGCGAGTCGGGCGCCTTCGACGGCGTGCACCTCATTCCGGTGGCCCGCTACCGCGAGGTGGCCGCCCGGCTGGAGCGTGATCTGCGCTAGTCGGGTGGCACTAGGTGGCCGGGATCGAGCGAGGCGTCAGTCACTTCCAGCAGCGAGTCGACCACCAGGTCGGCGAGACCGAAGGCGGGATGATGGAGGGTGCGATCTCCGACGCGAGACAGATCGACTCGACCCCACGAGAGGCGTGCAGGGTCACACCGTCAGCCCGACCACGCTGCGACCATTCAGAGGCCCAACAAGCGGTGCTCGATCCGGTCCGGAGGTTAGGTCTCGAAGGAATAGAGCCAATACAGGGTCTGGGGGGTGGGACTCGACGAATCCGTGACCTCCACGACCATCTCGTAGTTGGCGTCCGTCGTCGGAGTCCCAGAGAGCTCTCCGGTCGTCGGATTCAAGGTCGCCCAACCGGGCAGACCGTAAACGGCGGTGTAGGTGTAGGGGCCGGTCCCGCCGCTGGCCGTGATGAACTGGTCGTAGTAGTTGCCCGAGGAGCCCCCGGGCAGTTGGGTCGGGGTAACGCAGAAGCCCGAGCAGTCAACGCTCAGGAGGTAGAACCCCCCTGTCGACTGGCCCGAAGCGTCGGTGACCGTGATATCGGGCTCGAAGGTACCGCCGACCTCGGGTGTCCCGGTGATGGAGGGTGGATCGGTGGTGTTGTCCACGCTGAGCCCGGTTGGCAGGCCTGTGGCCGAGACCATGTACGGCTCGGCACCGCCGGTGATGTCGAGCGACAGGTCATAGGGGCTGTTGAGCTCTGCGTCGGGCAGGTTGCCGATGTAGTTCAGCTGCAGGATTGTGACCACGGTGACCGGTGCCGAGGTACCCGTCACTCCCTCCCATGTCGCGGAGACCGACAGCGGTCCGTCATTGGACAGGTTGAAGCAGGTCGGAGGGTAGGTGAGGAACGACTCGTCGCAGGTGGCCTGGGTGGCGATGGACGCGTTCGAGACGGACCAGGAGGTCACCTGGGAGAGATCCAACTGCTGCGACCCGAACTGACCGATTGCGTTGTAATCGAGCTGGCCTCCGTCGAGGGCGTATCCGCTGCCGATCCCGCCGCTGCCCCCCTCCACCGTGATGGAGCTCGGCGGGGACCCGAGATCGAAGACCCCACCCGCGAGCGGCATCGTGGTCGTCGTCGCGCCCCCGACGCAGCTCTCGAAGAGCTCGCCGAGGGTGTCACCCGAGTCCACCCGGGCGATCGTGTCGACTCCACCGTTCCCTGCGGTGAACGAACCAGTCACCGCCGCTTGGGTGTCGCTCGGCATCTGGAAAGAGAGGGGGTCGGTTCCGTCTGTCGGTATGGAGAACTCCGCGCTGTTGATGGCGACGACGCTGTCTTGCGAGACCAGTGACGGCGTGGTGCTCCAGTCGATATTGATGTCCCCAGTTAGCTCGAGGCTCTGGTTGTTGTTCACCAGGCTTAGGCACGATGAGCCCAGCTGGTCCGTGAGCGTGCCGGTGACCACTCCGCCGTGGACGGTCACCGGGGTGCCACCCATGGTGGGCGTGGCGGTACAGTCCGAGAGCGTGGCGCTGAGCTGGTACGTCTCGGTCCCCGAGTCTGGTCCGCTCGAAGAGAGCCCGGGGGTGAAGCTCACGGAGCCCGACACACCGCTGCAGGCGACCGAATAGTTAGAGGCGTCGACCGGGGTGGAGCCACCGGTGTAGGTGAATTGAGTGGTGGGCGAGGTGGTGCTCGTCCCGCCCGGCGTGATCACGGTGACGTAGACCGTGCCGGACCCGGCTGGCGAGATCACGGTGATCAATTTGGCCGACACCGATTCGATTGCGCCGGCTTCGGAGCCGAAGTCGACCGCGGTAGCCCCAGTCAAATTCGCCCCCTTGATGGTGACCGTGGTCCCCCCATTGCCCGCGCCGGTGGCTGGCGACACCTTGGTCACTATCGGCGCGAGAAACGTGTAGGTGGCGGGTGTGGCGCTCGAGTCACCCCCGGGCGTGGTCACCTCGACGTCGGCCGCTCCCGCGGTCTCGGCAGGACTGTAGGCGGTGATCGCCGTCCCGGCCGCGTTGACGCTGTAGCTCGCGGCCTCGGTGCCGGCGAAGGTCACCGCCGAGGCGCCCTGAAAGTCCTTGCCGTGGATGGTCACCTTCGCACCGCCGCCGCCAGGACCCGATGTCGGCGTCAGGCTGGAGATGGTGGGCGGCAGATATGAGTACTGACCGCCACCCCAGGTGGTCGAACCGCCCGGAGTGGTGACGCTAATAGGGACACTGCCTCCCGTCCCGAGCGGCACCACCGCGATGATCTTGGTGGAGCTGGAGCTGAAACTGGTGGCCTCGGTCGAGCCGAAGTGGACCGCCGACGTACCGTTGAATTCCGTTCCAAGGATGACCACCTTGTTGCCGCCGTTGCCGGGGCCGGACACCGGGGTCACCGAGGTGATCGTCGGGCCGAGATACGTGAAGAGGGGAGAGGTTGCGCTGGTCCCCCCGCCGGTCGTCACTGACACCCCGACGGACCCTGCGGGGCCGCCGGGCGAGGTGGCCTTGATCTCGGTCGCCGTGTCGTAGGTGATGGTGGCCCCAGTGCCCGCAAAGTCGACTGTGATGGCCGAGCTCAGGTTGGTGCCGTGGATGGCGACCGAGGTGCCCCCGGCGCCGGGGCCCGAAGTCGGACTGATCGAGGTGACGGTGGGGGTGCCACCTACGGCCGACGCCGGCTCGATGGCGATCGCCAAGCTGCCGGCTGTGGTCCCCAGGATCAGGGTCATCGCACCGAGGACCGTGCGGCGGCGGGCTCTGGCCGCTGCCCCCCGCCTCGCTCTGGTCACCGGCGTGGTGTCATCGGTCATCGCGCTCATGGCTCGCTCCTCCTGCCCGACGACCCAAAACCCGGGGTGGACCACATCCGTGGAGTTCCCGAATTCGCCGTGCCGCCTGGCAACGCTGAAACTGCTGGCGAGCTTCTTAGCACGAACGGGGGGTGCATGCTCGGGCCGACAAGCTCCGGTCCAAATTCGGGGCGAGCGGCCTCCAGCGGGTGTGCCTGGGGTCTGATCTGGGACGTTTGGCCTAAGGCCCTAGCCGGGGACGCCGGGGACGCCGGGGGCGAGCGACTCCTCGAGCTCATCGAGCGAGGCACCCGTCACGTCCAGCAGCGAGTCGACCACCAGGTCGGCGAGACCGAAGGCGGGATGATGGCCCTCGCCCTTCTCGGGCACGGCGATGCAGCTCATGGATGACGCCTTGGCCGCCAGCACTCCGGCCGGCGCGTCCTCCCAGACCACGCAGCGGCGTGGCGCGGCACCCAGCTTGGCCGCCGCGCTCAGGAACACCGCAGGGTGGGGCTTGCCGTACTCCTCATCCTCGGCAGAGTGCACCAGAGCGAAGCGGTCGCGCAGGCCGAAGTGCGCCAGCGCGGCGTCGATCAGGCGGTACTGCGACGAGGACGCCACGGCCAGCGCCAGGCCACGGTCGCGACACAGATCGATGGCGTGCTCGGCGCCCTGCTTGAGCTCGCCCTTGGTCACGATCAGCTCAATGACGCGGTCGACGATGGTCACCGCCACCTCGTCGGGCGTCGGCGTGGCGCCGGGCCACGGGTGCAACGCGTACCAGTGCGCGGTGACCTCGTCCACGAACATGCCCTTGGTCGAGCGGCAGCCCTCGGCGGCGAGGGGGACACCGAGACCACCGAGGATCTCGATCTCGGCCTCGTGCCAGAGGATCTCCGAATCGATGAGGAGCCCGTCCATGTCGAAAATGGAGGCGGCGAACCCCGACGGAACGGGGTGCGGCGGTGTCAAGCGGACAGCTGCGCCTCGATGTCGCCAATGATGGTGGCGTCTTCGGGCTCCACCTGGGGCCGGTAGCGCGCCACGACGTCACCCTTGGGGGACACGAGGAACTTCTCGAAGTTCCAGGTGATGTCGCCGGCGTTGCCCTCGGCGTCTTCCTTTTGCGTCAACTCGGCGTAGACCGGGCTGCGGTCGTCGCCGTTCACGTCGATCTTCTCCATGAGCGGGAAGGTCACGCCGTAGGTGGCCGAGCAGAACTGCGCGATCTCCTCGGCGCTGCCGGGCTCCTGGCCCAGGAACTGGTTGCAGGGAAAGCCGATGACCGAGAAGCTCCGGTCGCCGTACGTCTTCTGCAGGCGCTCCAGCCCCTCGTACTGCGGCGTGAGGCCGCACTTGGAGGCGACGTTGACGAGCAACAGGGTCTTGCCCTTGTAGTCGCCCAACGTGGCGTCGTCGCCCTGGAGCGTGTGGATGGGGATGTCGTAGAGAGCCATGCGACCGACCCTACCGGGCACCGGTGGCCGTGTGCCGGGCCGCGTAGGGTGACCGGCATGCACGCCGTCGTGATCCGGGAGGGCCAGCTGCACTGGGAGGAACGCCCCGATCCCGTTCCCGGCGACACCGAGCTGTTGGTGGCGGTGCGGGCGGCCGGATTGAATGCGGCGGACCTGGTGCAGCGGGCCGGGTTCTATCCAGCGCCACCGGGGTGGCCGGCTGACATCCCGGGCATGGAGTTCGCCGGCGAGGTGGTGGCCGCCGGGCGCCAGGTCACGCTCTTCGCTCCGGGAGACCGGGTCATGGCTGTGGTGGGAGGCGGGGCGCAGGCCACGCTGGCCTACGTCGACGAGGCGCACGCGCTGCCGGTGCCCGACGACGTGGCGTGGGTGGAGGCCGGCGGCTTCCCCGAGGTCTTCACCACCGCCTACGACGCCCTCTTCCGCCAGGCCGGGCTGCAGATGGGCGAGCACGTCCTGGTCTCGGGCGCCGCCGGAGGCGTCGGGACGGCCGGCGTGCAGCTGGCGGCGCAGGCCGGCGCCACGGTGACGGCCACCGTGCGCGACCCGGCGCGGCGTGACGCGGTGGCCGCGCTCGGCGCCGACGCGGTGCTGGCCCCGGGCGACGAGGGCTCGCGGGGGCCCTATGACGTCGTGCTCGAGCTGGTGGGCGCACCCAGCTTGGCCAGCGTCCTGCCCCACGTCGCCATGTGGGGGCGGGTGGTCGTGATCGGCGTCGGGGGCGGTGGCCGATTGGAGGTGGAGCTCATGCAGCTGATGCAGCAGCGGGTCCGCATCGGCGGTTCTACCTTGCGCACCCGCAGCCGGCGCGAGAAGGCCGAGGTGGCCGCCGCCATGGCGGCGCACGTGCTGCCGGCGCTGGTGGCCAGGCGCCTGCAGGTCCCGGTGTATCAGACCTTCCCCCTCGCCGAGGCGCAGGCGGCCTACGACCACTTCGCCGCCGGGTCCAAGTTCGGCAAGGTGGTTCTCGTCGCCCCGTGATGCGTGATTGAAGCCGTCCTCTTCGACGGGGACCAGACGCTGTGGGACTTCGAGCGCGTCATGCGCGTGGCGCTCGTGGCGACCGCCGCCGCGCTGCGCTCCGCCCGGCCCGGCCCCTTCGCCGACGCACTGGGTTGGGAGGACCTGCAGGAGGACAGAGCGGACGTGGCCCGTGAGTCCCCCGACGTGTGGTCGCTGGCCGAGCTGCGCGTGCGCGGCTTCGCCCGCACGCTGGCGCGCCGGCGGGCCGTGGAGGACGGGGACGAGTCCGATGACGACGAGCTGGCGAGGAGGTTGAGCGACCTGTATTTCACCAAGCGCGATCGCGACGCCGCCCTCTTCCCCGACACCATCCCTGCCCTCGACGCCCTGCGGCGCGACTACCGCCTCGGACTCCTCTCCAACGGGAGCCGGTTGCCCGAGAGGGTCGGGCTGTCGTTGTACTTCGAGTCGGTCGTGTTCGCGCAGGACCACCACGTGGCCAAGCCCGACAAGGGCATCTTCGAGGTGGTGGAGCGGGAACTCGGGGTCGGTCCCGATGTGTGCGTTCTGGTCGGCGACCACCAGGTCAACGACGTGGCCGGCGCGCGCAACGCGGGCTGGCGCGCGGTGTGGCTCGACCGCGACGGCGCGGTGCCGTTCCCCGGCGACGGTCCACGGCCCGATGCAGTGGTGGCGAGGCTGACCGAGCTGCCGGACGTGCTGCGCAGACTCGATGTGTGACGCGGTGCGGACGCCACGCACGCGCACTTAGGGCACGGCCACCAGCGGGATGGCGTTGTCGTCTCCCCCTTGGACAGGAGCTCGCGCCACGGTCTGGCCGGCCGCCTCCATGTCCGCGATCACGTAGTCGAGGAGCGCGGCACCGTGGGGAGACGCCACCGCCACGTCGTGGCTCCAGGCCGTGGCCTTGCGCAGGCATTGCAGCCGGAGCACGTCCCCGACGGCCTGATTGTTGGGGAAGATCCCCGAGTAGGAGAGCGTGAGCTCCTCGAGGGCATCGCTCACGTGGGCCGACTCGGGCCGGTCGAGCGGAAGGTCCACATAGAGGGCGTCAACTCCCTGTCTGAAGAGGCGGGAGCGCTCCACCTCGACCCGGGACGCCAGGTCCTGTCCGGCCTGGCTCACGGTCAACACGGCGACGTTGTCACCCGCGTCGGTCTCGACGTGGAGTTGGGAGACAGAGGGAAGGTCCGTCCGGGCCGGCGCCTCGGCCAGACGGGACCGGAAGTCACAGATCTCTATCGTGTCGCGCACGATCGCACGATGGCGGTCCGGCGCATAGACCATCCGCGGCGCGCCCGGCCGCACCCGGAGGAAGAACAGCGCGGCCGACTGGCGGCCGCGGCTCGACGCCGACGCGGCGTTGTTGTCGACCGACGCGGGGATGAAACCGAGCATGAACCCCGTTTCGTGGCCACCAAGATTCAGCAGCGCCTGCTGGCTGTACGGATGGGCGGCTGTGGCCTCGCTGTACATCCCGACCAGGCCGAGCGCCGCCGCCCAGTCGACGAGATACCGCTTGACGGTGGTGAAGATGTGCCGCCCGCGTGCCGCAGGAAGAGTCAGCGCCTGACCGGCGTGACCGACGACGTCGTCGGGCGCATGGAGCGACAGGCCCGAATGACAAAGCAGCTCGCCGTCCGCCGTCTCGGCGATGGCGGAGACCAAGAGCCCGGCCGAGATCCGCCGAGCCACCTCGTCGGCGTCGTAGGTCCATCGCACGGGGTAGGTCTCGCCGTAGACGGCCCGGACGGCAACGCCGAGTCGCGCCGACTCCGATGGGGCGAGCATGCGCACCTGCATGTCATCCACCCAGACCGGATCCGGTGTCGGAGGTTCGCCGCTCGACCCCATCGGTGCATCAGTCCCGCGGTGGGCGAACCCACCGGCGGTAGCAGTAGGCGGAGAGAACCGCTATGGCTCCGAGACCCGCCACGATTGCGAGGAGAAGAACGATCACCATCGGATGGAATTTGGGCAGCACGCGTCTGACCGCAGCTGCCCCTTCGTACTGATCTGGTGCATCAGGAAGGTCGTTTCGGTGGTCATCGACGCTTACGCAGCGGTCGTCGGAAACGCCGAGCGGATCGCCGGGGTGAAGAACATCGCACGCCCGTACGTCTCGTCCATTTCGTCGTTGCCGTCACGCGGTTCTTCGTCGTCCTGTGTCATCAGCTGCGTGCGGATCATCGTGAAGATGCGGTGAGCTGTCTTGTAGGTACAGCCAAGCTCTCGCTCCAGTTGCTTGGCTGATATACCGCAACGGGTGCTCGTCATCATGTACACGGCGTAGAACCACAGGTGCAGGCCGGTGGAGGACTTGTGGAAGATCGTCCCCGCTGTCGGGTGCACGTGAAGCCCACAGGCCGTGCACGTCCAGTCCTGGCGCTGCTGCTTCGCCGCGTACCGCTTGAACACCCGGTCGGTGTCGCACCGCTCGCAGAAGGCATGGGTGCCGTCAGGCGACAAACGCTGGCGCCAGAGCCATTGCAGACACGCCTCGTCGTCGGGGAAATCCGCCAGGAAGTCGGTGAGCAAGTACTGAGAATCAGAGGTCAGGGGTTCGCAGGGGTTCTTCCCGTCAGCCGTTGCCACGGGCCAACTATGTCCCGCTGGGCTTATACAGTCAAGGGATACTCACGGATCATGCGTCACTCCAGCACTGGAGCCGGAGCCGCCTCGCGAGACAGCTCGTTCAGCGCGCCGGCCAGGAGCCACCGACCGGCATCGAGAAGAGCCTCTTTCGCCGCCGCGGCGTCCAGGCCCACGGCGTCGATCAGGGAGATCACGGCTTCCGTCCCGAAGACGAGGCCCAGAGCGTGAGCCACCCGGGCGAGGTCATCCTCCGAAAACGTGCCGGTCAGGGGATGCAGCACCTCGCCGATCAGTTGGTTGCGCCGCCCGGCCCGGGTCGGGACCTGCTGGGTATCGCCGGACTCACGCTGCCGGAACCACTGCTCGAGGGCGAGCTGGGAGATACGACGGAAGGGGGCTTGGTCGTCGATCATGGCGAAACCGTTGCTCCGGACGGCCGCCTCGAGTCGCGCCTGGGGGTCTGGCCCGGCCGCCCGGGTCCGCTGCACGGTCTCCTCCATGGTCGACTGGATCACACCGGCCATGGTCGCCTCCCACCACAGGTCATCTGCCGAGGAGAAATAGCGGTAGGCCGTGGCCACCGACACGAGCGCACGGTCGGCCGCTTCGGGCATGCACGGGGACCTGCCCTCGGCGAAGAGCTCGCCCGCCGCCTGCAGGAGCGCGGCATGGGTCCGGGCCTTCTGGTTGGTGCGGGCGCTCGATTTGAGAGAAGGGTCTTGATGTGAGAGAGTCATCTCATAATGGTACCACCGACGCAGGCACCGCGTCGGACCCAATCGAGACAAAGGAGCAGGTCAATCGAGCAGAACGAGATGATTGCCCTCGTGGAGCAGCACCTCAACGCCGAGGGAGCCGGTGACGTCGACGGCTCTGTGGCCGTGTACACCGAGGACATCGTGCACGACGCCGTCGGCTTTCCTACCTCGCCGCGCACCGGAAAAGA
The DNA here is from genome assembly GCA_963745665.1 of uncultured Acidimicrobiaceae bacterium. Classification (GTDB taxonomy): domain Bacteria; phylum Actinomycetota; class Acidimicrobiia; order Acidimicrobiales; family RAAP-2; genus Bog-473. Next base: position 244,965 of record CAVUYE010000003.1, on the reverse strand, counting down.
CGGGGCCCGGGACTTCTACATCTTTCTCACGGCCAACTTCCGGACCGAGAACGAAGAGCCGCTCCACCGCTTCTTCGACGGCGACACCATGATTCTCGAGCAGACCATGGGCTCGGTCATCGGCGAGCTCCTCGGGCTTCCCGGCAACGGCCGCCGCGTCAGCTTCCGCATCCTCCATGTCTTCGGGTTCCGCGACGGCCTCATCAGCCGCGAGCAGGTCTGGATCGACAGCGGAGCAATCATGGCCCAGCTCAGCCCCGCCTGACCCCAGACATGGTTACCGGAAGGCGACCACTCCGCGAACTCTTGGTTGCCCTGACCCGGGCAGTTGCATCATTGGACGCCGGACGGTAGGCAGTCGAGGTCGCATTTGTTGGGGAGGTCTCCGTGCCGGTGTCGAGGAACCCATGGAACGCGAGGTTGGCCGCCCTCGCCGTGCTCGCTGCCAGCGTGACGGGCATTCTGGGGGTCGGTCTTGCACCGCAAGCGGCGTCCGCCGCCTCCATCCCCACCAGAGGGGTCGTGTCGATCACGCCCTCCTGTTACGACGTCGGATTCGGTGAGGTCCTGGCGGTGCTCACTTCACCTCTCGGACCGGTCACCAGTGTGTCGGGCACCCTTTCGGCCTGGGCGAAGAACCCGAATGGCAACATGTACGGGGGACAGGTCGCCATGGTCGGGCCCGACGCCGCCGTGTACCACATCTACCCGGGAACGTACGACGTGCAAGTCTCGGCCGAGGACAGCCAGGGGACGGTCTACAGCTACAGCGGGACGATCGTCATGCCCGCCTGTGACGGCGGGTTCGTCGGTATCCAACCCGATCCGAACCCGGACGGTGGCTATCTCACCTTCACCAACACTTCGGCGGTGATGTCCCACGGGCCGAACCATGCGTTCGACGACCCGAGCAACCTCGTCACCGATCCCCACGCTCCTATCGTGGGCATGGGTGCCATGTACAGCAACGCGAACGTGGACTCCTTCTACTTTGCCTCGGCCGACGGAGGCGTCTACTCCGACAATGCGCCGTTCTACGGGTCCGCGACCGGGCTCAGCTTGCACGCTCCGATCGTGGCCATGGCGCTGACCCCTGATCACGGGGGCTACTGGCTGGTCGGCGCCGACGGGGGTGTGTTCGCCTTCGGGGACGCCGGCTACCACGGCTCGCTGGTGGGCCACCCCCTCAACCAGCCGATCGTGGGCATGGCGGTGGATCAGGCCACCGGTGGGTACTGGCTCGTCGGCCGGGACGGCGGCGTGTTCGCCTTCGATGCACCGTTCTACGGCTCTGCGGCGTCGATGCACCTGAGCGCTCCCGTCGTCGGCATAGAGAGCGCTCCCAGTGGAACCGGCTATCGATTGGTCGCCTCCGACGGGGGCGTCTTCAGCTACAACGAACCTTTCTACGGTTCGATGGGCGGGCAGCCTCTCGACGACCCCGTCGTCGGCATCGCCGAAGATCCCACCACCGGCGGGTACTGGATCGCCAACGCGAACGGGGGCGTGCTTGCCTTCGGCGCTCCCTTCTACGGCGAGGGCGCCTGACCGGACAGAACTGAGCGTGAGCTCACCGGCGCTTCTTCGTGACGCTAAGACGTCTGAATGGCGTCAGGAGGTCCGCAGGATCACCACGCCCGCATTGGCCCCGCGGCCGACCGTGTGCGACAGCGCCACCCGGGCGCCCTCGACCTGGCGCGGCCCGCACTCACCGCGCAGCTGGCGCACCAGTTCGACCACTTGGCCCAGCGCGGAGGCGCCGAGCGGCTCACCCTTGGAGAGCAGTCCCCCGCTCGGGTTGACCGGGAGGCGGCCGCCCAACGCCGTCGCACCCGAATCGAGCAGCGCGGCCGACCCGCCGGGCTCGCACAGCCCGAGCTCCTCGCACGAGCCCAGCTCGCGGGCGGCGTCGGTGTCCTGGCACTCCACGACGTGCAGATCCGACGGCCCTAATCCGGCCTCCTCGTAGGCGGCGGTGGCGGCGAGCGTCGTGGGCGCCGGCGCGTCGTCGGCGGCCAGGCCGGCCAGCGGCGTGGATTCGCTCAGCACCGAGCCAGGGATGTGCGAACGCAGCACGGCCGCGGCCAGGGTCACGCCGGACGGGGCCAGGTCGGCGCGCCGCAGCACCAGGGCGGCGGCACCCTCGTTGGGCGAGCACAGCATGAAGAGGTGCAGCGGCTCGCACACGACACGCGAGCCCAGCACCTCCTCCACGGTGGTCTCCTTCTGGTACATGGCGTCGGGATTCGAGGCCCCGTGCCTGCGGTTCTTCACCACGACCCGGGCCAGGTGGTCCTTGGTCACACCCGAGGTGAGGCAGAGGCGCTGCGCCCGTAGTCCGAAGAAGGCCGGCGTGGCGGCCAGGCCCGCCTCCTCCTGCCAGGGGTCGAAGAAGGAGGACCGGATGATGCCCCGGGGCATCTTCTCCGTGCCGAAGACGAGCACGGTGTCGTACTGCCCGGCCCGGATGGCCGCTGCGGCCAGCATGAGCGCAGCGCCCCCGGACGCGCAGCCGGCCTCCACGTCGACGATGGGCATGCCCGTCATGCCGAGGCGGCTCAGCGCTTTGTGGCCCGTCGCCACCCCGCCGTACGCAGTGCCGCAGAAGGCGGCCTGGAAATCCCCCTTCCCGATGCCCGCCTCGCCCAGCGCGGCGCGCACGGCGACGACGCCCATGTCGGTGGTCGACACGCCGTCGAAGCGGCCGAAGGGGTGCAGGCCGACGCCGGCCACGGTGACGCCGGTCATAGCGGCGCGAACGCGTAGGTGACCACGTCGTTCCCGTCATCGTCGCGGTGCAACGGCACGATGCGCAGCTCCATCGGCTGGCCCTCGGCCAATGCGCCCGGGTCGCTCTCGGTCAACCGGGTGATGACGCGCACACCCTCGGGCAGTTCGACCACGCCGACACCGAAGGGCACCTCGCCCTGATACCCGGGCGGCGGTGCCGTCACGGCGGTCCAGGCCCACAGGGTGCCCCGGCGCGACAGCTCTACCGGCTCGGGGCTCTCGGTGGCGCAGTAGGTGCAGGCGTCGGCCCGGGGGAAGTGCACCGACCCGCAGGCGCCACAGCGCGTGCCCAGCAGGGCCGGCGGGTCGCCGTCGGTGAAGAGGCCGTCGCGGACCAGGACGCGCACGTTCAGAGTTCCACCATCTCGAGCCCGTCGAACTCCCAGTAGGCGCGCAACGAGGCGATCTTGCCCGAGCCGTTGGTCTTGTAGGTGTACACACCGTGCACGACGGCCTGGTGGGTACCACCGGCCAGCGTGGTGCGGATGATGCCGACGTCGGCCACCTCGTCACCGCAGAGATACGACTCGAGGATCTCGAACTCGATCGCCTCGCTCGAGGCGATGACGGTGTCGTAGAACGCCGCGATCGCCTTGCGCCCGTGGTGTCCCTTGCCCTCCGGGTCGAAGGCCGAGGGGCCGATGGGGTCCTGCACGAAGGCGTCGTGTGCAAAGAGGTCGAGCCAGCCATCGCGATCGCCCGCTGTCACGGCGGCCCGGGACTTGAGGCCCAGCTCGCGGGCGTTCAGCGGCTCGTCGGTCATGATTCCCTCCCTCTCATCGAACCTGGGCGATGACATCGTCGGCGAAGCGCCGCAGGTTGTCGACCTTCGTGGCCAGCGTCTCGGTGTCCTGCTCCACGCCATAGGGCCAGCGGAAACCGACGATGACGTCGGTGACGCCGAGCTCCTCAAGTCGGCGCACCCCGTCGACGGTGTAGGCGTCGAGCGAGATCACGTGCACCTCGAAGGGCTTCTCCTCGGTCCCGTGCTCCCGGCGCAGCTCGGCCAGGCGCGTCAGCAACCCGGGCAGGTCGGCCGGGTCTCCCCCGCCGTGCAGCCAGCCGTCCCCGTCGATGGCGGCCCGCCGCAGCGCCGCCTCGTGGTGACCGCCGATGAGGATCGGCACGGGCGCACTCGGGGTCGGGCACATCTTGATGGAGGGCACGTCGAAGACCTCGCCGTGGAACTCGAAGAAGCCGCCCGCCATGAGCCCGCGCATGATGGCGATCTCCTCGTCCATGCGCTTGCCCCGGCGCTCCCACGGCACGCCGCAGATCTCGTAGTCCTCGGGCCACGGGCTGGTGCCGACGCCGAGCAGCAAGCGGTTGTTCGTCAGCACCGCGGTCGAGCTGACCTGCTTGGTGATCAGCACCGGCTGGCGGATCGGCAGCTTGATCACGAAGGTCACGAAGCGCAGGCGCTCGGTCAGAGCCCCCATGGCGGGGATGAGCGAGAACGGCTCAAGGAAGGGCTTGTCCTCCAGGAACTCCCTGGTCCCGTCGGGGTTGAAGGGATACGTCGTGTCGGACACCTCGGGATAGCAGATGCTGTCGGGCACGACCATGGAGTCGTAGCCCGCCGCCTCGGCCGCCTGGGCCAGGGGGACGTAGAAGGACGGGTCTGTCATCGACTCGGCGTAGGAGAAACGCACGGCACCTCCGGGTGTCCACTGCTCGGGCGCGCCTACCATGCGGCCCGTGCCTGCTCATCCTGCCAGGACCGATGCGCCCGAGCACATCCCTGTCGCCCCCAACGTCCCCCCGCCCCTGGTCACCGACCTCTCCCTCGACGACCTCGAACGGGACGCCCGGCACGCCATCGGCGAAATGGCGTACGCCTATTACTCGGGCGGCGCCGACGACGAGCGCCTCTTGGCCGGCAACGTCGAGGCCTGGAGCCACTGGCAGCTGCACCCCCGCGTCCTGGCCGGGATCGCCGAGGTGTCCACCGCCACCAGCCTGCTCGGCAGCCCGGTCAGCTCACCCGTCGCCATCGCTCCCACGGCCATTCAGGGCCTGGCCCACGGCGAGGGCGAGGTGGCCACGGCCCGGGGCACCGCCGCGGCGGGCGCCTTGCTGATCTTGTCCTCGCTCGCCACCCGCCCCCTCGAGGACGTGGCCGCCGCCGCGCCCGAGGCCGTCCGCTGGATGCAGGTCTACGTCCTCCGCCAACGGGCCCGAACCGAGGACCTGGTCCGCCGCGCCGCCGCGCACGGCTACCGCGCCCTGGTCCTGACCGTCGACGCCCCTGTCTCGGGGCTCCGTCTGCGCGAGTGGCGCCTCGGCGTGCACCTGCCCGACGACCTGGCCCTGCCCAACCTGGCGGGCGACAGCGCCGACAGCGCGCGCCTGGGTGGTTTCATGGCCATCGTGACCCACGAGTTCGAGCCGGCGCTCACGCCCGACGACATCGGCTGGCTGGCCGGGCTGAGCGACCTGCCCGTGGTGGTCAAGGGTGTGCAGCGGGCCGATGACGCCGTGCGCTGCGTCGAAGCAGGCGCGGCCGCCGTCGTGGTATCCAATCACGGTGCCCGCCAGCTCGCCGACGCGCCGGCCACCGCCGACATCCTGGCCGAGGTCGTGGACGCGGTGGCCGGGCGGGCCGAGGTCTATGTCGACGGCGGCATCCGCCGCGCCCCCGACGTGGTGAAGGCACTGGCCCTCGGGGCCAAGGCGACCCTCGTGGGCCGGCCGTCGCTGTGGGCCCTCGCCACCGGCGGGGCCGACGGGGTGACGGGGCTGCTCCGCTGGTACGAGTCCGAGCTGCGGCGCACCATGGCGCTGTGCGGTGCCGGCACGGTCGACGCGCTCGACCGCACCCTCGTCCGCCGGACGCCCGGATGGGCCCTGTCGTGACGACCGTCGCCGACCTGCTGGTGGCCCGGGCCGAGGACGACCGCGTCGGCGTCATGGACGGCGACGAGCGCTGGACCTGGCGCCAAGCCGTCCAGGAGGGCGCCACGCGGGGCGCCCTGGCCCAGTCGCTCTTCGGCGACGGCAAGCCGCACATCGGCGTGCTGCTGCCCAACGGCGCCGAGTACCTGTTCTGGCTGAACGCAGCCGCCCTGGCGGGCGCCGCCAAGGTGGGCATCAACCCGACGCGGCGGGGTGACGCGCTCGCCGCCGACGTGCGGGCCACCGACTGCGCCATGATCGTCACCGACGACGAGGGCGCGGCCCTGTTGCGGGGGCTGGACCTCGGTTTGGACGACGACAAGATCCTGGTCGTCGGAACGGACCGCTACGACGCCCTTCTCAACCAATTTGCCGGCAGCCCAGAGGCCCTCCACCTCATCGAGCACGCCGCCGAGGTCGACGAGGAGGCGCTCTTCCTCCTCATCTTCACCTCCGGCACGACGGGCGTGCCCAAGGCCGTGCGCTGTACTCAGGGCCGGCTCGCCGGCATCGCCGAGGTGGCGGCGCCGGGCTACGGGTACACCTCAGAGGACGTCTGCTACTGCCCCATGCCGCTGTTCCACGGCAACGCGCTGATGGCGCTGTGGGGGCCCTCGGTCATGGTGGGCGCAGCCATCGCCACCCGCCCTCGCTTCAGCGCCTCGGCCTTCATCGACGACGTGCGCCACTTCGGCGCCACCAAGTTCAGCTACGTCGGCAAGGCCATCGCCTACATCCTGGCCACCCCCGAGCGTGCCGACGACGGCGAGAACACGTTGAAGAGCGCCTTCGGCACCGAGGCCTCGGTGCGCGACCGCGACCGCTTCCGGGCCCGCTTCGAGTGCTTCCTCATTGAGGGCTACGGCCAGAGCGAGGGCGGTGCGGCCATCAACCCGGTGCTCGGCATGCCCAAGGGCGCCCTGGGCAAGCCGGTGGGCGGCGTCGACCTGGCCGTCATGAGCCCCGAGACCGGTGAGGAGTGCCCGCCGGCACAGTTCGACGGGGAGGGACGCCTCCTCAACGCCGGCGCGGCCATCGGGGAGATCGTCAACCGCAGCGGGCGGGGCAGCTTCGAGGGCTACTACCAGCGCGAGGACGCCGAGCGGGAACGGCTGCGCCGAGGCTGGTACTGGACCGGTGACCTCGGCTACGTCGACGCCGACGGCTTCTTCTACTTCGCCGGCCGGAACGGGGACTGGCTGCGCGTCGACTCGGAGAACTTCGCCGCCGGCCCGGTCGAGTCGATCATCTCGCGCCATCCGGACCTGGCGGTGGCCGCCGTCTACCCCGTCCCGGACACGGCGTCGGGCGCCGGAGACCAGGTCATGGTGGCGATCGAGATGGTGCCGGGCCGGGACTTCGACCCCGGCGTCTTCGCCACCTGGCTGACCGAGCAGCCCGACCTGGGCCCGAAGTGGTTGCCCCGTTACGTCCGGATCTCACCCTCGCTCCCCCAGACGGCCACGGGGAAGGTCACGAAGGTCGTCCTCCGCTCCGAGGCCTGGGCCTGCGACGACGCCGTCTGGTGGCGACCGTTGAGTAGCCCGGACATCCGCTTCGTCCGTCTCACCGACGACGATCGAAAAGCCCTGGCCGCCGGCCTGGCCGAGAACGGCCGCCCCCCGGTAGGGCAGACGTAGCAGACTGCTACACTTGTCTCAGAACGAGACGAGACAGGAGCCAGACATGGCTGCAGACCGACCGACCCGCTTCGCCGCCGACCTCCTCGATGCCGCCGCGGTCGAGGGGGCACGCCACAGCCGCTCCGCCAAGCAGCAGCTCGACCACTGGGCCCGGGTGGGGCGCACGGTGTCGACCCACCACTCCACGGCGCGCCGCCGCGTCGAGGCGGCGCTGGAAGGGACGCTGGCTCTGACCGACCTCACTGCCGAGGAGCGGCTGGTCGCGAACGCGGAGGTCGACGCCGCCATCGCGGAGCGCCTCCGCACGGTGCACTACGGCAACGTCCTCGCCGCCGAGGGGGTGGCGACGGTGGCTCTCGACGACGAGGGCCGGTTGGTGCGCTACGAACCCGACGGCACGACGACCCTTCTGGACTGACCGCCGGGCCTGAGGAGCACGCGTGCGTCTCGACCTCGTGGTCGGGCCCAACGGAGCGGGCAAGTCCACCTTCGTCCGCCTGACCTTGGCTCCCGTTCTCCTCCACGCCACCTTCGTCAACGCTGACCTGATCGCGCAGCAACGCTGGTCCGACGACGCCGAGGCGCACTCCTACGAGGCGGCGCGCACGGCGGCTGCCACCCGGGAGGCCCTCATTGCCCGACGCGAGCCCTTCATCACGGAGACCGTGTTCTCCCATCCCTCGAAGCTCGACCTGCTCCGTCACGCCGCCGCCGCCGGCTACTACACGGCCCTCCACGTCGTCCTGGTCCCCGAGGAGCTGGCGGTCGCCCGTGTGGCCGCCCGCGTCGTCGCCGGCGGGCACACCGTTCCGGAAGAGAAGATCCGCGGGCGCTATCAGAGGCTCTGGCCGCTGGTGGCCGACGCCATCACGCTGGCCGACACCGCCACCGTGTACGACAATTCACAGCGCGACGGCCCGCGCTTCGTCGCCGAGTTCAGCCACGGCTTCGCCGTGGGGAGCGCGCTATGGCCGGACTGGACTCCTGCGGCGTTCGCCGGTCGCTGGCCGGCAACCAGCTAGGTCATCCACGATCTCGAGCACGCCGGTCAGGTCGCCCACGCGAGAGTCGCCGGGCTCGAGCGCCGGCGGGTCCATCCCGCGCCGCTCATCCTCACGCCAGACGTGCACCGCCGTCATGCCGAGCCGGCGCGGCCCGCGTACATCGGGCTCCCACGAGTCGCCGACGAAGACAACCTCTCCCGCGTCAACCCCCAAGGCCGAGAGGGTGACGTCGTAGATATCGGGATGCGGCTTGCGGGAGCCGGCACGAGCCGACGTGACGCCGACGTCGACCAGCTCCAACAGGCCGACTTGGTCGAGGAAGGCGTCGAGTTCCCAGCCCCAGTTCGAACACACACCGATGGCCAACCCGTCCCTCTGCAATGACGACAAGGTCGTCGCCGCCTCCGGATAGGGCACCATCGCTCGCTGGTCCACGGCCCGGAGGGCGTCGACCAGGACGTCGACCTGCTGATCGGGCACACCACAGGCGTCGGTGAGGTCACGAAGGCGAGACCGGACCCAGTCCTCGTACGCCTCCTCGTCGACCGAATGCTCGCCGTGCTCGACCCCGTCGTAGCGGGAGTAGTAGTCATCGACGGCGGCCTGATGTAGTGCATACCCGTGGGATGCGAAGACCGTCCGATAGATCGACTCATAGTTGGAGGCACCTGCGTCGGCGAAGTGGGCCAGTGTGCCGTAGAAGTCGAAGATGACAGCACTGACCACGGGCCCATCTTGCCCCGGGGCCGTGACAGGGCCGCTGGTGCGCCCTTCCCCCACGGTGGCCAGGTCATACTCTCCGGGCATGGAAGGCGACTCGGAGGGCGAACAAGTCCCGGACCCGGCGGCACCCGCCCCAGGCCAGGGAAAGGACCAGGACGACGACAAACCCTCCAACCGCTGGATCGTCGAACTCGTCGCCGTCGTGGTGGTGGCCATCCTCATTGCCGTGCTGCTGCGCACCTTCGTCGTCGCCACCTACTCCATCCCGTCGGGCTCCATGGAGCCGACTCTGCAGGTCGGCGACCGGATCGTGGTGGACAAGCTGAGCTACCACCTCCATGGGGTCGACCGCGGCAACATCGTGGTGTTCAGCACCCCACCGAACGAGGACTGCGCCGGCCCGCCGGTGGCCGACCTCGTCAAGCGCGTGATCGGCCTCCCGGGCGAGATCATCTCGCTGAACGACGGGAACGTGTACATCAACGGGCACCTGTTGCCCGAGCCATTCCTTCCGCCCAACGTCCGCGACGACACCTATCCGGGGCCGGACAGCAGTGCCTATTCCTTGAAGCAGTCGTACCGCATTCCATCTGGTGACGTCTACGTCATGGGTGACAACCGGCCGAACTCCTGCGACAGCCGCTACTGGGGCCCGATCCCCGAGTCCACCATCGTGGGCAAGGTCGACCTGCTGATCTGGCCGCTGTCGCGGATCGGCTTCCTCTAACCCAGCAACCGCACCCGCACTGCCGACTCGGCACGACGCGTGCCGCCACCTCTCGCCGACGAAGGAGCACGAACCACACATGCCAGCGCCGTACGCCGACAGCCCGGGTCGATGGGAGTTCCTCTCTTCGATCGATGGCCATGCCGAAATGTCCTGGACACCGACCCCCGACATGGCGAATCCCTTTGGCAGTGTCCACGGGGGCATCCTCGCCACGGTCATCGACGAATCATGCGGGGCCGCCCTCATGCCCTTGATCGAAGCCCCTTCAGCGCCCACCGTCTCTCTGAACGTCGAGTACCTGTACGCCGTCGAGATCGGCGGCACTTACACCGTGCGCAGCGACATCGTCCGCAAAGGCCGGGCGATGGCCATTGCCGACGCGCAAGTCCTGAACGAGGAGGGCAAGCTGCTCGTCCGAGGCACCTGCTTCTTCCAGATTCCCCGCCCGAAATGACGCCGTCCTAAGCCAGCGTCTGGCGCCGCTCCCGCCTCCACACCAGGCGTAGGCCAGACCAGGTCTCGTCGATGGCGCACACCTTGTTGTCCACCAGCCCCAGCGGCAGCGCCACTTCGCGCACCACGTTCTCGTCAACGGTGGTGGCCAGCCCCGAGGCGCGCTTGGGCCAGGCCACCCACAGGCCGCCGGCGGGAAAGATCATCCGGCCCAGCGCGTCGATGCGCCGCTCGAAGTCGCGGCGTTCGGTGAAGGAGGCAACCACCACGTCCGCCTTGCCCCGGGCCTGGCGCTTCACCGTCACCCCGGCGGGCAGCCCGTCCAGCACGCCCGGCGGCCCGCCACCCAACACCGCCACCGTCGACCCCTCCACGATCCCGAGCTTCTTGGGCAGCGGGGTCCCGCTGTACCCGGCTCCCGCACCGAGCCCTGCCATCAGGCGTTGACGGCCTCGTAGACCCGGAAGGCGAGCGGGTACTCGTAGACGCCGTCGCCCACGGCGAACCGCTCGACGTGCTCGTCGAGCGCCGCACCGACCTCGTCGCTCTGCTCCGGCGCCACGCCCATGAAGCCGAACAGGGAAGGATCGGCCACCGCGCTCGCCGGCGCCCGCACCGTGAGCTCCACCGCGCTGGAAACGACGTCGCTGAACCCCGCCCCGCCCAGGATGTCCCGGGCGTACTCATCGTCCCCGAGGCTGAACGGGCCCACCGGGCTCTTTCCGGGGCCGGGGTGACCGGGGGCCGGTTGGAAGCGCCGGAACACCGTGCCTGTGTGCCACGGGTTCAGCTCCACCCACTGCCAGCTGACGAAAACCAGACGCCCGCCCGGGCGCAGCCCGGCCCGGATGGCCGAGAAGGCGGCCGTGGGCTCGTCGAAGAACATCACGCCCAGCTGGCTGACCGCCAGGTCGAATGGCTCGGGACCGAGCCCAGCGGTCTGCACGTCCCTGACCACGAAGTCCACGTTGGTGACACCGGCCTCTGCCGCCCGCGACCGGGCCAACTCCAGCAGCGGCGCGGAGATGTCCAGCCCCACCACGTGGCCTCTCGGTCCCACCGCCTCGGCCATGGCGATCGTCTGGCGACCCCCGCCGCACCCGATGTCGCACACCTTCTGGCCCGGGAGGGGCGCACCCGCCGACAACAGATACGGCGTCAGGGCCTCGGTCAGGCGTTCCCGCTTGGGCCACGCGGTGACCCATTGGTCGTGGTTCCACCGCATCGTTTCCTTCTCGTTGGCCACCGCCACAAGGTAACCGCCCCGGGTAGGTTGAACGCCGTGCGCGTCGGCCTCGTGATCCTGCCGTCCGACCGCTGGGCCGAGGCCCGCCGGCAGTGGGAGTGGGCCGACCGCTCCGGGTTCCACACGGTGTGGACGTACGACCACATCCGCTGGGGCGGCATGCCCGACGGGCCCTGGCACGCCGCCGTGCCCGTCCTCGCCGCCGCCGCTGCCGTCACCGAGCGTGTCCGCCTGGGCACCCTGGTCGCGACGCCGAACTTCCGGCATCCCGTCACGCTGGCCCGCGACGCCTTGGCGCTCGATGATCTCAGCACCGGCCGCCTCGACCTGGGCCTCGGCCCCGGCAGCGGCGGTCCTGACTCGACGGCACTCGGGCAGGAACCGTGGGCGCCGGCGGAACGGTTGGCTCGCTTCGAGGAGTTCCTCCAGGTGCTCCAGCCCATTGTCGACGGAGAACCGACCACACGCACGACCCTGAGGACAACGCACTACGCCGCGGCCGAGGCGCCCAGCACGCCGGGGGCCTTCCAACGGCCGCTGCCCCTGACCATCGCGGCCGGCGGGCCTAAGGGCCTGCGCCTCGCCGCCCTGTACGGGCACGATTGGGTCACCGTCGGACCCACCGGGGGGGTGCGCGGCACGCCCGAGACGGTGTTCGAAGCAGTCACGCGCCAGCTCCCCTTGCTCAATGAGGCCTGCCGCAGCGCGGGACGAGACCCCTCCTCCATCGGGAGGGTCCTGTTGTGGACGCCGACCGAACCGGTGATCACCTCGCTGGACCAGTTCGACGAGCTGGTCGGCCCCGTGGCCGAGCTCGGCTTCGACCAGTTCGTGCTGCACCACCCCGCGCAGACGGGACCCTACGGCGGCGACGTCAACGTGTTCGAGCGCATCGCCGAGCGCGCCGCCGACTGAACCTTCTCAGCCGTCCAACGCGGCCCGTCAACTTCGCCCCGCCACAGCCGGCGCCGCCGGTCATTGCAAGGTCGTCGAACCCACGACGGTGTTCGGTCGATCAACAACGGTCCCTGTGTTGCCGGTCACGGTCAGAGATCCGACGATGGAGTTGGAGTCGACAGTGGCGCCGCCACTGTTCTTCTCGACCGCCACCGCCCCGGTAACCGATGAGTTCAGCAGGGACACGCCGCCGCTGTTGGAGTTCATCGTCAAGCTGCCCACTGCCGAGGCCTGTTCGACTGTGACCCCGGCCGTGTTCGACGTCAACGACACGGAGCCGGTGAGATTGCTCCCGCCGCACGAGGACGTTCCGTTCCCGATGATCAGGGGATCCTGCGCCGAACCGGCCGTGAGCGAACCCGTGAGCTTGGTGCTGCATACCAGCAGCGTGACGCCACTATTGAAGCTCACGGTGCCCGTGATGATCGCTCCCTGCGCCTCGAGGGAGCCGCCGGCCTCGACGGTGACCGTACCGGTTTGGCTGCAACCGGCCGGAATGAGGACCGACTCACCGTTCGTCACGACCAGCGAGCCGACGTGGTCACAGACCGTGGTCGAGCCCGTCACGGTCAGGGTGCCGGCCACGAGCGAGAACGTGTAGTTCACCGCCGCCAGCGTTCCTACGGAGCAGGTAATCGGATAGCTCCCGGCGGGGCTGCTGGCGGTGGCCGTCGTCGCGCAGGTCGGCTGACCCGTCACTCCCGAAGTGGCCAGCGTCTGCCCGTCGACGAACCCCGTGATCGTGGCGGTCAGAGCCGGTACAGCAGCTCCCAGGGCCTTCGTCTGGTTATTGGCAGTGACGGTCAAGAGAGCCGGAGTGACGTTCACGCTCCCCGACACGTAGTTGATGGTGTAGTTGCCATCTGCCGCTCCGCTGCACGTCGAGGCGTAGGACCCGACCGTGCTGGCGGCTGTGACCGCGGTGGTGCAGGTGGGCTTCGTCGTGAGCGAGGTCGCGGTGTCGCCGTTCACGAAGCCCGAGTACGACGCCGTGATCGCCGGTGCGGCGTTTCCGTAGGTCACGGTCGCCGACGACGCAGTGATCGTGAGGTTGGCCGGGTGGATTGCCACCGTTCCCGCCACGTAGGTGATGTCGTAGTTGGCGTCGACGGCGCCGGAGCAGCTCGTGGCGTAGGAACCCGCCGGGCTGGACGACGTGGCCGCCGTCGAACAGGTGGGCTGCGTGGTGAGCGAGGACGCGTTGTCCCCGTTCACGAAGCCCGAGTACGACGCGGAGACGGCCGGCACGCTCCCCCCATAGGTCATGGATGCCGAGGAGGCTCTGATCGTGAGGTTGGCCGCGCTGACCCGCACGGCGCCCGCCACGTAGACAATCGTGTAGTTGGCGTCGACGGCACCCGAACAACTGGTGGTGTAGGTACCGACCGCGCTCGACGATGTCGCCGTCGTGGTGCAGGTCGGGAGCTTGGTCAGCGAGGACGCCGTGTCCCCGTTCGCGAATCCCGAGTAGCTCGCGGTGACGCTGGGCACGCTCCCCCCGTAGGTCGCGGAGCCGGATGAGGCCGTAATGACAAGGGTTGCGGTCCCCACGGCCACCGCCCCATTGACGTAGCTGACGGCGTAGTTGGGATCAGACGCCCCCGAGCACGAACTCGGATAGGTTCCGACGGCGCTCGACGACGTGGCCGTCGTCGAACAGGTGGGCTGCGTGGTGAGCGAGGACGCCGTGTCCCCGTTCTCGAATCCCGAGTAGCTCGCGGTGACGCTCGGCACGCTCCCGCCGTAGGTCGTGGAGCCAGATGAGGCCGTCACCACCAGAGGAGCCGTCCCGACCCCCACGCTCCCGTCGACGTACGTGATGTCGTAGTTAGGATCGACTGCTCCCGAGCACGTACTCGCGTAGGTTCCGACGGGGCTCGACGACGTGGCCGCCGTCGAGCAGTTGGGCGTTGTGGTGAGCGAGGACGCGTTGTCGCCCTCGACGAAGCCCGAGTACGAGGCCGTGATGGTGGGCACGTGCCCGCCGTAGCTGATGGTCGGCGAAGAGGCCGTCACCGTGAGGCCGGCGGCCGTCACACCGGTCTCACCAACGACGTAGCTGATCGTGTAGTTGCCGTCAGCTGCCCCGGAGCACGAACTCTGGTAGGTGCCGACCGGGCTCGACGACGTGGCCGCCGTCGAACAGGTGGGCTGCGTGGTGAGGGAGCTCGCGCTGTCGGTGTTCACGAACCCCGAGTAGTTCGCGGTGACGGCCGGCACGCTCCCGCCGTAGGTCATGGAACCGGACGAGGCCGTGATCGTAAGGGCGGCGGTGGTCACCTGCATGCTGCCATCGACATAGCCGATCTCGTAGTTGGAATCGACCGCTCCGGAACACACAATGGCATAGGAGCCCACAGGGCTCGCCGACGTCGCCGCCGTCGTGCACGTGGGCGGCGTGGTCAGCGTGGACGCGTCGTCGGTGTTCACGAAGCCCGAGTACGACGCGCTGAGAGCCGGCACGGCGCTCCCGTAGATCATCGTCTCCGAAGGCGCCGTTACGGTCAGGGGCGCCGGCTCGACCTGCACCGACCCGTCGATGTAGGTCGTCGAGTAGTTGGTGTCGACTGCTCCCGCGCACGAACTGGCGTAGCTCCCAACGTCGGTCACCGATGTGACCGACGTCGAGCACGTCGGTGGCGTGGTCAGCGAGGACGCGCTGTCACCGTTCACAAACCCCGAGTAGGAGGCGGTGATGGTCGGGGCCGCGCCACCGTAGGTGATTGAGGCGGACGAGGCCGTGACGACGAGCGTTGCCTGTTCGACCGTCGCATTCCCGCCCTCGTAGCTGATTGAGTAGTCGGGGTCCACTGCGCCCGAGCACGACGTCGGGTAACTGCCGGCCGGGCTTCCCGCAGTAGCCGATGTCGAGCACGTGGGCGCCGTGGCGAGGGAGCTCGCGCTGTCGCCGTTGACGAAGCCCGAGTAGCTCGCGGAGACGCCCGGAACGACACTTCCGTAAGTCGCCGACGGCGATGATGCGGTGATCGTGAGATTCGCCGCGTTGACCTCTACCGTGCCACCGAAGTACGTGATGGCGTAGTTGGCGTCGACAGCGCCCGTACACGAACTCGGGTAGCTCCCGACCGGACTCGACGACGTGCCCGTCGTCGAGCAGGTGGGCGGTGTGGTGAGGGAGCTCGCGTTGTCACCGTTCACGAAGCCCGAGTAGGAGGGAGTGATGGTCGGCGCGGCGCTCCCGTACGTCGCCGAGGCAGAGGACGCGGTCACCATCAGCGGAGCAAGGCCAATGGTTGTCTCGCCACCGACGTAACTGATCGTGTAGTTGGGGTCGACGGCGCCCGTACACGAACTCGGGTAGCTCCCGACCGGACTCGACGACGTCGCCGTCGTCGAGCAGGCGGGTGGGGTGGTCAGCGACGACGCGCTGTCCCCGTTCACGAAGCCCGAGTACGAGGGCGTAACGGTCGGCAGAGCCCTCCCGTACGTCATGGTGTCCGAAGAAGCGCTCACGACCAGCACCGCGCTTCCGACGACGACCTCACCGCCGACGTAGCTGATCGTGTAGTTGGGGTCGGCTGCGCCCGCACACGAACTCGGGTAGCTCCCCACTGGACTCGACGACGTGGCCGGCGTCGAACAGGTGGGTGGCGTGGTGAGGGAGCTCGCGCTGTCGCCGTTCACGAAGTCCGAGTAGGACGGCGTGATGGTCGGCGCGGTGCTCCCGTACGTCGCGGAGGCAGAGGACGCGGCAACGCTCAGCGGGGCCGGGTCGACCTGGACGGATCCGTTGACGTAACTGAAGGAGTAGTTCGGGTCCGCTGCGCCCGAGCACGAACTTGCGTACGGCCCCACCGGACTCGACGACCCGGCCGTCGTCGAACAGGCGGGTGGCGTGGTGAGGGAGCTCGCGCTGTCGCCGTTGACGAAGCCCGAGTACGAGGCCGTGATGGCAGGCGCTGTGCCCCCGTAGGTCATCGACGCCGAGGACGCCGTGACGACCACCATGGCGGCGACAAGTTGCACGGTCCCGTTCGAGTAGTCGAACGTGTAGTTGGGATCGACCGCACCCGAACACGAACTCGGGTAGCTCCCGACCGGACTCGATGACGTGGCCGTCGTGGAGCAGGTCGGCTGCGTCGCGAGCGACCTCTCGTCGTCGCCGTTCACGAATCCCGAGTACGAAGCGGTGATCGTCGGCGGGTTCACCCCGTAAGGGACGGAGGCCGAAGAGGCCGTCACCTGCAGGATCGCCGGGTTGACCGTCACGTCTCCGAAGTAGTACGTGATCGTGTAGTTGGCATCCATCGCCCCCGAGCACGCGCTGGCGTAGTCGCCGGCCGGGCTCGTGCTGTCGGCCGCGGTGTCACACGTGAGTCCCGTGCCGAGCACCGATGGGTCATCTCCGTTTTGCAGTCCCGAGACGATCGGCGTGATCGTGGGTACGGATCCCCCATAGGTCATGGTTGCCGACGACGCGGTGATCGAAAGCTGCGCAGCAGTCATGGTCACACTGCCGTTGACGTAGCTGATGTCGTAGTTGTTGTCCACCGCCCCCGAGCACGTGCTCGTGTAGCTCCCCACGCTGCTCGAGGTGGTCGCAGTCGTGCCACAGGTCAGCCCCGCGCCGAGCACCGACGGGTTGTCCCCGTTCTGGAGCCCGGAAATGCTGGGCGTGATCGCCGGTACCGCGCTCCCGTAGGTCATGGTCCCCGAAGACGCGGTGATCGAGAGGGGCGCGGGCGTGATGGTGGTGCTGCCAGTGGTGTAGCTAATGGCGTAGTTGGGGTCGGCCGCCCCCGTGCACTGCGTGGCGTAGCTCCCGACAGGGCTGGAGCTCACCGCGTCGTTCGTGCAGGTCAAGGCGGACCCGAGCACAGACGAATCCTCTCCGTTCTGGAGACCCGAAACGATCGGGGTGACCGACGGCGGGGCGGAACCGTAGACCGCCATCCCCGAAGATGCGGTGATCGTGATCGGGGCCGGATCTACAGCGTCCGTGCCGTTCACGTAGCTGATCGAATAGTTCGGATCGAGGGCCCCCGAGCAAGAGGCGTTGTAGTTGCCTACCGGGCTGGTCGGCGAGACGGTCGTCGAGCAGGTCGGCGCGGTACCGAGAGAGGAAGCGTTGTCCCCATTTACGAATCCCTTGTAGGAGGGGGTCACGCTGGGCGCGGACGCGCCATAGGTCGTCGACGCCGACGAAGCGGTGATGACCAGTGGGGTGGCTCCGACGACCATGTTCCCGTTCACGTAATTGAAGCTGTAGTTCGAATCGACGGCGCCACTGCACGAGGTCGAATACGTGCCCGCTGAACTCGCTGAAGTCGCGTCCGTCGAACAGGTCGCGGGCGTCGTGAGCGACGAGGCACTCTCACTGTTCACAAAGCCGCCGTACGACGGAGTGATGGTCGGCGGACTCGCCCCGTAGGTCATCGTTCCCGAGGAGGCGGTGACGCTCAACGGCGCCGGCGCCACCGTGAGCGTGCCGCTGTCGTAGCTGATGGCGTAGTTGGGATCGGCCGCACCCGTGCACGATGTGGGGTAGAGATTGACAGGGCTGGCCGACGTGGCCGAGGTCGAACAGGTGGCCACGCTCGTGAGCGAGGACGTCGAGTCGCCGTTCACGAATCCGCTGTATGACGCCGTGACTGGCGGTGGTGTGCTGCCGTAGACCGACGACGCCGACGAGGACGTGACGACCAGCGGAGTCTGAGCAACGTTCACGCCGACCGGCGTCGTCGTGCTCGACGAGGCGTACCCGACGTCGCCGCCGTACTTGGCGTTGAAGGTATAGCTGCCCGGTGTGAGCGATGGGATGGAGCACAGCGCTTGATAGCTCGAGCCGACCAGCGTCAGCGCAAGCGAACTGCACCCGGGGACGGGGCTGGCTCCGTTCAGAAATTCCACGGTGCCGCCACCGTCGGTGGGGCTCACTGATGCCGTGAGCGTGAGGGTCTGGCCGTAGTACACCGAAGACGCCGACGAGCCGAGCATGGTGCTCGTCACGGTCGGCGCGGGCGGAGCGATGGCGAAGCCACGATCTGCTGCCGCGCCGGCGAACACGGCGGTTGGTGGGTGGGCAAAATTGGGGAGCGACGCCTGCACCGGAGTATCGGAGTTCGTCGTTCCACCGTTGCCGAGCTCACCGGCTCCGTCCTCGCCCCAGGCGTACAGGTTGCCATTCGAACCGATGGCGAGGCTGTGGTCCAAGCCGCCGGCTATGGCGACGGCAGTGACACCAGTCGGCATGGAGACAAGGACCGGGACCCTCTCGTTTGCGATACCGCCGTTGCCGAGCTGGCCGTCGTCGCCGTAGCCCCACGCATAGACCAAACCGTTCGAACCAATGGCCAGGGCATGCTCATAGCCCGCATTGATGACGCTGGCGGTGACCCCCGAGGGCATCTTCACTACCACGGGAGTTGTGGAGAACGTGTTGGTGCCGTTGCCGAGCTGGCCCATGTCGCCGTCTCCCCAGCTGTAGAGGGAGCCGTTGGAGCCGATGGCCATACCGAACGAACCGCCCGCCGCAATGGCGCTGGCGGTGACCCCGGATGGCAACGAGACTTTCGTCGCGATGGTCTTCTCGCTCATGCTGCCGTCCCCGAGAGCGCCGAGATTGCCGTCGCCCCATGCGTAGACGTTTCCGTCGGACCCGAGCGCCAGGCTGAAGTTTGTTCCAGCAGCGATGGCGGTGGCCTTCGCCCCATTGGGGAGGGTCACGGTGACGGGAGTATCTTCGTTGGTCGTGGTGTTGATGCCCAGCTGACCGAACCCGTTGTACCCCCAGGCGTAGAGAGTGCCGTTGGAGCCCAGGGCCAAGCTGTGGTCGTTACCGGCAGCGAGCGCGACGGGGACGACACCGGCCGGAAGGGAAACCTGCACGGGCGTCGAGGAATTCGTCGTGGTGCCATTGCCGAGCTGGCCGTCGGTGCCGAGACCCCACGCATACAGCAAGCCGTTTGATCCGGCGACGAGAGTGTGGTCTCCGCCCGCCGCACCGAGGGTGGGCGTCACACCCCCTGGGAGGGTGACCACGGTCGGGACGTAGGCGTCAGTCGTGGCGCCGTTTCCCAGTGCCCCGTCGGTGTTGTCGCCAAAGGCGTAGAGGACATCTGTGTTCGCAGCTCTGGCCGACGATGCGGTCAGGGTGGTCACGGCGAGTGGCGCGGCCATCATCAGCACGGCCAGGACCGCGCTGATGAAGCGCGGTCTCCGCAGTCCACCCACTCGCCCTGCAGAATTGTGCCCGGTGGTATTCAGCCCGTACGTCATCGAGTCGCCTCCCCTTGCGCCACGTGACCGCCAAATCAGGACCGCCAATGCAGGATCGCCAATGCACGTTTCAATCGGCGATCGCAGGCACGGTAGGACTCCGCCCGAACCTTGTCAACCGGGGTTGAGAAAAGGGTCGCCTCAAGGTCTCGGAGCCGACTGGGTGACCCTTGTGCGGGTCGCGGTCAGGGTCGCGCAGCTTCGGGCCGGGCCGGCCTTCGCGCAATGACGGGCCTCACGGCGGAGTCGCCGCGGGACCGGTCCGGCCCGCCGGTGGGGCGCAGGGTCGACCGGGGCTGTCTGACCCTATATTGGGCAGTGACTTACTTGTTACACCGCAGGTCAGCAGCAGAACGAGCAGGTCGAGACGGTCCAGACCGAGGCGTTCGGGTGCCTCGTTGCGATCCGTCCGGCTGCCTTCCCGTATTCGGCACGAATATCCCCGAACAGCCCCCTGGCACTCTGGCTCCGGTGCGTCCCGAATCGACTCTGGACCAGGAAGTGAAACCCCGTGGCATCGTCCGTGACTCTCATCCCAAAGCCGCAGGTAGCGCCCGGCCTAGGCTCTCTCTCAGGCACGGAACCGGCGTCGGGCGCTGGGACGGAAGGGATACAGGCCATCGTGGCGAGCCAGAACGAGCGCAATACAGAGAAGCTCGTGCGATCTCATTTCGATGCTGATCTATTCCCTGGCCTGATCATTGACGAGCAAAAAACCGACGACCGACGCATCAATACTGCGTTGTCCAGGGCCTCCAAGGCTGGGGACGGGATCGGGAAACCGGAGTTCATCGTCCACTCTCCGTCACTACCCAACCTCGTCATCCTGATTGAGTGCAAAGCGCAAACGAAATTCCATGAGTCAGCTCATGGCGATCGCCCGAAGGACTACGCCGTGGATGGGGTGCTGCACTATGCCCACCACGTATCGACCGTGAGGGATGTGGTCGCCATTGCCGTGTCGGGCGAGGACCCGGCCAAGCTCAAGATTTCGACCTTCCTCCACCTCAAAGGTGCCCGCACGGCATCGGTCCTGCAGGACCCCCACGGACCGATTAAGCGGCTCGTTCCTATTGAAAGCCTCGTCAACGCTGTGCAGTTCGACCCGGCAAAGCGTGATGCGTCCCTTCGGGACTTACTGGCGTTTTCCCGGCAGCTCCACGACAAGATGCGGAAGGAGGCCAAACTCATTAACCAGGAGAAGGCGCTGGTCGTGTCCGCCATCCTCATCGGTCTCAGTGACAAGACCTTCGCCCTCTCCTACGGGGCCCTTGGGCCTGATGAGATTGGGGACCGCCTGTTAGAGGCTGTCCTGAGGGGCCTCGAACGTGCTGCGATGCCTCACGCCAAGGTATCCCGAATGATTCAGCCCTATTCCTTCATCGCTGGGCACCCTTGGTTAAATGCAATCCCCAAGGGTCAGTCTGTGACCCCATTGCAGGCGTACTGCGCTGACCTCGCGGATGAAGTTGTTCCGTACATGAATACGTACGGCGATGAGGACGTGGTCGGACGGTTCTTTGGCGAGTTCCTGCGGTATTCCGGGGACCAGCGCAGCCTTGGCATCGTCCTGACCCCCAAACACATCACTGATCTGTTCTGCGACCTGGCGGACCTGTCCGTCAATGACACCGTGATTGACCCCTGCGCTGGGACGGGTGGCTTCCTCATCTCTGCCATGACCAAAATGAGTTCGCTGGCGACGACCGACGAGAAGCGGCAAGTTATCCGTGAGCGTCAACTCGTGGGCATTGAGTCGTCTACGCAGATGTTTGCTCTTGCAGCATCGAACATGCTGTTTCGTGGGGATGGCAAGTCGAATCTCTACGACGGCAACAGCCTCGACCCTGCGGAGCAAAAACTGGTGGCCGGAGCTACGAGACATGCCGTACCGACCGTGGGCATGGTCAACCCTCCATATGCACAAGAAGGAGATGGCTTTCACGAACTGGATTTCGTAGAGGTCATGCTCAACATGCTCGCTCCGGGCAGTGTCGGCATCGCTATCGTGCCAATGTCGTGCGGGACTGAGGCGTCTCCGCAGAAGTCCAGCCTTATGGAGCACCACACGCTGATTGCGGCAATGTCCATGCCGGACCAGTTGTTCTATAACGCCAGCAACGTTGTTACCTGCGTCCTCGTGTTTCGGGCACATCATCCCCATGCCGACTCCAACACAGAGACGTGGTTCGGCTATTGGAAGGACGACGGGTTCAAGATCACCCGTATCTATGGACGTGCCGATGCCGACCTGCGGTGGGGCGCCATTCGGAAGGCGTGGGTTAAAGATTTCAAGAGTCGGTCCGTGGGGGCTGGGCGAGACGTGCTGCGCAAGGTCGGTGCAAACGACGAGTGGTGTGCTGAGGCGTATCTTGAAACCGACTACTCCGTGGTTGACGAGGCTGCGGTGGCTCAGGCAGCCCGCCGATACGCTATTTACATGGCATCCTCGCAACTCGCACTGGATACAGAATCGGGGATCGAGTAATGCGGTTAGCCGATCTCTTTGACGTAAAGAACGGCCATGGCCTCGACCTCACCAATATCGAACATGCTCCATGGGGTACTGGTATCGCCTACGTGTCGTGTGGTGACAAGAACAACGGCGTATCTGGATGGGCGGTTGCAATCGAAGGGAAGGTGCCAGCCGCGGCAGGCACGATTTCCGTCTCGCTCACGGGCTATAGCGTGCTGGCGGCCTTTGTTCAGGAGACGTGCTACTACACGGCATCGCACATGGTGGTGCTCACTCCCAAAGACCCTGCCATGACTCTTGCTGAAAAACTCTGGTGGGCGTCATGTATC
The DNA here is from genome assembly GCA_963745665.1 of uncultured Acidimicrobiaceae bacterium. GTDB lineage: Bacteria > Actinomycetota > Acidimicrobiia > Acidimicrobiales > RAAP-2 > Bog-473. The sequence goes on along the minus strand of CAVUYE010000003.1, from coordinate 222,480 downwards.
CGAGCAAATAGATACCGCTTTGGCTTTTGGCGCAAGGCTGACCGCACTATCCGTGAGCTTGCACTTCCCGACACTGCTCCGTCATGGGTAGGTGAAAGCCAGTTCCAAATGGTTGTCCAGTCGTTCGCTGACGCGGTGCCAGTCCTTCCTGTCGCGTCCGTCCCTGTTCTTCCTAAGGGCTTGCAGCGAGTAGGCGACCTGTTCGACCTCCGATACGGTCCAAGTCTGGAACTGGTTCGGCTAAAACGAGATCCTGGCCCCACTGGCGTCAATTTTGTCAGTCGTACGTCCAAGAACAACGGGGTGTCGGGCCGGGTTGCGGTGATCGACGGAATCGAACCTGATCCAGCGGGCACCCTCTCGGTCGCTTTGGGTGGCTCCGTGTTGGAGACATTCCTGCAACCCGAACCCTGGTACAGCGGACGAGACATGATGGTGCTGACGCCGAAGCGTGAGATGAGCGATGCCGAGAAGTTGTGGTGGGCCATGTGTATTCGAGCTAACCGCTACCGATTCAACTATGGACGCCAGGCAAACCGAACGCTGCCAGACCTTCTGATTCCAAATCACGTCCCCAAGTGGGTGGAGACGGCTCCCCACGATGCCGTTGAGGACCTACGAGACTGCATTGTGGAGATTGCCAACTCGACCGAGAATCCGGAGTTCGACAACTTCGCAGAGATGACGCAGAAGCTACTGCGGACTCCGAAACCCAGGTCGGCCTAAGCGGCTTTAGTCAACTCAGCCCAAGTCACCCGACGCCCGTTGACACCGGACATCGCGGCTTGCATCCGACCCAGATCGTCGGTCTCCCGGTTGTTGTAGGAGAATGTGCGCTCGTCGGCGTAACGCTGCAAGTGGCTTGCCGAGACGTGAATCTGCGAACCTTTTATCGACCTTTTCAAGAGACTCCAGTAGTTCTCGATCCCATTTGTATGCACGTCACCGCAGACGTACTCACCAGTTGAGTGGTTGACCTGCTTCATTGCGTAGTGGTTCTCAAGCCCGTTGTATCCACGGTGCACGTCCGTGTAGAGGGCTGAACCCGGTTCTACCCACTGGAAGATATGGGGCTGAATGTCGGCTCTGGCGGTGCCCCCGATGACCGCCGTCGCAACGGTGCCTGTGTCGCGATTACGGACACCCTGAACGATCATCTTGTTGTGTCCGCCAGTGCCGGTGATCTTCACCTTGCGGACATTGCGGTGCATGTTCTGTGCCAGGCCACCAATGAACGTGTCGTCAACCTCCGTAGTGCCTGACATCTTCTCAAAGGTGCCCGACTTCATCGCTTCGCGGATGCGGTGCAGGACGAACCACGCCGTCTTTTGGGTGATCCCGAGCGAACGGGCCAGTTCGTGAGACGACATGGAGTTCTTGGAGTTGGCAATGAGCCAAATTGCGGGCAGCCATTTGTCCCACCCGAGCGGCGAGTCCTCAAAGATCGTCCCGACCTTGAGCGAGAACTGCTTGCGGCATCCAGCGGCCTTGCATTTCCAGATTCGGCGGGTGGTCAGAAAGGAAGTCTCGTCGTGGCCGCACCGGGGGCAGATGACCCGGCCATCCGGCCACCGGAGGTCTCGGACGAAGGCGAACGCCTTCTCGGGGTCCGAAAAGTACCGGATCGCCTCCACCAGGTTCCTCGGAAGCGGGGTCTCTGCCATGCCCCCACTGTGACAGGCGGGTGTGACAACTACGTCGGGTTATCCACAGGCACACAACCCCACTCAAGAGGCACAGCGCCGACCCCGATAATGGGTCTGAGTAGCACGGGTGTACTTACAGGAGGGTAGTTCCGACCAGGGTTTTTCTTCGGCCCTGGGTATGAATTCCCTGGTTACGCCGTTATGCTGTACGTCGTACGTCTAGCATCTTGGCGTGGCTGACGTGGGAGGTGCAGAACATGAAGACCCTGATCTCGACGCGCTTCTTGGGGCTGTCGTCATCGCTGGGGGCGAACTGGACTGCACCCACCCCGACTACATCTGGGCGTTCTGCCCATGTCAGGATGCGACGCACACGATCCTCGTGCAACGGAGGATTAGCGGAAGGCAGTACAAGGATAGGAAGATCATGCAGTTCGTAGATCACCCATGCATGGGTATGGATATCAAGAAAGGCGGTGAATTGTGAGTTGGATTGTGGAAGTCGAAGTCGGCATGGACGAAAGCAGCGCTGCGGAGGCACGTGATTTCTACACTCGCGCCATCGCTGAATTGGTCACCTTGGATCGGGTATCCGACGTGGATTTCTGGGGGGAGATTCGCCGGGGTCCTGTGTTCTTCGCCGTCGCTGTAGACGAACCAAAAATGCTCATTGCCGCTGGGATTGGCATTGCCGCTATCCGAACGGCCATTCACGCAGCCGGTGGGGCGACTCCCAACTGGCCAACCAGCGACGATCTTGACCCCGACTGGGCAGACGACGGTATCTGGGTCATTAATTTCAACTCGACCTCGCAGAAACCGCGAGAGCTTCAGCCAGCCTGACCGGCATCATTGTCGGTCAATGGCTTGTAGCTGAGCCGCCGCCCGGAGCCTGTGGATAACCCCGATTGAGTGTGCCGGTGGGCGAGGTGGATCAAGTAAGTCACTGCCCTATATTGGGCCGCCTTGGAGGCTGACCGGGGCAGGGAAGCGGCGTCGGTGCCTGTAACTGTGCTGGTCGTGGCGTCTGCCATCGGTGGCGCACTGGCCGGCTGCCACCCCACGGGGACACCGGCGGTCGATCCGATTTACGCCGCCGCGTTCGCCGCCGCCGTCACATGGGCTGCCGCCCGTGCCGGCCAGGGGGCACTGCTGTGGCTGGGCGTGCTCACCGTGGTCATGAGCCGGGGCTGGCTGGTGGTCCCGGCGCTCGCCGCGCTGTGGCTCGCCTTCGCCGGAGTCTTCCCACGCCGGCGCAATCCGATCGTCGGCGCGCTGACCGGCGCCCTCGCCGTGCAGGTCGTGTTGCGCTGGCCCCCGATGGGCTTCAACGGGGCCACCGCGCTGGTCGCCGTGGCGGCGACCGGACCGTGCCTGGTGGGGGCCGTGCGCACCCTGTCGCCACGGGCCCGGCGCCGGGTGCGCCGGTGGACCATCGGCCTGATCGCGCTGGCGATCGTCGTCTCCATCCCGGCCGCCGTGGGTACCCTGCTGGCCCACTCCGAAATCAGCCAGGGGATCGACCAGGCGGAGGGCGCTCTGGGGTCGATCGGCAACGGCACGACCGGATATGGCGCGGCGCAACTCGAGGACGCGAGCACCGACTTCGCATCCGCCGCGTCACGCACGGACACCTGGTGGACCGCCGCTGCCCGCCTGGTGCCGGTGGTGTCCCAGCAGCGCCAGGCCGTGGGCCAGGCCTCGGCCGTGGCGCGGGACGTGACCGCCACCGCGTCGCTGCAGGCAGCGGGGATCGACTACCGGCAGCTCCGGTACTCCGACGGGCAGTTGGACCTCGGCCGGGTCAGCGCACTCGCCGGGCCGGTCGGCATCGTCAACAGCCAGCTGACCAGCGCCTCGGCGCAACTCCGCTCCCTGCAGTCGGGATGGCTGCTCCAGCCGGTGCAGTCCCGCCTGGACGAGCTGGACACCAAGGTCTTCCGGGCCCAGGCCAGCGCCTCGCTGGCCGCGCAGCTGGTCCAGGCCGCACCCGCCCTTCTCGGGGGCGACGGCGTCCGCCACTACTTCATCGCCTTCATGGACCCCGCCGAGAGCCGCGGCCTGGACGGGTTGATCGCCTCCTACGGGGAGCTCACGGCTGACCAGGGCCGCCTCACGTTGACCCGTTCGGGGGACATCTCCCAGCTGATCGAGGCGCTGCCCAAGCATGGCGGCCACCTGACGGGGCCGGCCGACTACCTGGCCCGCTACGGCGCCTTCGACCCCCAGAAGCTCTTCCAGGACCTGAGCTACTCGCCCGACCTGCCGACGGTGGCCGACGTCATTCAGCAGCTCTACCCACAGGCGGGTGGCGGACCCCTCGACGGCGTCCTCGCCCTCGACCCGTACGGGATGGCGTCCCTGATCCACCTGACCGGGCCCATCGAGGTACCCGGGCTGGGCCGGTTGACCGCAGCCAACACCGCCAACGAGCTGCTCGAGGGCCAGTACGCCAACTTCCCCGGCCAGCAGCGAGCGGCGCACGACTACGACCAAGATGCCCTCAAGATCGAGTTCCACCGGCTGACCGTCGGATCGCTGCCCGGCCCCCGTGCGCTGTCGAACGCACTGGAGTCCGACGTTCGTCAGGGGCGCATCGAGTTCTGGAGCTTCCACCACGCAGATCAGCCCGTGCTCTCCCGGCTCGGGCTCACCGGCGCCTTTCCGGCCGCCCGTGGCCACGATCTGCTGGCCGTGACAACCCAGAACGCAGCCAACAACAAGATCGACGTCTACCTGCAACGCACAATCTCCGACGCGGTGACCTACGACCCGTCGAACGGGGCGGTGGCGTCCAAGGTCACGATCACCCTGCACAACGGGGCGCCCGCCCAGGGTCTCCCGAGCGAGGTGATCGGCAGCTACAGCGGCAGCGGGCTGCCCTCGGGGACCAACGAGACGTGGCTCACCCTCTACAGCCCGCTCGGGCTGCGCACCGCCACCCTCGACGGCAAGAGCCAAGGAGTGACCGACAAGGCTGAATTGGACGTCCACGCCTACAGCGAGTTCGTCGACATCCCGGCCGAGAGCAGCGTCACGCTGACCTTCGACCTGGCCGGGGTCGCCACTCCGGGCCAGGCCTACCGGATCGCCCTGTACAACCAGCCCACCGTGCTGCCCGACGCGGACACCGTGACCGTCCAGCCCACGCCCGGGTGGACTGTCACGGGGCCCTCCTCGTGGCCCGACGCGGTCACCGACGAACTGACGTTCCTCCTGCATGGGAGCCATTAAGGACCCAATTCGGGCCCAGCCCGCTCGCCACCGGTCCACCGGGTACATCCCGCCGATTTTCGGGTTAGCCTTTCGGCCGGAACAGCATTCAGGAGGGCACCTGATGAGGCGCAGGGCGGTTGGTGTGTGGGGTGGGCTTTTGATGTTGGGCGCCTCAGCGGTGCTCGGCACCGTCCTGCTCGTCTCCGGGCCGGCGATGGCGGCCACGTGCCCCCCCTACGGACCCTGCACCACACCCACCACGGTCACACCGACCACCGTCGGTGCGTCGACCCCGGTCCTCTCCCCCACCTCCGTCACCCCGCCCTCGCCCTCGCCCACGCCCTCCCCTACCGCTCCGGCCCCATCCTCACCCTTGGCCTTCACCGGCGCCGAGCTCGCGCTGATCTTCACGATCGGCGCCGTCGCCCTCGGGGTCGGCGGCATGCTCGTCCTGGTCAGCCGCCGGCGACGGTCCGAGCCGGCCTACGAGAGAGGCAGGCGGTAGCTGGGAATAGCTATCGTCGATCATGTCCTCGGCCTGTGACCTCGTCATTTTCGGTGCCGGAGGCATGGGACAAGAGGTGGCCGACATCGTCCGGGCCGGCGCATCCGACGGCTCCCGCTTCAGGCTGATCGGATTCATCGACGACGACACTGCGCTGCACGGGCTCGAGGTGCTCGGGTTGCCCGTGCTCGGTGACCATCGCTGGCTGGCCGGGCGCCGGGCCGCGCTGGCCATGGGCGTGGGCGCGCCGGCGGCGCGGCGCCGGGCCTGGACCGCGGCGCAATCGGTCGGGGCCGTCGAGGCGCCGGCCCTCGTCCACCCCGCGGCCTACCTGGGTTTGGGGGTGGAGCTGGGCGAGGGAACCGTGGTGGGGGCCCATGCCACCATGACAGCCGACGTGGTGGTCGGTCGTTTCGGCATCGTCAACGTCGGGGCCACGGTGAGCCACAACGCGCGCCTGGGCGACTTCGCCACCGTGGCGCCCGGTGCCCATCTGGCCGGCCACGTCCACCTGGGCGAGGGGGCCGACGTCGGCATCGGCGCCTCGGTGACGCAGGGGAACACCATCGGTGCCTGGGCCATCGTCGGCGCCGGGACCGTCGTGATCGGTGACGTGGAGGCGGACACCACGGTCGTCGGCTGCCCGGCTCGGGTCGTGGACAGACGCCCGGCGGGGTGGCAGGAGTGAGCGCCGGCTACACGGAATGGCGGATCGGCCTGGCCCGCCCCGACGTCGGCGACGAGGAGATTGAGGCGGTGACCCGTGTGCTGCGCACCCCGATCCTCACCAACGGGCCCGAGACGGTGGGCTTCGAGCGCGAGTTCGCCGACCTGCACCAGGCGGAGCACGGAATCGCCTTCGCCAACGGGACCGTCGCCCTGGTCGCGCTTTACGCCGCCCTCGGCATCGGACCGGGCGACGAGGTCATTGTGCCGTCGCTGACCTTCGTGTCGTCGGCCACGTCCATCCTCTACGCAGGCGCCACGCCCGTCTTCGCCGATGTCGACCCCGACACGTTCAACCTGGACCCGGTCGACGTGGCCCGCAAGCTGAGCCCGCGGGTCAAGGGCATTCTGGCCGTGCACTACGGGGGCCAGCCCGCCGACCTGGCCGAGCTCTCGGCCTTGGCCGCCGAGGCCGGCGTGGTGCTCCTGGAGGACGCGGCGGAGGCCCACGGCGCCCGCTACCGGGGCCGCCACGTCGGGACCTGGGGCGCGGCGGGCATGTTCAGCTTCACCCCCACGAAGAACATCACGACCGGCGAGGGGGGGATGGTCATCACGGGCGACGGCGACCTGGCCCGGCGGCTGCGCCTGCTGCGCAACCACGGCCAGGTGTCGGCCTACGAGCACGCGGTCTTGGGCTGTAACTGGCGCTTGTCCGAGATGCAAGCGGCCATGGGCCGGGCCCAGACGGCCAAGCTCGACGCCATCCTCTCCCGCAAGCGCACGTTGGCGGCCCACCTCGATCGGCACCTCGATCCGGTGGCCGGTGTGCGGGCGCCGGTGGTGCGAGGCGACCGGGACCACGTGCACATGCTCTACACGGTGAAGCTGGCGACCGCCGACGCGGCCCGTCGAAATGCGGTGATCGACGACCTGACGCAACAGGGGATCGAATCCCGCGTGTACTTCCCCCCGGCGCACCGACAGCCCGTCTTCGGGGACCAACCGCCGGATCTGCCGGTGACCGATGACCTGGCGGGGCGAATTCTCTCCCTGCCCATGCACTCCCTCCTCACTCGCGACGAGGTGGCGGACGTTGCGGCGGGCCTGGAGGCGGCCGTGGGCCGCACCGCCGCCACCCCCGCTTCCGCATGATGAACCGTCTCGCCGCTGCCGGCCTGGCCCTCCTGCTGGCACCGGTGCTGGCCGTGGTCGCCGTCGTGGTGCGGCTGGCCGACGGCCGGCCCCTCCTCTTCGTCCACGAGCGCGCCGGGCTGGACGGTCGGCCGTTCGATCTCCTGAAGTTCCGCACCATGCACCCGCCCCGCGTGTCCGGTGAGCCCGACGCGGCGCGCATCACCCGCGTCGGCCGCGTGCTGCGTCGTTCCAGCCTGGACGAGCTGCCGGAGCTGTGGAACGTGGTCCGGGGCGAGATGAACCTCGTCGGCCCCCGTCCCCTGCCCGTGGCGTACACGGCCGAGTATTCGCCGACGGAAGCGCGGCGGCTGGAGGTCAAGCCGGGCCTGACCGGCCTGGTCGCGGTGCGGGGTCGCAACGCCCTCACCTGGGCCGAGAAACTCGCACTCGACACCTGGTACGTCGAACATCGCACCTGGGCCCTCGACGTGCGCATTCTGCTGCAGACACCGCTGGTCGTCCTGCGCAGGCGCGGGGTCTCCCACGGCGAGCACGCCACCATGCCGGAGTTCAAAGGGCAGAAAACGTAGAGCGCGCTGCGCGCTCGCTCAGGCTAGCTCCCCCAATCGCTGCTGATGTCTGCACGTACATCCCCGGCGTCGCGTGTATCCGGAGAACCCTCGGGTGTCCGAGTCCCACCCGCGAAAAACCCTTGGCCCACGGCGGGACCTTCGCAGAATTACAAGTTCGTCAGAATGGTGGAGCCGAGCCCCCCGCCTTTGAACAGATCCGGAGGAGTGGAGGCGGTCCAAGTTTTTCGTAGTACGAGTTGGACTGAAACTCGCCAAACCGATCCTTTTCCGCCACGAGCCGCTGATTCCCGTATGCCGACGCGGGAGCGAGACCGAGCCAGAGCACGTAGCTCAGTTCGCAAGAACGATCCTGGACGGGCACTTTGTCCAGGTTGATAAGGAGTCGAGCCTGCTGAGCGAGGAAGTGATTTTCAGCTCGACCATTGCTCAACCCAAAAGAGGTCGAGATGGACACCTGGGCTACGAGCAAGATACCTAGGAGGAAGAGAGCGAGCCAGCTCAGGCTCTCTCGCCAAAGCCTCTCCCTTGAGATCGCTCGCACATTCGGTAGGTGAGCCCATGCGTACATGATGATTGCCACGAGCAATATTTGATTCGGCAACATATAGCGATTGCTGTTAACGAGTGCACCGAGGCCCTCTGCGCTACGACCCAAGACGGTCATCACGTCCACGAGAATGCAGAAGCAAATGAGCAACGCTGGAAGTGGTATACGTTCCCGATTGGAGCGATTGCGCCAGGACTGGATCACAATGAACACCGAAGCCGTCAACAGCGCAAGACCGACGACTTCGAACCGGCCAAAACTGCTCTCTGCCGGACCGACCAAGGGTGCTCCCCCAGGGATGACTCCTCCGAGTACGACAAGAAAACTCTGAACCGTCGAAACTGGATGAGCCAACGAACCACTGACCGAGCAATTCGCAAGGTCGCAACCCGACCCTTGATATCCCGGAAGGTAGACAACGAGGCTACACACCATCGCGAGAATCCAGACGCTAACTTCCAACTGGGCTCTGCGTGCCCAAGGTTGGCACCAGAGTATGCAGATCGCGCCGATGGGCCAGAGGAAAAAACCTTGGATCACAGACAAAGAAGCGGAGATCGCCGCGACTAGGGCGATCGAGAACCACAGCCCTCGATGCTTGTTCGGCACAAAAATGGCGAACAACATCGCGAGGAAAAAGAAGAATTCAAGGTATAACGCGAGTGAGAGAGTGAGAGCATTGTAGAAATCGCCGATGCTGAACCAAACCAGTCCAACGATGAGAACAGGGATCGGCTTGAGGGGAGTCGAGATGTACCTCTGGAAGAGGATCAGCAACAGCGAGTACGCCGCGATGTACACCGCGGCGCCGGCGAAAATGATTGAACGCAAGTCAAAATGATCGATGAAGGCGAACGGCACAAGAATGACGTTCTGTAGGAACAACCGGTCTTCGTGATGTTGGACCCAAAGCTGATTGAGCGTAAGGTGCCCGTGAATAGCTGCATCGAGAAAGCCGACCGAGGTCCAGTCGTCGAACTGAAAGACGTTCAAGGCATAGTGGTTCACATACAACAGATAAAGGATGGGGGTCACGCAGGCTGAAGCAACGGTGAGAGCCGTGTTGTACCGGACCAACCATGAGCCACGCTTTCCATCAACGTTGTCGCCCAGATGCCATGCCGACATGTCGCCGGAATCGCGATCTTCTTCTACGACCGCTGCCTTCACTCCGTCAGTCATTGGCCAGACCGCCCCATTGCTCGATCCTGCTACGCGCAAAAGCTTCAGACCTGCCGGTGAGTTTCTAACATAGGGCATGTCGTGTTGGAGAATCGAGTGAACTATCCCCGAATGCCGGGAGGGGGACTCCCCTACGACGCATCCGGACGCCTAACCGGAACACAAAGCTGGACTCCACAGCCACCCCAGAGAGCCCAGCAGAGTCAGCATCATCCGCACGCGATGAGGACCACGGTCCAGGCTCGAAGCCTCAAAGTGCCCGTTACAAGCTCACGCAAACGACCGATTCACGTCTTCGATTGCACCGTTCAGAGACTGCTGGATCATTCGGGTGGTCGGATCCTCTCCGGACCCGAACAGCCCTGACTGCAGGCTGCTGGGCCTAACGCTGACCTGTGGGATCTGCTTTGTCGTCAACTCCAGCCGGGTGCGATGAACATCCACGGCCCTTCACACCACACCGACAATCTGACTAACGACGCCTACAACCAACATGGCGGCGATCCACCTCACGTTCGACTACCTCTGAGCCCTGCCTTTGCGCTCGAGCAATTCTCCATACACGGCGAGCGTCTTCGCAATGACCTCGCGCTGGTCGAAATCCCGCTTCGCCTTGGAGACGGCCGCGCTCCTCATGGTGGCGCGCAGAGCAGGGTCGCCGGCCAGCCGGGCCACGGCGTCGGCGAGGGCCGATGCATCTCGCGCGGGCACAAGCAGTCCGGTCGACCCGTGCTCGACCACCTGCCGGCAGCCGCGGATGTCGGTGGCGACGACGGGCAGCCCCATGGCTGCAGCTTCCATCGCCGAGCGGGGGAAGCCCTCCCGGTACGACGCCAGCACGTACATGTCGAACGCGGCGTAGAGGTCTTCGACGTCGCTGCGGTTCCCCAGGAAACGGACGCCGGACGATTCCGCGGCGGCCAGCGCCGCCGGCCCGATCCGGTCCGCTTTCTCCGGCTCGCTCGGTCCCGCGACGACGACGGTCACCTCGGGGCAGCGCCGGCGCAGCTGCTCGGCCGCCGCGAAGAGCTCGCCGTAGCCCTTCTCCCAGACCAGGCGCCCGACCGCACCCACGACGACGGTGGCGTCGTCCGCGCCCAGCTCGGCCCGGATGCGCCCACGTGCCGCCCTGGCCTTCGGGCCGGGCGCGAAGCGCTGGAGGTCGATCCCATTGCCGAGCAGGTGGAGCCGGTCCGCCGGTACCCGCAACGCAGCGAGAGTGGACAGGTCTTCCTCGTTCTGGACCAGCTCGGCGTCCGAGCACGTGGCGGCCAGGCGCTCCAACCCGTAGACGGCGGCCCGCCGGGCCCAGGGATCCTCGGCAGTGGCGTAGAGGCCGTGGACGGTGTTGACCACCACCGGCACCCGGGCCGCCCGGCCCCCCAGCCGCCCGTAGATGCCGGGCTTGGGAGTGTGGGTGTGCACGATATCGGGACGCAGTCTGCGCAGCAGCTGGTACAGCTCACCCGCCGCCCGGACGTCGTCAAGGACCGACACGCTCCTGGTGGCGTGGCGCAGGGCGACATGGCGGATGCCGGCGCGCTCCAAGTCCGCCACGTAGGAGCCGGCCGCGGAGACTCCGACCACGTCGTAGCCGGCGGCGGCGAAGGCGGACAGCTGGGGCCCGAGCAGCAGGGCCAGGCTGATGTCCGACGTCGTGACGTGGACGAGCAGGGGCTCTCTCAAGTGGTGGCGCCCGCGAAACGGCGACGGTTGACCAGGCGCCGCAGGTCGTCCTCCATGCGCATCCCCCCGACCACCTTGCGGGCGAAGAAGTCCAGCCCGTCGTCCACCTGCACCGGCGAGCGGGCCAGACGATACGGGTCGGTCCTTCCGTAGGGGTTGGCCCGGGTGCCGGCGAGAGCGGCGGAAGTGAAACGCGCGCGCACGGCGCGGTCGGCCGCCGGCGTGCCGGCCAGCGCCTTGGGATAGGCGAAGTGCCGGCACTCGACACCGAGCCGCTCTCCGATCAGGGTGATGGAGCGGTCGAGCTCCCCGTCCACCGCGGCGGCGGGCAGGCGATCCAAGAGGGCGTGGGTGTCTGTGTGGGAGCCGACCGTGACCAGACCCGTCGAGACGGCGTCCGCCAGTGCGGACCAGCTGAGCGGGGTGCCACTCCCGGGAAACGGTCGGCCGCGTTCGACGAAGTCGGTCGCCACGTACAGGGTGGCGGGCACCCGGTGCCGGACCAAAATGGGAAGCGCCTCCTCGACGAAGTCAGCTGTGCCGTCGTCGAACGTGACGACCACCGCACCGGGCTCCGATGGGGGCGGCCCGGCCAGTGCGCTCAGCGCGCCGTCGAGGTCGACCACGCCTGGGCCCGCCACCAAGCGGGCCATTTGCTCTTCAAAGAGCGAACCGGGGAGGTCGACCCGTGATGTCGTGCGGCGTCCGACCCGGTGATAGCAGAGCACGACGAGTCCGCGGTGGGGCCGGCGCACCATGTCGTGCGCCGCCGCCGCCCGCTTAAGGGCACTGCGCCCGGCCTGCTTCACCGCCAACGATCTCCCCACGCCCGCCATCATGCCAGGCGGCTTCAGAAACCGCCGCACCCGAATGGCTCACGTAGGGGGTACACCCTCAACACGACATCTTCTTTCATGGGTTTCGGCCGCGCACGGATTCAAAACCGCTCGTGCGATACTGCCTGCATGCGCTTCCGTCGCTGGATCGGTAGCACGATTTCAGTGTGCGCCGCATTGGTGATCGCTCTGACAGCTGTCGGCCTTCAATCACCATCCCAGGCGTTCGCTTCGTCTACTCAATCGGCCTCACATGCGGTGGTGGCCGCGTCGCAGACAACAACCTTCCCGTGGAAGGGACACGATCGGTCTTGCGAGGTCCGCCTACCCATTCCCTACTTCGTCAGATATGGCCGCTTCACCACTTGCCCTCCCAAGCGTGTGATTATCTTGGGTGATTCAATCGCCATAAGCATGGGGATTCAGATGAATCTCGATCAAGAAAACTGGGGGTCGATTGTTGAGGTTGCCGCAATCGCCGGATGCGGATTCGTTACCGGCTACGACGTGAACTACATGGGCAGCTATGTTCCCATGAATCGTTCCTGTCATAACGAAGCAGCAGTCTGGACATCCGACGTCCAAAGGTTCGGGGCTCAAGCCATCGTTGTCGAGATGGGATGGTGGGATTCGTACCAGCGCATGATCAACGGCAAGGTCTCGTCTCTCACACAGCCCCAATACGACTCCCTGGTGGAAAAACGGATACGAGGCCTCATCCAAAGCCTCAGAACTGTGTCCGTGGCGCCGATCTACTTCTTGTCGGTTCCCTGGATGCAGCCTCCCGCGTTGCCGAATGGACAACCGGAACCGGCTGCATCAACGGCTTCTCACAACGAGATCAACACGCTCATTCAGTCGGCCACACGGTCCTCGACCATGACGCATTTCGTCGACATCTCGCCGTACATAACTCCTGCCGGTCAATTTCAAGCAGATGTCGGTGGCGGCATATGCCGGGCCAGCGATGGCATCCATCTCTACTACGGTGTCGGTTTTGCCTACGTGCACACCGAGTGTGGGGAAGCTCTGCAACGGGGAATTCTTTCCATGATTCGCCAGGACCTCACGAAGACGTAGTCCCGCGGCGGCTCATGAGCTCAGGTCGCGTCGACACTGCCGCTCAACTCTGAGAGCGAGAGTACCGATCGAGCTAGCATGACCGCCAAGAGTCTCACCCGCCTCGCTACCATTTGCCCGAGGTTGGCCACCTCGTGGAAGGAGTCACGCGTGCCGTTAGTGGTGGTCGTCGGTCAGGGCTATGTCGGACTGCCGCTCGCCATGCGGGCAGTGGAGGTGGGCCATCGGGTGGTGGGCTTCGACACCGATGAGGGGCGCACGGCGAGACTGGCGGCCGGGGATTCCTACATCGACGACGTGCCCTCCGCGCAGCTCGAGGCTGCGCTGGCCACCGGTCGCTACCTGGCGACGCTGGACGAAAATGCGTGCGAGGGATTCGACGTGGCCCTCATCACGGTGCCGACTCCGCTGAAGGAGGGTGTGCCGGATCTGTCTTTCATTGAGGATGCCGGAGCCATGCTGGCCCGCCATCTGCACGCCGGGGCGAGCGTGGTCCTCGAGTCCACCACCTATCCGGGAACCACCGTCGAGCTGCTCGTCCCGATCCTCGAAGGGGGCTCCAGCTTGGTGGCCGGAGACGACTTTCACGTGGGCTACAGCCCCGAGCGGATCGATCCGGGCAACCTGACGTGGACGCTGCTCAACACACCGAAGGTGGTGTCGGGCATTGACGCCGCGTCGCTGGCATCGGTGCAGGACTTCTATGACGGGCTGGTCGAGACCACCGTGGCGGTCGGCCGCACTCAGGAAGCCGAGCTCGTGAAATTGATCGAGAACACGTACCGCCACGTGAATGTGGCGCTCGTCAACGAGCTGGCCATGTTCGCCTCGGATCTCGGCATTGACATCTGGGAATCCCTGAACGCTGCCGGAACGAAGCCGTTCGGATTCACCCGCTTCAACCCGGGACCCGGTGTCGGCGGGCACTGCCTTCCGGTGGATCCGAGCTATCTGTCATGGCAAGTGAAGCGGCGCGCCGGCCAACCCTTCCGGTTCGTCGAGCTGGCGAATGACATCAACGACCATATGCCGGACTACGTGGTTCGTCGCCTCATGATGGCGTTCAACCAGAAAAAGAAGACAATGAACGGGAGCAGCATCCTCCTGCTCGGGCTGGCCTACAAACCCAACACTGGAGACTTCCGGGAGTCGCCCGCCCTTCTGGTGGCGGACCGACTGATCGGCTTGGGCGCCGAGGTCGGCGCCGTCGATCCGCACATTGAGCGCAGCCGCATGGATGCACGTATCCGGATGTGTGGTCTCACCGCCGCGGAACTGAGCGCAGCGGACGCGGTCGTCGTGCTCACCGACCACGACATCTTCGATTGGGATCTCGTGCGTCAGCACTCCGAATTCATCTTTGACACCCGGCACCGGCTGACCGGGACCCACGTCGAGCAGCTCTGATCGTCAGGGCAAGACAATGTGCGGCATCGCCGGATTGCTGGACCCGGGTTGGTCGGGGACGGCCGAGGAGCTGGCCCGACTGGTTCGCGCCATGGCCCGGCCTCTGGCCCATCGGGGACCCGATGACGAGGGCACCTGGTGCGACGGCGAGGCCGGGCTGGGCTTCGGTCACCGCCGGCTGGCCATCATCGACCTCTCGCCGGCCGGCCACCAACCCATGGTCTCGGCAGATGGCCGCTGGGTCGCCACCTACAACGGAGAGTGTTACAACACCGCCGAGCTGCGGGCGGCGCTGCCGGATGGAGGCCGAGGCCTCAGAGGCCACTGCGACACCGAGGTGGTGGTGGAGGCGGTGGCCGCCTGGGGCTTGCGCCCAACCCTGGAGCGGCTCGATGCCATGTTCGCCCTGGCCCTCTGGGACCGCCGGGACCGCGTCTTGCACCTGACCCGGGACCGCCTGGGCGAGAAGCCGCTGTACTACTCAATTGCGGGCGGCGCCGTCCTCTTCGGCTCGGAGTTGAACGCGCTCCTCGCCTACCCGGGTTTCAGCCGGGAGATCGACCGGCGGGCGCTGGCGCTCCTTCTCCGTCTCAATTACATCCCGGCCCCCCTGACCATCTTCACCGGGGCGCGGAAGCTGGCCGCGGCCACGCTGGTGAGCCTGCGCCCGGGCCAACGCGGCTGGCCCGAGCCCGAGGTCTGGTGGGACTTTCCCGCCGCGGCCCGGACCGCCATGGCGGCACGACCGCCCGAGGGCGATGACCAGGGCGCCCTCGACCAGCTCGAGGCGGTGCTGGCCGAGGCCGTGTCCCGCCGCATGGTCGCCGATGTCCCCATCGGCTCCTTCCTGTCCGGTGGCATCGACTCCAGCCTGGTCACCGCACTGGCCCAAGCCGGGTCCGCGGGACCGGTGCGCACCTTCACGGTGGGTTTCGCCGGCCAGGGGCTCGACGAGGCGGACCACGGGGAAGCGGTAGCCCGGCATCTCGGCACCGACCACACCCGGATCGACCTGACGCCGGACGATGCGTTGGAGCTGGTGCCCCAACTTGGCCGCTACTACGACGAGCCCTTTGCTGACCCGTCCCAGTTGCCCACCCTCCTCATGTGCCGCGAGGCCAGGCGCCACGTCACCGTGGCCCTGTCGGGCGACGGCGGTGACGAAGCCTTCGGCGGTTACCGCCGCTACACGGCGGGGGCAGCCCTCAGCCGGCGGGTGCTGCCCCTCCCCCGGCGCCTGCGCGGGGCCGCCGCCGGCGCGCTGGACGCGGTGCCCGGGGCGGTGTGGGAGGGCATCGGACGCGGGGCCCAGCGCCTCCGGCTCGCCGCGGTCGGGCCGGACGTTGGCACCCGCGCCCACAAACTGGCCCGCCTGCTGGCGGCCGGGTCGTCGCGCCAGGTCTACATGAGCCTGGTCTCGGCTTGGGACGACGCCGAAACGGTTGTCCTGGGGGCTCCCGACTCGCCCTGGAGCGGTCCGCCGCCCCTCTGTGGCCTGGTGGGCACGCCGGCCGAGGAGATGATGGCCTGGGACACGCTCTCGACGCTGCCCGACGAGATGCTGGTCAAGGTCGACCGGGCCAGCATGGCCTTCGGCCTGGAGGTACGGCCGCCCCTGGTCGACCCCAAGGTGGTGGAGGCGGCCTGGAATCTGCCTCCCTCGCTGCGGATCCGCGGCGGAGTGGGCAAGCGGGCCCTGCGTCTCCTCCTGGAGCGGCATGTGCCCCGCCACCTCTTCGATCGGCCCAAGACGGGCTTCGATCCCCCCCTTGGCGCGTGGCTCCGCGGGCCGCTGCGGAGCTGGGCGGAAGACCTCCTCGCTGAGTCCCGTCTGCGACATCAGGGCTTCTTCGACCCCATGGCGGTGCGAGCCTGCTGGGACGCGCACCAGGCCGGGCGACCCGGCCTCGAATACCCACTCTGGGCCGTCCTAGCCTTCGAGGCCTGGCTCGACGCAACGGGCCTATCGAGCTGAGTCGCATCGGGACGCAGGGCCGCCTCTGGCTTTCTTGCGATCTTCGACTCCTTGGCCCCCGCGGCTCCGGCGGCCTGGCGGGGACAGGATCGACCTCGACTACCCACGTGTATCGCTGCTCGGTGCCAGCCACGTCGGAGACTTGGCATCAGGGCACGACCGCGACGGGTCCATGGGCGTCAACGAAGCATTCCGGCGAGCATCAAGGCACCCATCGGCACTCGGATCCATTCGGGCAACCTCGCGGTGCAGGACACCAACTACTCGCATTTGAGCGGAGCCTGGGTGACCTGTTCATCGTCCAATCAACAATGGAGTGCTCTCCACAAGTGCACGGTGGAGCGGACGCCGGGGACGTGGACGACTATCGCGAGTTAGGGCACCGCGAGTAAGCGTGGGATGAGCCAAGGAGTGAGCCACTCTCCGCCAGGCTCACTCAGATGAAAACCGTCTGCCGCTCGCACCGTGACGCCGTCGACCGTTTGGTCGTACTGGCCGTCTGGGGACAGACGTTGGCTCAAATCGACCAACGTCACCCGAGTCGGATTCTCTGCGGCCACCTGTCGAGCCACAGCGTTGAGCGCCGCCACGCGCTCAGGCTCGTTCGGGCATTCCGCCATAGTTGCCGGAAGAGGAGCACACAACTCCACTCCCGATGAGTACACGTAGGGCACCGTAGTGATCACGACGCGTCCGCCGTCGCTGGTCAGGATGCGCACGGCCGTTGCCATTTGATGGTGGTAGTAGGCGCCGTAGGCCGCTTGGCCCGGGGAAAGCCAATGACCGTCAATGAGGCGACTATAAAGATCCCAAGGACCCAAAACGAGGAGGGAGAGGTCCGGACGGTTCTGGCTGACGCCGGCTCGGTATATGGAAGGCCACCCGCGGCCTGTGGCTGCGCACGGTCCTGACAAATGTTGGACGATCCCGGGATTACCCAAGATATTTCCTCGGGCCAAACCGCATCCGTCGAGACCTCGATCAACGAAAGTAACACCGTAGGCCGACGCGTCGCGTCCGACGTAGAGCGCGAGTGTGTGGGCGAACGAATCTCCCACCACCAAGACCGAAACCTTGATCCTGGGTGCGGCGTTACCGGCCCGAACTACCCAATCGGTGCCCTCGTCGACCGTAGAAATCACCGTTTGTCCGCTTCCCACCGCCAGGCAGTCTTCCGGTGCCGGGCACGTCACACCTAACAGGGTCTCACCAGTGGGCGACGTGTCGTGAGTCCAGGTCGTTCCTCCGTCAATGGATGTCAGAATTGTTCCACCTGAGCCCACGGCAAGGCAGCGGGAACGCGTCGGACAATCAATGCCATCGAGGGTCTGCGTGGTGGCTTTGCGATATACGAAGGTCCATGTGGCACCACGGTCTGTCGATCGGGCCAGCAGACCATGGTCACCGGCAGCCACACAGATCGCGCCAGAACAAGTGATGGCGTTCAAGGAGAAGAGCGACAGCAGCGGGTCGGAATGCTGCACCTTGGCCGCCGACCAATTGCTGCCGTCTTGTGTGTACAGATCCCGCTCAGAGTCACTGGTCACGGCGACGCACGAGGTGGGTGTATCGCAAGCGACGCCATTGATTACTACAGCGGCACACTCGAGTGTGGCCAGCGTACCGCAGGCGTCATCGGATGCCACGTTTTCCCAACTTATGCCCGAATTGTCGGTGGCGAGAATAGTCCCTCCGTCACCGACGGCGTAGCAGTGCCCGGCGCCCGGACAGGACACGGAAGACAAGGGTTCCGTGGTGCCGCTGCTAACCGGGGTCCATATCTGGGTTCCATTTCCCGAGATCAAAATAGTGCCGGCGTCACCGACCGCTATGCAGCGCGTCGAACTCACGCAAGCGATGCCATAGAGGTAATGCCCACCCGAGTATGACCGAGCTGACCAAGTTCGTTCCCCGTTCTCGCTGACAAGAAGATCTTGAGAGCCACCGACCGCAACGCACTCGGTACTGGTTGGGCAGGCGACGGCCTCGAGTGCGGCGGGTGCGGCGGGTGCAACCACAGCAGCCCCGGCCTGGCCCACGATCCCTATTCCCAGCAGGTAAGCCGCGACGGCCGAGGCGACCAATGAAACCACCGCCACTAGTTTCACGAAACGAGAGCGTAGTGAACGGCGGCGCTTCGTGCTGACCTCCATCCCCGGGGATTGCCATCGCATGCGGTGCTGCCCACTCATCCGCCAACGTCCCAGCCTCCGGCGCCTAGACAACGACGGTCACAGCCAGCGCGTCCCAGTCCGTCACTATCGCCGGGTCGGGGTCGCAGGCGATCACGATTGGGGCCTCCGCAGTCGCTGAGGTCACCATCCTGCCAACGGCTTGCATGTCACGACCGTCACGGCGGCCGTATTGCCAGCGCCGTCATCACAGCCATCTGTGAGCGGCCGTCACCGTGACCGCTACTGCGACTGGATCCACCGGGATCGTCGCCCTGGCCTTCATCTTCGTAGCCCCGGGCCGGAGTTCCGCCTTCTCGGCTCCTGCTCGGACCACAATATTCAAGGGGAACCCGAGAGCCACATTCCGTCGTCATGCATGATCGCCTCGGTGGCCCACCGTCATGGAGCATCACTCCTCACCCACGACACCAACCTGAGCCGGGTCGCCACAGTCATCGGGATCGAGCTGGACCGCGCTTCAGTCGGTCTCCGAAAGGAGTCCGGTCCCGACTTCGCTCCTTGGTCTCACGAGGCTCTCTAATTGCGCCCGCGCCGATGCCGGCTCCACGTGCTGGAGGGCAACCCGAACGCAGCCGACCCATGATGCCGCCTCCAAGAGCGCATGCCCCACGTGCTCGAGCGACGGCCCATCCACACCGAACAGTGTCACCTGCTTCGCCACGAGTGTCTCGCCGTCCCGGCCCGGGTCGACCAACCCGATGATCTTGGCGCCGCCCAAGACCGGCATGGCGAAGTACCCGAACCGACGCTGATCCTTCGGGGTATAGGCCTCAAGGCGGTGGCGGAGACCGAAGAGGCGCTCGACGCGGTCCCGGTACCAGATCAACGAGTCGAACGGTGAGAGCAACAGGCTCCTCCCACGTCCCCGGCCAACGGCTCGACCGAGCGCGCTCGGGTCGGCGAAGGCGGGCGCCTTCCACCCCTCGACCCGCACGGGCACCAATTCGGTCGACGGCAGGGCCTGTCGGACGAGGGCTTGCAACATCCCGTGGTAGGCCGCGAAGTCGGCCACCGTCCCGACGCCGAGCGCGCGACCGGCGGCCGCCACGAGCTGGGCGGCGCACTCCTCGTCCGAGGGGTCCTGGTCGAGCAACGCCGACGGGATGGCTCGCTCGGCCAGGTCGTAGACACGCTGGAAGCCGCGGCGCTCCCGGCAGACCAGCTGGCCGATGTCGAGCAGCCACTCGGCGGCGATCTTGGTCTCCGACCAGTCCCACCACGGGCCGCCCTTCTTGGCGCCGCCCAACTCGTTGGCCGTCAGGGGGCCCTCCGCCTGCAAGCGGGCCACCACCTCGGCACAGCTCTTCTCCTGATCCTCCAAACGATGCCACCGTCGGCCCTTGGCCAGCCGGGCCCGGCGCTTGAACGAGTACGCCGGCCAGTCCTCGAGCGGAAGGATGCAGGCGGCGTGCGACCAGTACTCGAAGGTAGAGCTCTTCGGGCCCCAGAACGCCTGCTCAATCCGGCGGCGGCCGATCGGGCCCCGGCGGGCGTAGGTCACCAACTCGTGCGAGCGGGCCAGAACGGAGATGGTGTCGAGCTGCACGGCGCCCAGCCGGCGCAACATGGCGGGCACACCGCCGGGGGGACGGGCGCCCCGCAGGCCCTGGGCCTCCAGCGCGAGACGGCGCGCCTGGTCCAGGCTCAGATCGTCACAGGTCCGTGCCATCGGACCCGCAAGGTAGCGGACGGTTGGATCCGCCCCGCCGGGCGAACCGAAAGCCGGGCGAACCGAACCGTTCCGAGGAGGTCAGTCCAGCAGCGCCACGGCCACGGCGTCCTCGAGGGTCCGGTCGTTGGCCCACATCAGCTGCTGCTGCTTGGCCCGGCGGAAGTACAGCTGGATGTCGAAGTCGAGGGTGAAGCCGATCCCACCGAAGAGCTGCTGCGCCATGGCCGTGATGTCGCGGAATGTCGAGCAGGCGAAGAGCTTGGCCATGGGGGCCAGCGAGGTCAGCGGCCGGCCGTTGGCGCCCGCCCAGGCGGCCTCGTGCACCAGCTGCTCCGCCCCGTCGAGGTTGGTGACGGCGTCGGCCAGGTTGTGGGCCAGCGCCTGGAACGCGCCCAATGGCTTGTCGAACTGCTTGCGGTCTAGCGCGTACTGCGTCGTGATCTCCAGCGCATAACGGGCGCCGCCCACTGCCTGGGCCGCCAGGAGGACCAGCGCCGGCTCGAGCACCTGCTGCCAGGTGGCCCACCCGCTGCCCGCCAGCCCGATCCGGTCCTCCACGCTCACGATGACGTCGGTCAACGTGACCTCGTACTGGGTGTCCGAGGAGACGGAGAACTGCTGGCGGAGCGCCACACCGGGCGAGGCCGGGTCGACGAGGAACAGGTCGACGTCCTCGGGTGCGTCACCCGTGCGGGCCAGCACCACGAGCTGCTGGGCCGCCGCGACGAAGGCGACATGGCGCTTCACGCCGCTCAGCACGAAGGCGGACCTCTCGGGCGTGGCCCGCAGCTCGACGCCGCGGGCGGCATAGCCGTTCTCGGGCTCGAGCCAGGCGGCGCTCAGGATGGCCTCGCCCGAGGTGACGGGGCGGAGCCACCGCTCCTTCTGCGCCGGACTCCCCGCGGCGGCCAACACCCCGCCGCCGAGGACCGCGCTCACGAAGTGCGGTGTCGGCGCCAGTGACCGACCCAGCTCCTCGTACAGGGCCACCCCCTCAATCAGGGTCATGGCCGAGCCGCCGTACTCCTCGGGCAGCAGCAGGCCGATGAGATCGAGCTCACCCAGCTGCGCCCACAGCGTGGCGGGGTACCCGATGGGGTCGTCCTCCATGGCCCGCACGACGTCGAGCGAGCAGTGCTTGGCCAGCACGTCGCGCACCGTCTGCCGGAGCAGTTCCTGCTCCTGGTCGAATTCGAGATCCAGCACTCAGAGCCTCTTTCGCAGTGATCGGGGGAAGCGAACGGTGTTCATGGGCGAACCGGCGAGGGGCGCCACTGCGCGCCCAATCGGGCCCACGGGTTGTCGTCGGGCGTGCGCGGCAGGGCGATGCGGGCGGCGCACGTCGTCTTGGTATCGCCGGCCACGGACAGGGTGACGGCCACGTTGGCGAAGCCGCAGCCCACCTCGTCCACTTCCGTCGACTCGACCAACCCCCGGAGGGACATGGTGTCCCCAGGGAAGACCGATCCCTTCATGCGGAAGGTGACGCGGCCGAGGCGACCGTGCGGTCCGGTCCAATCGGTCAGGTAGCGCTCGAACCAGGCCGCCTGGTTTGGGGTGTTCAAGAAGATGTCCTGAGTACCGTTGCGGTACACCGCGAAGTCCTTGTCGTGATGCATCGGCCGCCAGTCGCGCGTGGCGAGGGCGCCGAATACGACCGTGGTGGCGCTGACGTCGTAGTCGAGCGCGGGAAGCTCGTCGCCGACCGCCACGTCGTCGAGGAGGAGGCGCGGGGACACCGAGACAGTCATGCCTCGGCCCGCCGGTACCCGAAGCCGGTGTACGACTCGACCGCGACGAGGTCGCCGTTCTGATTGGCGTACACGACGTCAATCACCCAGAACCGCCCCGTGCCGAGCTTGGTCGTCTTCTCCTCGCTCACCGAGCGCAGCACCTGGTGCGTCCGCAGCACGTCTCCCAGGCGCACCGGGGTGTGGAACTCAATGGTGTCGTCGGTCATGACGGCCTCGGGCAGCCCGAGCTGCTCCTTGAGGTCGAAGTGCACCTGCAACGGGAGCGCCTCCTCTGTCCGACCGGGCGCCCAGTGATGCGGGCGGAACCAGACCGACACCATGGACGGCGGAGCAACGGGCCCGCCGGTGAGCTCGTCGGCCACCTCGGGGTCCCAGAACAGCGGGTTGGCGTTCTCGACGGAGGCGCACGACGTCCAGATGTAGCCCTGCTCCACTGGGAACTCGCCCACCTCGTGGTACTGCTCCTGGCCGATGAGGTCGTGGGCGGCCGCCCTCGGCGGCGTCATGCCACGACCCCCCGGTCCACCCAGCGCGCCACGGTCTCGCCGTCGACACCAGCCTCCTTCAGGAGGTGCTCGGTGTCGGTGGGGCCGGCCGCCATGTCGGGCAACGCCGCCCCTCCGGCGCGGTCCATCCCGGCCAGGAGCGGGGCCAGCTGCTGCAACGTACCCTCGGTCGGATGGATCGCCGTCGTGACGGTGCCGCGAGCGACGAATTGAGGGTGGGCGGCCACCTCGTGAATGTCGAGGACGGGCGCCACACAGGTGTCGGCTCCCGACAGGAGGTCGACCCACTCGTCGCGTGTGCGGCGAGCGAAGGCTTCAGCGAAGGCGGCCCGCAGACGCGGCTGCGCCTCGTCGTCCAGTTGTGAGGCGGCAAGTTCGGTGCACTGCAGTGCGGCGCAGAGGTTGGCAAAGAACTTGGGCTCAATGGCAGCGACGGCCACCCATTTGTCGTCGGCGGTGCGGTAGGTGGCGTAGCAGGCGTAGCGGCCCGAGAGGATGTCGTGGCCCGGGTGGATCTCTCCACCCCGAGCCAGCTGCTCGTCGATGGCCAGCGACATCAACCACAGCACGCCGTCGGCCACCGAGACGTCGAGATACGCGCCCATCCCGCTGTGCGCCCGGCCGGCCAACGCCGCCGTGATGGCCAACGCCGCCTGCATGCCCCCGGCGGCGGCGTCGGCGATGGTGGCGCCTGGCAGCGGCGGCGCCCCTTCGGGGCCGGGCGTGGACATGGCCAGGAAACCACCCACGGCGAGGTAGTCGAGGTCGTGGCCGGCCCACTGGGCGTGCGGGCCTTCCTGGCCGTAGCCACTCGTGGAGCAGTAGACGATGCCCGGGTTGCGCTCGGCGACGGCGGCGTAGCCGATGCCCAGGCGGTCCACCACGCCGGGACGGAAGCTCTCGACGACTACATCGGCCGCCGCCGCCAGGGCGAGGAAGGCCGCACGGCCGTCGTCGTCCTTCAGATCGAGCAGCGCGCGCCGCATGCCGCGATGGCCGCTGTAGGCGAAGAACTGAGGCGTTATGGGCGCAGCACCGGCCGAGGGAACCGGACCGACCTTGACGACGCGGGCCCCGTAGTCGGCCAACAAGCGGGTGCAGCGCGCCGCCGGCCCGACCGTCGAGAAGTCGAGCACGGTGATGCCGGCCAGCGCCAGGGGCGGGGACACGCAGAACTCAGAAGTTCTTGGGCAGGCCGAGCTTGCGCCGGGCGATGATGTTCTTCTGGATCTCTGAGGCGCCGCCGCCGATGGTGTCGATCACGGTGTAGCGATAGGTCGACTCGGACCGGCCCGCCATGGGTGCCTCGGGCGTCTTGACCCGCAACTGCGACCCGGGGCCGGCGATGTCCATGGCGGCGTTGGCCAGGCGCTTGGAGAACTCGGTGGCGAAGAGCTTGTACTCCGAGGCCTCCGCCGTCGGCGCCGCGCCCCCCTTGGCGGACTCGAAGACGAACTTGAGCCCCATCACCCGGGCCACCTCGAGCTGGGTGGCCAGCCGGGCCAGGCGCTGGCGGATGACCGGGTCGTCCTTCAGCGGCAGACCGTCGCGCACCGTCGTCCGCACGTACTCCACCAGGAGCTCGAAGCGTTGCTGCATGGGCGAGAGCGTGAACATGGTGAAACGCTCGAGGTCGAGCGCCTCCGAGATGTACTGGAAGCCCCGCCCCACCTCCCCCACCACGTAGTCGTCGGGCACGAAGACGTCGTTGAGGAACACCTCGTTGGTGCGCTCGTCGCCCATGGTCCAGATGGCGTTCACGGTGATGCCCGGCTGGTCGATCGGCACGAGGAAGAGCGTGATGCCGGCGTGCTTGGAATCGGGGTCGGTGCGCCCGCCCACCCAGTACCACTCGGCGAAGTGGGCGGAGGTGGTCCACGTCTTCTGGCCGTTGAGGATCCAGCCGCCGTCGTCCCGCGTGGCCTTGAGCTGCATGGATGCGGCGTCAGAGCCGGCGTTGGGCTCGGAGTAGCCGACGGCGAACTCGACCTCGTTACGCAGGATCTTGGGAAGGAACTCGGCCTTCATCCGCTCGTTGCCGTGCCGGATGATCGTCTTGCCGACGATGCCGACGCCCTTGCCGATCTGTGGGCCGCCGCGCCCGGCCAGCTGCTCGTTGAGGAGGTACTCGTAGATCCCCTCCCCTTCGGTGCCGCCGTACTCCTTGGGCCAGGTCATACCGAGCCAGCCCCGCTGGCCCAGGGAGGCCATGAAGGCCCGGCGCTTCGGCGTGTCGACGATCTGAGCCATGTTCTCCCTGGTCAGGTCGAACACCTCGGGGTCGTCGTTCGCGTCGAGGAAGGTCTCGACCTCCTTCACGAAGGCCAGCTGGTCCGGCGAGAACTCGAAATCCATGGTGCCTCTCTCGAAATGCGAACCGTTAGATCTGACGACCCGTCAGTTTTCGCTGGACATCATAGGGCACGCTCCAAGGGCTCCTTCGGGGTGGGCTTCGATCCTGTCTTCGCCGGCTTGGCCCGCTCAGGGCCGGCTCGCGGCTTGCACCCCTTGCCCAGAACGCTTCATCGTCGCTGCCCACTCTCGTAGACGGCGTTCGACTCGAATGCCGTTTGCACGGTAACGCAGGTCCGACACGCGGCTGAGACGCGTGTATCCGTCGAGTTCTTCCTCAAGGGTCGATTCGCCGAGGGCAATACGGAAGAGCCGGGACAGGAGCATGTTGCCCCGGCGAAGCTGGCTGACAGAGCGGTCGGCAAGAATTGGACCCATCCCCTTGTTCCACAGCATCACTGTCACTGGCGACGAGGCAAGCACATCCGCTGGTGATTGGAACGGAGAAAAGAACCGGCGCCATTCGTACCAGAGCACAGGGGCGACCTTTTTGTAAGGGACATTGGCGTAGTTCCCGTCGTTCATGAACGGATGAAAGGCGTCGGAGCCCAACGCGCTCCAAGAGAGCGACGTCCAATCGTCACTCGATGCCAGCGTCTCGTCCTGGCTCTGCATCCACGAGGCCAGGAGCGGAGACCCGGCTCGAGCGACAAAGAGATTGTTGAAGAAGCGGCCCCTCACATCAGAGCCCCAGCTTGCCAATTCGTGGCTACCCAGGTAGCCGACGAGAGTGTCAAGGGGACCGACTGCAATGCAGTCGGCATCCAACCACAGTCCCCCGTGGTTGTAGATCAGCCGAGTCCGCGCGTAATCAGCCCGCTGAGCTGGGACCGTCAACCGTGACCAGATGGAGGGGTCGAGATCGGGCAGCCACTCGAAGATACTCGTGTCGTCCAATGAGTGGAACTGGACTGAAGGACCAAGGTGGCAGCGAATCGTGTCCTGGCAGAGGTCGAGATACGCGGGGCGGGTGCGCCCAGGCGGATCCTCCCAGTACATCCACACGTGCGTCAGGTCGCTCATCGAGTCTTTCTTCTCGTCGGTGGCCGCCGCGGCTTCTGCGGTTCGAGATCGGTGCCATTGGCTCGGAGGGAAGTTCCAGATAACCCCGGCGACCGCTGACTACGTCTCGTTCATTCCCTTCCACAGGGTCAGATCGAGCGTGGGAACCAACTTGACCAGCTCGGCCACATCGGGGGCGAAGAGGTATCGCAGGCGACTCTTCACGTCGGCATCCAGAGCGATCTTCGCTTCCAACGTCTTGTTGACCGGGCGGTCGAGGATGGCCGGGCGGTACTCGGGATCGAGACCCAAGAAGCGGTACGTCGCAACCAACTGCTCGACAGGCGTGGCCGCGCAGCGCTCGTACTGCAAAATGAGGAGTTGCTCAGCGGGGAAGTGATCCATCCAGCGCCGGAGATTTTCGGCATACATGGTGTATCCGACGACCTCGGCGATGGTCGCGCCCACATGTGCGGCCCCGTTGCGAATCTCACTGGCCAGTCCTGATCGAAAACGTTCGATCGGATCACGCAAAATCAAGAGGAGTTTCGTATCAGGTGCGGCTTTGGCGAGGAGCGGCGGTACCCAGGGGTAGTAGAGGTAGTCCGGAGTCCATTCCCCGGTGAGGGCGCCACTCCGCCGTGGGAACTGCCGGTGGTAGTCCGCGATGTCTGAAGGTCTGAACGGCTGAGCCCCGAAACGGGCGAAGAAGTGGAGTTCCTTGTTCACCCAGGGGACATTCGCCGCGCCGGGATGATCGACAATGAGCCGAAACCACCAGCTCGTCCCAGCTTTCTGGACCCCAATGCCGACGAACTCGGGCGGGCCGTCTGTCTCTCCTGGGCCAAGTGGCGGGGTATTGCTGAAGTCGAACTCGGCCTCGTACCGGTAGTAGCGCCCCAGGCGGTGGCGCAAATCGCGCCGAATTCCCGGCGGTATGGCCTTGTGCACTCCGAGCGGGAGGTCTTTGAGCGCATTGGCGGTGGTCTGGCGAATTCCCATCAGCTAAGGCTGCCACAAGCGACGGTCTCTCTCAGCCCATCTGGTTCCGTATCAGTCTTTGGATCAGCGCGACAATGCGCCTCTGATTGAGTCACAAAGCTGTAGTTCGTCGACCCGAGGCGCCCAGTCGACGGTATCCTTCGGGCGGACCACAACAGCGGCCACGAATGCCTCAGCCAGCGTCCTCGGGTTTGGTCATCGTAAGTGCGTCGACGAACTGCCGAGCAGACTTCTCCCAGGTTGCAATGGCCGCCCGGGCGACGGACGCCCGCTTCGCTTCCGCGAGTGCGGCCGGCTGGCTTGCCCATTTGCGGAGGGTCGTCGCCACCGAGTCCGGATCATCAGATGGCACGAGCACGGCCGCGCCACCCGCTGCTTCCGGGATACCTCCCCTACGCGACGCCACTACTGCACAGCCCGAAGCCATGGCTTCAAGAACCACAAGGGGGAAGGGATCGTCCCAACGCGAGAGAACACAGACAATGTCGTGCAAACGAAGAAGGGTGGTCACCTGATCGCGGGGCACGTGGGGGGTGTGGACAGCACCGGCTGCCGAGAGTTCCGAGATGAACCCGTCCGCCCATGGATCTTTCGGCAGTCCGGGTGTCGCCGAGAACCATGCGCTGCCCACCACGTCAAGATGGATCTCGACCCCTGTCCTCGCCAATTGGCGCACGGCGGCCAAGGCGATGTCGGCTCCCTTGTTGACATCGAGGCGTCCGAGACAAAGCACGCGGAGCGGCTTCGAGGGTTCGTCAAACCCAGGGCGCGGGTGGAACGCCACCGTATTGACACCGTTGTGGATGGTCACGAGCTCCGTCGGGTCGATCCCCAACAGAGTGGCGGCACGGCCGGCCAGAAAGTCGCTCACCGTGACAACGAGGTCAGCACGGTCGGTAGCCCGCCGGCGGCGAGGCAGATTGTGCGGCTCGTTGTGCAGCCACAAGACCACGGTGGCTTGTGGTGCCCACCACTTGAGATACCGAACGACGAACGAATCGTTGTGCACCACGATGACGTCTGGTCTCCCCGGGGAGCGACGCAGTCGCCACCACAGAGCCCCCAAATAGCTGGCGTACGCCGGCCAAGGCCACCCGAACGCCCGGTTCAATCCGGATTCGACCTTCCAACGCAACCGGGCGTACGCAGAGACAGGCCAGGGCACCCGGCCAAGCGAGGCGAAGCTCGCGCCGGTCTCGTGCAACGCTGAGCCATCAACCCGGGCGGCAACCGTCACCTGATTACCGAGTCTGATCAGCTCCATCGATAACTCCGCCACTACAGTCGCCACGGCTCCCCCGGTTTCGGGCGAATAGAGCTCCCGAGGCGTACAGAGCTGCCAAATATTCACGCCGTGCGTGGTTCCCTCTGAGCCCCCCGAGCAGCGCGGAGCGGTCCCGACTGCCAACCTGAGGGTCCCCACACGGGTGGCAAGACTAGTCCCGGTGGATCCGAGCGAAGTGCGCCGGTCGTCTTTGGCAGGGCGTATGCGGCACCGAAATGGCTCACGATCGGCGGGCAAATTGGCGCGGCCCGCTCCTCGAGCCGGGATAGGCCTGGCCTAACATCGTCCGTATGGAGGAGAGGCTCGAACGGATCACCACGGCAATGCGCAGCGCCCTGCACGAAGGCCAGACGAAATGGAGCCTTCAATTCCTGACGGCACAGGACCCACGCTTCGCACAGGCGTGGGACGTGGCACAACAGATCCCGGGGTGGTTCGAGGAGATCAACGC
The DNA here is from genome assembly GCA_963745665.1 of uncultured Acidimicrobiaceae bacterium. Classification (GTDB taxonomy): domain Bacteria; phylum Actinomycetota; class Acidimicrobiia; order Acidimicrobiales; family RAAP-2; genus Bog-473. Next base: position 193,785 of record CAVUYE010000003.1, on the reverse strand, counting down.
GGTCTCCCAGTTCCTCGTCATCGCCGAACTTCGACCGCAGCGCATCGTCGAGATCGGCTCCTATCTGGGTCGCAGTACCGTGTTTTTCGCGAAGGCCCTCGAGGTTCTCGGAATCGACGGCATCGTCACCGCGATAGATCCACATACGGGCGACCGACAACACCTGGAGAATCTCGGTATATCGGAGCTCCCGAGCCTCGAGATGTTCCGAAGCCACCTCGGAGCGACTGGGTTACAGGAGCGCGTGCACGCCATCGTTGCGTCATCGCATGACGCGGTCGCTGATTGGACAGATCCGATTGACTACTTGTTCATAGACGGCTGGCACAGCTACGAAGCGGTCATCCAAGACGGACATGACTGGGTTCCGCGTCTCAATGAACGGGGTGTCGTGCTGTTCGACGATGCGACACGCATATCCGATGTGCGCCGCGGGGTCAACGAATTGGTCGCCGACGGTACCATCCACCTCTTCGGTGATGCTTTTGGTCAGGCATTCGCCGGGCGTCGTGCCGACGTCCCTCCCTCGGTCCGCACCGTTCTCCGTTCGTTTCGGCCACTGACACGGCACATCCCGGGTCATCGCAGCATCCGATAGGACTCAGGGTGGCGCGGACGCTGGTCCGCCGTCGATGTCTCGTCTCCACATACTCACGGAAGACTTAACGGGACAAGGCGGCCTCGGTTATCACCTCGTCAACGGCGGCGATGGTCGTGCTGAACCTCATGTGCTCCAGCACCCAGTCTCTCGACCTGGGTCCGAGATCGGGATCTGTGCGCCGCCAGGTGACATATTTCTTGATGGCCTCCGCCAGGCGCACAGGATCGCCCGGGGGTACCAACTGCTCGGGAAAGCCCCCCATAGTCGCACCAATTCCTCCTATGTCTGAGGCCACGACTGGGGTCTCGCAGGCCATGGACTCGCTAATGACCAGGCCCTGCGTCTCCAAAAATATGCTCGGAAGAACGGAGATATCGGCCGCAGCCATAAGGGCAGGGACGTCAGACCGAGGCCCGAGGAAAGAGACCCGGTTCCCCTGCGCCAGGCATTCCAACTCTCGCAGGTACGAAGGTGATCTGGCGGCACCGGCCAGTACCAGATGCACGTTTCTATCGAGGCGACCCACTGCGTCGACCAAGAAATGAGGACCCTTGATCCGTTCCAGTCGTCCGGCAAATATCACCATGGACTCCTCTTCCCCCACGTCCGCGGCGGCTCGCACGGCCATGCGTTCTTCGCGTGGGAGAGGGACGAAACGATCGATGTCGATACCTGTGGGAATGACCGACACTCGAGAGGGGTCCAATCCGGCCCGTGAGATCCAACGGTTGGCGGTATCCGCGGATGGGGCGATGGCGGCCGTGGAACGGCGCATCAGCGCGTTCAGCCAGGACGGCTGTCGGATCGGTGGCGGCAGATGCAGGTGGACGGCTACTCGTGCACCGGTGCGCGCTCCCACCGCCAGAGCGATCGGGACGTCGCCGGCGTTGTGCACGTAGACAATTGAAGGTGAGGTACGCATGCCCTTCAGTGCCCCTTCAAGGGTGCTGAAGCTCGACGTGACCGGTGAAGCGGGGCTTGGGAGGCTCGCTCCAATCTGAGTGGTCGTCACCGCGAGCTCCTTCCAGGCCGGCCAGAAGTCTCCCCGGCTGACGTAGAGGAGATGAACCTCCCAGCCCCGCTCGACAAGGCCGCGGAAGATGGCAAGTTGCCCGCCTTCTGTGCCTCCAATAGACCCGAGGTGGTCGGCAACGGTCAGTACCCGCTTGCGCCTCACTGCGTTGCGCCTCATGAGGTGTTCGAAGCGTGTCGCGCCGAATCGCACTTCGTAGCTGAAACACGGGGGGCCCGAGGACCGCCCCCGCGGATCCCGGTCATGCCGGGACTGGGAGCATGATGTCTGCAGTGCACGTCATCGACCCGCTTGGCGTGCCATAACTGGTCAGAAGACTACTTGGGCTCAACCTGTCGCCTCTGTGCATGCTTTGCGCCGTTCAGGGAGGCCCGTGGGGGTGTGGGGTACCCTGGCTTCGATGACCGCAGCGTACCCGGCGGACGATCCGACCCGATGCAATGTCAGCTGGGCGCCCAGGAAGCAGCGGCGTCCTGGGAGGGCCGCGAAGCGCCGATGAGCGCCACGACAAGGAGTCACTCCAGACCCCTTCTTCTGGTCGGGATTCCCCGTTCCGGGACGACGTGGACCATGCAAGTGCTCGGTGCCGACCCGAACCTTGACCCTGTCTTGGAGCCCGACAATGAAGGCACCTCGGCGCCGGCGATCTGGGGCAAGAAGGCCGCGGGGAGGTTTCCGGCCTTGCAACCTGGCGACCACGATCAGCGCTATCACGGGCTCTGGTCATGGATACTTGACGGCGCACCCCGGAGCCTTCGGCTGCGCTTCGCGGCCCAGGTACTCCGGCCCGTACAGCCGCCGGGCCGGACTCGGTTCCTGCAGGGCCGGCGAGTGCCGCTCATGTCCATCGCGGGCGCGATCGCAAGCCATCCGGGCGGCACACCATCGGAACTCCGGAACCAGCGGTTGCTGGTCAAGAGCGTCCATGCTCCGCTGGCACTCGAGTGGCTCGCTGAAGAGTTCGAGATTGACGTCCTGGTGCTCCTGCGGCATCCGGGGAACGTCCTCTCCAGCTGGTTAGCTCTGAATCTGAACGAGCAATTCATCCGCCTGGAAGAGAACCCAACGGTGCGTACCCGACTCCTCGACTCCTGGGGCGTCGCAGTCCCCGGACCCCGACCCTCTCGAGCGCATGATTTTCTCGATCGGCGTCTTGAGCTCTGCGCTTGAGGCAGCTGCGTCCCGCCACCCCAGTTGGCTCATCCGAACCCACGAGCAGTTGTGCAGCGATCCCGGCCAAGAGTTCAAGAAGCTCTATGCCGACCTCGGGTTGACATGGAGCGAGGCGGTAGAGCGGTTCTTGGTGGGTAACGACCGTCCCGGCGAGGGATTCCTTACGCAGCGCGTGGCCGCCGAACTACCTGACAACTGGAAGCGGCGATTGACGTCCCACCAAGTCGCCGTGATGCAGCGCGTCCTCTCTCGGTTCCCGCTCAAGACCTGGACATCGGAGGACTTCGACGCCACAGGGACGTAGGGGCTCGAATCACCCCTGTACCCCCCTTCAGACCGACACCAAAAGTTCATCGACCCCACCAAGCTTGCCGTCAAGCGACCGTGAGAGTCAGGATCGGTTGTGGCTTGGAGTCGTCTATGGCATTCTGCGTTCGGTGAGGGGTTGGGGCACCCAATGAGCGTCTTACGGCGCGGCTTTTTGGCCCTACCGCCCAATGTCCGTCTCGCTACACTCCACGGGTTGGGCCGCTACGCCCCATGGGAGGCGCGCTTCGACTTCACGCCACCGGTGCCTGGTCCCGGAGAGGACGTCGGTGCACCAGACTTTGTCGGCATCGGGGTGCAAAAGGCTGGGACAACGTGGTGGTACACATTGATGCTCAGCCACCCCGATGTCTCGTCACGCCACGACATTCACAAAGAGCGACACTTTTTTGATCGGTTCGGCTCTCGAACCTTCGACACCTCAGATATCTCGGACTATCACGGCTGGTTCCCTCACGCGTCGCGGGACTCGAGCCGGGGAGTGGACGCCCGACTACTTCAGTTGCGCCTGGGTACCACCCCTTCTCCACCGCGCCGCTCCTGACACGCGCCTGCTGCTCTTGCTGCGCGATCCGGTCGATCGGTTCTTTTCAGGACTGGCGCACCAAAAGCGCGCTGGTCTTCGGTGCGACGGTGGCGCGCTCGCCGATGCTTTCGAGCGAGGCATGTACCACCGTTCTTTGACCCGTTGGCAGGAGTATTTTGCGGAGGATCAAATCTTGGTGCTCCAGCTCGAACAGTGCGTCGCCGATACCGACGGCCAGCTGGCCAAAACCTTCGAGTTTCTCGGCCTCAGCAAGTACGCCGCCGTCTCCTCCCGAACACGCCGCTCACCCGCAGCAAGCCTCCGCCCGGCGTGAACACGATCAAGAAGTACAGGCCCGGCTTGTTGATCTGTATGCCGCGGACGTCACGGCTCTGGCGGCCCAGTTGCCGGACATCAATCTGTCACTCTGGCCGAACTTTGCTCATTTGGCCGGCGATGGAGCCTCGCCAGATTCTGTCCCTGAGTCGATCTCACCCACTCGCCGGCGGTAGCGGGGATTTTCGCCCAGTCGACCCCGCATACCGTCCCAGAGTCCGTGAGCGATCGCCGACCGCTCGGCACCACTTCGAGCCAGCTGAAACCTTCGAGTTGAATAGGCCAGGTGCCAGGCGTGCCAGCCCGGATGGCCATGACGGCGAGCGATCTCGAAGGAGTTCCGGGCGTGGTAATAGGCCCGCCAGGCTTCGTCGACATCGACGGGACGTCGGCGACGAAGGGCTTCCTCTCGGCCAAATGATGTTTGCTGGGCGGCCACCCGGCGAGCCGCTACACCGTCAACCAGCACTTCGTAGCCCGCCCTGGCGACACGACGGTAGTAGTCGAAGTCCTCGAGGCCGAAATACCAGTCGGTGTCGGGAACGACGCCGGCATCGAACACCGACCGTGATACGACGGTCGCCCCCCACGAACCCACGTCGGCTTCAGCCAGATCGTGGGGTGTGCCCTCCGGCGGCACGATATTCACCGTATGAGCCCCCCGGCCGGCGAAATTCCGCCCGAAGGCCACCACTGCGCCGACGTGGTGAGCGCCTCGAGCGTTTATGCGATCAATAAGGTCTCCGAGCCGGGGCGCCGGAAGCGGGAGGAGGCCGATGTCGTCCTCGCAGAGATAGGCCCAACGTGTTGCAGTGTCGGAGAACGCCTCAGTCATCCCGGCCTTGAAACCTCCTGCGGGACCGATGTTCTCAGGCAGACGCAGCATCCGGACTCGTGACTCCAGTACGGGATCGTCGAGACCACCGACGCCATTCACCACCACGACGATACGATCGGCAGCCAACCCCTCGACCTCGAGGAGCGACCTCGTGAGATCGCCGGCCAACGTGGGCCGCATGTGAGTCAGAATGACCGCGGTGACCGATCCGAGGTCCGACCCCGTTCGGCCGTCGGCTGAATGCACTGCTTCTGGAGATTCACTCATGATGCCAACAGGATGTCACGACACTCATCCTCGCCCGTGCCATATCGGTGTTCAGTTGACCTGCCAATCGGCCTTCACGTAGATCGGCGTCAGGATCATGACCCCCTCGGGCGCACGGAACTGATCGGGTCCGAATGCCTCGAACGAGACCACGGGATTCCACGGCATGTATTGGCTGGACTTCGCCCCCACCATGGCCGCCCAGATCGAATAGCGCCCCCTCGGGAGAGGAATGTGGTTGAGGACGCAACGGATCTGGAAATCCCCGGCTGGAAGGATGCCGTGGTGGTACACGACAAACATGGGGAAGGCGGTCCCCTGCGAGACTCCTATGAAGAAATTCCCCTCGAGAGATTCAGGGGCATTGACGGTCAGGCAGACCTCCACGTCGCACTCGGAGCGAATCTGGCCACCATCAGTCGCGTGAACCTCCGCCTTCAGGATCTGCAGGTCCCCCTCATTGGAGGTCACGAGCATCGCATTCTGTTCAACGGCCGTGCGATACATCCGCACCACCTCCTTGGTCGGCCCCTGCGCCTGGATCACCGCGTCGGCCAACCACACCGCCCGATCGCAGGAGGCCTCGACTGAGGCGAGATCATGGGAAACGTAGATGAGCGTGGTGCCCTGCCGCACGATCTCCCCGATGCGCTGAAGACATTTCTGCTGAAAGTTGGCATCGCCGACAGCCAGCACCTCGTCCACAAGAAGCACATCTGGCTCCAAGAACGCCGCTACCGAGAAACCCAGGCGCATCTGCATTCCGACTGAAAAGAATTTCACCTGGCGGTTGATGGCATTTTCGAGATCGGCGAACTCGACAATGTCATCAAATTTCGCCCGAATGGCCTGCCGGCTCATTCCGAGGACGGTGCCGTACAGGTAGACGTTTTCACGCCCTGTCAGGTCTGGGTGAAGTCCGCTGGTGATGCTGAGCAGCGCGCCGATCCGGCCTGCCACCGTGCAGCGACCCGCGGTCTGGTAGGTGACCTGGCTGATGACCTTGAGCAAGGTGGTCTTGCCAGAGCCGTTCACACCGATCAGGGCAGTGGAGGATCCGGGCTCGACGTCGATGTTGATGTCTTTTAGGACCCATCGGTAGGACCGTCCCCCAGCCCCCATCGACCGCCGGAGGCGCTTCAATTGGTCGTAGAAGAGTGGGGCAGTTAGGTCGGCCCGGAACCTCTTCCAGACCTCCTCAACTTGGATTGTCCCGTCAGGCAATATCGGCAAAATTCACCTCGAGCCGCTTGAAGAGTCGATAACCGACGGTGAGATAGAACAGCGTACCGAGAACGGCGATCCCGATCAGCGACCAGTCCGGCTCCAACCCGAGCAGCATGGTGCGTCTCACGTTGTCGATCACCGGACCCAACGGGTTGAAGAAGCAGTAGAGCGGCAGGACGAACTTCGGGACCTCCGGCCCCGACAGCTTCGATAACGGCCAGATCACAGGATTCACGAAGAGGCCAAGGGAGAGGATGACCGGAAGGACCTGCACGAGGTCGCGCATCTGGATGATCAGGGCTGACACGGCCAAGGTGAGTCCAGCGGCAAACGCGACTTCAATCAACATGAACAATGGAGCCCACAGCGTCGTAATCGCCGGTGCGCGCCCGAAGATCACGAACAAGATGGCCAACGGAATCCACGACAGGACCGTATTGATCCCCGTTACCCCCATGACCTCCAAAGGAAAACACTCCCGGGGGAACTGTGTCTTGGCGAGCAACGCCTTGTTGGTCAGCAAAGCGTTCCCCCCCGAGCCCAACGCAGAGGAGAAAAAGGACCAGCACAAAATTCCGACGAAGGAGAAGAGGGCGAAAGGGATCCCTTCGGTCCCAAAGCTCTTTGCCCTGGAGAAGACGATGATCATGATGATCAAGGTGAGCACCGGGCTCAAGAGTGCCCACATGATCCCCAGGGTCGCCTGCTTGTATTGCGCACGGAAATCGCGCTCAGCGAGCGTAAAGATGATTTCTCTATGCGCCCAGAGTCTCTTAGCTGACGAAAGTGCGCCCGACTTATGGTGGTAAAACAGCTCGGGTGGTGGCTCGGCCGGGATAGCCGAGACATCCGTAACTTGGAGCGAGTCCTGGCCCGGCGGACCAGATTCAACCGTCGACGACACATCCCCTCCGGGCCCGGCCCGGGGGCCGATTGTTAACGTGAACCGCACAGAATGTTACCGCGTGCCCAGGCCGGGATCGATCTCAGCCCACCCGGGACTAGCATTGCGTCGTGTCCGCCCGGGGGGAGTTCGGTACACGCCATCGGGACGCCCGTCCTCGGGTGCTCCTGGTCATTAAGTGCATGGGCTACGGGGGGGCCGAACGCCTCCTCGTCGACCTCGTGGCAGCCAGAGACCAAGGCTCCTTCGACTACGAATTCGCCTATGTGCTGGCGTCAGAGAACGCCCTGGTGCCCGCGATCCAAGCCAGCGGAGTGGCGGTGCACTGTCTGGGCGCCCGGCACAACGGCGATCTCCGCTGGACGCTCCGCCTCCGTCGATTGTTGGTCGACGGTCAGTTCGATATCGTCCACTTCCATCTGCCTTATGCGGCGGCATTGGGCCGGCTCGTGGCTCGGTCACTCCCACGAGGCCGCCGCCCAGTGCTCATGTACACCGAGCACAGTCTGTGGCATAAGACAGTGACGCCAGTCCGGATCCTCAATCGCGCCACCATCGGGCTGGACAAGGCCCTGGTGGCCGTATCCCCTGCGGCGCATGATGCCCTACCCGCTTCCTTACGAGCCCACGCCACAGTCGTGATACATGGGGTGGATCTCGCCCAATCCGATGCGCTGATCTCCCGAGAGGACGAGGTACGGGCCGGAGTGCGGTCCGAACTGGGTGTATCCGCTGAAGAGATTTTGGTTCTGGCCGTCGCCAACCTCCGGGTGGAGAAGGGCTACGACGTTCTCCTCGAAACGGCTCGAATTCTTGCCGATCAGGGTCTCCCGATCCGCATCGCCGCAGTGGGAAGAGGACCTCTCAAAGAGCAACTGGACGAGCGACATCGTGCACTCGATCTCAGAGATCGATTCACGTTTCTCGGTCAGCGTGACGACGTCTTGCGGCTCATGACCGGAGCCGATGTCTTCGTTCTGGCCTCTCACCACGAAGGCCTTCCGGTGTCGCTCATGGAAGCCATGAGCCTTGGCCTTCCCGTCGTCGCCACGGCCGTCGGTGGCGTCCCCCAATTCGTCGCCGACTCCGAAGAAGGACTACTGGTCGCCCCAGGGCGCCCTGACCTTCTCGCTGACGCTCTCGTCCGTGTCTGCTCGGACTCCGAACTGCGCCGGCGCCTTGGAGAGAGGGCAAAATCGAAGAGCACCATATTCGACGTGCGATCGGCGAGCGCCAAGATTGAAGATATCTACCGACGGCTGGTCGAGGCCTCACGATGACAGATCTGGTCCACTACACGACGTCGAGGCACTCGTTCGAGCGATGAGTGAGCTGATCAAGAATCCGGCGCGGCGCACGACCGAAGAGGAGTTCGACGATAAAGAAGCGGGCCGCCGGACGCTGGGCGTCTCTCTGAGGCCGTGGGTCCCTCCCGCCCGGTGCGCGAGCGAATCGAGAAGGTGAACGATCTGGCGAGCATGGAGCCCTTAGTCCTTCATGTCATACCAACGCCCGCGGCCCGGGGGGCGCAACGTGAAGCTCGAGCACTCGCGGACAGCCTTGACACCCCGGGCGTCCGTCGCCATCGAGTGCTGACGCTCTTTGACAGTCCACCCGAGGTGCCTTCTGACTTTTCCCTTGGAGGCCGGGGGAGGACAGAAGCAGCGAAAGGCCTCGACGCTCGCCTCGTCATTCCTCTTCGCGCCAAGCTTTCCCGCCTCGAACCTGCGGTCGTCATCTCACATGGGAGCGACCCGATGAAATACCTGGTCACAGCCATGATTGGACGTCGGCATCCGCTCGTCTACTACGCCATCGGCACCTACGCAGGGCGAATCGACAGGCACGCGCAACTCTTGCTCTGGCGAACGCTGGCTCGCCGTGCCGACCGAGTCATCGCTTGTGGCGAGGAAGTGAGAGACGAATGCACGAAGCTCCTCAGAGTCCCTGCCGCAAATGTGTTCCTGACGGCCAACGGCAGGGACCCCGCGCAGTTCCATCCTCCCGCGCAGAGATCCGTCCCCCCCATCCCCACGGTTGTGTTTGTGGGTGCCCTCACGCCCGGCAAACGTCCGGACCGCTTTGTTGAGCTGGTTGCCAATCTTCGATCTCGAGGAATCCAGCTGCGCGCCCGGGTCATAGGCGCGGGTCCGATGCACAATGCGCTGGTTGAACCGGCAAGGCATGCCGACGTTGAACTCATGGGCCCTCGCTCCGACGTACCTGCCCTGCTCCGTGAATCCGATCTCTTGGTCTTTCCAAGCCTCCCAGCCGGCGAGGGTATGCCGGGCGTCCTCATCGAGGCTGGGCTGTCGGGTGTGCCGGTCGTGACGACCGCGGTGCCAGGTGTCGGCTCCATCGTGGCGGACGGTGAGACGGGGATCATCGTCCCTGTGAATGATCTGTCTGGTCTGTCCGACGCGGCCGCACGACTTCTCCACGACGTGCCGGCACTGGTAGCCATGGGTGCCGCCGCACGAGCGCGCTGCGTGGACCGATTCAGCCTGTCGGTGGTGGGCGGTCGGTGGTTGGAGATTCTGGATCCGCTGCTGGATCCTCAGGCGGCGCCGGGCCGGCTCTAGCTCGGACGGGCTGTGGAAGCGGCAGGCTGGTCGGGCGGAACATTCTCTGCGTCGGAGCGGAAGGTAGCCCACCCAGCACCGGCACCGGGGTCGGAGACTCACCGGCTCGGCGTCTTCTGAGCCGCTCGCCGCGACGCAGCTCCCATTCAAACTGCGGTTCTTCCCCTTTGGGCGAGAGCGGAATCGATAGGACTACCAAAAGCAATGGAAAGAGGAGGGTCCGCTCTCTCGTGATGAGGCCCAAGTTGCCGAGCGCCGCGAACGTGTAGATGAATCCCACGGAATAGATCACGGAGAGCAATACGTAGGGTCGAGCAAACGAGGCCCGTACCACAATTCGCAATTGGCGCCAGGACGACAGAATGACACATAGGATCACGAAGTTCTCGACTGAGGCCAACCGCTCTCCATTTCCATGTGCGTTGTAACCGAGGGGGTCCAATAGAACGGTGTAGATATCGTGGAAAAACCCCTTCGGGCCCGGTGAATAGTTGACGTTGCTACTCCCGTATCCAGCCGTCGAACCCTTGTCGGTCGTGGAGATTTGTTGCAGCGAGAATGATCCTCCAGAGCTGCGCAGAAAGTGAAAGGTGAAATAAATAGACAGGCCCAGCAGGAGCCCGAGAAGGGCTAGAGCGCCAATGCGTCTCACTCCTCCCAGCGTTCGGCGAGGGCCCGCGGGGAGGACCATCATCGCGATGCAGAACCCAGCCATGAGCAAGAGCAGTTCATTGGGCCGGACGACGCCACCAATAACCGCCCCGATGATGAGCAGAACGAATCCCCCTCGTCGTCGGGCCAATATCTTGGCCGCGCCGTAGGCAGCCAGGCCGAGCGAGAGGGTCATGATCGCCTCCTTGCTCACATCGGCGGTCCAAAATATGAGCGACGGCAGGAAGAAGAGCAGAATTGCGTACCGACGATGGTTGGCGCCAGCGAAGGTCAGGCTGAAGGCTCGGTAGAAAAAGAGGAGCCCGAGCCAAGACCAGAAACTGAAGATGAGAAACGCTCCGACCTGGTTGATACCAATAATGGCAAACACGGATGCCGCGATCGCACTCACCATTCCATCGCCAACCAATCGCTTACCCGGAACGGAGAAGTCGAAGTGCCGGTAGCTCGAAGCAAGGACGGACCCTATGTTGTCGTACCGAAGCCAGTCGGCAACGCCGTTGTAGAAGTGATCAACGACCCAGATCTGCATGGGGGCAGCAAACAGGTGCAGGAGGAGGCTGGCCGTGAGTACCTTGACCAGCCAAGGGTTCTTCTCCGCATGTGAAACCCGGAGGATGATCGGCCGACCAATCCCGAAAAGTATTCCGGCGATTGCAAGCCCGACTATGGGGTTGGATGGTAGGGAGACACCCAGGATGAACATTTCAGTGCGCACCTAAAGAGACGACCGGGCGGTTGTCCGAAAGACCAGAACTCAGTGTCTTCGCTCTCTCAGGATCTGAAGCTATCGACATTTCCAACACGATGCTGGACCATCAGACAGAAGAGCTTCGACGGTGAGATGGAAATCCGTCGATTGATCTCTACGGCTGTATCGGCCGGAATTCCGGATGCCGTTTAGCAGCAGATAGACCAAGTCTTGAACGCAGGGACTGCCTTTCATTCCCGTTGCCGTTGCCGTTGCCGTTGCCGTTCTCGTTCTTCACCGGCTCGAGGGTCGCCGGCTCGTCGCCGGTGGGGATGGCCACCTTTTCTATCCCGTTGCCGTTGCCGTTGCCGTTGCCGTTGCCGTTGCCGTTGCCGTTGCCGTTGCCGTTGCCGTTGCCGTTGCCGTTGCCGTTGCCGTTCTCGTTCTTCACCGGCTCGAGGGTCGCCGGCTCGTCGCCGGCGGGGATGGCCACCTTTTCTATCCCGTTGCCGTTGCCGTTGCCGTTGCCGTTGCCGTTGCCGTTCTTCACCGGCTCGAGGGTCGCCGGCTCGTCGCCGGCGGGGATGGCCACCTTTTCTTTCCCGTTCCCGTTCCCGTTCCCGTTCCCGTTCCCGTTCCCGTTCCCGTTCCCGTTCCCGTTCCCGTTCCCGTTGCCGTTCTTCACGTGCTCGAGAGTCTCGGGCTCGTGGTCCGGGACAGCCACCGTTTCTTTGCCGTTTCCGTTCCCGTTCCCATTGCCGTTCTTCACGTGCTCGAGAGTCGGGGGCTCGTGGTCCGGGACAGCCACCGTTTGTTTGCCGTTCCCGTTCCCGTTCCCGTTCCCGTTCCCGTTCCCGTTCCCGTTGCCGTTCTTCACGTGCTCGAGAGTCTCGGGCTCGTGGTCCGGGACAGCCACCGTTTCTTTGCCGTTTCCGTTCCCGTTCCCATTGCCGTTCTTCACGTGCTCGAGAGTCGGGGGCTCGTGGTCCGGGACAGCCACCGTTTGTTTGCCGTTCCCGTTCCCGTTCCCGTTCCCGTTCCCGTTCCCGTTCCCGTTCCCGTTCTTCACGTGCTCGAGGGTCGCGGACTCGCTGCCGGCGGGGATGGCCACCTTTTCTTTCGCGCTCCCGTTCCCGTTCCCGTTCCCGTTCTTCACGTGCTCGAGAGTCGCGGGCTCGCGGTCCGGGACAGCCACCGTTTCTTTGCCGTTCCCGTTCCCGTTCCCGTTCCCGTTCCCGTTCCCGTTCCCGTTCCCGTTCCCGTTCCCGTTCCCGTTCCCGTTCCCGTTCCCGTCGCCGGTCCCCGCCTGCTCGAGAGTTTCGGAGTCGCGGCCGGCGACGACGGCGTGAGGCGCTGGATCGAGTACCTCCTCCAGGGGCTCCTCGATTCCTTTGGATCCCGGCTGAGCAGATACGAGATGCCGGATGTCCCGTGTGCCGATTTCCACGCTGGTTAGGACGACACCGAGAACCGGAGCGTTCATCCGGCGAAGAAGTTCGCCAGCTCGCTTCGCTCCTTCGAGTTTTGTCTCAACGCAGTCACCTACAACGAGAACCACGTCCACGGCCTGGGAAAGTGCCTCCGTGTCGTGATACGCCAGAACGGGAGGTGCTTCAACGATGACGATGTCAGCAAGATCTCTTGCGGCTCGAATAATGCCCGGCGCACGGATCACCAATTGAGCGCTATTCGCCACAAATTCACTCAACGATATCGACGAAACATTCTCGACCAGGGTCGGCTGCACCCGAATGGCAAGATCCACCGAGCTGACGCCCTTAGTGATGTCGCTGGCCGCTCCAGCGACCTCGCTCATCCGTACATCAAGGGTACTCATCACAAGAACGCGAAGGCCCGCTCGGGCGTAGGACGCAGCGAGGTTGGCCACAACAACGGGTCTGGCAGTTTCTTCCCCGGGAGAGACCACCAATACGACCTGACGGGTGTCGAGCGGTTCTGGATCCAGTCCATCCGCCGCAACGCCCATCGTTGTGGAACCGAGTAGCTGGGCCTCGGGATGTCCTGCGTCATAGACCAATTCCCCGGCCAAGTCCTCCAGGATTACTGCCATGCGTAGCATCTGGTAAGCCTCAGCGACGGGCGAACCGGACGCATTCGCAAGGGTAAGAGCCGATATATCGCACTCGCCGTTCATCCTTGAAGGGAGTGGAATTTCCGCCACAACCGGGAATCCGAAGTTGTTGGCAGCTCGGGAGGAATCGCGCAGCCGCTTATCGAGGAGCGCCGATATCAGGACTATTCCCGCGCCAATGAGCAGGCCGATTAAGAACCCCGCGAGCAAACGCACCTTCTTGCTCGACGTCGCTCCGCCGCCGCCTGCCGTGCCCGCGGTCCTTGTCGCCTCACTTGCAATGGCTGGTCTTATGACCTGGTACCCAGTGGTCACGAAGGCACTCGCAGCTAGCGCTTGTTCGTCGGCTTGAGCCGACGCCAACTGAGTGTTCAGGCTCGCAGGCACTTTTGATCCGGTCGCGGCAATCTCCCATTTCAGGTTATTGACGGTGTGCTGGACTTGTTGTAGCTGGCCTTGTTGCTTCGACGAGGCCAATCCATTCATGTAATCGCCGATGCTCTTGGCATATGCATTGGTGAACGCCGCCGACTTTGCTGGTGTTGGCCCGGTCGCGACTAGAGCCACCTGTCCGGCAATACCAGTCTTAGGAGCTGGCCCGTAGGCATTTGCGTCCAGTTCACTTATCGGCTGATTGATCCCTGCAGCCTGAGCCGCTGCTTCGATGACCGAGGTTAACTGGGCGTAAAAGACAATCTGCCCAGTGCTCAACCCACCGCCTAACGCACTCAGACTCCCGGCAGCTGGAGGTGGGGCTCCGACGACCGCATACGTCGTCCACTTCGACAAGGAAGCGGGAGCCTTGGCACCCGAAGGTTTTGAGGATCCGGGAATCAGTAGTACGGCAGCAACCGCGCAAATGGCACCGAGGACAACGGGCAACCACCATCGCCTGAGAAGAACCCCTCCGTAGTCGATCGGTTCCATCCGCCCCGTTCCTCGTCCCTCGCTCGCTGGAGAGGCGCAACCTACCTCAAACTCATGTCGAAATGAACTCCGCCGGGGATCCCCGGTTGCCGACGCTAGCTGAATTGTCTCTCGGTTGCTTTTAGCCTCCCCTGACGGCCTTCCTCGTCTTCCAAGGCTAGCCAGTCGAGGTGTCGGGGGCACTCGGTGGTAGCGAGTCAGTTTGACCGACGAAGTGGTAAATAAACTTGACTATTCGTCCAGGTAGGAGGGCTGGAACTGGTCGATTCGGGTGTTTCCTTTGAGTCGACGCGGGTCCACCGAGCCCCGGTGGGGCTCCCAGCGAACAAGGCAGAGGAAGGTGGCCAGCAAGGTAATCAACGTGAACACGCGCAGCCGACGTTGGGTCCTAAGCCACACAGCAGAACCCCAAGAGGATGAAGGAATCCGCAGCGGTCGTAAGAGGGCGTCTGGGGGGCCAGGCATGCAGGGTCGTCTGGCCGCTCCGCCCGGAATCGGCGCCTCGACGATGCCCGCGACCAGTAGTCCTTTTGCACCTCACATGGAGTCGCCGAGAGCACGGAACTACAACCAGCTACGAGTCCGGGGCAAGACGCACCGTCAGGCCCTACGACAGCCGGCCAACCGGCTCGTCGGAGTTCTCACACTTTGCCGAATCACCCAATCTGACCCACTACCCACCGTTCGAATTTGACCGAGTGGAACCTGCGCCCAACCGGAGGGATCGCACCTGCCTCCGTGGAGCGTTCTTCAGGTCACCACCTGAGGCGGGGAGGTGTGGCCGACATCAGCCATTGAAGGCTCAGGCTCCAGGTAGTTCTTGGGCCCCACCTGGGGTTTTTCAACCGACCTTCGAATGTCGCGCGAACCGATACGCATGTTGGTCAGAGCCACGCCGATCACGGGCGCGCCAATCCGCCGCAGAAGGTCTCCGGATCGTTTTGCCTGGTCAAAAGTTGTTGCTAGGCACTCCCCGACGACCAAAACGACATCGACGGAGGGTGCCAGCGCCTCGGCGTCGTGGAAACCTAGAAGCGGCGGTGCCTCGACGAGAATTACCTCCGCCAAGTGTCGGGCTGCTTCCAGCACCGCCGGCCCCCGCAACGCCAGTTGCCCACTGTTCGCGACAAATGGAATCAGAGGGACGGACGAGACGTTGGCCAGGGGAGACGGCCGCAAGGCTGCTTCAAGGACCTCTGGAGCAATCGGTGCCGTCGGGTCCTCGCCCCGAGGGCTTACACGATTGCTGGCGTGAAGATCGTGGGTGCTCATCACAAGCACCCGCTGCCCGCCGTCCGCAAAGGTGGCGGCAAGATTGGTGACTACCAGCGGGCGGGTCGCTTCAGTGCCAGCTGAAACCACCATAATCACCTGGCGTGCCGCGGAGCCAGAGCCACTGGACTCGGAAGCGAACCCGCCGCTGTTGCTCGTTTGGGTACCTGACGCAACTTCTTGACGGCTCGTCCCACGACTTCGGTGACCATTTCGGACATCCTCGTATCGAGACTGAGGTTCCACGGCACCAAACAGCACGGACATTCTCAACATCCGATAGGCCTCCGCCGTTGGTGTGCTGGCCCCGCTAAAGACCGATACCACGCCCGCGCCGTTCTCTTTCGACGGGATTGGGATCTCGGCCACCACGGGATAGCCGAACGTCTCCTCCGCGCGCGAGCTCCCCCTAATACGCTTATCAAGCGTCTCGAGCACAAGGACGATTCCGGCTGCCAGTACCAGGCCGATCAAAAGACCAGCGAAAACTCGAACTAATCGGCTGGATCCAAGGCCGCTCAACCCGCCTCCGCCAGTTGCCGAACTCGCCTGAGCCGGCTGCAGAATGAGGTAACCCGTCGACGAAGAAGCCGCCGAAAGGGCTTGTACCTGCGCCGATGCGATGTTCAGTTGATTTTCGAGGCTGGTACTTGCCTTCGTCTTCCCAAGCGCGGCGATCTCGCTCTCAAGGTCAGCGACCTTCTGTTTGGCGGCGGCCAATTGGCCCTGACTGCGCTGAGCGACCAGATTGCTCATGTAGTCCCCGAGCTGATCTGCGAAAGCATTTGTGAATGCGGCAGACTTATCGGCCGTCGATCCAGTGCCGGTGAGCTTGATCGTGCCCACGGAGCCCGTCTTGGCGGTCTCAGGTGTAACGGTGATTTCACGCTCCAACTCGGTCAGCGACCCCGTACGTCCGACCTGCTTCGCGGCCGCCAAAACCACCTGGTCGGTATGGGCGTAAAAGGAAATCTGGTTCGTGGTGACTCCACCCGCCAGCGCTCCGCTGCTTCCCTGCCCCCCTGGAGGGGAGGCACCGACGATCGCTGTCGTACTCCATGACAGAGGGCTCGAATGTCCGGAGTGGCTAACCGGAAGCGCCAACCCCACCAAAAGGCCCACGAGTCCCAGCACCAACAGGAGCCACCAGCGGCGGAGGAGCGCGCCTCCGAAGTCAATTGGCTCCATGCGCCCCCACCTTCCTCGCTCCCAGATACTCCATTTGGCGAACCCGCCGAGGTGGCGTTGGCCCGCATCGTGCCATCTATCAGCTGCAACGCCCTCCAGCTGAGACTTCTACGATACATCTCGAGAATTGGTCTTGGCCATCGGGGCGGGCGACCTGCGGCAGAACGCGATTAACCAGGAACTCATCAGGGGGGGGATTTGTGCGTGACCTTGTAGAACCACCCGCCAGCGCGTTCGTGGCGGCCGGGTAGTCGCGTGCGGGCTCGAATGAAACAACCACGGCTCCGTCCCGCTCTTTGCCCAAGGGAGGCTCCGTCCCGCTCTTTGCCCAAGGGAAAGGAAGCCATCGTGCTCCGCACCGAGATAGACCTTCTGCGGCACAAAATCGCCGTGCCGATCGCTGAACATGAACAGAGCCCGACCGCAACTCTTCGCTGAGGCAACATCCAAGAACCTCTGCATGACCGCCCGGGCGCCCCCTGCCACCGCCGCACGCAGTGCGCGCCTGATCTTGCTCCGAACCTCCATCGGGACGGTGGCGACGGAAATGGCCGACAGATGGGTCAAAAGTCACGGAGAAAGGGGGGCCAAAAGTCACGGGAGAGGTCCGTGCGATGTCCAATGGAGTCACGCGGCTGTCACTCGGGGCGACTAGATGTCACGCGCCGAGTCTGGTTTTTCAAGGAAAGCAGCTAGTGGCCAGCTTGTTGCCACGCGGCCGTGGCCAAACCGTTTGTCGACGTGATAAGAGTTACGGGTCATAAAAGGGGAATTGGTCGAAGCGAGGGGCTCCGCGCCAGCGGAGCAAAGGGGGGACGTCGACTAGGCCGCCCGGGAGGCGGTTCTCGTCACTTTGGGTGGCGGAATCGGGGGGTGGAGGTGTCGGATGGACGCTTTTGGGGCGCAGCATAGAGATCGAGTGGGAAACCGCTCGATGATGCGCCGGAGCCCGTTATGAGCCAGAACAGCGTTGCCACACGCGCCAGCCGGGTGCGAGCCCGCCTGTTGTTCGTGTTACTCGACGCGATATCGGTCTGCGCGGGCTACGGACTGGCCGAGGTGATTTATTTCCGCAACAAGGCACCCGCCGACTACTGGCAGCACTTCGCGTTGTTTCTCACGGCCGCGGTCGTCGTCGCGCTGACGGCCAACCATCTCTTTGGGCTGTATGAACGCATGTGGCGTCATGCCGGAGCGCAGGAGGCAGGCCAACTGTGTCTGGCTGCGCTAGTGACAATGGTCATTTTGCTTGCTTTCGACCTCATCTGGCGCATGTACAGTCCTGAGCTCGTTCCGCTCAGTGTGGTCGTCGTCGGGTGTCTTTTCTCCACCATCGGTATGGGAATCATCCGATTTCATTCCCGATTGTTTGCGTGGCAACGGGGATCCAGGCAGATGGGTCTAAGGGTCGCAATCGTAGGCAGCTTCGATATGGGCGCTGCCGCTATTCGCGAGATGCAGAATTGCCCCAGCGCTGGACTCATTCCGGTAGCGGTATTCGACGATGACACCAGGGCCCACGGTCTTTCGCTTCTCGGTGTACCTGTCGTCGGCAAGATCGCCGACATTCCGGACGCCACGGAGCGCTACACGATTCAGCAGGTGCTGCTAGCCATCCCGTCCCCGCCGCCTGAACTGGTGGAGAAGGTGCTCCTAGTGTCGGAGCAGGCAGGTGTGGCAATGAAGGTGCTTCCCGGTGTGCGCAACCTCGTGAGCAGCCCTGCGCAGCTCGAGACGGTTCGACAGGCCCGAGAACCGCGCATCGAGGACCTTCTCGGTCGGACGCCTGTTGCTGAGGAACTCGACTCGATCCGACCCAATTTGGCTGGGCGGCGGGTCCTGGTCACCGGTGCTGGTGGCTCCATCGGATCAGAAATATGCCGCCAGATATCGGGCCTCAAACCAGACCTGCTCGTGCTACTTGACCACGACGAAACCCACCTCCACGACACCGCCTCCACCATCCCCGAAGCTTGCGTACAGGCACTGGTTGATATCAGGGATCGCACGGCAGTTTTCGAAGTCTTCAACCGCTACCGCCCAGAAATTGTGCTCCATGCCGCGGCCCATAAACACGTGCCCGTACTTGAGGCATACCCGGTCGAAGCGGTCAACACGAACGTTTTTGGCACTCTGAATGTCGTAGAGGCCTCTGTTGCGGTTGGCGCGGAGCGGTTCGTTCAGATTTCGACCGACAAAGCGGTGAAGCCAACAAGTGTCATGGGTGCATCAAAGAGCCTCGCCGAGCAGGTCGTGCTCGCGAAATCGCCGAAGAACGCAGCCTATTGTGCGGTTCGCTTCGGAAACGTGCTCGGCAGCCGCGGCAGTGTCATTCCGACGTTCGCTCGACAGATCGCAAATGGCGGCCCCGTCACGGTCACCGACCCCCGGATGACTCGGTTCTTCATGAGCGTCGCAGAAGCGGTCCAGCTCGTATTGCAGTCTGCAATGCTCTCCCGGGGTGGCGAGATCTTCATGTTGGACATGGGACAACCTGTGCGGATTATGGACCTCGCACAACGCATGATCCGCCTGTCGGGCTACCAAGTTGGGGTGGATATCCCCATCGAGATCACGGGCAGGCGCCCGGGTGAAAAGCTTGACGAGGAGCTGTGCGAGCCTGACGAGCAAGTGTTGAGCACCAGTCACCCGTACATCAACCGGCTCACTCCGGTCCCACTCCCCCAAAACGAACTGAGCACGAGGCTGGCTCGTCTGCAGGACGCGGCCCTTCGGCGGAACGGGGACGCCGTGCGCGCTCTGCTATTCAGCGCTGTTTCGGCTTCGGTCGACAATCAAACCGAACTCCCGGCGGCGAATGCCCCTGCAGCCGAATCGGAACTAATTCGTCCTGTACCGCTAACTCAAATTGGACCGCCGTCGGTCATTGCAGCACCCGCCTGAGGATGACTGAGGGCAGGCCGGAGTGACGTACGAGACTTCGCCCAACGAGGCCGTCGTCGTGGGCCGGGGCTGCGTTGGGCACCCGTTCGCTTCCACTCGTTGAATTGAGCTCTGACGAGCCCGCTGCCTCTCACGCCGTCGTTGCGGCGACGGGCAACGAGCCCTTCGACTACGAGCTCATCGAGAGTCACGCACGCTGTGTCTTTGACACGAGGAACCAGCCTCGGGGCCTGACCATCGTGGGGCTCTGAGCTGGCAGGTGCTCAGATTGATCATGATGAGCGAATCAACCCATCCGTGTTTGATAGGCACTCAACTGTCGGGGAGCTGGCTATGAAGGTGATCGTGACCGGCGGTGCAGGATTTATCGGCGCAAACCTGTGCCGAATGCTATTGGTAGAACCTACTGTCGAGACTGTCGTCGTGATTGACGACTTGTCCACTGGCCGTCGGGAGAACGTGGATAGCCTCGACCGTGTCGAACTGGTTGTGGGTTCGATTCTCGATTCCGATCTCCTCGCCAAGCAGTTCGATGGAGCGGATGCCGTGGTACACCTGGCGGCGCGACCGTCTGTGCCACGGTCACTTGCCAATCCCGTGGCTACCCACGCGGTGAATGCGACCGGCACCATAAATGTCCTTGAGGCTGCTCGTGGAAGCGGGAATCCACACGTGATCGTCGCCTCGTCCTCTTCGGTTTACGGTGCCAACCCCGCGCTCCCAAAAAAAGAGGACATGGCGACCCTTCCGGTGAGCCCGTACGCGGCGAGCAAGCTAGCTGCAGAGTCTTACGCGCTTTCCTATGAAAGATCGTTCAACCTCCCGGTACTCGCCTTTCGCTTCTTCAATGTCTTTGGCCCACTGCAACCAGCCGACCACGCCTACGCAGCTGTGGTGCCGTCCTTTGTTGCATGGGCGCTACGGGGCGAACCGTTGCAAATTCACGGAGACGGCCTACAGACCCGTGATTTCACCTATGTGGGCAACGTGGCAGAAGTCTTAGCAGAATGTGTTCGACTACGGATCACGAAGGCTGAGCCGGTCAACTTGGCCTTTGGATCACGGGTGTCTCTGCTCGCCGTCGTCCAGCTTCTCGAGAAGATCCTTGAGGTCGAACTCCCTCGCCAGCATGTCGAGCCTCGGCCCGGCGACGTACGCGACTCGCAGGCAGATCAAACCGCTTTCCGACACATATTTTCCAACGTCGAAGCTGTCAGCCTGGAGAAAGGGCTACGTGCCACCGTCGACTGGTTTCGTGCAACTCAACTGACTCCTTGACTCGTGCCGCCACCTGTCGCTCCATCTCCGTCACCATGGCCGTTCTCCCGAGAACACGAGCTCACTCCTTCCATTCGGCGGGCGTTCTCGCCCGACCTTGAACCCCCACTCGGCGAACTCTCATGACTGCCAGAGAGAGCCTTTTTGGCACTGAACAGCGAGACATTTCACCGCGAGTGGTGCTGCTCGCAGGTCCCGGCGATACGACCGATATCGTCGCAAATTGGTTGGATGAGCACATCTGCTGCGTAACCGTCGTCACAGAAGAGCCTCAATCACGGGTTCAATTGACACGGAGACGGATCAAACGGATGGGATGGGTAACGGTTCTTGGTCAAGTCATCTTCGTAGCGGTTGCGATGCCAGTTCTGCGGATCCGGGGGCAACGGCGCAGGAATCAGATCTTGTCCGAATCGAGCATGAATGACACGACTCGCCCACCCGACTTCCGCGTTGCCTCAGTCAACTCGCCCGAGACGATCGAGCTTCTCGCGCGGCTAGAGCCACACGTTGTTGTCGTTAACGGAACCCGAATCATCTCGTCTCGAGTTCTTGACGCCATCAGCTGCCCCGTCATTAACACTCATGCTGGCCTCACGCCCCGCTATCGGGGCGTCCACGGAGGCTATTGGGCCTTGGCGGAGGGTCATCCGGAGGAAGTCGGAACGACCGTGCACTTGGTCGATAGTGGCATCGATACTGGTCGAGTCTTGGCGAGGGCCCACTTCGAAACGTCGCCATCCGACTCGATCGTCACATACCCGTATCTCCACCTAGCCGCCGGACTACCGCTGCTTGTCGACTCAGTTCATACGGTTTTAAATCAGCAGCAATTGGCGCCGATCGATGACAACTCTCCATCGGTGGATTCTCGCCTTTTTATTCACCCCACGTTATGGGGCTACCTTCGATTGCGGGCGACCAGGGGTGTCCGGTGATCCCAGTTGGATCAATGGCCTGCATATTCTCGTATCCTCCGAGACCGGCAGCGCTTCGCCAGACCTGCGATGTCCGACCGACCTCAAGGAGTCGCACGTGCGGAGCGGGGGGCTTTGATGAGATCGAAGATGAATCCCGCAACTATCTGGCAGGAATGGTGAAATGGTGAATCAATCTTCCCTAGCCTCGGGCAGCGACGACACCGGCGGCCTAGACCCCAAAGACCCCGCCCTCCCGGACCAGAGTCATCCGATCACTGCGTGGACAGACCGCTGGAATACGGTTCTCACCTGTGCGGCGAGTCTGGTCGCTCCCGTGGTTTATTTCTCATATGTAGATCATTATGGCGTGAATTCCTTCTTTTTTGACGACTACAGCACCTTTGGAGCTATGAATGCAGCGATCCATAACCAACCGGTTGGTGGGTGGATCTGGCAGCAATACACGGAGGGTAGGCAAGTTCTATCCAATGCCGCTTTCGCGTTTTTCGCACTCCTTGATCATGCAAATGTGACGTCCATCCTCCTATTTAGCGCTCTTATTCTTGCTGTGTCATACGCAATATTACTTGTGCTGTATCGTCACTACACTGGAAACCGTCTCACCCCATTGCCTGTTCTTATCATCGGGTTAGTGTGGTTCAGTCTGGCTGACGTTGGCAGTTCGCTCTTCGCCTATCAGCTATCAACTTATTTTGTCCTCTTGTCCATTCTAGTGATGCTATTTGCACTGCTCGTACCTGACAAGCACCGTACGATTTGGTTCGCAATAGGGGTTTTGGCAGCTATATGCTCTTCACTCGGCTTCCTCGACGGATTCATAGCGTGGCCCCTCGGTTTGGTATGCATATTGTGGGCTGGTCCGACGACCCGGCGAACCACTTACAAGGTGACGGCGTGGATTGCTTCGATGCTCTGCATTGGGGTCATATATTTCCGGGGATATCAGTCGTCGGGCTGTTCGCCGGTCGGGCATTGTTCTATCGGTAATTCGCTGAGTCATCCAGTAATCATGATGCGGGTCTATCTCGTGTTATTGGGCGGAGTTCTGCCCGGTGGTTACTTCGGCCCGAAGGTTCACGACACGATAAGGTTCGAGGTAGTTGGGGCAGCTCTCTTGGCTGGGTGTCTCTTTATCATCTTTCAATCGTGGCGGTATCGGTCCACTCGAGAGCGCATGCCACTACCCATGATGTTGATTCTATTTGGTCTTCTTTGGGACGCAATGATTGCGGTGGGGCGAACCGGCGTCGGCGTAGATTTCCTCATTGGCGTCAATCGGTACGTGATGCCAAACATTGTGGTGCTCACCGGTATTGTGGTTTACGCCCTGGCGCAAATGCCTCGCCTTCGGCGTTCATCTACGAGAAATAATAGGGTGACCGCTGTAACGTGGTTAACGCTCTCGGCACTCGCGCTGTTTCTTGTTGTTCAGATAGCCCAGTCAACCGAATTTGGGTTGGTCAACGGCGCAGCCGCTCATCGCATGTTTACCCTTGAGGCGAGACTGTGGGTCAATCTGGACAGGGTGCCAATCGCAGACCGGTCATGCGAAGTCGCCCGGATATTAGACACTGGCCTGTTCGTCGGCGGGCCGCCTCCAATACCGGCCTACGATCACTTGGGAGAGTTCGGGCCGGGTACCTACCTGTACTACCGAGCGATGGGACCGCCTCCACTAGCACCGAGTTGCGTCAAGAGGCAGTAGTCGGTTGTTTAACGGCTCTTCGCGTTGAACTGGGGAACGTGACGTAGGGAAGTATCCGCGAACGGGGTCAGGGGCCCCGACATCGTTGTGGTTGCTTGACGACCCAACGAGGAGGACCCCTGACAATGGATGACGCTACCGGCCTGGCGGAGGCGCTGTTGGGACTCGACGGATTCGCGGTGCTAGCCGTGGAAGAGACCTCCTCCGAGGTGATCGTGACCGTCGAGACGACAGCTGACTTCGTCGGGTGTCCAACCTGCGGTGTGCGTGCTGAGGCCAAGGATCGCCTCCGGGTCGACATCCGGGACCTGCCCTGCTTCGGACGTCCGGCACGGCTGGTGTGGATGAAGCGGCGCTGGCGCTGTACTGATCCCGATTGTGGGCCCTACGCGTTTGAGTGGGGAGAGCGGGTCCTGATCTTCGGTGGTGACGGACGCCTGGGCCAGGTGACGCCGCCAGCGTGAAGGAGTACCCGCAGCCGGTAGTGATCGAAGCGGGTGAAGCCCCGTCCGGCGCGCTTGACCTTCTTTACGCACAGGTTCAGGCCCTCGGTCGGGCCGTTGGAGGCTCCGGTGCGATGGTGGTTCAAGATCTCGGTGCGCCAGCGCTCGAGCGTGGCGCCGAGGGATCGGATCTCATCGACCTCGTCGCTCTTGCATCCGACGATGGCCTTGTCGAGGAGAACCCGGGCCTCCTTGGGATCCTCGGTCAGGTAGATGTCGCGCACCGACTCCTTGGCCAACCAGGCGCCGAGCAGTTCGTCGTGGGGATCGCCGTGGCGCAACCCGAGCAGCACGCGGTCATGGCCCCGCTCATCGAGACGCTCATAGCCCGAGCAAGAGCTTGCGGATCCGATAGAGCGGGTCAGCCTTGCGGCCGCGATGGCCCAGCGTCTCGTTCTGGACGCGCCGGCGCACCTTGTCGACGCAGCGGTTGGCGACGCGCACGACGTGAAAGGGATCGGCTACCCGGATGGCATGGTCAAGGTGCGGGGACGTGCCGCTGCGATAGCTCTCAGCGAGATCCGTCGCCACGACGCGGATGGCACTCATCCAGTCGGGGTCCTGCTCGGCACACCATCTCCGCAGGTCAGTGGCAGCGTTTCCCTCCACCATGTCGATCATGTTCTTGCGGTTGAGGTCGACCAAGCCGGTCGTAGATCGTCCGGTGCTCTCTGGTCGCAGACAGGAAGGAGGTCTCGTCGATGCCGAGGGCCCGGACCCTCTTCACGCGTGTCGGGTCGTCGATGAGTGGCGTGCCATGGAGCACCACGGCGTCCATCACGGTCCACCAGCACACTCCGAGCTCGCGGGCAACGACAGCGACCGGCAGGGCGAGCTCGCCGACCTGGCGGGTGGCTTCTGCGCCGGCACGAAGCGTGAGGACGGCTCGCGGGGCGACGTGCTCGGTCCCCTCGGTCCACGTCTTGGCCGCACAGTCGGGATCGACGCAGCGCCAGCGGCGCTTCAACCAGACGAGCCGTGCCGGGCGTCCGAAGCAGGGCAAGTCCCGG
Source organism: uncultured Acidimicrobiaceae bacterium (assembly GCA_963745665.1). Lineage (GTDB taxonomy): Bacteria > Actinomycetota > Acidimicrobiia > Acidimicrobiales > RAAP-2 > Bog-473. The sequence continues at coordinate 168,788 of CAVUYE010000003.1, read as the reverse complement.
ATGTCGACCCGGATCCGATCCTTGGCCTCAGCGCGCACACCGCAGGTCGGACACCCAACGAAGTCCGCCACCGTCTCGACGGTCACGACCACTTCGGAGGGGGTCTCTACCACCGCCAGCACCCCGAAGCCGTCGAGTCCCAACAGCGCCTCAGCCAGACCGATAGCGTCATCCATCGTCAGGGGTCCTCCTCGTTGAAGTCGTCAAGAAACCTCAACGATGTCGGGGCCCCTGGCCGCGCACGCGGATACCTCGCTACCTCACGCTCCCCAGTTCAACGCGTAGAGCCCGATTGTGCGGCCAAGACGTGGACCGAGGGCACCGAGCACGTCGCCCCGCGAGCCGTCCTCACGCTTCGTGCCGGCGCAGAAGCCACCCGCCAGGTCGGAGAGCTCGCCCTCCCCGTCGCCGTCGTCGCCCGTGAGCTCGGGGTGTGCTGGTGGACCGTGATGGACGCCGTGGTCCTCCACGGCACGCCGCTGGTCGAGGACCCGGGGCGAGTCAAGAAGGTCCGAGCACTCGGCATCGACGAGACGTCGTTCTTGTCGGCGACCAGAGAGCACCGGACCATCTACGTGACGGGCCTCGTCGACCTGGACCGCAAGAGGATCATCGACATGGTGGAGGGCAACGCCGCCGTTGACCTGCGCCGATGGTGTGCCGAGCAGGACCCCGACTGGATGAGTGCCATCCGCGTCGTGGCGACGGATCTCGCTGAGAGCTATCGCAGCGGCACGTCCCCGCACCTTGACCACGCCATCCGCGTCGCCGACCCGTTCCATGTGGTCCGCATCGCCAACCGCTGCGTCGACAAGGTGCGCCGGCGCGTCCAGAACGAGACGCTGGGCCATCGCGGCCGCAAGGCTGACCCGCTCTATCGGATCCGCAAGCTCTTGCTCGCCGGCTATGAGCGTCTCGATGAGCGGGGCCATGACCGCGTGCTGCTCGGGTTGCGCCACGGCGATCCCCACGACGAACTGCTCGGCGCCTGGTTGGCCAAGGAGTCGGTGCGCGACATCTACCTGACCGAGGATCCCAAGGTTGCCCGAGTGCTCTTGGACAAGGCCATCGTCGGCTGCAAGAACGACGAGGTCGAAGAGATCCGTTCGCTCGGACAGACGCTCGAACGCTGGCGCAACGAGATCTTGAACCACCACCGCACCGGTGCCTCAAACGGCCCGACCGAGGGTCTGAACCTGTGCGTCAAGAAGGTCAAGCGTGCCGGACGTGGCTTCACCTGCTTCGAGCACTACAGGCTGCGGGTCCTTCTTCATGCTGGTGGTGTCACCTGGCCGAGGCGTCCTTCACCGCCGAGGATCAGAACCCGCTCTCCCCACTCCAACGCGTAGGGCCTGTTTAACGACTCTTCGCGTTTTCGGTGACTGATGATCCTAAGGACTGACTAGTCGGGCTTACCTGCGTAGAGCAGAGATGGCCAGCCACGTGGACCCGCCATGGCCAACGGCATCTCCATCTGCTACTGCGATCCCCATTCGCTCCTGGCCACGCGGATCCGAGAAGACGGACGGACAGCTGCGCCGATACATGCCCAAGAGATGGGCCCCTCACAGCACAGTGCCGCCGAGCTTGCCGTATCCAACGAAGGCTCAACGGCCGTCCCCGCAAGACGCTCAGTTATGTGAAACCATCAGAGAGGGTTCGCCGAGCTCGTCGCGCTGACCGATTGACACCGTCCGCCTGATAGCGCCATATCGACCGCAGCCCGAAGATTAACCGACTCCGCTCGGCGGCCGATGTACTCGACGGACGGTCATCTTGGAGGTCGATGGGAGGGCTTTAGCTCGACACTCTGGCAGCCAAAAACAGGGACGTACCTGTCGGCCAGTGCCGTCGCAATGAGAGTGACAATGTCCCAACGCTGTAGAGCGCGTCATTCACAAATCCGGGAAGATCAGGGAATGCTGCGTCCTCGTATTCCTCCGTCGAGAGATTCGCGCGCTTTCGTCGCGCTCGGAGAATCCCTAACGGAACCAATTCGGGGAAGAGAAGACTGACTTCGCATATCGACAACGGCAGACCTTCTGTGCAGGTAAGCAGCGAATTCTTGTCATATCGCCGGAAGTGCCCGAGTGCGACGTCCCATTGCGACCAGAGACTCTGGAGAGCTGGGACGGTGAGCAGAAGCATCGAACCGGGCCGCATCTTTCCCACGAGGTCCCGTAAAAAGGCCTTGTCGTCCTCTTGGTGCTCAAGCACGTCGAGGAGAGTGACAAACCCTGCCTCGTCAAAATGATCGTGGTTGGCGACATCAGCTCGTTCTCCGTAGCGCCCACGCAGAAACTCTCGCAATGTGTCGATTGGTTCGATGAACTCATAGGTTGCCTGCGGACGATCCCTAGCCAGAAAGTCACCCAAGAGGCCGGCACCGGCACCCACGTCCACCACGGTCAACGTACTATCGGGGGGTAGGTAGCCGCGCACGACGCGCCACCTAAGTCGTTGCCAGAAGAACCGGCGAGAATGCTCAATCTGTCGACGCAGGTGCGCCTCTAGCGCTTCTGTCAAGACCTTCCTCCAGACCGGCCAAGGAGATGCTCCGCGAGTGCGAAAAGACTACAAACAATACGACAGAGTTACTCAGTGCGAGGAACGAAATAATAAGGATGCCAAGTAGCGTGGCCGTTGCCCAACCCGGTACTGCGGCGGAGGTGGACACACGAATCGCCACTACGACTAGCGAAAGAAGGATCCCAATCCCAAAGATCGCCGTGAATGCAGTGAGTGCTCGAATAGCGACACGGTCCGTGAACGGCATAAGCATCCGAGTCCCATGCATGAACAGGCGGAGGGAGTTCATCCGCGATCGTCCGGCGTAGCGCTTGCCGCGCTCACATGGAATCAAGGTGATATCCAGATCCAAGCTCACAAGTGTGGATGAGTAGCACAAATCGAAATACGGATGGGCCAGCATCCGCCTCGCCAGCCCTGCTCGATATGCAGCGAAGTTGCCGCTGCGGACCGTCGTACCTGTTAGCACTCGGAACATAATCCTAAAGAAAAAGTACATTACGCGAAAACTCAGGGACTCCTGCCGTTTCGTCCGCCTGGCTACGCATAGACTCCCGCTTGTCGATTTGGCTTCATTAATCAATGGCGCAAGCAGCCGGTCGAAGTCTTCGGGGCGGTCTTCGCCATCGGCATCCATCGTCACGATCAGATCTGCGTCTCTTAAGTCGGGCAATACCACCCGAAGACCACAGACGATGGCGCGTTGATGACCAATATTGAACGGTGGCGTCACGATTCGAACGTCGTCGAGGAAGCGGAGATCTGCGACCTTTGGATCAAATCCTCCTGTGTCATCGATCAAGACGAAGTGCACGCAGATATCGTGGAGGAGCGAGCTCTCCTCCACGATTTTGAGAGTTCGTTCTCGAAGTATTCGGAACGAATCGGTGTCTTCGTAACTTGGACAGACGATCCAGAGGCGCTGATCCTTGAGGCTGGTTTCGTTCGCGACTTGGGATTGCCGTTCCACGTTGGGACCGTTCACGTACCTCCCTTTATCCTGAGGCTCCCGATGCTTCGCACCCCGACCTCTTGAGGCGAGTCCGGGTCCGCCGGCGATATCTGCTGGATGACTCCGGTCGATCCCCCCTGTTCCCATGATCCGCCACGCGCACTGTACGTACCGGAAGCGACGCCCACTCCGACTTGATAAACCCCCGTGGGTTCATTCTCAGTCGGCCGTCGGTCACGCTCTCCCCTTTTGGAAGTTAATCGAGCTGGGGATGCGAAAAAAGGGCCCCGCTCACGCCATCAAGAGCCATTTAGCCTTGCCGAGAATTATCGATTTGTCCACACCACTTGCGGCCTTCTTCAAAAGACAGCGTTGATGCAAGCTGATAGGCGTAACCCGCTATGCCAAGTGCTTCACACCTTGATCCGGGTCGCCGTTCTCGCATGGTGGCGGCGGCCGTTGCCAGCATCCCTGTCCAACTGCGCCGAAATTATCCGCAATGAGCACGTCCGAAGACCGCGCCCGCGTCCGTCGGCGGTTATGCCGTCAACACCTGGTCGCCTTTTCCCGGGGGTTAGCATGCGGGAAGCTGGGCGTCCATATTGGCCGTGGGGAAGGACTGAGCGATTTCAACTAAAAGGGGAAGTTGGTGAATACAAACTTGAGCCTCGTCATTCCCGCGTTCAATGAGGGGAACCGGCTGGCGAGCAGTCTGCAGAGGCTGATGGAGTCCATTTCTCCGGACGATACCGAGATCATCGTCGTTGACGATGGAAGTGCCGATGACACCGCCGAACTGGCCCGACGGCAACTCAAGGACTGGACCCGGTCTTCCGTGGTATCTCTTCCTCAGAATCGCGGGAAGGGAGCTGCGGTCAAAGCTGGCGTCATTCGAGCGCGGGGGGGATCATCGCGTTTATCGACGCAGATATGGCAACCGATCCCAGCGATCTCCATTATTTGCTGCGTGCGGTCGAACACAGCCACGTCGCTGTCGGGTCTCGAGCGCATGAAGCGTCGTTGGTAAGCGAGCGGGGCATCCACCGTGAAGTGATGAATCGGACATTTGGCACGTTGGTAGCCTCGATGACACACCTTCCTTACATGGACACCCAATGCGGATTCAAGGCATTTCGGGGTCCCATTGCCAAGCTCCTGGTTCACGGCGCTCAGGTCGATCGATTCGCATTCGACGTCGAAATGTTGGATCTTGCCGCCAGGTTGGGCCTGCGTATCGAAGAGGTCCCTGTGCGTTGGACCGATGTTGCGGGGAGCCATGTCCGACCAATCCGCGACGGGCTACAGATGGCGGGGGACATAGCTCGGATGCGACTGACGAGACGGAGACCTCCCCCGGTTCAAGGCGTGATGATTTCTGAAATCCCCATAGAGGCCGCAGGTGCTCTCATCCAGCCCCGGATCCGCAAAGTTGACCTCATGATCAAATGGGGAGAAGGGACAGCCGTATTCTTTCCTTGTCTTCCTCCGACGCAGTCGCATCGCGTCTTAAAGAGATTGTCCTCCGACCTGGAGCCGTACAGACCACATTTGATGAGCGTGGAATTCGGAGCACTCTTCCATCCCATCTTGGCGAGCGGCATCGTCATTGGGGAGCTCTCGATGTGAAGGGGCTCCGTCGATCGGTGAACCTCTTCCAAGCATTCCGCCACGAAGCAACGAATCCCGAAATCTTTTACCGCTTCCTTGCCGAGGACACGGTGGCCGACGTTGCGGAATACTGTCAGCTTTTCGGTTCGATTGTCCTTGATGTCGGGGGGGCGTCGGGATACGTGACTGACGGATTTCGCGAAGTCGGAGCGCGCGCCTTTACGGCTGAGCGCAACGTCGATCAGACGATGGAACACGGTCGGCAATTGGTAGGCGGGATAGTCGCCGATGGCTGTGCGTTGCCTATCGCCACGGGTGCCGTCGATGTTTGCTACTCGTCGAACGTGTTGGAACACGTGGCGTCCCCCGAAGAGATGCTGTCAGAAATGGTTCGGGTGGTCGCCGCGGGTGGAGTCATTTATGTCGCATTTACCAACTGGCTCTCTCCATGGGGGGGCCACGAGACGTCGCCGCGGCATTACCGAGGTGGCGAGTGGGCGGCCCAGCGATTCGAGCGGGTCACTGGAGCGCCACCAAAGAACAGATATGGACAGAACCTCTTTGTTTTGAGCATCCGCGAAGTGCTTCGTTGGTGCAATTCGAGCCCCAGCGTCTATGTGCTCGATGCGTTTCCCCGGTACTATCCGCGCTGGACTAAGTGGATCGTAAGGCTGCCGGGTCTACGGGAGATTCTGACCTGGAATCTCGTCGTGGTGATGCGCCGGACCGGGGCCGCGACTTCCGCTGTGTAGCTGTGATCTAACGTGACCGCTTACGATAAACGGCCCAGTCGGGGAAGGATCCTGCGTCGTGAGATGGCCACCCTGAGTTCGACAACCTTCTGTAGCATCCCCTCAAAAGCGGACTTCCGATGCGCATAGCGTTTATGAGTTGGCGTGATCTCGCGAATAAGCAGGCCGGCGGTTCCGAGGTTTTCATCGATCGTCTCGCAATCGCTCTTCAGGGCATGGGCCACGAGGTCGCTCATCTCTGTGGTGGTCCAGTGGGCGTCCGGCCCTATCCCGTATTCAATATGGGGGGCACTTTCACGCAATATGCCAGGGCTCCGTTCGTGCACCACAGGGTGGCGCGAGATTGGGATCTTTTGGTCGACACAGAGAATGGACTCCCCTACTTCTCTCCCCTGTGGCGAAGCAAGCCGATTCTCGCATGCGTCTATCACGTTCATAGTGAACAGTGGAGCCAACGGTTTCCTCCCCCTCTGGCCGCTGCCGGGCGCTTCGCTGAGGCGAAGATCATGCCGCTCGTGTATCGCCGGGTGCCGTTTATGGCGATTTCTTCGTCGACTGCGTCCTCACTTGAAGACATCGGTATCGAGAGGGATAGAATTCACTTGCTCCAAAGCGGCGTCGACCTCCCTTCAGTGACCGTCGGCGAACGGTCAGCGGAACCACTCTTCATCTGTGCGGGACGACTCGTGCCGCACAAGCGGATAGACCTGCTCCTTCGAGTGTGGTCCCGCGTGCGGCCCGTTGTCGGTGGCACACTCATCGTGATGGGTGACGGACCCGACCGCGCTTCGCTTCAGGCTCTGGCCGGCGACGGTGTCGTGTTCACTGGTCGAGTGGACGAAGATGAGAAGTGGCGCTTGCTGGGCTCTGCATGGGCGCTCATCCACCCCGCGCACCACGAGGGGTGGGGTATCGTTATCATCGAAGCTGGGTCAGTTGGTACTCCGGCACTGGGATTTAACGTCCCAGGTGTGAGGGATGCGATCATCGACGGTAGGACGGGGATACTGGTTACTTCTGAGGCCGATCTTGCTCGTCAGTGGATCGAATTGTCGAACGATGGCTCCTTGCGAAAGCGATTGTCAGAAGGCGCTCGACGCCACGCTTCTAGCTTTCGCTGGGACCAGGTTGCCCGCGACTTTTCGATCATTGCCAGCAAGGTGATTCGATCGTCGACAGAGCCGACGTTATGACTGACCTCCTCCGAGTGAGTCCATCGGAACCAACCTCACTAACCGAGACTGAGCTGGTCAGCGGTCCCGGTAGCGAGCCACTAAGTCGTTGGTATCTTGCCGGACTGGGTGGATTTTTTCTCGTTCTTACCTTCATTCAGGCTCCGGGATTGATCATTGATGACTCGAAGCTTCCCGTCATCATGGCGCCTCTGGCTTGGATGCAATCGTCACTGCACTTGTGGAATCAGACGATGGCGTCTGGATCTGTCCAGACCGGTACCTTCGGGTACCTCTTCCCGACGGCCCCGTTCTTCGAGCTCACGCACGTTGCGCATGTCCCGGTCTGGTGTGCCGAAAGAGTTTGGTTGGCGCTGTTGCTTACCGTTGGGGCGTGGGGTGTCGTTCGCCTGGCGGAAGCACTGGGAATCGGCAAGCGATGGGCACGTTTGCTCGGAGCGCTTGCGTACTGCATCGCTCCTATCGTTGTCGATTGGGCTGCGGTGTCAGTGGCTCTGCTTGCCGTCACGTTCCTGCCTTGGGTGCTGCATCCACTGGTGGTCGGATCCAAGACGGGATCACCGCGACGAGCAGCCGCTAAGTCGGGCGTGGCGATCGCTCTCATGGGGGGAGTAAATGCCACAGTCATCGTCTCCGCGCTTCCGCTAGCGGTGATTTGGCTGTTGACGCGGGAACCCGGGCCCCGTCGTAAGTCGTTGATTGGATGGTGGGTCGTTTGTGTAGTCCTGGCTTGCTTTTGGTGGACTGCCGCGACTCTCCTGCAGGGAAAATACGGATACAACTACCTTCCATATACCGAGACACCCACTGTGACCACATCCACGGGTTCTGTCTTCGACGCCCTTCGTGGCACCTCGTTCTGGCAGAACTTCGACGACGTCGGCGGACCCCTCATACCCGGCGGATGGACCCTCGTGACGTCAGGCGTAGCCATCGTGGCGACGGCGGTGGTTACAGCCCTCGGTCTCGCCGGATTGACGCGGCGGATCCCCGAGCGATTCTTTTTGGTGGCTGGACTGAGTTTTGGCGTCTTCGTGATCGCGATCGGCTATGGCGGCCGACTGGGTGGTCCGTTTTCCTCGGAGGTAATAAATCTGCTGCAGGGTGGCCTCGGACCATTGCGGAACATTGCGAAGTTTTCCCCCCTTGTGTCCCTTCCATTAGCGCTGGGGTTAACTTCGCTGGTTTCGACGGTCTCGCTCGATGGCAAAAGCAATCGATGGCCTAATCGATTAATTCGAAGTCACTGGCGTTCAATGATCGGATCACTTGCCGTTCTGGCGGTCGTTTTCGCGGCACTCCCGTTTTGGCAATTGCAGCTCTATCCACCAGGCGGGTTCGCAGCGATACCTAGCTACTGGTCACAGGCCGCCAATTGGCTTGACGGCCACCAGGGGCATCAGACTGCCTTGCTTGTCCCCGGGGCAAACTTCGCTGAATACACCTGGGGTTCGCCTCTCGATGAGCCACTCTCCGTGCTTGCGTCCACGTCTGTAACCGTCCGGTCCATCGTTCCCTTTGGATCGGACGGCAATACGGACATGCTCGGTGCCGTCGAAGACGCCCTCGATACCGGCACCTCGCAGCCCGGACTAGCGGAGTATCTCTCCCGGTCTGGCATCGACTTCGTGGTGGAGCGCAACGACTTAGACTTACAGGGGACTGGGGCAATTCCTCCCGCCCAGGTTCACCAGGTACTCAGCGAGACTCCCGGGCTCGTTCAAGTTGCTGCCTTCGGACCGTACCTTCCCCGTTCTCAGGTCGCGCAAGGCGGCCTCCCTGTATACGACTCGAATTCATACGTCCATCTTCGTTCCGTCGAGATCTACAAAGTCGAACCAGCCGTTTCTGAAGTCCAGTCGTTTCCTGCTTCCAACCCCCTCGTCGTCAGTGGGTCAAGCGGTTCATTGCTGCCACTCGCAGGCGCCGGTGTTCTGAGCGGGCGGGCGGCTGTATTGGCCGACGACCCTCACGCTGCCGACGCCGCTTCGAGCGCCGATGCCACCTGGGCGATCACTGACGGCAACCAACGACGGGCAGACTCGTTTGGGAAGGTATCGGACAACGTCTCCTATCTTTTGGGTTCAGGACAGGTTCTCTATCGTTTTCCCCCTTTAACCTACGGATCGATGGGGGCCACTGATGCGCAAACGGTGGCGGCGCCCAGCGGAGTGGTGAAAGTGTCGGCAGCTTCTTCTGGCTCAACTAGTCTGCGGCCAGATCCGTCCGAAGGGCCGGCGTCAGCATTCGATGGCAACGCGTCGACCGCTTGGGTCGCCGCATCCATCCGCGGGTCAGTGGGCCAGTGGGTTGCGATCACGTTCGACCGTGCGGTCCCACTGACATCACTCGCCATCACTCCGCTAGACGACTCTGCACAACGTCCAAGTATCGAGTGGGTGACTATCACAACGGATCGAGGATCGGTCCGCCGATACATTCCAGTGCGGAATACCCCTGTCAAAGTCTCCGTAGCTCAGGGAAAGACGCTGCATCTCACGATCACGATCGATGCAACCCGACCCAACAGCAAACCCGCGGATCCGCCTCAAGGTGCCGGAATCACCAACGTCGCTATTCCTGGATTCACCTTCCAGCCAGCTATGCAAGTTCCTAGCGACGAACTGGCGGCATTTTCAGGGCCGGCTCGTGCCGCACCCGTACTCAGCTTCAACGATCCGGTGACCAACCCAAATCTGAACTTCGCCGGCCCGATCGCAACCGTGGAACCGATCGCCCGCAAGTTCATCCTGCCAAAAGCCATGTCCGCCACCATTAGCGGGACCGCTGTACCTACTCCTAGTGAATCACTGGAACAATTACTCAAGGGGCTGGCGTCCCCAGCTCATCAAGCGGTTCAGATATCCGCCAGCTCCTGGCTGCGCACCTTGCCTCGCTTCCGGCCGGACAACCTGTTAGAGCAGTCCTCGACCCCGTGGATCGCCGGGCTGAGCGACCGATCTCCTGCGCTGACTCTTCGCTGGAGCGGCAACCGATCGGTGAATTCGATCTCGCTCGGTCTCTCTCGAGAGGCCAGCCGGCCTACGGAGGTCGTTGTCACCAGTCCGGCTGGAACCCGGACGGCTGCCGTCCCCAAAGGAGGTGGAGTCGTCTCGTTCGCTCCCATGACCACCGACACCCTGACTATCACGTTCCCGAAGGTAGCCACGCGCATTTCCGCCATTCCGACCGAGCCGCAAACTGTCGGGCTACCAGGTCCGCCGCGGATCAGATTGCCGGTTGGCCTGTCCTCCCTCGGGGTACCTCCGCTGGAAACTCAATCTGCGCCCTCACCTTCCATGTCGACGCCTGTTGCGCTGGCTTGTGGCGCCGGTCCCATCGTCAAAGTGGACGGCACCTCTCTTCCTACCGAGGTAACCGGCACGCTCGGAAACTTGATCAATCTCCAACCTTTAAATATTCGGGCCTGTACCTCCCCAACGACCGCGTTGACAGCTGGGCACCACATGATTTCGTTTCCAGCGGGAAGTGCGTTCCGAGTTACCAGTCTGCTCGTCAGTCAACCAGGTAGTTTCTCTACGCAAACCAGCGCACGCGGTGTCCGCGTGACGTCCTGGACACCGGGAAAGCGAACGCTGAGGATCGGGACCGGACCTGCCACGTACGTTCAGGTCGCGCAAAACTTCAACACGGGCTGGGTGGCGACCCTCGACGGTCGCACGCTGAAAGCGGTAAGCCTGAGCGGCTGGGAGCAGGGCTGGATTGTGCCTGCAGGGGTATCGGGGGTCATGACCATGAAGTTCGAGCCTGATCAGTCCTACCGTGCGGCTCTGCTGATTGGTGGACTTTTTCTCTTAGCGCTGTTCATTCTCGCGCTGGCGAAGGGCGATCGATCACGAAGCAGGCCCATCGGACCGCGGGAAAAGCTCCCGGCGATTGCGTTAGCCGTGGCCGCAGCACTCGGAGTCTTCTGCATAGGTGGCATTTTGGCATTTCTACTCGTTCCTCTTGTTGCCATTACGTACCGTTGGGGAAGCAGCGTCACCGCAGCGATCGCGGGTTTGAGCTTTAGTCTGGCCGGCATCATTGTCGCGATTCATCCGGATGCCATTGCCGCGCTCGCCTCGAGGTCAATCGGTGCGCCGGTCGAGATTTGCGCTGTGACGGCGCTCTGCGCGGCTATCAGTTCAGTGATTGTGGAAGAGCGACGACAACCGCCGGCTGCCCCTTCGTCGGATGTGGCTAAATCTGTAACCTGATCCCACGCCATGAGTTCCGCCTTTGACTCGAATTGACAGGCCGTCTACTCTTGCGGTTCGCATTATTTGAGGCGGAGAACCGTCGTCTGCGATCGAGTTGAATGTCCAATCGAGTCTGTAGAGAGGACCGTCCGACGTGGGTGTTGCCGACGAGCTTCTAGATCGAGTTCCAGCCCGACTCATGGTCCCCGCAATCGCCTGGCAGTATCGCTTTTTTGAGCCCGAACTCGTCAGGCTTGATGAGTTCGTACCGAAGGGGCGCGGCGCAGTCGATGTGGGAGTGTGGTGGGGCCCGTGGTCGTGGTGGCTGGCCCGACGGGTTCCAAGGGTGGATTCATTTGAACCGAACCCCGACTTCATTGACCGCCTCGTGTCGGCGATGCCAAAGAACGTCAATATTCACCCCGTCGCACTGAGCAACCAATCATCGCGATCCGACCTGTGGGTACCACCCGGAGGAGTGAACACTCACGGTCGCGCCTCTCTTGAACCGCAAACCCGAGCCGGGTCAGACTGGAAACAACACTCCGTCGCAACGAGCCGACTCGACGACTTCGAACTTGGGGACGTCGGATTTGTAAAGATAGATGTGGAGGGTCATGAGCTTGCTGTGCTCCAAGGAGCGACGGATCTACTTAAGACCCAACGGCCCACACTGCTAGTCGAGATAGAGCAGCACGCAGGTCGCCACGGCTGGTTGGACGAAATCATCGAATTTTTAGGCGACTACTCGTATAGTGGCGAATTTCTGCAAAAAGGACGTTGGCATCCGATCAGCGAGCTCGATCGTCAACGTACTAACGAAATGGCCGCACGCGTAGCCCAGCATGGTTATCTCGTAAACCTTCTTCTGTACGCTCGCAGATACGTTCACAATTTTGTCTTCAAACCTCGCTGATCCACAATGCAGCCCGGGTTCAACTTTGTGTTGGGTGACACTCAAAGATCTCGCGCCACTTTGGGGCAGTCGGTTTAGCCTGGCTCTGCGGAAGAAAGGAGTTGCTTTCGGACGACGATGACATCTTGGAGCCAGGCGATACCAGAGTGAATGGGTTCGGTCACGGTTAGTCCGGCTCCTGTAAAGGCAGACCGGACAAAGCGCTCGCTGTATGCGACGGCCATCTCGGGCACCGATGGTTTGAGAACGGCAAACTCACCTGAAGGATCAGCTTGCATTCCGGTGACCAACGGATGAGCCCAGCGTGACGGTCCAACATCGAACAGGAACCACGTTGCGTAAAGGATTCCCCCAGGTCGCAGGACGCGAGCGACCTCGTCGAAATAGTGCTGGGTGACATCCGGTAGAAGGTGCGTGAACACGGAATGAGCAAATGCGAAGTCGAATGACTCGTTCGGATACGGGAACTCCACTTCGGTTGCCTTCGGAAGCGATGGGTCGGGGCTGTAATGAGAGTGTGATAGTGGTATCCACTGAAATCTGAAGTTTGGAAAAACAGAAGTGATGTTTTCCTGGCACCACCGGATGCCATCCTCCGCGATGTCGAAGCCCTCGTAGGTAGCACCGGGGCCAAGGAAGTCGCACATATAGCGAGCTGTACGTCCAACACCACAGCCAATGTCCAAGACATCGTCGTCGGGCCTGATGCCAGCCATGCTCATGCGCCCAATGGTCGTCAAAGCGACTTCCTCAAACGCCGCCGGAGGCCCGACCGTCGCTTTGAGCTGATCGCTGGGCATTGGTAACGACGCTTCGGCCTTGAAGATGCGCCCAGACACCAGTGCGGTAGTGGGCGCTGGAAGACGGACCGTTCCAGGTCGCTGCGGTGAAAGTTTGTGCTTCAACGCTGAGCCGAACTGACGGAACTTGTTGGGACCGTTCAATGACCTGCTCCTCCTGATCGAACTGCCACTCTTACACAGCGCTCATTTTTTCCGCCATCGCTCGTGGCCACAATGGTGCCTTCTTTACCCACTGCAACGCATCGATTGGCTTCGGGACAGGCCACACCATATAGATTCTCGACGGTCGCGTTCGGATAGTCGAACGACCAGGTGGCCCCTCCGTCAGTCGGCCGAGCCGTCAAGCCCTGGCTTCCGACGCTCACGCAGCTATTGAAACCCACGAAGCGCCGTTTGTCGAAACCAGGGAGAGAAGAGGATCAGTTGAACCATTGACGCTGACCAATCGATGGTGGATACGATTGGCGAGCGCGCGCCATCACCGAACCGGTATTAGCGGATACCGAAAGGCGTCCTAGCCGTCCGAAATGTGTCATTAAATTGCCCAATGAGTTCAGAGCTCAGAACGCAGGCGGTCGTCCGGTGTACCGCAATCACCCCGCTCGTAGGAACATCGCTCGTGCACCGCGCATACTGGGCCGCATCCGGGTATGCCTGGGGATTGTCGTGGTTGACTCGTCGCCACACCCAGGCCTCGGCAACATGCGTTGGCTTCGCTCCGGTTGCCGCTGAGATCAGTGCCGCCATCGCCGTCACGGAAGCCACCTGGTCGTAGCTCGGCAGTTCAGGTTGGTCTGGGAGTACAACCATGGTGACTCCCCACTCCGACAGGGCCCTATGAACAGCAACGATGTCTGATGAAGTGACGCGCGGACTTGAGCCGTAGGCGAAAGTGACCTTCGTGATGATGTTCTGGCCCTGGTCCTCACCCGCATCGTGTTTCGCTCCAACCCCGAGACCACCGGTCCCTACGATTGAATACTCTTGCCCAGTTAGTGCATGCCACGTCAACGCAGCCTGTTTCCACCCGTCAGCCAGAAGGTAGCGCTGTCCGCCGTTGGTCGCCCATGTGACGCCGGGCGTGGTTGTTGTAAAGGGCGCCGGCAGCGCCAGAATGACTGGATGTCCTGGCAACCGAGGCGCCACCGCACGAAACCAAGTAGGGACAACGACCGCCTCGACCGTCATTGGAATGCTTTTCGCCACGTATGCGGCGGGTGGGGCCATCGCCACTACGGCCACCATGAGCGCGGCGAGTGACCCACCCCACGAGTAAAGCGGTTTCCGCCACGGCGACGTGCGCCCATTCGAAGCAACGTTTGTACGCTCGCCGAGTTGACGGATCGCTGACCGCGTGTGGTCGACGATTAGCGCCAAGACGATCGCAACTGCCAGATACACAAAAACGACGAAGTGCAGCAGGTATACGTTCTTTAGGAGCGGAAGCTTCGATAGCAAAGGACCCGACGATGTGGCAAGGAGCAGCGTGACGACGGACAGAACTCCAAACAGCCACAAAATTCGGTCCTTCCGCCAGACAATGAGTCCTCCCAGGCATATAAGGACCACTCCCAGGCCAAAATACTGGGAAGAGAGAATTGGGCCCTGGTACGCGCCCACAATGTGTTGCCACTGCATGTCCTTCAGGGTGGGGAGTGGGAAGACGGCATTGGCTATCGACGCCGAGAATCCGGTCAACTGCACGCCGGGATGTGTGACCGCAGGAAAATGGGCGGGTCCGGCAAGTGCAAACCAAGCCGGAATCGCTAGGAGCACGACCCCCGTGAGAGCGGCCACAACACCACCGGTAGCAGCGTGACCCGCATGCTCACGTAGGGTCGCCGGGCTCCGCACGGCAGTGTAGATAACGATCATGACGATCCCAATGGCAGCCTCGATTATGGTGAGGGTCAGGATCTCCACGCCGACGAAGAACTGTGCGCTGATGAGCAGGCCCATGACGATTCCCACCACGGCTGGACGCCGCTGTTGGCGAATCAACAGTTCGTCCAGACACAGGACCACCAACGGCGGGATGGCAATCATGATGAAGTCCACGTGAGCCACGCCAAGATTGCTCACGACGAACGGCGAGAACCCATAAAACAAACCGGCAAGGAAAGCGGCCGGCATCCAGGACACCCATCGGCGCACCAAAGCGAACATGGCCACGGCCGATAGGACCGGACTGGCAGTGAGAACCACATTCACCGCAGACACAGGCCCGAATAACCAAGTGACGGGGGCCATCACGATTCCGTATGCAGCAAATACGAGATTGACGCCGGTCGGATAACCTATGGCTGTCGAGTAGAGCGGGTTCAGTCCATGGACCATCGCATGCGCCGGCCATTGCATGTACCAAATGGTCCCTGAGGTATCGCCGCAGCCGCAGGTTGTCACAGATGATGGGTGCCCGGTCCACACGTGCAGCCACATGAAGAGCGACAACAACAGATAGGCACTGCCGGCAATCACATACGGCCACACGCTCCGCGGCGTTCCGCTGCGGCCTTGCCCCTTGGAGTCGGCCGAACGAGCCTCGGCCCGAATTGTCGGAACTTCGTCACCCGGATCGACGATCCCCGCGCTCGGACCGTCGGCAGTCCCCGTGCCCATGCCTGTCGGCGACGGACGGATGGGACCCATGGCCGCAGCATTGTAGAGGTAACCAGTGGCAGCCGCCGGTCGTGGTGGGCAAGCACTGGCAACTGCCCTCTTGCCGCCTCCACCTGGCAACTCCATATCCTCCACGCGATGGAGCCCCAAGAAGGACTCGCTGTGCGTACTGCGAAAGATCTGACGGCATCCGAGCTCGGAAGGTCGCGAACGTTACGGGTGACTGACCGCGATCAGTGTCAGTATTGTCGATTCATAGCATCGCTGATCTTCCGGCGGTTCGATCAGCCAGCTGCGCCCAGATGGAAGGACATAACGCAACGATGACCTGCAAAGGACACCCTCGGTCTTGACGGGCGTCTCCCCCGCCGCGACGCCGTCGCCTGCCACGGATCTCTACTTGGACCTGCTGGCCGGAGTGCTGACACGGGCACTGTTCGAAGACAGTGATCGGATCGTTGGCATCCCGACGATGGAGAACAGTAAGAGATGGGTACGATTCCTAGATCGATTAGCCCCGGCTCTTGGCAGAGCACAGCTCGAGGTGACTATCAAACGACCGTATTCGCCTAACAAGAGGGAGAACGGAAGGGACTGGCCGGCGAGGGCCGAAACGATGTGTGGTTTGAAACGGCTTGCCAATGCTCGCAGCTGCATCGAACACGTTCTCTCAGACAAGATCCCCGGTGACATCATCGAAACTGGCGTGTGGCGGGGCGGTATGTCGATCTTTATGCGAGGAGTTCTTAAGGCGTACGGCGTGACCGACCGAACAGTGTGGCTCGCCGACTCATTCGAGGGCTTGCCCGTTCCCGATTTGGACCGCTACCCCACCGACCGTGATCTGGACCTCAGCGATTGGAAGATTCTGTCGGTTGGAGTTGAAATGGTGCGCCACAACTTCGATCGGTACGGTCTCCTAGATGATCAGGTCCAGTTCATCGTCGGCTGGTTCCGAGACACCTTGAACGATGCGCCGATTAAAGATCTCGCAGTAATGCGCCTCGACGGTGATTTGTACGAATCGACGATTCAAGCCCTTGAGCCGCTGTACCCGAAGTTGGCGGCCGGCGGCTACTGCATCATCGACGACTACGGGACGATCGATAGCTGCAAGGCGGCGGTCACCGACTACCGCCGAGTCCACGGCATCAGCGATGAGATCGTTGACATTGACGGAGCCGGTGTCTTCTGGCGAAAGTCCTCCATAGCGCTGGAACTCCCGGGAGAGCGTGCAACTCCTACGCACCGCCACGAGCCGTGACCCACAGGGGGGGGGCGAAACCGTGGCCAACTTCCCACGTCGTTAGGATTGTTCGTATGGCACCTTTTGTAGAGCGCGGTGCGCCGCATCAGCAATGCACCGGCCATCGCTCCATTGTTCACGGTCGGGGCTGGCGCCAGGGGCCCGGGTATGACTCGATGTCGCCCGCTAGACCCTTCCCCCATGAGTAGTCCGAACCTAGCCGGAACGACCTCGGATCGGTCCGCCGGCTCGTGGCTCTTGGTCGTCGGTATGCACCGAAGTGGTACATCGGCCGTAGCCGGGGCACTGGGAGCCCTGGGGTTCAACACCCCTCGTCCTGACGACCGGATGCACTGGCCGGAGAGCAACCCAGAGCACTGGGAAAGTCGTCTCTCTCGGTCATTACAACGACAAGCTCCTTGACCGATCTTGGTGGCAGCTGGGAAGCGCCACCTAACCTCTCGCCGAAATGGGAGGAAGGGTCGACGATGTCTGGCGTGCCGGATCCCGCGCCACTGCTCGAGTGCAGCGTACCCAGAGCCTGGGGCCCGTGTCTGGAAGGACCCTCGCCTAAGTCTTCTCCTTCCTTTCTGGCGACCCGTCCTCCCTGCTCCGCTCGCCACTGTTTTGGTCTGGCGGTCCCCTCTGGCCGTAGCTCGCTCCCTCCAAAGAGCGCGACGGCATGCATCTTGCGGACGGTATCGCGTTGTGGGAGCGGTACAATCGCTCGGCGATAACGAATCTCGTCGGCCTAGACACTTTTGTCTGCAGCTATGAATCGGTCTTACGCGATCCGACGGAGGCGATGAGCACCGTTGCGGATTGGTTGAGTGCGCTTCCTCAGTTTTCGGATGAGTCGCGTCGATGGGACCGAAGGGGTTCAGGGGCCGCAATCGTCGAGTCCGCATCCCAGCATTCTGACGACGATGGCAGCGATCTTCTGTTGGCCCAGCATCACGAGCTCGGCCTCTGCCTATCGAGGCTCGAGGGTGGGCACAGGTCTCTTGAGGAGACTTCTCTGCCACGCGAGTCTGGTTGGACGGCCGCCCTCCTCGCAGCGCGAAGTGGCAGTCGAACCCGAGACTTCCAGACTCAACTCAAGAATAAGCAGCACGAACTCGATGAACTTCGGGGCTCGACGAGCTGGCGCGTGACAAAACCGCTGCGGTCGGCGATCTCCGTCCTTCACTCTTTCGATCGCACTTCCTGAAACCATGGCAGGAGCCCGCGATCTACACGACCATTCCAAACCGATGAACGTTGCCCCCGCAGTCCGGCTGGCCTGTCGGAACAATGCAGAGCCCGCGGATAGTCGGACGAACGAACAGATTTAGCGACGTCTTTCTTGGAAGGTGGAGAGCCTCGATGACAGACGAGGGCTGGTCTTCGCCGCTCGCAGAATCGCTCGCTTCCAAAAGGGAGACGGCAGGCTCCGCAGTGCCAACGCGCGACGGTCAGTTTCACTAGCAACAAGTCCGATCGAGTCAAGATACTGCTGAACAAGCGCTCGCTGCTCGGAACGCCCACGACCAGCCGCCATTGAATCGGATCCAACGATGGCGTCAGCCCTCACTGGTGACTCGGTGAGCGCCATCGGTGCCAGCGCCCAAACGAAGCGCTCGACGGCCCAATAGGGATTGTACGCCTCCGAGAGGACGCGCAGTGCTCCGACCATCTCCTCGGGGATGCTGTCGAGTGTCGCAGCATCCCAGGCGCCTGAGCGCACTGAGAGCACGTCATCGACATCAATTCGGCGCCACCCACATCCCTCCAGCAGATCTTCCAGCGTGTCATTCGTAAAATGGGGTTGTCCACCGTGACTGACCGCCTCTGGTGGACGCCAATCCCCAAGGAGGAGGCTCACGCCTCGGTCGAAATGAGCAACATTGGGGGCTGACACGAAGAGGAACGCATTGTCGTGTTCAATTGCCCACCTCGAAAGCGCCTCAAGAAATGGCTGCGGCTCCGGTATGTCTTCGAGCACGTCCAAGAGCAAGAGCGCTTGCACGTTGCCGAGATCCCCGAGGGTCGCGTCGAGCTCGCCGAGATCGGTGACGTCACACTGTGTGGCGTCGATGCCCGCCGCCTTCATGCTCGCGACCGATTCAGGATTGCCCTCAAGTGCCTTAAACTTGATCCTGGTCCAAAGAGCGATAGTGGTCTCAACATCGGCGTCCTTGGACAGGCTCACAATCACGCGTCCGCTCGGTCCACACTGTTTGTCGATCAGTCCGCCCAGGTGTGCTGTCGTTGTCGCGACGCTGGGTGACATCCGGCCGTTGGTCGGCCTTGCCAGGGGTAGCCCCTCTAACGTCTCGTTGTCACGTTCATTCTCGACCGCTGCCATTGGCCCGGTAAGGGGCTCTTGAGCAGCGAGAACGGATCTCGTCGCTTCAAGGAAGGCGCGCCCGAAGCGCAGATCTGGCTCGAGATGGTTTCCCTCGGCCCATTCATTCCACGCGACGATGAAGAGATAGTTCTCCTCTTCGCGTACATCGGCCAACGACTCCGACCGTTCCCTCCAGCCAACGCCGGTAGTGCTCGGGAGTCGCTCCCTCGAACACGGTGGCGTTGCTCGGATGCCTTGCCGTGTTGTCCCAACCCACGGTGACTGCGGGAAAGTGCTTCCACGGATGGGGCGGCCGACTGAGACGAGCTTCGTATGTTGACACGTAGTCGAGAATGCGATGACCCCTCATGCTCGTCTCCGCCGTGAAGAGGCGCCGCAGTTCTAGGAACTCCACAAACCCCACGGTGGCGTCAAATCCGAAGTTCTCGGGACCACCCGTTGGACGACTCCAACCTTCCACCCAGCACAAGTACAGGCCCGGAAGTCCGAGTCGCTCAGCCTCACGTCTCCAAACGTCGGTGGTCCGCTTTGGATCTGGCAGATCACTCGGCCGATAGACGAGCATCAGCGGCCTGCCGTCTATCTTTATGTAACGCGGATCAGTGAAAGCCGAAGCCAGCCATCGGATATGAGCAAGATCATCCGCCTCGCTGTATTCCTGGGCAATGAGCACTCGGCCACTTTCGCCGTCCCAGGTTCTGGTCCATTTTTCATTGGCCCAGCAGAGGGCGAACGGAAAGTCGGGAGAACCCGATTTGAGGACTTCATCGAACGGCCGGTTGAGAAGCCGGCGGCCGTTGAACCAGTAGTGGTAATACACGAATCCGAACACGCCGTGGTTTCGAGCTAGATCCGCTTGTGCTTCTCGCACTTCGGGAACCCGGAGATCGTAATAGCCAAGTTCCCCGGGAACGTGAGGCTGGTAGTGACCGGGGAAACAGCGGTCGGGCCTGCGCGACGTTGGTCCACTCGGTGAAGCCCTTTCCCCACCATTCGTCATTCTCGGGAATCGGGTGGAACTGGGGAAGATAGAACGCGAGCGCCTTCGTCTTCACCGGGCGGCGAGATTCGAAGGGTCGACCAAGCTCTGTCATGGTTACGAGAATAGAGCAGAACCAAATTGGAACTAAAGAGGGCTTAGGGGCCTAGCGGATAGGCCGTGAATCGGGGCTCCAGCGGTCCCGCCAGTCGATCAGCTTGGCGGTGATCAAGAGGGTGGTCACGAGGCAGAGCTGAGCGTGTCGGTGTCGGCTCCGCCGATCTGTGTTGCGACGAAGCTGGCCGTAGTTGCTCAGCCACGAGTTGGTGCCTTCAACCACCCATCGGAGTCCGAGTCGGAGAGGTTGTTTGACCAGGTTCGAGGCGCCCGGCCTGGCACGCCGTTGAATGTCGAGATCATCGAGGCCGCGATCGGCCAGTTGGGCGCGGATCTTGGGATAGTCGTAGCCACGGTCGAGGTGCAGGGTCTCGATCTCGTCGAGCAGTCCCGCCTGAGCCAGGTCGTCGAGGGTGGGGTCGAGCATCTTGATGTCGTTGCGGTTGGCGCCGTCGAGGGCCCAGCCGATCGGGATGCCGCGTGCGTCGGTAGCGATCGACCATTTCCATCCCAATTTGGCCCGGTCTGTCGGGTTCTTTCCCGTCCCCTCCCCACCGCAGGGTGCCTTGTGCAAGGACCCGTCGAGTGCCACTTCGGAGAGGTCCAGACCGATGATGCGGTCGTAGGCATGCAAGGCGTGGCAGCGCAGCGCGTCGAACACGCCCGCAGCGATCCATTCGTCACGGCGCGTTCGCAGCGTCGTGTCCGAGACCCGGTGTTCAAGAATCGCCTCGACGCTGACCCAAGAGCAGCCGGTGACCAAGCGGACGAGGATCCCCCAAAAGCACAACCGGTCCGAGACCCGCGGCCGGTGACAACCCAAGGGGTGGTTCTTCGGAGCCGGGGGGATCAGGGGCTCGATGACCGCCCAGATGGCATCTACCACTTCGGGCTCGAGTGCGCGCATTATGGGGGTGACCTCCACTTGGTCGTTGGTTGGGACGCACCCAGAATCAAATCTGGGCCATCACAACGACCGGTGGATGGTCACCTATCCACGCGGCCCCTAAGCTTGTAATTAAACCTCCGCTTCAGCTCGGCGACGCTCCTCGATGATGAGATCGGTCGCCTCTGCGGCCACCGTACGCAGCTCGTCGAGCATCGCCCGTAGTCGCCTGTCGTTGGCGATCCACTCGCGATAGAGCTCGGCCTCCTCTGGACTGAGTCGACGGTTCACGGTCTTGCCGTCGACCTTCGCGGTCCACTGCAAGTACGGGCCATGGGGCTCGGGCGGATCACCGTGGCAGCGGCAGTTCGCCTTGCCGCAGTAGTTGTAACGCGGCGCCACGCTCCCCGAGCGGACGAAGCCGATGTCGGCGAGCGCCTCGAGCAGATCGTGGTAGCGGCGTTCGTAATCGTCCAGGGTCTTCTTCTTCGCTCGAGGCATCGAGCTCCATTCTCGCCGACGGGGGCCATCCACCTCCGGTGATCCGATAGTAGTCAATACTAACGGGTATGACGAAGCGAACCCACGCCGAGCAGGTGCACGAGCTCAAGTCCGTCCGAAGCCAGATCTACGGCACCTTCGTCAAGTGGTCCGATGCCCTTTTCGAACTCGCCGACGCGCTCTTGGACGCCTCGGGGGCCGTGGGATCGGTGCCCTCCCTCAGCTTGGAGCCGATCTTCCGGCGCTCCCACGGCAGCCTCTACAAGGCTCTCTCTTTGGGTGAGATCGACGAGGGGGCGCTGCGGGCCGCACTCGTGGCACATCGCCCGCGTGAGTGGCCGGCCGTCTTCGCCGTCGACGCCTCGACCTGGGAGCGCTGCGACGCCGAGTGCAGCCCCGAGCGGGGTTTCTACTACTCGGCGTCGAAGCACTCGGCCGGCCAGCCGATCGTGGCGGGCTGGAGCTATCAGTGGATCGCCCAGCTCAGCTTCGAGCCAAACAGTTGGACCGCGCCGCTCGACGCGCTGCGCATTGCGCCCGGAGCCGATGCCACCGAGGCGACGATCGCGCAGGTCAAAGCCCTGGTGGCACTGCTCCGAGAGGACCGAGCGGTCCCCCTCTTCGTCTTCGACGCCGGTTATGACCCCATCGCCCTCAGCCATGGGTTGGACGACACCGAGGCCCAGGTGCTGGTGCGCATCCGAGAGGACCGGGTCTTCTACGACGATCCGGCGGCGCGGCCCAATCGGCCGAAGGGCACCGGTGGGCGGCCTCCCCGCCACGGGCGCCGCATGAAGTGCTCGGAGGACAAGACGCACCGGCGACCCGACGCCGAGTACCGCACCGAGGACCCTCGCTACGGCAAGGTGCGCGTGCGCGCCTGGCACGGGCTCCACCCTCGCCTCATTGGTCGAGGGCGTTGGGCCAAGAGCGAGGGCGCACCACCAATCGTGCGCGGCAGCGTGATCCGCGTCGACGTCGAGCACCTTCCCAAACGCGACGGACGAGTGAAGAAGACGTTGTGGCTGTGGTGGTCGGGTCCGGGCGAGCCCGATCTCGACCTGTGCTTCCGGTCCTATCTGCACCGTTTCGATCTCGAGCACACCTTCCGATTCGCCAAGAACACTTTGGGCTGGACGGCGCCCTCGCTGTGCATGCCCGAACAGGCCGACCGCTGGACGTGGTTGATCGTGGCTGCCTACACCCAGTTGCGAATCGCACAAGGACTCGTCGACGACGTACGGCTGCCGTGGGAGCGTCCCTGCGAGCCGGCAAAACTGACCCCAGCGCGTGTGCGCAGAGGGTTTCGTCGACTTCGTGTAACTCTTGGGACTCCGGCCAGTGCACCGAAATCCGACACTCCGGGTCCCGGACGCCCCAAGGGCACCCAGAGAGGGCCGCGACCGCGCTATCCGGTGGTCAAGAAGGCCGCTTGACCGGATGGTGGGGGTTTAATTGCAAGCTTAGGCCACCTGGGAAAAGCGTAGACGCGCCAAACATGAATTGAACAGATAGTCGAGGCTTCGGGCGACAGCCGCACCCACTACCCGGTGCTGGACGAAGCAACCTTTCGAGCCAGAGCCTGAAGGCGTTCACGACTTACGGATCCCTCATGCCTGTCCAAGTACCACTGCTCCGCTGCATTCACCATGGTCTCCCTCAAGGTTGGCTCAGTGAGCAGTCGATGACAAGCGGCGGCGAAAGCATCGGGGTCGTCCGCAATGAATAGGTGGACGCCATCCATCACGTCAAATCCTTCAACCCCGATGGTGGTCGACACAACTGGCACCCGATGGGCGAAGGACTCGAGGATCTTCACTCGGGTACCGCTACCGAAGCGGATAGGAACGAGTGCAATATCTGCCCTGGCAAGTTCGCGTTCCATGCTGGAGACCCGGCCAACCACGGTTACCGAAGGCGGATTGTGGAGAGCCTCGACCTCGGGAATTGGGGTTCCGGCCAATCTCACAGTCACGGATGGATCATTTTCCCAGATCCTTGGTGCGATCTTCTTGACAAGCCAGTCTGCGGCGTCGGTGTTGGGCTTATAGGCAAGGGTGCCCTGGAACAGGACCACTGGCGGGTCACCAACATCCCTGTGTCCCATCGCTTCATCCGGTCGAGGGTAGGAGTTGGGAATCACCACCGCGTTCGTTAATCCAGAGCGCACCACATCTCTGTCGCTGCAGAGCGTTACCCGGTCTACTTCTGAAGCCACAGATCGCTGGTACCGACTCCAGTCGCGAACATTCCGGTTCTCCTGTGCCAAGCTGACCCGGCGTCGCAACCGATGAACGATCCCCCTTGGAGCGTTCGCGGGGGTCATTACCTGCGTGCGCCGCGAAGCCTTCTCATCCTCGAGATCCACAAAATCCAGGATTGTTGGACCAAGACGCGGCCGACCCATCCAACCGAAGAGAGCGGCCGTGCTGAACCACACCAGGTCGTATGAATCGGCCGTCCAGTCCTCGAACTCCGAGCGAGCCGAATGGTCGAAGCTCCGCTTCACCACGTCACGCGGAATTCCTCGTTTCCACAACCACTCCGCCTGCCAACGGGCACGGGACGGAATCTTCGGATACGGCGCCACCTTGAGACGGTTGACTCGGATTTCTGGAGGCAACTCGAAAGGCAGGTCACGGTCGCGAGGGGACAACGTGAACAGGTCGGCTTCACCGAGGGCGCTCAATGCTTCGACGGAGTTGGCAAGTCGCATTAATCCTCCGCCCCAAGCCGGCCACGGGAAGAATTCTCCTACGATCAACACCCTCATCCGAATTGCGTGCTTCGCTGCGTCGATGTCGCTCTCACTCAGACCCACCGAATCCAATCTTCTAATGCGCGCTCACCCGACACTCCGCCGGTAACGCGCTTTCTCCTCTGCACAGCGAGGAATGATACTTAGCCGGCTAACGGTGTCCGGTCGGATTTCTACATCCATTCCAGAATGGTATTTAGGCGTCCTCAGATCGAAAGGACGAAATCGCAGCTCAGATTTATCTGCAGCGGCCGCTGGTAGCCCTCACCTACTGTATCGCTCATGACTTCGCCCATTGACCGGCACTCACCTCAGCAACTGTGGTCGCGTGGCGGCTAGCTAGACATGGGTCAAACCGATAAGGGTGCGCCGAATTGCTCCCAGCATGCGATGGCAGTACCCCAGTGAGCTTGCACATTCAGGTCGGCCGTCGTGTTCCGAAAGCGCCGCGCATTTCGATCTGCATCCTCGCCTATGGCCGAGCGTCGATGCTCAACCGATGCCTCCGCTCGCTACGGCCGGTCATACAAGGAGGCGACCAAGTTGAAACCATCGTGGTGGCGAATCAAGTCCCGCCGGGCGAGCTGGCCCAGGTGGAAGCTCCCTTTCAGCTCGTTATAGTCACCAGCGAAACCAACCTCGGTTTCGGCGCCGGTAACGACTGTGCCGCCGAGCTGGCGCACGGCGAGTATCTCGTCTTTCTCAACGATGACAGCACAATCGAGCCCGACTTCCTCGAGCACCTCGTCGCGACCGTAGAGTCTGATCCGTCAATCGGAGCGGTCGGTTCGCGTATCGCACTCCCAGATGGGACGCTGCAAGAGGCCGGGTCGGTCATATGGAACAACGGGTCGACCACCCACATCGGTCTCGGCCTTCCCATGGACACCGAGCGGTTCAGCTACCTGAGAGATGCCGATTATGTCTCTGCGAACGGGTTCTTGATTCGGCGATCTGCGTGGGACGCGGTGGGAGGCTTCGACGACCGATACCACCCGGCGTACTTCGAGGATGTCGACTTGTGCATGAGTCTGCGCGACCAAGGGTACCGGGTGCTCTATGAGCCGCGGTCCCTCGTCCACCATCTCGAGAGCCAGAGCACCTCGAAGAGATACCGAGAGTTTCTGCTGGCGCGCAACAGGGCGCAGTTTTTCGAAAAGTGGCGAGACCAACTCGAGCATTTCGGCAGAGCCGAGAGCAGCAACCCTCGGGCGATCGAGGCCGGGATTCAACGGGCTCGCGGCAATCCCGGCCAACTGCTCGTCGTAGCCCGCGAATTCTCCTTTGACGATCCCCGGAGCGGCTCATCCAGGCTTTTGGCCCAGATGGAGGCCTCCGGCACGAAGGGTTGGGCGATCACGCTCTTACTCAACGAAAGGAGCCTCGAAGGCCTCGACTATCAGCGAGACCGATCCGGACCTCGTGACCGGCTGGTGGAGCTCGGCGTCGAGCTCTCCTGCGAGGCGCCATCGACGTTCTTGGCCCGAGCTGCCAAGACCTTCGACGCCATCGTTTTAGACGACGGTCAAAACTCCGATGACGCGTACCAATCGATCCGACTTCACCAATCCCGGGCCCAGGTAATATCGACCGCTGGTGACGATCCTCTCGGCGAGCTGTTAGCGATCAAGGCAACCGCGACGAGTGGTGCGAGTTCCACCGGACACACCACGGGACCAAAGGGACGGGTAACAATGCAAGAAGCTCCAGATGACCCTCCCGACGCCGCCGATTCGCCGGAGCCCCGTGAAGCAGTGGAGCAACTGCAACGCAACCTCGATCTCGCCAACGCCGAGCTGAGAGTGAGAGCCGAGTACATCGATAGACTCGAGGCCGACCTCTCGGCGCTTGAAACGCGACTGGCCCGCGAACCGAGCGTGAAGATCAAGGGCTACGTCAGCAAGATCCTCGGCCCGACCCTGTCGCGCCGATTGGTCAAACTCTCAAAGCGCAACCGGACCTCTCGATGAACCCAGACATCAGCGTCTAGTCGGTGTTCTCTTTGGTGAGCTAGCTGACCGGGTTCCCGTCGTAACCGCCGCGGTCGAAGATCACGAAGAAGCGCTGGTCGCCGAGCACTTCTCGTATGGCCTCGACGACCCCGGGGCATGGCGTTAGCCAGGTTGGCCGAGAGCTCCTCGGTCAGAACCTACAACGGCCGACCCTGGATATCACCCACGAACAACGGTTATGAACGGCAGGCAAGGGCATACGTCGCTGCTAGTGCTTTCGCGCGTAAATCATTGTGACTTACGCGACTCGTAGGGGCTTGCCGTCGTAGGTCCAGCGGAACGGCGCGGCCCGTCGGTTGTAGTCGTTGATGAAAGCGATGACCTTGGCAGCCAGGTCGTCGAGCGAGTCGAATTCACCGCGTCGCAGCAGCCTTCGTTCGAGGATGGAGAAGAACAGCTCGACTTGGTTGAGCCAACTGGCATGGGTGGGCGTGTGATGGATGTGCACCCTTGGGTTGGCCTCTAGGAACTCGGCCACCTTGGCCGTCTTGTGGGCGGCGAAGTTGTCGGCAATGCAGTGCAGATCGAGGTGTGGTGGTGTCTGGTCCACCAGGTCACCCAAGAAGGTGACGAAGTTGTCGCTCTTGGTCGAGTTGGTCACCCATCCCGCCAGTGTGCCTTCGTGGACGCTGAGGGCGGCGAACAGCACGGCGGTGCCGTGGCGCTTGTACTCGAACTCGCGCCGTGACGGCTTTCCCGGAATAGCCGGCTTGCTCGGGTTGACCCGTGATTTGGCCTGCATCCCCGACTTCTCGTCGACCGACCACACCACGGCATTGTGTGGTGGATTGAGGTAGAGACCGCACACATCGGAGGCCTTGGCCCAAAAGTCCGGATCATGGCTGGTCATCCAGCTCTCGACCTGCCAGGGCTTGAGGTCGAGGGCCTTGCAGATGCGCCAGGCCTGCGACGCCGAGATGGGGACACCGTGAGACGCCATGGCCTCAGCGAGTGTCTCCATCGTCCAGCGGGATGCTCCAGCGGGGGGATCCTCGGTGACGAGCTTGACCAAGAGCAGCACGTCGTCGTGGTCATAGATAACCGGACGGCCCGGACGCTCCTCATCTTCGAGCCCGGCCAACCCGAACTCCTCGTAGCGCGAGCGCCACATCCCGACTTGGTTGTAGTGCAAATCGACCAGTCCGCCGATCGTTCGATTCGACTCGCCGTCGGCCATGAGCAGGATCATCCGCGCCCGCTTGGCCGCTCGCGCCTCAATGGTGTTGGACCGCACGCGCGCTTCGAGTTCAGCACGGTCACCTCGACGAAGTTTCAGTGGAGGAAGTCGCATCCCCCCATGAAATCACATCAGTGTTATTATCGCGAGGATCCACTAGTTCCAGACCTCTTGGAGGTGACGCTTGCCGACCGTGTGTTGGTACTCTTTGCCAGTGCTTTACGTGGCTACCGTCCATTTTCAGACGCCGAAATGGATCGATGTACAGCAGAGTTACCTCCGACAAAATATTCGCGAGCCCTTCAAGACGTTTGCCGTGTTGGACGGAATCGACGAGGAGTATCACTCGCGCTTTGATCGTGTAGTGGCGGCGGAGGGGATCCATGAGGGGCGCCTCAACCTCCTCGCCGCGGAAATTTCCGTCCTCGCGGATCCCGATGACGTGATCTTGTTTCTGGACGGAGACGCGTTTCCCGTAGCCGACCCCATGCCCACCATCCGCCAGGCTTTGGCGTCGACCTCCCTCATAGCCGTCCGGCGGCACGAGAACCAGGGAGACAGGCAGCCTCATCCGAGTTTTTGCGCCGTCACGGTCGGAGAGTGGGAACGACTCCATGGGGATTGGTCTGCGGGATACGTGTGGACAAGCGAAACTGGTCTGTCGACCAGTGACGTGGGGGGCAATCTCCTGGGCATCCTGGAGCGAGGAAATGTTCAGTGGACTCCCCTTGTGCGCACGAACAAGCGGAACGATCACCCTGTGTGGTTCGGGGTGTACGGAGACATCGTCTACCACCATGGCTCCGGCTTCCGACGGCCATTCGCGAGGGTGGACATGGGCACCCGCCCGCCGGGGGTTCGCGGGGAGAGAATCCCCATCTTCAACAAGATCATTCCAAGGTTGAACGTTCGTCGGCGCCGCAAGTGGATGGAGGAGCTGCAACTCCGCAACGAGCAACTCGGCGAGGAGTGGTTCGAGTTTCTCCGGAGCGACCCCAATTTCTATCTACGACTCATCGAGCCTTAGCGAGCGGTCTTGGAGCGCATAGCGTCGTCGCGGTGAGCTCACGTGTGTCGAACTCAAGGGTGGTGAATTCGTCTGCGACTGGGCGCCCTAGTTCTCGACGAATCGCCGCAGGAACCGTGGCTACCTACGGGACGAGCACGTTAGGATCTGCTGACCTCGGCGACCAAATCGACGTCCGGGGTCACATCCCAGGACTTCAACATCTCGGTGAGATGGTCAAATTCCTGCTCAATCGTGGTGGATTCACTCCCTCTCATGCCTAGCTGAATCGCAATCTGACTCGGGACATCCGCTCCAGGGTTTGTTACACTTCGCCGGCATGAAATGGGCACTTGTCATTGTGTTGGCCATCATCGGCGTACTGGCGGCGATTGCGGCCATCGAATACTTCGTCGTTCCGATTCACTCGTTGCCGAGCTTCATCCCGGGGCATAAGGCCACTGCTGGCCACTACCGCAAGCGGGGGGCGGGCGCTGCATTGATTGCTGTCGTGGCACTGGTGGCTGCCGGGTTGCTGGCGGCTCGCATCCGCCGAGAAGACGCAGCCCCGGCGCCGGCGCCTGCATCGACGGCTGACCAGTTACTGGCGAAGCCACCGGCGACACCCGAAGAACCTCCGAACTAACCTTGCATCCCAGGTTCTCTGGCGGCGAACCCGCACCGGTTCCCCGTCCTTGCTGGCGAGGCTCGGTCGTCGCCGTCTTGCTCACGCTTGAGAAGGATCGAAGGACGAGAGGTCACGTTCGCGCATCGAGCTCACGGGATACCGAATACCGAGGCGGCCAAAAGCTCCGTCGAAGAGCCCGCGGGCGATAGCCCACCAGCAGCCAAGGCGACGATTCTGTGGTCGAAAGATCGCCCGTCCGAGTAGCTTGGAGACGTTCCGCGGGTAACGGCCTACCTTGTGCATGATGTAGAGGTGGTAATAGAGCATGTTCCGCGCTTCGTAGTAGTACTTCCATAGCGGCACGTCGCCATCCTGACGGATGGCGTCGTGATGGACGACGGCCTCTTCGATGACACGTCGTTCATAGCCCGCCTGAGGAATCCGCCAGTGGCAGTATTCGGTGTCTTCAGTCCACCAGAAAAGTTCCGCTCTAGGTAGGCCAACCGCCTCGACAATCTCTCTGGCGAGCATGAACCCACACCACGAGCCCCACCGGCCTACGGCTCCGTCCGGTTGGATCGACAGAGGCACAATGAAGGTCCGGCCGGGGTCCTGGTCTCGCGCCGTCAGTAACACATCGAGGCACTCGGCCTCGGGGACAATGTCGTCATCCATAATCCAGGCATCGCTGAAGTCGCTCGAGAGGAAATCTCGAAGAGCGATGGCCCACCCGCCCGCTGGTCCCAGATTGACCTCGGATCTGATGACCCGAGTCGGCACCTCGGTTGGTGGGAGGGCACCGATCTGGATCGGCGGATCACTGGCGTTGTCAACGACAACGATCCCCTGAGGAGGATTCGTCTGTGCCGCAACGGCGTTAAGGCAACGTGCGAGCGATTGGGGCGCATTGTGGCTAAGCACCAAGGCCACGACCCGGCGCTCACGACCGTCTTTCATTGCCCCCCTATCGTGGGCAATCCGGAGTCATGCGATCTAGTCAAGGCGCCGATGCTATAGGGGCTGTTGCCTTTCCGTTTACCCGGTCAGATCCGATAGTGGCACCGACAACGACTTGGGACTGGTCAAGGACCCCAGGCCGGAGCGGTACGGATTTCTTTCAGCCGGCCGTT
Organism: uncultured Acidimicrobiaceae bacterium; assembly: GCA_963745665.1. Lineage (GTDB taxonomy): Bacteria > Actinomycetota > Acidimicrobiia > Acidimicrobiales > RAAP-2 > Bog-473. Next base: position 138,424 of record CAVUYE010000003.1, on the reverse strand, counting down.
TGGGTCACAAGTGGCGCCGGTACTAACGTCACATTGGTCTAGGTGCGTATTCGTGCGGCATGGCGGCGAAATGGCGTGGGGTGGGGATGGTGAATTCGAGGTGAATCGGGTGAAGACGCCGGCGAAATCGGTGGAGGGTCCGAGCACGGGGCATTTCCTTCAACCGAAGTGGGGTGATGGCCCCTGGGGCGAAGGTTCCCTGCGTGATCGGTTTGAAGTCGTAAGGCCTCTGATTCGTGGAGGGTCACTGCTCGACATTGGTTGTGCGTCCCGTTACGGGCGTCCAGACTGGTTGCACGGGCTTCTCTCCAAGGAGGTCTCCGACGTCGTCGGAATCGACATCAACGAAATCACGATAGAAACACTGCAGTCCGAAGGCTACGACGCTAAATTGGGTGATGCCCGCGATTTTGATCTGGGCCGGAAGTTCGACGTGGTCTTCGCGGGTGAGTTGATTGAGCACCTCGACGATGTCCGAGGGTTCCTCGGGAGTGTCCGTCGACACTTGAACTCCGGCGGTCGGTTGGTTCTCACGACACCCAACGCCTTCTACGTCGGCAACTTCGTCTACCGCTTCGGAGGGCACGGGAAGGTGCACCCTGAGCACACCTGCTGGTATTGCGAAGACACCCTGCGACAGGTCCTGGCCACCAACGGTTTCGGAACTACGGAGATCAGTTTTACTGGTCACACAAGCCCTACGACGGCCCGCAGAATGGCAACGTTCACAGTGCAACACACGCTCCCGCCCCGATTGGCGCTTGACACCCTCATCGCCGTAGCGACAGCCGATTAGGCAGAGCCTTCCCTTAGGATCTCACTGGGCGTGGGTACGCCCGGTCCCGGGTGCGCCGACGGTCCGCTGGGTCCGTGGAGGCAAGGAGTCGTAGAGCGACGCTGATCGACGAACAGCTCGTGCCTCGACGCGAAAGAGTCGGTTCTTCACGACTCGATTTGGTCGATCCCAGCGTGACGCCGGACGGGCAACCACCGACATGCAGTCAAGGAGGAGAACGCCCCCCTCCCAGTTGACGAGCTCTTGTCCCACGCAGCGCAGGCCGGACTGGTCGCAAAGGTCGGCAAAGCGAGCGGCCGTCACGCTTGGGGCCCGCCAGTGCTTACCTCGGTACGTCCCCGACCGTAAGAGACCGGCCCGAGCCAAGGGAGGGAGTCGGTCGAAGGAGCCTTGCAATGGTGCGAAGGCACGCGTCGAACGTTCGTAGGTGCCGTAATTCGAGTGGTGGATGAAGGCGACACCGTCCGGCTTCAATACGCGAGCCAGTTCGCTGAGATATCCCGCCAGCGTCTCGGCTTCGACATGAACCAAGGAGTCGTAGCTGAACGCGAAATCTATTGATGAGTCCTCCACCATGGGCAGCGAGTGTCCATCGTTCACCTCGAATCGGGCGTGGGAGCGATCGGCGAATCGTTGCCGGCACGCGCCGACGCACTTCGGCGTGACGTCGACGCCAACGAGCGTCTCGCAAAACTCGAGAAGAAACTCGGTCCAACGACCGAATCCCGGAGCGATCTCAAGGATCGTTTCGGCCGGAAGGAATGCCTGAATACGAGGATAGATGCTGCGGTACCACTGCCCCCGAGCGCTTCCCCATGGCTTCGACCACGGATCGCCGGCGTAGCGCCAGTCGTAATCCTCGTTCCACCTGTCGAGGTTCTCCTCGATGCTTGGCACGGAATTCCTCCTACTCGGTGGCGTGGCTGTAGTGCGGACACACTACCCTGGGTTTTTCGACGGAGATCCCCAGTGCCTCCACCGGCGGGTTCGGTGGGGCGAGTTCTTGGGGTACTGGCAAGCGATCAACCTAAATTTGGGTCAGTTTGACTTGGCAGCGGAATCATACTGACCCAATACCCGCCAGAAGGCGGTGACGATAATCTGTTGCGATGGGGGCCGCCGTGCTGGCACAGTCTGGCGACCGTCGCCCGTGGTGGCTGCCGCCGGGCAAGCAGGCAGCTGTGTGCTTTTCCATTGATGATGTGCACCCGGGTCGGTCGAGTGACGCGTATGAGGCCGGCGGAGACCTCGGAGCGGGAGCGCTCGGACACGTCGAGTGGCTGCTGGAGCGCCATCCGCAGTTACGCGTCACACTGTTCGTGACCGCCGACTGGCGCGAACTCTCACCGTTTCCGACACGACGGCTGACCGCCCGCGTGCCGATCCTGCGCAATCGAGTCCACCTGTCGCGGGTTCTCCCCAAGGGAACGATGCGTTTGGATCGACACCCTGAGTTCACGTCCTTCTTGCAGCAGTTGCCGCGGACTGAGATCGGCCTGCACGGGCTGCATCATCTCCATACGGGCCCGCGTGTCACGGTTGAATTCCACGATAGGACGGCGGCCGAGTGCGCTGACCTGCTGGGTCAGGCTCAAGCGATTTTCTCTGCAGCGAGCCTGCCGCCGCCGGCAGGCATGACGCCACCGAGCTGGGAGCTGTCGACTGACCTCGCACAGGGCATGGTTGAGAGAGGATTGAGCTATGTGGCTTCAGCGAGGGACATCGTTACCGATGTAGGAGCCAGTTCAGTTACGGCCATGAGTGGTCTCTGCGGGGTGGCGTTGATACATCCTGAACTCATCCAGCGGGATCGACTGGTACACGTTCCCACCAACTTCCAGGCGACGAGCTCGGTCGATCGGGCCCTGAACATCATCGAGTGCGGTGGCTTGCTGTCGATCAAAGCGCACATCGTCAAGAATTGCTTTGGGCACGTAGCACTTGATGGGCTTGATGAGCTCTACCGAAACTATCTCGATGTGCTGTTTGGGGAAATTGCCCGGCGGTTCGGCGAATCGATCTGGTGGGCGACGATGGGCGAGATCGCTGCGCAGGCGTACGAGATGCGCGAGGCGAGAGCGGCGGTGGGGACTTGAGCGACATCGATCTCTGGCTGAACCCACAAGGCATTCGGTCTGAGTACCTCGCCGCCCTGAACCGGTGCTTCGGACACTGGGGCGACGAGTCCACCTACGAATGGGCTTTCGAGCGCGAGGTGGATGCTCCTCGAGCAGATCTATTCGTGCTGCATCGGGGGGGCGAGCTCGTTGCAGGATCGGCGGTTACATACCGGTGTGCTCGGCTGCACGGAGGAGGTGAGTTCGTCTCCGGAGTGATGACCGGCTCATGGACCCTTCCGTCTGGCCGGGGCCAAGGATGTTTCAGCCGCGTCATCGACGAGTCCGTTCGAATCGCGCGGTCCCGTGGCGCTGCGGTGTTGTTGGCCTTCGTGACGGAGGACAACGCGAGCCGTCGCCGTCTCCTCGCTGCGGGGTGTGCGTCGTCAGCCAGCTCATACATCTTCTCGACGCCAGACACGGCTCTTCCGAGCGGTCCGGTGATCGATCCTAAGCCGCTCGATCGGGCCACAGTCTGGCCCGACGTGATGTCACGTCACGATGCCCTGCGGGCAGGTGCGACCCACTTCGTATACAGCAGCCCCAATACATGGGCTGGGCAGTTTTTGGAGCGACCCAGCCCTGTCGAGATTCTCGAGGTCGGCCAGACCTGGTGCGTCATCGAGGACGACGGGCGTAGCGATCGTGTGCTCCTGATGCTCGAGCCACCGGGCGAAGCAAGTTCGAGCGCAGACGTTATTCGCTCGCTGTTGGTGCGAGCTCGAAGACGCGACCGCGAACTGTTCCTGTTCACGGTGAACCACCGTCCCACTGTGAAGGCGGCAACCTCAGCAGGCCTAGAGGTCAAGCCCGGTTTGCTGACCGCCCTCTTGGCTGATAGTGATCGCTGGGCCGAGGCTAGCGGGGCGCGGGTCCCGGGCGTCGGTAGCGACCTCGAGCAGCTCGCCCCGTGGGCATTGCAGAGCGGCGATCGGATGTGAAACGACGTGAAAACTCCCGAGCGGTGTTGCCAAATGACTACCAGTTCGTCCAGAGCCGCTGTGCGGAGCTCCGCAGCTGCCTGAGAACCGGCCGGGCAATGCGTCAGGCCAACGCCTACACCAAGGGCAAGGTGGGTCAAGGGCAGATTCGCAACATCGTGATGATCTCCGAACCCCCGGCCGAGGTGAAGTATCGGGCGGTGCCCGGCCACTGGGAGGGGCGACCTGATCTTCGGCAAGAAGATGACCTCGATCGGCACCCTGGTCGAGCGCCACAGTCGATACGTCATCTTGCTCAAGCTTCCCAACGGCCACGGTGCCGAGGCAGCGCGCGAGGCCATCGCCAAGCACATTCTCACCCTGCCGGCCCAGCTCCGTCGGTCCATCACCTGGGACCAATGCAAGGAGATGGCCGAGCACGCGGAGTTCACTGTCGAGACCGGAGTGCAGACTTACTTCTGCAATCCGAAGAGCCCATGGCAACGCGGATCGAACGAGAACACGAACGGATTGCTCGGTCCGTACTTGCCCAAGTCCTCTGACCTCAGCGCCTGCACCCAGCGAGACCTCGACGCCGTCGCCTGCTCACTCAACGCCAGGCCTCGACAGACGCTCGGATGGATGACACCATCTCAGGCGTTCGCCGCGGCCGTTGCATTGACCGCTTGAGGACACGGGTATTTGAGGGCGAAGATAGTGGTCGGGCGGACCGTGATCGTGGACGCGGAGCCTTCTTGACCAGGTGGCCTAGTGGTGGCTTCTCTAGCTTAAATTGGTCTCTCGAGCCTCGTGGGAATGGCGCCGATGTGGTCCGGAAGAATACGGAGGGTCGTATCGAGTGGAAATGTGCTGACGCCCGCGAACGGGCAGTCCGTCCTCTCCTGCGAGGCGGTTCTAGCCGGCTCCAAAGCTGTCACCTTCGAACCTGTGAAACGTTGAGGGAACGGTGACTGCTGTCATCGCCCGTCCCCGGGTCAGTCTCATAGAGAACTTCGCCAACGGCGCTGCGGGACACTGGGGAGATAATTTGGTTCGACTCTGCAACGGGGCGACCGCCGCTGGATATGACCCCATTGCCGTCGCAGTGCACGGAGTGCACCCCCAGGTACGTAGCTCTCTTTCTGCGACCGGGGCCCTCATCGTCGATCGGCCGGTTGGACTCTTGGCCCGAGTGTCGCTGTGGGCGTCAAGATTCCTCAAGCCGATGCAGAGTTTGGCCTACCGGGTAGCCCCGAGGTCAGATCTTCCTGGTCGCGTTCGTTATGCATCGCGGTGCTTGGCGGAAGTTGCGGCCTTGCGTACGGCGACCCGAGTAGCTGGTGAAGATGTCGAGGCCACCGTCATCTTGACCGCGAGCCAGGGCCTGGCCGCAACTGCGGCCGGTCTTTCGAGGACTCCGCACCTGCGATTCGTTCACTACAAAGGGGTTCCGGAAGGCGTGTGCCTGCGTGCATTGGAGAAGATCTTTGCACGGAGCGGGCGTCGCATTGCCGTAATCGCCACAAATGCGGCGATCGAGTCCACCACCAAGCAACGCCACCCAGATCGCCTCGTCATCGTACGGTCATTCACCGTGGCCGATCCGAGCATGTACATAAGCGAAGACGAACGGCGCCCGGCCCGCCGCGAGCTCGGAATAGCCGACACCGAATTCGTTGTGGCAATGGTTGGCGGATGGTGGCCGTATAGGGACATAGACACGGTAAAGCGGGCTCTCGAACTCCTCAGACGACCGGTAGCGCTGGTCGTCTGCGGTATTCCGGTGAGGCCTTCGGAGCTGGAACCGGCCATCGCGTGCGGCGCTGGAAGGGTGGTGAATTTGGCCGGCTCGGTCGCCGAGAGCGAGCTTCGTCGAATCTACGCGGCCAGTGACGGCGCTCTCGTGACTCGCACGCCAGGGTGGCCCGAGGAGATTGGAACAGTGTTCGACGCGGCCCGATACGGCTTGTCCCTCATCGTGTCCGACCATGATAAGGACCTTTCTCGCCGACTAACAGGTGAGGCCTGGGTCCGGCTCTTTCGCGCCGGTGATCCCCAGGATCTCGCCAGGACGCTTGAGGGCCTCGTCGAAAGGCCACCGCCCCGTCCCGACCCGCGCGCCGCAGAGCGACTGGGGCTCATGTCGGCAAGAGAGACCATCGCTGCTTTCTGTCGAATTGCAGAGACCCTGCCAAGGCAGCGCGGTGTCCGCTTCCCCGGAACCACGTCGGCGGGCTGAGAGAGCGCCGGCTCCTGGGAATGTAGAACAGGCACAAGTCCCGATTCGCTGTGCCCGTCGATCTCGGGTGTCAGCATTCCGCTTGGCTGGGCCGTCCTTCGGGTGAAAGACCTGATGGGAGGGTATTTTTGGCCGGACGTCTCCCCCGGTGAATTCTTTTGCTGGACCGCCCCGACCGCGCTAGCCCTCGGTCCCAAACATTTGCCATACTTTCTTCCCCCCTGGTGTCGAACGGGGGGCTGGCGGACCGTCCCAAGAGGAGCAACCATGATTTTGCATGCGCCCAGACGACCAAGCGACCGAGCGGGTCGCAGGAGTTGTTCGGGTCATTTCGGGCTCTTGTCTGGCCGGTCATGGCATCGAGGCTGGACGTTGGCGGGGCTCCCGATGGCACTTCTCCTGGCTCTTTCGGCCCTGTTCGTTGGCGGAGTCGCTGTCTCGAGCACGGTCGCCGGTGCGGCCAGTTCCACCCCGGCCTTCATTCAGCTGGCCAGCCTGGTGCCACCAACAACTGCCTCTGAATTCGGGACGGTGATCGCTACATCATCGAACGGCACCACCGCACTCGTAGGCGATCCCACCGGTGGTGCGGGATTCACCGGTGCGGCGACCGTCTACACCTTCGCCAATGGGTCATGGTCCGCCGGCACAGCCCTTGCTCCTCCGGCTTCGAGCTCGGCGTTCGGATCCTCGGTTGCCCTGTCAGGTGCCGGAACGACGGCGCTCGTCGGCGACCCCGACGGCGGTGCGGGAGGGCTCGGGGCGGCAACCGTCTATACCTTCAGCGGGAGCTCGTGGTCTGCAGGAACTGCGCTCACCGTGCCGGCCACAGCTGATGTGTTCGGCACTTCGGTGGCGCTCTCCAACGACGGCTCCACCGCGCTGGTCGGCGATCCGGAGGCTACTGACGCAATTGGCAGCGGTGCAGCCACCGTATTTACCGGCACCGGGTGGTCGACTGTGGTGTCGTTGGCTTCCCCGAACACCTCCAGGACCTTCGGTGCCTCGGTGGCGCTCTCCAGCAGCGGTTCTACCGCACTGGTAGGTGATCCGACCGCGAGCTCAGGGGCTCACGGCATCGCGTACTCCTACAGCGGATCATCGTGGGGAACCAGAAGCATGCTCGTGCAACCCAGCCATGCGAAGGCATTTGCGACCTCAGTCGCGCTCTCCGGCACCGGCACCACTGCGCTGGTCGGCGACCCCACCGGTGGTGCGGGGGGACCGGCGCTGCGACGATTGAGACGCTCAGCGCCGGTGCATGGGGGGGGTCTGTCTCGCTGTCCCCGCCGAGCGCCCCGGCCGCATTCGGGACTTCGGTGGCGCTAACTGGAGCCGGGTCCACGGCCCTGGTCGGGGATCCCACGGGCGGTCAAGGCGGCACGGGGACAGCCAACATCTACACGCTGAGCGGCACGATATGGTCCGGCGCTAACCTTCTCAGTCCGCCCGACGGCACTCTCACGTTCGGCACCTCGGTGGCACTGTCCTACGACGGCTCCTCGGCGCTGGTCGGGGATCCGACCGGCGGTAACGGCCTTGGGTGGGTGACCACGTACACCTCGAACGGGAGCCTCTGGAGTCTGGGAACGGGAGCGACTCCCCCGGCTACCGCGTATTCGTTCGGTAATGCGGTCGCCCTGTCGACGAGCGGTTCCACTCTGCTCGCGGGAGACCCCTTTGGGGGAGGCTCATTCACCGGCGCTGCGTCCATCTACGGCTACAACGGAACATTGCTCTCCGCAGGGACCGCGCTCACCCCACTTGCTTCACCCAACTCGTTCGGCTCGTCGGTCGCGCTTTCGGCGAGCGGGACAACGGCCATCGTCGGGGATTCCGGAACTGCGCCCGCCGGCGCGGCGACTGCCTACACGTACAACGGGACGACGTGGTCGCCTGGTACCGCACTCACCGCGCCCGCAGATGGGTTGAGTTTCGGCACCTCGGTGGCGATATCCGCCAACGGGACGACGGCGATCGTCGGGGACCCCTGTGGCGGCCCGGGTACCGGTCCGGGGACTGTCGCTTGTGGCCCATTTTCGGGCCCCGGAGAAGCCACCGTCTTCACTTATGCCGGCGGGTCATGGTCCGCCGGGACGCCCCTCGTGGTCCCGACGACGGCGGCCGCGTTCGGCACATCGGTCGCCCTGTCCGGCGACGGGACGACGGCACTCGTCGGGGATCCCATCGGGGGCTCCGGCACCGGTGCCGTGACCGCGTATAGCGACGCAAACGGAGCCTGGTCTGGTGGGACCCCACTTCCGACCCCGACCGGTTCGTCGGCATTCGGGACCTCCGTCGCTCTGCCGTTTACCGGGGTCGATGCAATCGTCGGCGACCCGACAGGAGGCTCGGGCACCGGTGCGGCGAACGTCTTCAGTCAGAGCGGCGGATCGTGGTCCAACGGGACGCCGCTCACCGCCCCTGCGGGCTCGGTGGCGTTCGGTACGTCCATAGCGCTGTCCTCGGGCGGCATCAACGCGATCGTGGGGGACCCCCAGGGGAACCCGAATACGTGTCAAGCAGGACCGGGCCCAGGCACCGCCACCCTCTACAACTTCCAGGGTAGCTCGTGGTCTTCGGGAACACGCCTCACAGTTCCCGCGAACTCGGTCGACCTTCGGCACGTCGGTGGCACTCTCCGGCAGCGGGACAACAGCGGCGGTGGGCGATCCTTGCGGTGGAGCGGCTAGCGACGGGGGGGCGACGGTCTTTAGTTTCCAGTCGACGTTGTCCCCGACCACGGTGACTGCGTCGGCTCATCCCACCGCGTCAGTTCCGAGCGGTTCGGTCAGCTACTCGGCAACCGTCGCTCCCCAGTCGGGAGTCGGTACACCATCGGGGACGGTGAGCTTCACCGTCGGCCCCAAGACGCTGTGCACCTCGTCCTTGGTCTCGGGATCGGCGAGCTGCGACGCGTCCGATGCACCTGTTGGCACCGGCAGGGTGTACGCCACGTATTCAGGTGATTCCACCTACGCCGGCTCCGTTGGGAGCGGTCCACTGGCCGTGACCTACCCGTCGACAACGTCGGCCACTGTCAATCCCACGTCGACCACCGCTGGCTCGTCGGTCACGTACTCGACCACGGTCATTTCGGGGTCCGGCAGCCCGACGGGAACGGTGAGCTTCGCCGCCGGATCCACCGCACTTTGCACCACCTCGGGCCTCGTGTCGGGGTCCGCCAGCTGCACCGCAACCAATGCACCAGCCGGCAACGACACGATCACCGCCACCTACTCTGGCGACTCAAACATCTCAGCATCGTCAGGCACGACAACCTTAGATGTGAGTGCACCGCCGTCCCCGCCCCCGCCACCCCGCCGCCGCCGCCCACGCCAACTCACGGCTACTGGCTCGTTGGCTCAGACGGCGGGATCTTCAGCTTCGGCTCGGCCCAGTTCTACGGCTCGACCGGGAGCCTCAAGCTCCAACGCCCGGTGGTCGGCATCGTCCCCACCGCAGATAAGGGTGGCTACTGGCTCGATGCCTCCGACGGAGGTGTCTTCGCCTACGGCGACACCCAGTACTACGGCTCTATCCCCGGACTCGGGCTCCACCCGGCCGGCTCGGGCCTGCCCAACAGCCTCAATGCCCCCATCGTTGGCATGGTGCCCTCCAACGACGATGGCGGCTACTTCATGGTGGCTTCCGACGGTGGCGTGTTCGCCTTCGGTGACGCCCATTTCGCCGGTTCGTGCCCCGGCATCGGAGGCTGCTCGGGCGCAGCCGTCGCAGTGATGCCTGACGCCAGCGGCAACGGATACTGGCTCGTCACCAAGACCGGGACCGTCTACACGTTTGGCGACGCCTCCTATTACGGGGCACCGGGGAACACCGGGTCCCCGGTGACCTCGGCGGTCAGAACACCCAACGGCGGTGGCTATTGGATCCTCACGGCCGACGGCACCGTCTACAACTACGGCGATGCAGGGAACTACGGCGATGCCGCGGGTGCCTTCGGCGGCTTCAATCCGGCAACCGCCATCTTCACCACATCGGACGGGGCCGGCTACTGGATCGCTTCGGCGAACGGGACTGTAGATCAGTACGGTGATGCGCCCAACGACGGCGATATGTCGGGCACGAATCTAAATGGTTCGATCATTGCGGCCACTGGGTTTTGATCTTCGATGGTTGTCGAATTAACCATCGACACGCTGGCCTAACAACCGTCTTACCCACGGAGACTCTCACCCGATCCCTGACTGATCAACGGCCGCAGCACCGCGCATCCGGCTCGTGTCGGTCTCATCGACGATCTGCACGCCCCATCTGTCACCAACTGGCCGCTCTACGCGCAAGGACGAACCTGGCGCAACGCCCGATGCCTGATGCGAGCGTCCCCGCGCCACCCAACTTCCAGGCGAATGGTCCTCTTCGTCGTGACGTTTCACCGTCGCAGAGCTGATCGAGGAGACCGTGTCCTCGTCGGCGAAGGACACCTCCATCTCCTCGAACGGAGGTGGACCACTCGCCTTCTCGTCGGCACCAGCGGGGACCTCAGCTGGCCATAACCGGGGACTGTCTCATGGCCACGGAACCAACGAAAGGGCGTATAGTCGCACCAGCTTAAATTGATGTGAATTTGTGAATCAAAATTGATGTGGATTTGTGAAATAGGGGTATAGGAGTCATGGCACGCAGCCAGGTTTAGGGCATCGTCCACCGATGTGAGGCCAGAAGTACGAATGGGGAGGGAAAGCCTGTGAGGTCATTCCGCAGCATGCGTCCCGCGAGTCGGATTCTCGAAGATGGCCCTGGGGATGGCCCTGTTTCTGGGCACCCTCGGGGGGGCGTTAACCGTCGTCGGTGTTGGCCCCTCGGGAGCCGCCAACACCGGGATCCCCACGATCACCTCGGTGACCGGCGGTGGGGGGCCGCCGACCGGCGGCACCAAGGTGACGCTCGTCGGCACGAATATGCTCACGTCCACGGTCAGCTTCGGGGGGGCCGCTGGCACCGTCACCTCTGACTCCGCAACCAAGATCGTCGTCACGTCGCCGACTTCGCCCCTGGCGTCACCGGGGTACGGCACGGTCAACATCACCGTCACGAACTCGTTCGGCCCCTCAACCTCGACCGCCACCTTCACCTATGAGGCTGCACCGACGGTCACCGACCTCTACGGCGGCAATGCCCCGACCGGCGGCGGCACGACGATCATCATCCAAGGGACCAACTTCATCGGCGCGACGGTGGTCGACTTCGCCACCACCGCGTCCACATCCTTCACCGTTGAGTCGAGCACCGAGATCCAGGCCTTGGTGCCGGCGATCGGCACCGAGACCGTCGGGGACGTCTACAACGTGACGGTCACCACCGGGTCCGGGAAGTCGGCCACGGCGACGGCCAACCAGTGGTACTGGTTCGGCACGGGCAGCTGTACGCTTCAGCGGCACCGGGGTGGAGAACAGCGGAGCGCCACCGGGGGCGAGCGCCTACATCCAAGGCGCCGTCGCCGGCACGAGTACAAGCCTCCCCTCGGGCGGAACGGCGATCCCGACGGCGTGTACCGGTCTTACGGGCCTGGGCACGACGTCGCCGATGCTCGAGTCGCTGGGAGCGCCCCCGGCGGCCAACGTCACCGGGACGGGGCCGGGCGGGGACGGCGGCAACGAGGAGTGGCTCGGCTGGTCGGGCGCCAACGGCTACTCGGACACGTCGACTTCGACCTACAACGCCCCCGCACCGGGGTACCAGCTGCCCGAGTCGGGGCCGAGCACGAGCGGTGGATGCCCGGTCTCGCCCGGCTTGTGCGTCGTTGCGGGGTCTGGGGGGACGCCGGCGTACTACGGCACCGACCCCGACCGCGACCTGCCCACCATCACAGGCCGAGACCGACGCCGGGTACGTCGACTGCAGCGTGTCGGCCCTGACGGCGCAGTCGGGCAGCCCTCCTGACAGCTACCTCGCGGCCACCTTGCAGATCTCCTACGCCAACGACCCGACTCCGGACCCGGCCACGGCCACGTTCACCTCGGGGACGACGGCTCCGGGAGACACCGTCACCCTCAACAGCTGCAGCACCTGTAACTGGTGGGGAGCGGGATCCACAGGCGCCCCGGGCTTCGCCCCGCCGATCGGGCCGGCCCCCGCGTCGGCCGTCGCCATCCCGGCCCCGGCGGTCTGGGTCGGCTCGACCAGGGCCAGCGCCGTCAAGGCGTCGCCGGCGACCAACACCATCACCGTCACTCCGGCCGGCTATGCATGCGGCACCAGCGGCGGGGCGAACACCACGAGCCCCGGACCGATCGCCAACTGCACGCTCAGCCAAGGCACGATCAGCGGCGGCTTCGTCATGCCCACGGTGACCTGTAGCCCGTGCAACGTCTACGTCGACGAGCCCAACCTCACCTTGACGCAGAGCACCTACGGGACCGACGGTGGAAGCGGCACGTACAACAACGGTCTCACCTACCAGCTCGTCAACTCAGTCGAGTCAGCCACCGCGATCTCGTGCCCGACGTGTTCTGGCGCCACGGCACCGACCGTCACCTCGGTCACCCCGAACAACGGGCCCGCCGGCGGGACCAACACCGTCACCGTCGCCGGGAGCGGGTTCGTCTCGGGCTCGACCAGCGTCGACTTCGGCTCCAACGCGGGCACTTCTGTCAACGTGACCACCTCGAGCTCGCTGACCGTCGTGGTCCCGTCGGGCTCGGGCACCGTCTCGGTGACCGTCTCGACCACCGGTGGTGGCACCTCTGCCCCCCTGGCCAACGCCTACACCTACAACGCGGCGCCGACGGTCACCGCCGTCACCCCGAACAACGGGCCCGCAGGCGGGACCAACAGTGTCACGGTCAGCGGAACGGGCTTCACCGGTGCCAGCGCCGTCGACTTCGGGACCTCGAACCCGGGCACCTCGATCAGCAGCGTCACCGCCACCAGCCTCACGGTCATCGCCCCGTCGGGGACCGGCACGGTGGACGTCACCGTGACCACCCCCAACGGCACCTCGCCCGTCAACGCACCCAGTGACCAGTACACCTACAACGCGGCGCCGACCGTCACCTCGGTCACCCCGAACAACGGGCCCGCCGGCGGGACCAACACCGTCACCGTCGCCGGGAGCGGGTTCGTCTCGGGCTCGACCAGCGTCGACTTCGGCTCCAACGCGGGCACTTCTGTCAACGTGACCACCTCGAGCTCGCTGACCGTCGTGGTCCCGTCGGGCTCGGGCACCGTCTCGGTGACCGTCTCGACCACCGGTGGTGGCACCTCTGCCCCCCTGGCCAACGCCTACACCTACAACGCGGCGCCGACGGTCACCGCCGTCAGCCCGAACAACGGGCCCGCCGGCGGGACCAACAGTGTCACGGTCGCCGGAACGGGCTTCACCGGTGCCAGCGCCGTCGACTTCGGGACCTCGAACCCGGGCACCTCGATCAGCAGCGTCACCGCCACCAGCCTCACGGTCATCGCCCCGTCGGGGACCGGCACGGTGGACGTCACCGTGACCACCCCCAACGGCACCTCGCCCGTCAACGCACCCAGTGACCAGTACACCTACAACACGGCGCCGACCGTCACCTCGGTCACCCCGAACAACGGGCCCGCCGGCGGGACCAACACCGTCACCGTCGCCGGGAGCGGGTTCGTCTCGGGCTCGACCAGCGTCGACTTCGGCTCCAACGCGGGCACTTCTGTCAACGTGACCACCTCGAGCTCGCTGACCGTCGTGGTCCCGTCGGGCTCGGGCACCGTCTCGGTGACCGTCTCGACCACCGGTGGTGGCACCTCTGCCCCCCTGGCCAACGCCTACACCTACAACGCGGCGCCGACGGTCACCGCCGTCAGCCCGAACAACGGGCCCGCCGGCGGGACCAACAGTGTCACGGTCAGCGGAACGGGCTTCACCGGTGCCAGCGCCGTCGACTTCGGGACCTCGAACCCGGGCACCTCGATCAGCAGCGTCACCGCCACCAGCCTCACGGTCATCGCCCCGTCGGGGACCGGCACGGTGGACGTCACCGTGACCACCCCCAACGGCACCTCGCCCGTCAACGCACCCAGTGACCAGTACACCTACAACGCGGCGCCGACCGTCACCTCGGTCACCCCGAACAACGGGCCCGCCGGCGGGACCAACACCGTCACCGTCGCCGGGAGCGGGTTCGTCTCGGGCTCGACCAGCGTCGACTTCGGCTCCAACGCGGGCACTTCTGTCAACGTGACCACCTCGAGCTCGCTGACCGTCGTGGTCCCGTCGGGCTCGGGCACCGTCTCGGTGACCGTCTCGACCACCGGTGGTGGCACCTCTGCCCCCCTGGCCAACGCCTACACCTACAACGCGGCGCCGACGGTCACCGCCGTCAGCCCGAACAACGGGCCCGCCGGCGGGACCAACAGTGTCACGGTCAGCGGAACGGGCTTCACCGGTGCCAGCGCCGTCGACTTCGGGACCTCGAACCCGGGCACCTCGATCAGCAGCGTCACCGCCACCAGCCTCACGGTCATCGCCCCGTCGGGGACCGGCACGGTGGACGTCACCGTGACCACCCCCAACGGCACCTCGCCCGTCAACGCACCCAGTGACCAGTACACCTACAACGCGGCGCCGACCGTCACCTCGGTCACCCCGAACAACGGGCCCGCCGGCGGGACCAACACCGTCACCGTCGCCGGGAGCGGGTTCGTCTCGGGCTCGACCAGCGTCGACTTCGGCTCCAACGCGGGCACTTCTGTCAACGTGACCACCTCGAGCTCGCTGACCGTCGTGGTCCCGTCGGGCTCGGGCACCGTCTCGGTGACCGTCTCGACCACCGGTGGTGGCACCTCTGCCCCCCTGGCCAACGCCTACACCTACAACGCGGCGCCGACGGTCACCGCCGTCAGCCCGAACAACGGGCCCGCCGGCGGGACCAACAGTGTCACGGTCAGCGGAACGGGCTTCACCGGTGCCAGCGCCGTCGACTTCGGGACCTCGAACCCGGGCACCTCGATCAGCAGCGTCACCGCCACCAGCCTCACGGTCATCGCCCCGTCGGGGACCGGCACGGTGGACGTCACCGTGACCACCCCCAACGGCACCTCGCCCGTCAACGCACCCAGTGACCAGTACACCTACAACGCGGCGCCGACCGTCACCTCGGTCACCCCGAACAACGGGCCCGCCGGCGGGACCAACACCGTCACCGTCGCCGGGAGCGGGTTCGTCTCGGGCTCGACCAGCGTCGACTTCGGCTCCAACGCGGGCACTTCTGTCAACGTGACCACCTCGAGCTCGCTGACCGTCGTGGTCCCGTCGGGCTCGGGCACCGTCTCGGTGACCGTCTCGACCACCGGTGGTGGCACCTCTGCCCCCCTGGCCAACGCCTACACCTACAACGCGGCGCCGACGGTCACCGCCGTCAGCCCGAACAACGGGCCCGCCGGCGGGACCAACAGTGTCACGGTCAGCGGAACGGGCTTCACCGGTGCCAGCGCCGTCGACTTCGGGACCTCGAACCCGGGCACCTCGATCAGCAGCGTCACCGCCACCAGCCTCACGGTCATCGCCCCGTCGGGGACCGGCACGGTGGACGTCACCGTGACCACCCCCAACGGCACCTCGCCCGTCAACGCACCCAGTGACCAGTACACCTACAACGCGGCGCCGACCGTCACCTCGGTCACCCCGAACAACGGGCCCGCCGGCGGGACCAACACCGTCACCGTCGCCGGGAGCGGGTTCGTCTCGGGCTCGACCAGCGTCGACTTCGGCTCCAACGCGGGCACTTCTGTCAACGTGACCACCTCGAGCTCGCTGACCGTCGTGGTCCCGTCGGGCTCGGGCACCGTCTCGGTGACCGTCTCGACCACCGGTGGTGGCACCTCTGCCCCCCTGGCCAACGCCTACACCTACAACGCGGCGCCGACGGTCACCGCCGTCAGCCCGAACAACGGGCCCGCCGGCGGGACCAACAGTGTCACGGTCAGCGGAACGGGCTTCACCGGTGCCAGCGCCGTCGACTTCGGGACCTCGAACCCGGGCACCTCGATCAGCAGCGTCACCGCCACCAGCCTCACGGTCATCGCCCCGTCGGGGACCGGCACGGTGGACGTCACCGTGACCACCCCCAACGGCACCTCGCCCGTCAACGCACCCAGTGACCAGTACACCTACAACGCGGCGCCGACCGTCACCTCGGTCACCCCGAACAACGGGCCCGCCGGCGGGACCAACACCGTCACCGTCGCCGGGAGCGGGTTCGTCTCGGGCTCGACCAGCGTCGACTTCGGCTCCAACGCGGGCACTTCTGTCAACGTGACCACCTCGAGCTCGCTGACCGTCGTGGTCCCGTCGGGCTCGGGCACCGTCTCGGTGACCGTCTCGACCACCGGTGGTGGCACCTCTGCCCCCCTGGCCAACGCCTACACCTACAACGCGGCGCCGACGGTCACCGCCGTCAGCCCGAACAACGGGCCCGCCGGCGGGACCAACAGTGTCACGGTCAGCGGAACGGGCTTCACCGGTGCCAGCGCCGTCGACTTCGGGACCTCGAACCCGGGCACCTCGATCAGCAGCGTCACCGCCACCAGCCTCACGGTCATCGCCCCGTCGGGGACCGGCACGGTGGACGTCACCGTGACCACCCCCAACGGCACCTCGCCCGTCAACGCACCCAGTGACCAGTACACCTACAACGCGGCGCCGACCGTCACCTCGGTCACCCCGAACAACGGGCCCGCCGGCGGGACCAACACCGTCACCGTCGCCGGGAGCGGGTTCGTCTCGGGCTCGACCAGCGTCGACTTCGGCTCCAACGCGGGCACTTCTGTCAACGTGACCACCTCGAGCTCGCTGACCGTCGTGGTCCCGTCGGGCTCGGGCACCGTCTCGGTGACCGTCTCGACCACCGGTGGTGGCACCTCTGCCCCCCTGGCCAACGCCTACACCTACAACGCGGCGCCGACGGTCACCGCCGTCAGCCCGAACAACGGGCCCGCCGGCGGGACCAACAGTGTCACGGTCAGCGGAACGGGCTTCACCGGTGCCAGCGCCGTCGACTTCGGGACCTCGAACCCGGGCACCTCGATCAGCAGCGTCACCGCCACCAGCCTCACGGTCATCGCCCCGTCGGGGACCGGCACGGTGGACGTCACCGTGACCACCCCCAACGGCACCTCGCCCGTCAACGCACCCAGTGACCAGTACACCTACAACGCGGCGCCGACCGTCACCTCGGTCACCCCGAACAACGGGCCCGCCGGCGGGACCAACACCGTCACCGTCGCCGGGAGCGGGTTCGTCTCGGGCTCGACCAGCGTCGACTTCGGCTCCAACGCGGGCACTTCTGTCAACGTGACCACCTCGAGCTCGCTGACCGTCGTGGTCCCGTCGGGCTCGGGCACCGTCTCGGTGACCGTCTCGACCACCGGTGGTGGCACCTCTGCCCCCCTGGCCAACGCCTACACCTACAACGGATCGGTCACCCCCGGAGGTACGGTTGCTCTCGCCAAGACGATCGATCTGATCGGCAACTACCCCGACAAGGTGTCGGGCACCGCTTGGGGAAGTGACACCACCGTCACGCTCAATCAGTGCGCCACCACGACGTACAGCGCGGCGACGTGTGACGCCACGAACCAGGTGAGTGTGACCCTCGGCACCGGCCGTGCCGCCGGTATCTTCAAGAATGCTCTGATCCACCTGGCTGTCGGGGTAATCGACACCAACGGTGACACCTGCGGCGTGGCTGGCTCAGTAATGTGCGACGTCGTCGTGGTCGGCAACACCGGGGACACCACCGCCAGTGGAGCACTCACCTTCACGCTCCCGAGCTTCGCGGTAAGGAAGACCATAGGTGTGCTCGGGAACTACGTCGACGGGCTAAAGGCGACCGGCTTCCCGATCGGCGACACCATCGTGGCCCAAGAATGTGATGGGACTGTCTCGGTGCCGACCACCGTCTCGACGAACTGCGACGCCACAACGCAGATCTCTGGAACAGCCGGAGACAACGGCGCTGTCATCTTGACCCCGACGCTGCGCGTCGATGGTGCCTACGCCGACCCTGCGGGGGGAATGTGCCTGGTCGCTGGATCGTGTGACATCGGCGTCACCGATGCCGACAACGGAGCCATCGGCGCCAGCGTGAGCGTCGGGTTCGCCACCCAGACCATGTCGCTCAAAGAGACGACCAATGTGCTCGGCAACTACGTCGACCCACTCAAGGCGGGCGGCTTCCCGATCGGCGACACGGTGGTGGCCCAAGAGTGCGACTCGAGCGTCGTCATACCGAGCACGGTGTCTTCTGACTGCGACAGTGCAACGCAGGTTTCGGGCACGGTGGGAGCGAGCGGCAAGGTCACCTTCAGCTCCACCGGGGTGACGCTGCGGGCCGGGAGCGCCTACACGGACACTGCCAGTGGAATGTGCCCCTTCGGTGGGACCTGTGAGGTCCTGGTCAGCGACACGACCAATCCGAGTGTCGGCCTCGACGAGGCCGTGACCTTTGCCACCCCGACGGCGAGCGTGAAGGAAGCAACCAACGTTCAGCCCAACTATGTCGACAAGGTGACGGCGGGAGAACTCCCGGTCGGTGACACGGTCACGGCACAAGAGTGCGACGCCAATGTGACCTCGGCCAATCTGGGCACCAACTGTGACAGCGCCACCCAGATCACCGGGACGGTGGGAGGCAACGGCAAGGTGACCTTCACCGCCGCCGGGGTACGGGTTCTGGTCGGGAGTTCTTACGGCACCGACGGCATGGACAGTGCCGGCGGAACCTGCCCCGCGGGTGGATCGTGCGACATCGTCATCGACGATTCGACCAGCGGTGCCTATGTAGCGGTCCCGATTGGCCTGGCTTCCTGACCGCTTTGTTGTGGTGAGACATCGCCGGGTGGTCGGAAGTAGCTCTTCCGAAGAGTGCGTATGCGTCGGTTTTTCTGGTGTTGCACCGTTACTGGCATCCGGCACCCGGTAGACGACGGCACTTCTGGAAAGACATACAATCCCAGCTCATCGCCCAGGCTGATAATGAATCGCTCGGCTGTCACTCGGCCGTGACCGGATTCGGCCCGTTGAATTGCCACGGGCCGATGTGAGCGCTAAATAGTGCTCCTTGGGAACCCCAGGCTTACGCGAGGCCACTTCGGGCTCCAAACGGCCACTGGACCCCGAGAGAGCTGCTGTCTGAGAGTGGTCACCCAAGTGGGCCCCGCTGTGACGATCCGATCTAGCCCCACCCAGAGCGGATTGGCCCGGCCGGGGTCCACCTGGACCAGTAGGCGGCGCAGACCCTTTGGTCCATACCGTCATGGTCGCCGACACAGGGTTCATCTCCGACTCGATCGCGGGGACTTCGGCACCACCTCGGCATCGGGGTCGACGCGACTAGCCCCACCTCGCTCACTAAGGAATTAGTAGAAGCTGGTGTCCCCCCCTGCGAGGAGATCAGGCAGGTCCATGACCGCGACGAACTGTCGATAAGGGCGCTGACCGAGCATTTCGAATTGCACCGACGAACCCTGCCCGAGGCGATGACCTCCTTTGTCCCGCGTCCGCCTGTCAACGCCGGTCGAAAACTGCCGCGGTATTCGCCGGTTGAAAACTGCGCGTTCAGGGGGACTTTGACCCTGCCTCCACCTCCTTGGTCCTGTCCTTGAGCCGGTAGCTATCCCCTTGGAGGGGGATGACCTCGGCATGGTGGACCAGGCGGTCGACCATGGCCGCCACGGCCACTGTGAGTGTGATCACCTGAATTGGCCCCACCGTGATCATCTGATTTGGCCCCACCCAGAGCAGATCGATCATGCCGGGGTCCACCTGCAGCCAGCAGGCGGCGAGGACCCTTGGGTCCATGACGAAACGGTCGAAGGTGGAGCTCTACGAGCAGATCAGAAAGTCATCCGAACGCGATGGGCTGTCCATCCGGGCGTTGGCGGAGCGCTTCGAGGTACACCGGCGCACGGTCCGGGCCGCACTGGCGTCGCCCATTCCCGAGCCGCGTAAGTCCATCGAGCGTCCCTCGCCCAGCCTCGGGCCTTGGAAGCCGATCATCGACGGATGGCTGGCCGACGATGTCTCGGTCCCGAAGAAGCAGCGGCACACGGCACGGCGGATGTGGCAGCGCCTGGTCGACGAGCACGATGCCGACGTGTCCGAGTCCACGGTGCGCCGTTACGTCGGGACGGCCAAGAGCCGTCGCCCGATCGTGGCCAGCGAGGTAATGGTGCCCCAGAGCCACCCGCTCGGCTACGAGTCAGAGGTCGACTTCGGCGCCGTGAGCTTCTTCCACTGCGGCGAACTGACATCGGCCTGGATGTACGTGATGCGCCTGTCGGCGTCTGGACGAGGATTCCACCGGGTCTATGCCAACCAGGCCCAAGAAGCCTTCGTCGACGGACACGTCCGCGCCTTCGACCATTTCGGCGGGACGCCTTCTCGTGTCCGTTACGACAACCTCAAGCCCGCCGTGGCCCGGGTGCTCATGGGACGGAACCGTCTCGAAACCCAGCGCTTCGTCGCGTTGCGCAGCCACCACGTCTTCGACTCTTTCTACTGCCAGCCCGGCAAGGACGGCGCGCACGAAAAGGGTGGGGTCGAAGGCGAGATCGGCCGGTTCCGGAGACGTCACATGGTCCCCATGCCCAAGGTGTCCTCCATCGCCGAACTGAACGAGCTGGTGGCCGAAGGCGATCGTCTCGACGACATCCGCCACATCGATGGTCGGCACCTGAGCGTCGCCGAGCACTTCGCTCTCGAGCACCCCCTGCTGCGTCTGTTGCCCGCCGAGTACTTCGACGCCGGGCTCCTGCTTAACTGTCGGGTGGACGCCAAGAGTCGGATCTGCGTGCGCCAGTGTTTCTATTCGGTGCCGGTGCGCTATGCCGGCATGCGCATCGACGTGCGCCTTGGGGCTGAGTCCGTCGAAGCGCTCGAGGGGGCACGCGTCGTCGCCCGTCACGCCCGAGCCATCGGCAAGGGGATCGAGACCCTCGAGCTCGACCACTACCTCGAAACCCTGAGCATCAAACTCGGCGCACTCTCGGGGTCGACCGCACTGCGCCAGGCCCGAGCCTCGGGTCGCTTCACCCCGTCCCATGACCGCTTCTTCGAGACGGCCCGACGCAGGCTCGGCGAACGCGACGGCACCAGGGCCCTCATCGGGGTCCTGCTCGCCCATCGCACCCTGGCCGTCGACGCCGTCGTGGCCGGCATCGACGGAGCCCTCGCCGTCGGGTCCCTCGACCCCGACGTGGTCATGGTCGAGGCCCGCAAAGCCACCGAACACAGGGACCTGGGCCTCGCAGATCTCCCTGGTCTGGCCCGTTTCGACCGCGCCATACCGACCCTCGACAGCTACGACGACCTTTTGGAAGGAAGCGGATGACCAAGATGACCCAGACCGCAGCAATCGCGGCGATCGGTGCAGCCAGCCGAGAGTTGCACCTCCCGACGGTGCGCACAGAAGCCGAGCGCCTGGCCGAGGTGGCCGAGCGGTCCCGGGCCGGACACCTGCCCTACCTGGCCGACGTGCTCTCCGCCGAGATCGACGAGCGGGCCGAACGCCGTCGACAGCGGCGCATCCGAGAAGCGCGCTTTCCGAGGATGAAGCGCCTGGCCGACTTCGACGTGGCAGCCAGTCCGGTCGATGCGGCGACCATCGCTGCGCTGGCCTCGGGCGCCTATCTCGACAAGGGTGAACCCGTCGTGCTGCTCGGCGACTCGGGAACCGGCAAGAGCCACCTGCTCATCGGGATGGGCCTGGCCGCCTGCGAACAGGGCCGGGCTGTCCGTTACGCCACCTGCGCCCAGCTGGTCAACGAACTCGTCGAAGCCGCCGACGAGCGCCGGCTGTCGCGCCTCGTTGCTCGCTATGGCCGTCTCGACCTGTTGCTGCTCGACGAGCTGGGTTATGTCCAACTCGACACGCGCGGTGCGGAGCTGTTCTTCCAGATCCTGACCGAACGCGAGGAGAAGTCCTCCGTGGCCGTGGCTTCGAATCTTCCCTTCAGCGAGTGGGGCCAGGTCATCACCGACCCGCGCCTGGTGGCTGCCGTCGTCGACCGGATGACGTTCCGGGCCCACATCATCGAGACCGGCACGGAGAGCTTCAGGTTGCGCGCCTCACGAGCTCGCCCGGGGCGGGGCAAGTGATCAGCGCACCTTTTGCAGCACAGCGTTGACCTCTCCGAGGTTGAATTCGGCGGGATCGAAGGGGCCATCGATCCAGGCGGTGTAGTCGTCGAACTCCTCGTGCTCGGGGTCGTTGATGGCCTCGAGGAAGTTGGCATAGCCATAGACGCCACCGACGTCTTCAGGTGGACAGGCATTGGCCCCATCGATGCACACGGCGTACTTCAATCCGAAGAACGACCACGTCAACTCCTCGATGACCACATCGTGCTCCCAGGAGTCACCGAAGTCGTAGTCGAACGTGAACCGTCGTTCGTCACGCAGGCTCTGCAGCACAGTGACGGACTTCTCGTCGATCTCGCCCTCTGGATACTCGTCGAAGTTCATGCCATAACGCTTCTCGCCGACCCGGAACGCATGAAGGTGGGAGTTGGTCCACCCCATGCCGGCAATCAGGATGTCGGCCAGCTTGGCCATCCGCACCGAGCCAGGCACCAGCAGCCGACGCCAGATCACCGGGTCGACGTCATTGAGCTGGATCCGAAATCGAAAGACGCTCTGACCGGGTGGTTGTGGCACGCCCCGACATTACGCGGAGCGCTCAACTGCCCCATGCGGCTCCAGGCCCGAGAGGTCTGATCTGAGCTTCCTCAGCCCACCTGGGCTTTTGGGTGGGGCCAAATCAGATGATCACGGTGGGGCCAAATCAAGTTGACATTCCCAGCCACTGCGTCCCCGAAGATCTCCACCCAGGCCGAGAAGGTCTTGTTGGACGACACCACCAGGCTGGCCCGCTCATAACGCGAGGCGATCAGGGCAAAGAAGAGTGCGGCGGCGTCAGGGTCGAAGGGGATGTAGCCCACCTCATCGATAATGAGGAGCGGGATCCGCCGCAGGCGCTCGAGCTCGGCTTCGAGGGTCCCGGTTCGTTTGGCGGCGGCCAGTCGCCCCACCCATTCTTGGGCCGAGGCAAAGGCCACCCGATAGCCCCGTCGGGCCGCTTGGACCCCCAACGCAATCGAGAGATGGGTCTTGCCCGTTCCCGGTGGTCCCAAGAAGATGACGTTCTTGGACTCAGCCAAAAAGTCGAGCTGGGCCAGGTGCGCCATGGTCGCTCGCTTGACCGAGCGCTGGAAAGCGAAGTCGAAGTCGTCCAGCGTCTTGGTGGCCGGGAAGCGGGCCGCTTTGACCCGGTGCTCGCCGCCATGGGTGGTGCGGGCATCGACCTCCTCGCTCAAGACGGCGGCCAAGTAGCTCTGGTGGTCCCAGCCTTCTTCGGCCGCCCGCTTGGCCAAGGGCCCGGCCCGCTCCGAGATCCGGGGCGCCTTGAGGGCCCGAGCCAAGAAGGCGATCTCCGACGAGTTGGCGCTCACGAGCCGATGGCCAGGGCGTCATAGCGCGACAGGTCGGGTTCGCTCAAGATGACGTCGCCGGCCGCCAAGTGACGTTTGGCTGCATTGCGTTCGAGGCGCAATGCCCTGGCGTGAGCCGGAGCCAGCACCACGTCGGCCGGCACGTAGGAGCGCCGGTGGGTGGCGATGAGTTGGCCGCCCAGATGGACCGTGACCTCGTCGAGCGAACAGCGGATCGAGACCCGGCGACCTGAGAGACCAGGCGGGACCGAGTAGTCGACGTCGCGCACCCGGACGAAGCCGTCCTTCATGACCCGCACCTCGGTGTGGAGATCGATGTCGGGCAACGGGTCGGGCAACGCCCGCAGGTAGCCCCGCTCGACGGCCCATGCCTCTTTGACCTTGGCCCCCACCCGGCGGTGGTGACGCTCGAAGGCCACGTCCGTGCTCCACTGATCGTGCTGGGACTGCAGGTCAGCCAAGGAGCTGAACTGGCGCAGCGGGAGGAATGAGGTCTCGAGATAGCCGACGGTGCGCTCGTCTTGCCCCTTGCCTTCTGGAAAGCGGGGTCGCAGTACTACTGGGCGCACCAGCAGGTGGCCGAAGAGAGCAGCCACCTCGTCAACCAGGCGAGGTGGGCCACCTCGGCGGGGCTTGACGATGCAGCCCTCATTGTCAGTCACGGCCTTTTCGGGCACACCACCGAGACGAGTGAAACACCCGAGTGCGGCGGCCACGAACTCGGGCGTCGTGCGCCCGAACGTGAACACCGTGGCGTGGGCGGCCGAGTGCGGCAAGGTGGTCACCAGCCCGAAGGCCTGGCGTTGGGCCCCTTTGCCGACCGGGATGGCCGCTCCGGTGTGCCACCAGTCCAGCTGGGCCACCTCGCCGGGCAGGTAGGACGTCCGCTGATAGCTCCGAGCGGTGCGCATCACCGGACGTAGTGATGCCAGGCGTTCTTTGAGCACCGTGATGCCACCGGTGTAGCCGAGCGGGCGCAGCCGCTCCATGATGACGGTCGCCCGAACGGTCGGGTCCTGGCCCAGCATGGAGACGATCTCGTCGTCGAACGCATCGAGCGCTGAGCCTTTGGGCTTGCGCTCGTAGTGGGGTGGCTCAGTCAGCTTCAACAGCCGATCGACCGTGTTGCGGCTCATGGAGAGCTTCCCGGCGATGGCCGTTTTCGACCAGCCTTGGCGATGGAACAGACGGTGGACCTCGGCCCAATCCTGCACGTCGTACACCCTTCCTCCCCAAAGGTTCGTTTGACCTGGAGATTTTCGATCACTGGCGGAGACCCGCGCAGCTTTCGACCGGCGTTACGTGCTCAGTATTGGACCGTCGTCGACATCCGCCTAAGAGGGCTGAGCGATCCACACTGGCTCTGGGGCCCCAGGAGTCGACCATCAAAGGCTGGCTAGTCAACTCCCTCCGCGGTCCCTGATCCCCATCTCGTCTGCTGAGAGAGGCACGTGTTGCTTCGACTACTCGACTCCGCCCTCGATTCCGCCCTCGCAGGGGGTCAACATTCAGCCGTCGTTGACATCTGGTCGACGAGACGACGCGCCGATCTCCGATCTCTGACACCGATCCACCGTGCGCCACTACATGGCAACAGCCAAAGGCCGGCGGCCAATCGCGGCAGCCAAGGTGATGATCCCCCGACCCACCCTCTTTGCGCCGAGTCCGAGGTCGATCGGCTCGGTCAGATTCTACCTCTGCGGCGAACCCACGGCGGCGTACACGTACGTGATGCGGCTCTCGACGTCGGGTAAGGACCCTAACCGCGTCTATGCCAAAAGGCCTTCATGGACAGGCACGTTCAGGCCTTCGAGCATTTCGGCGGGGTGCCCCGGACGCGTCCGCTGCGACAACCTCAGGCCCGCCGTCCCCCGCGTGCTCAGCTCTTCCAGTCCTTCTCCTGTCGGCTGGGCAAAAGAAGCGGCACACGAAGTAGGGCGGGCCGAAAGAGAGATCGGACGCTTCCGTCGCCGTCACATGCTGTCCCTCGGCCAAGGTCTCCCCCATGGCTGAGCTCAACGAGCCGGTGGCCAAAGAGGACCGTCTCGACGAACTCCGCCACATCGACACTAGTGCGATGTCTGTCGGCGAGCTTCGCCTCAAGCACCGACTTCTCAGCGACCTACCTGTCCATCCCTTCGAGGCCGGCCTGCTGGTGCGCCCACGGGTGGACGCCAAGAGCCGGAAGTACGTACGCCTCTGCGTCTATTCGGTGCCGGTGCGCTATGCCGGCATGCGCATCCACAGCGGCGATTGCCGCCATCGGTGCGGCCAGCCGGCAACTGCATCTGCAGAGAGTGCACATCGGGGCAGAGCGACGCGGCGAACGAACGCCGGCGCTTTCGCGCCTCGTCGCCCGGTATTAGAGCCCTCGACCTGCCGTTGCTCGACGAACTGGGCCGTGTCAAACTCGACACCAGCGGGGCCGAGTTGTTCATCCAGATCCCGACCGAGCGCGAAGAGAAGTCTTGTTCGCCATCGTCGACCGATTCACCTTCCCGGCCTACATCATCGAGACCAGCACCGAGAGCTTCCGGCCACGCAGGACGCGCAAGTCCAAGAGCACCTGATCACCGGACGCGCTGGAGGGCAGTGTTGGTGACCCCGATGTTCAAATCGCTCGGGTCGAGCTTGTAGCCCACCCAGACCAGGTAGTTGTCGTGCTCCTCGTCAGCGGATCGGCGAACACCTCGAGAAATCGCTGATAACCGGGGATCTGACCCGCATTTCGGGGGAACAGGCTCCTGGACCATCGAGGCAGACGCCCTGTATGACCACACAAGGCGACCAGGTGACACCTTCGACGACCACTTCGTGGGTCCATCAGTCGCTGAATTCGTATTCATGCGCGAACCGCCGCACGCCGCCACACAGCGTGACGATGACCCTGTACTCGGTCTCGTCGAGCGCGTCTTCGGGATACCCGTCGAACTGCATCCCATGGAGGTGGTCATCGGTGGTGAAGCGGTGCTGGTGTGAGTTGGTCCAGCCCTATGGTGGCCCGGTACTTGTCGTGGAGCATGGACAACTTGGCACCACTGGGAACCAGGACACGGCCCCGCACCGCCGGATTGAAGTCCTCGAGGCGGGTGCGGTGCTGGAAGACCGGTTGAGACGACACTTCCGCAAATTCGCGGGGAAATCAGCATCCTTCAGACGCAGCCCGAGGGCGTACGCCCCAAGCCACAGAGGGAGCAGGGAAGGGCACTTTACCCGCATGGATTGTCCAGTCGGGGTAGATGGGGTGCTGGGTGCCGCACAGCCCAGTTTGGGTAACTCCTGCCGTCGGGCACGCAGTCGATCGATCATCTTGAGCCGATCCGATGGCGGTACGGAAGCCGAGATTCCCACCCGATCGAGATGCGCATGACATCCGCGACGATCATCACCAGGTGGCCGCTCAGAGGTTCCTTATAGCGTCGTCGAAACTCCTCCCCCGAACGATTGAGGCACTGGGCGACCTCGCCGGCGGCGCTTGCACAATGGTTTTTCGCTGGCGCCGCCAGATCATCCGGAGCCGGCTGCGACACATGCGGCCAGGCTGCCCATTCGTCTGACACTGCCGCAAACCCGTGACCGGCCAGAAGACTGTTCGAAATCTGTGCGGCAGAAACGAATCGTCCGAGGCGGAACTTCGGGGCCACCCCAACCGGGATGTCGTGGCCCGCACCTTTCTCCGGGCCCCCGGCAGGCTCACGCGCTCTTCAATTCAGATCCGGGACGTGAAAGAGGGGCGGGGATGAAACCCCGCCCCTCTTTCGGGACTGCGGTACTGCGTTGTTTCAGGGACTACAGGACGGCGTGCCCAGAGCCGCTGACCTCCCAGATCGCCGCGAGGGGGCTGCCGTCAAAGCCGCCGCCTCCGTTAAGAGGGGCGCCCTCAACACCGGCCACCTCTGCGAATCCCGCATTGCCACCGCCGACGGTTGAGCCGCCACCGCCGCCTATGTCAGTCGGAGCAGCCGTCAGAGCACTGTCGGGACCTCCGTCACAGTATTCCAGCGATAGCGTTCCAACGTCACTGGCGTTCGCTGCGGCAGGAACC
This sequence comes from uncultured Acidimicrobiaceae bacterium, assembly GCA_963745665.1. Lineage (GTDB taxonomy): Bacteria > Actinomycetota > Acidimicrobiia > Acidimicrobiales > RAAP-2 > Bog-473. The sequence goes on along the minus strand of CAVUYE010000003.1, from coordinate 110,859 downwards.
TGATTGGGCCCAGAAACGCTGTCGATACCGGTTCCACCGCTTCCAGTCCCGATGGCCGCCGCCTGAGCTTCGGTGCAAACGACCATGGAAGTGACACCGAAGAGCATGGACGCCTTGGCCGTCGAGTAGATACCCGTAGCGACACCGTCCGCGAAGCTTTCCTGATCCTGCTGGATGGCGCCACACCCCCCACTCTGCACACAGAGTATGTCCTTGGTGCTGGTGAAGCTCACCCCGGTCGTGTCTGCGCCGCTATCTCCCCACGAGTATCCCGCAGGAAGACTCGGCGGGTAGCTGACGGTCGCGGCATGGATCGGCTGCGCCGACGCCTCCAACGAGATGGCGGCACTCGGGCCGGTGTCGGTGTTGGTGACGCCAGTGGGTGTCGTAAGGGTCACGTTGTTCGGGAAGATGACACCCGCGTCAGCCTGGAGAGACGACGCACATGAGGTCATGGCAAAGTCGTAGTCCGTCGCGACTGTGTTCGTCGGCTGGGACGTCTGGCCGACCGTCACAACCACGGGCACGGTGCCACTGACCTGAGAGTCAGCCGCCGCTGCCGTGCTATTACCGGTACCTGCCAGGCCCTTGTTATATTTGCCACCAGTAGTAGTCGTGCCGGCTGGCGGCCCATAACCGTAGATGGTTGCTGTGTCGCCGCTGACCGACTGGATGTACGTCGACCAAATCACTATCGAATCCTGTGGTGGGGCGAACGGGGAATAGTTCCCAACGTCAACAGAGTCGTCGTAGGTCACCGTCACCGGCGCACCGACATCCCCCGTGGGATCAGATACCGGGTTGTAAATACTGGTGTTGAAGTCCGCACTGGTAGCCGTCACGACGTCACTACCTGAAGTCACGGAGGCATTGTCGAACGTCGAATAAGGGGTGGAGGTCGACGTGTCGATCGTCACGTTGCCCTTCTTCGCGAATACTGGGGCCTGCACGGCCGGTGAAATGATCACCGTCTCAAAGTTCTTGGCGTTGGCGACACCTATCGCGCCCGTCACAGTAGACGCGTCGCCCACGACCCAGGTGTTCTGACCGTTCGGGAGTTGAAGCTCTTGCCCGGCGATGGCCTGGCCGCCGAGTTCCAAGACGTTCGTGCCCACATTCCCAGCAAGCTCATCCACGGCCGTCTGATTCGAGGTTGCCAGTCCAGCACCAAGAGCCAACCCAGCCGTGCCCGCACCAGTGGGTCCGCCGTTCTGGCCCTGGTTGTCGAACGTAATTCCCCCGGTTAGTGCGTTAGCCGGGTCAGAACCGAGCGCTGCACAACTCAATATAGGGGGTCCTCCGGCCGAGACCAGTTGAACCCCCCCCAAGACGGCCAGGCCGCTCAGCGGCAGCACTACCGCTGCCGCCACCGCCAACTTCTTTCGGATATTCATTTGTTCTCCCCTCCGGCCCACTTTTACGAGGCGCCGGCGTCAATTGGACCCCTCTCAACCGCTCCCGACGCCGCCCCCCAACCACATGACCAAGGACCTTTATCAGGCTCGATAGCGTCAACGTAGCACTTCAAATGCCGATGCGCTAGGCGCTGGAAGCTGGGTGCTTTAAACCCTCTGACGAGGTATTTCGCAGATCTTGCGCGGGCACGGACTCGGTGGCGCCTGGAGCCAGAAGGCCCGTTGGCGACGACTGCACGACCCGGTTCTTCCAACCCCTCCAGGCCCGATGAGGACGAGGGTCCGTTCCCTCGGTTGTCACGCGTTGTTGGGGTTGGACGATGGGTCGACGTTCCCGACAACGGCGATCACTGACGCCGTACGGTCGAGCGCCGGCCGCGTTGAGCACCCGTACGGCGCAGCAACGGGATCCAGCGTCCGGCGGGGAAAGGGTGTGGGGAGCTGGTGCGCCGCAACGCCGCCACCGTCGTCGTGTCCGGTCCTCGAGGAACTGACAGGTTTACAACGCGCACCCCGAACGGAAACTGCCGCCGGATGACCGGCGGCAGTTTCCGTTCACAATCTGATGCGCCGGATCGGCGGTTCGTTAGGTCAGTGGAACCGGCACCCCCACCGAGGACGAGAACCACTGGCCGCCGAAGTTGAGGTCGAAGCCACTGGCCTGGGCGTCATCTACCACTGACCCGTTGCTGACGTCGGTCGCGTCAGTTGTGTACGAACCCGTACACGTCTCGTTCGCTCCCGGTGCGAGATTGACCGGTAACGCCGGGCACGAAGTGGTAAAGCTGATGTTGGTTAGGTTCGCCAGCACTTGGTCGGTCACCGAGATCCCGGTCAGTGTGCTTCCCCCGGTGTTGGTCACCAGGTAGCTGTAGTCGATCGTCTGCCCCGATCCCGTGAAGGTGGAGGACGTCGATGGCACGATGCTCAAGCTCGCATCGGGAGGATTGTCTGCGTTGACTGTGACGCTCGTGCCCGGGGCAGGAGGCACCGACGGACCCGGGCAGGCACCCATAACCGGCGCTCCCGTCGTGCAGAGCAACGCCCCCGCCGAGTTCAGAGCTGAAGCCGAAGCGCTATTCGTCACGGAACCGAAGTCGATATCGTCCTGGCTCACCGCGTAGTTGGCGTGGCAGATCTCGCTCGTCCCTGGGGCGACGTTCCCGCCCGGACAGTTCACCGTCACCGCTTCGGTATCGTTGTTCGGGTTTGTAGCCGAGTCGGTAACTGCGACGCTGGACAGCGTCGTTGTGCCGGTGTTGGTTACCGTATAGGTGTAGGGGATGATGTCGCCGGGATCTTTGTATCCACCCGCAGTGTTCGCGGTCGTCGTCTTGACAAGGCTGAGGCTCGATGTCGCTCCACTCGCAAGAACCGTCACGGATGCCACACCCGAGCTCACGGCACTCCGGGGGCCGTTCGCCGATGCCGTCGCTGTGTTCGTCACCGAACCTGAGTCGACGTCGGCTTGGGTTACCGTGTAGGTGCCGGTGCACGTCTCGCTGGCCCCCTTGGCCAGAGTGGTCGAGGGGCAGCTCACCGACACCTTGGTGTCACTGACCGAGACCCCTGTGAGAGCCGTGGCCCCCGAGTTCGAGACGAGGTAACTGTAAGGAATGGTCTGGCCGGCGCTGCCGTATCCAGTCGACGTGGTCGATTTGGCGAGGCTGATGCCCGAGCTCGGAAGGACGGGAACAATTGACCCGCTTACCACCGGCGCATTCAATTTGATGCTGCCGGTAGAACCCAAGAAGGGGGCGTTCCCGAAGTTGAAGATCCCCCCGTCGGACGCAGATTCCCAATAGCCCTGACCGTTGGAGCTGCTCCACACCGCAACAACAGGCTTGTTGAGGTGTTTCCCGCCCATCGAGCCAAAGTAATTGGGCTCGCCGAAGGTGAAGATCCCTCCGTCGGAACCCGCCTCCCAGTAGCCGCCCCCGTCGGGAGTGGGGGCGATCCCGACCACGGGATGAGTGAGGGGTTTGCCACCCATGGAGCCGTAGTAATTGGCGTCACCGAAGGCGAAGACTCCGCCGTCCGAGGCCACCAACCAGTAACCGCCCCCGTCGGGGGTGGGGGCGATCCCGACCACCGGATGAGTGAGGGGTTTGCCACCCATGGAGCCGTAGTACTGGGCATCACCGAACGGGAAGACTCCGCCGTCCGAGGCCACCTCCCAGTAGCCGCCCCCGTCGGAGGTGGAGGCGATCCCAACCACCGGATGGGCGAGGGGCTTCCCACCCATCGAACCGTAGAAATTGGCGTCACCGAAGGCGAAGACTCCGCCGTCCGAGGCCACCTCCCAGTAGCCGCCCCCGTCGGGGGTGGCCGCCATGCCCACGATCGCCGCCTTGAGGGGTTTCCCGCCCATCGAGCCGTAGTAGTTGGCCGTGCCGTAGGAGAAGATGCCGCCGTCGGACGCCACCTCCCAGTAACCCACCTTGGTGATCCCGACCGTTCCCGTCGCCGTCAGGTCATTGGCCGGGAACGCCGAATTGGTGGTGTTGTTGCCAGGGAAGACCGATCCCCAGAGGTTGGGTTCATAGATGCTGACCGTCGCCGAGGAAGGTGCATACCCGGCGGGTATGGGCACGGTGCCGGTCAAAAGAGACGGGAAGATCACCCCAGCTCCTGGCGTGTCGGCCGTGCCGGCATTGCACGAGCTGGCCGAGGACCCGCCGTAGAAGCAATACACGGCTGGATTCACCTGGGCCGACGCGCCAGCGGCAGGAGAGCCGTTGAGCAGGATGTTGGAGGAGGGGATCGAGTACGGGGCGGCGTCGAGCTGCCCGTTCGGGTAGCCGCCGGCCCACCAGCCGCCGGCCCACCAGTTGGTTGACGAGCCAGCGTCATTCACCGTGGCGCTGTGGCCTGCCGCGGCAACCGGCGGGTTGAACCCGACGGTAGGCGGGCTCTGCGGGCTCGCCTGACCGGTGAAGTCGAGCAATGCCTCGCCGACGAAGTCGGCCTGGGATGGCACTGCCCCCATCGCGGTCGTCGCCGAGATGTCGGTGACCGCGATGACACAGGTGCCAAGTCCGGCGTTGATCTCCGCCTGGCTGGGTGGACACACGGCGTTGGTGTCCGCGACGAAAGTCGTTCCGCTAACGCTCCCACCAGGAGAGAACCCTCCCCCGGCCGAGGTGCCGACAGCAAGGTTCCCGCTGTACATCCCGGATCCGCTCGCCGCCAGGATCGTGTTAAATCCCGTGCCGATGTCCGCCTCGCTGCCCAGCACACTAAGGCTGAAGGGTTCGGTGACCACAGCCAGTGGGCTGGCCTCGAAGATGCCATATTCGGCGGCGGGGGTTAGACCGGTACAGGCGACGTTGACAGAGCTGCCGTTGCCCACGCCGGTAAGGATGGCTGGCGCAGCTGTCGTCCCGCTGACTGACTGCGAGCCGAGTGTGAAGGTGCAAGGAGATCCTGCCGCAGCCGGTCGGACAGTGGCCGCGCCAGATGCGGTCGAGGCTGCAACACTCACCAGCGTCGCAGCACCTACGAAGCTCCCCAGCGCCAGCAATGAAACCGTTGTTCGTTGGATCCCCCGTGCCCGACCAAAACGTGACACAAACCCCCGGTGCTTCAGCATTCTGCTGCCCTCGCTTCTCAAGTGGACCAGTCCCCGCCCGAGGCCCCCCCCACGGCAGCGAACCGGAATATTAGACGCCCGCCTCGCGCTGTCAAGGCGGCGGACCGCCATCTGCCCATCGCGCGCGCGCTGCAAGCTGGCCGAGTGGCCGCGACGGATCTCGATCATTGACTCCATGGCGTTGGTGGAGCGCAACGTCCGCGCCAACGTCCGGCGGGATGCCCCCTCCGCTGATCGTGAAGCTCTCGGCCACGCCTTCGCGCAGCGAGCCGGCGACACCGGAATACCAACGACCGAGCCCTTTGGCGAGGACCTCGAGTGTCATATCCCTCGACTGTATAAGCCCAGCGTGCGACCCAGAAAGTGTCGACCTGCATGCGGACATTCACACGTAGAACATCGAAGGCTTCTGGTCCCACGTGAATTGAAGCGTGGGATCGACTGCGTCTACCACTCCGTGTCGGAGAGGTATCTGCCGTCATGTGAGGAATGCAAATGCGACGACTCACAGTTACAACCAGAACGTGTCGATGCACCTCCCGACTGGAAGCGCTGGTTGTCACTTCGATCGACTTCGATCCCCAAGTCTTTCTAGCCCGCCAAGACGATCCCCACGATTGGTTCGTTCAGCGGTTGGCTACTTCCCGAGCCGAAGGACGTGGCGTCGCCGTAGTGCATGGATCCTCCGTTGGTCGTGGCCAACCAGTACCCGCCGCCGTCGGGGCTCGAGGTCATGCCGGTAACGGACGCGTTCGGTGGCATCGCGCCGGCGGAGCCGAAGAACTGGGCGCCGCCATAGGTGAAGACGCCGCCGTCCTTGCCGACGAGCCAGTAGCCGCCGCCAGGACTCGAGGCCATCCCGACGATGGGCGCGTTCAGGGGCTGGCCGCCGCGAGATCCATAGAAGTGGGCGTCGCCGTAGCCGAAGACGCCGCCGTCGTTGGCGACGAGCCAGTACCCACGGCCGTCAGGAGTCGAGGCCATCCCGACGATAGGCGCGTTGAGGGGCTGGCCGCCGCGAGATCCGTAGAAGTGGGCGTCGCCGTAGCCGAAGACGCCGCCGTCGTTGGCGACGAGCCAGTACCCACCGCCGTCAGGAGTCGAGGCGATCCCGACGATGGGCGCGTTGAGGGGCTCGCCCCCGCGGGATCCGTAGGAGTGGGCGTCGCCATAGGCGAAGACGCCGCCGTCCTTGCCGACGAGCCAGTACCCACCGCCCCCAGGCATCGAGGCCATCCCGACGACCGGTGCGTTCAGATTCAGCGAACCGGCGGAACCGTGGAACACGGCGCCACCGAAGCTAAAGACGCCGCCGTCGGAGGCAACCTCCCAATATCCCTGGGTGGTCGAGGGCTTGGTGACAACCGGCGTGACATAGGTGAAGGCTCCGGAATCCTTTACCGAACCACCGAGGGTGGTCACGATAACGTCAACCGCCGGACCAGCGGAGCCTGCGGGGGTCGTCACGGTGATCGACGATGCGCTACTTGCGGTCACGGTCCCGTTGTTGCCACCGAAGTTGACCGAGCTGGGCGATGCCAGGTTGGCGCCGTCGATGGTGACAACGGTGCCGCCCAGTGTCGATCCCTGCGACGGGACCACCGAAGTGATCGTCGGCAGTGGGTTGTAGGTGAACTGGTCACTCGGCGCGTTGATGGCCGAGGTGCCGTTGGCGGTGGTCACCGTGACGTCCACCGTGCCGGTCCCCGCCGGAGAGGTGACCGTGAGGCTGGTTTCGGTGACCCCACTGATCGAGGTGCCCGCGTTGGAGCCGAAGGCGACGGCGGTGGCACCGGTGAAGCCGGTTCCACTGATCGTGACCGAGGTCCCGCCGGCCGTTGGTCCACCAGACGGGCTCACTCCGCTCACTGTCGGCGGAGCGTTGTAGGTGTATTGGTCACTCGGCGCGTTGATGGCCGAGGTGCCGTTGGCGGTGGTCACCGTGACGTTCACCGTGCCGGTCCCCGACGGGACGGTGACCGTGAGGCTGGTGGCCGTCACCCCACTGATCGAGGTGCCCGCGTTGGAGCCGAAGGCGACGGCCGTGGCACCGGTAAAGCCGGTTCCATTGACCGTGACCATGTTGGTCCCGCCCGGGGGCCCGTTGTTCGGGCTGACCCCGGTGACCGTCGGCAGTGGGTTGTAGGTGAACTGGTCACTGGGCGCGTTGACCGCCGAGGTGCCGTTGGGGGTGGTCACCGTGACGTTCACCGTGCCGGTCCCCGCCGGAGAGGTGACCGTGAGGCTGGTGGCGGTGACCCCGCTGATCAAGGTGCCCGCGTTGGAGCCGAAGGCGACGGCCGTGGCACCGGTGAAGCCGGTTCCACTGACCGTGACCGAGGTCCCGCCGTTGGCGGATCCGTTGTTCGGGCTGACCCCGGTGACCGTGGGCAGTGGGTTGTAGGTGTAGGCGCCGGCCAGGGGGGTCGAGGACCCACCGCCGGTGGTCATCACGGTCACCGAAACCGTACCGGTCCCCGCCGGGACCACGACAGTGAGCGAGGTGCCGCTGCTCACGCTGACCGAGGTGCCCGCGTTGGTGCCGAATTCGACCCCAGTCGAGCCCGAGACGAACCCACTCCCGGTGAGCGTGACGGTGTTGGTCCCGCCCTGGGGCCCGTTGTTCGGGTTGACTGCGGTGACCGTCGGCAGGGGGTTGTAGGTGTAGTGGTCACTCGCGTTGGCCGACGAGGTGCCGTTTGGGGTGGTCACCGTGACGTCCACCGTGCCGGTCCCCGCCGGAGAGGTGACCGTGAGACTGGTTTCGGTCACCCCGCTGATCGAGGTGCCCGCGTTGGAGCCGAAGGCGACGGCCGTGGTGCCGGCCAAGTTGGTGCCGCTCACGATGACCGAGGTTCCGCCGGCCGCTAGACCACTCGAGGGGCTGACCCCGGTGACCGTCGGCGGACCGTTGTAGGTGTATTGGTCACTCGGCGCGTTGATAGCCGAGGTGCCGTTGGGGGTGGTCACCGTGACGTTCACCGTGCCGGTCCCCGACGGGACGGTGACCGTGAGGCTGGTGGCCGTCACCCCACTGATCGAGGTGCCCGCGTTGGAGCCGAAGGCGACGGCCGTGGCACCGGTAAAGCCGGTTCCATTGACCGTGACCATGTTGGTCCCGCCCGGGGGCCCGTTGTTCGGGCTGACCCCGGTGACCGTCGGCAGTGGGTTGTAGGTGAACTGGTCACTGGGCGCGTTGACCGCCGAGGTGCCGTTGGGGGTGGTCACCGTGACGTTCACCGTGCCGGTCCCCGCCGGAGAGGTGACCGTGAGGCTGGTGGCGGTGACCCCGCTGATCAAGGTGCCCGCGTTGGAGCCGAAGGCGACGGCCGTGGCACCGGTGAAGCCGGTTCCACTGACCGTGACCGAGGTCCCGCCGTTGGCGGATCCGTTGTTCGGGCTGACCCCGGTGACCGTGGGCAGTGGGTTGTAGGTGAACTGGTCACTCGGCGCGTTGATGGCCGAGGTGCCGTTGGCGGTGGTCACCGTGACGTTGACCGTGCCGGTCCCCGCCGGAGAGGTGACCGTGAGGCTGGTGGCGGTGACCCCGCTGATCAAGGTGCCCGGGTTCGCGGTCCCGAAGTCGACGGCCGAGGCACCGGTGAAGCCGGTTCCACTGACCGTGACCGAGGTCCCGCCGTTGGCGGATCCGTTGTTCGGGCTGACCCCGGTGACCGTCGGCAGTGGGTTGTAGGTGAACTGGTCACTCGGCGCGTTGATGGCCGAGGTGCCGTTGGTGGCGGTCACCGTGACGTTGACCGTGCCGGTCCCCGCCGGAGAGGTGACCGTGAGGCTGGTTTCAGTCACCCCGCTGATCGAGGTGCCCGCGTTGGAGCCGAAGGCGACGGCCGTGGCGCCGGCCAAGTTGGATCCACTCACGATGACCGAGGTGCCGCCGGCCGTTGGCCCGTTGGTCGGGCTGACCCCGGTGACGGTCGGCGGACCGTTGTAGGTGTACTGGTCACTCGGCGCGTTGACCGCCGAGGTGCCGTTGGCGGTGGTCACCGTGACGTTCACCGTGCCGGTCCCCGACGGGACGGTGACCGTGAGGCTGGTGGCCGTCACCCCACTGATCGAGGTGCCCGCGTTGGAGCCGAAGGCGACGGCCGTGGCACCGGTAAAGCCGGTTCCATTGACCGTGACCATGTTGGTCCCGCCCGGGGGCCCGTTGTTCGGGCTGACCCCGGTGACCGTCGGCAGTGGGTTGTAGGTGAACTGGTCACTGGGCGCGTTGACCGCCGAGGTGCCGTTGGGGGTGGTCACCGTGACGTTCACCGTGCCGGTCCCCGCCGGAGAGGTGACCGTGAGGCTGGTGGCGGTGACCCCGCTGATCAAGGTGCCCGCGTTGGAGCCGAAGGCGACGGCCGTGGCACCGGTGAAGCCGGTTCCACTGACCGTGACCGAGGTCCCGCCGTTGGCGGATCCGTTGTTCGGGCTGACCCCGGTGACCGTGGGCAGTGGGTTGTAGGTGTAGGCGCCGGCCAGGGGGGTCGAGGACCCACCGCCGGTGGTGATCACGGTCACCGAGACCGTGCCGGTCCCCGCCGGGACCACGACAGTGAGCGAGGTGCCGCTGCTCACGTTGACCGGGGTGCCCACGTTGGTGCCGAATTCGACCCCAGTCGAGCCCGAGACGAACCCACTCCCGGTGAGCGTGACGGTGTTGGTCCCGCCCTGGGGCCCGTTGTTCGGGTTGACTGCGGTGACCGTCGGCGGCGGGTTGTAGGTGAACTGGTCACTCGGCGCGTTGATGGCCGAGGTGCCGTTGGGGGTGGTCACCGTGACGTTGACCGTGCCGGTCCCCGCCGGAGAGGTAACCGTGAGGCTGGTGGCGGTGACCCCGCTGATGGAGGTGCCCGCGTTGGAGCCGAAGGCGACGGCCGTGGCGCCGGTCAAGTTGGTACCGCTCACCGTGACCGAGGTCCCGCCGGCCGCTAGACCACTCGTGGGGCTGACCCCGGTGACCGTCGGGAGCGCCGGGGCGTTGTAGGTGAACTGGTCACTCGGCGCGTTGATGGCCGAGGTGCCGTTGGGGGTGGTCACCGTGACGTTGACCGTGCCGGTGCCCGCCGGAGAGTTGACCGTAAGGCTGGTGGCGGTGACCCCGCTGATGGAGGTGCCCGCGTTGGAGCCGAAGGCGACAGCCGTGGCACCGGTCAAGTTGGTACCGCTCACGATGACCGAGGTCCCGCCGGCCGTTGGCCCGTTGGTCGGGCTGACGCCGGTGACCGTCGGGAGCGCCGGGGCGTTGTAGGTGAACTGGTCACTCGGCGCGTTGATGGCCGAGGTGCCGTTGGGGGTGGTCACCGTGACGTTGACCGTGCCGGTCCCCGCCGGAGAGGTAACCGTGAGGCTGGTGGCGGTGACCCCGCTGATGGAGGTGCCCGCGTTGGAGCCGAAGGCGACAGCCGTGGCACCGGTCAAGTTGGTGCCGCTCACCGTGACCGAGGTCCCGCCGGCCGTTGGCCCGTTGGTCGGGCTGACGCCGGTGACCGTCGGGAGCGCCGGGGCGTTGTAGGTGAACTGGTCACTCGGCGCGTTGATGGCCGAGGTGCCGTTGGGGGTGGTCACCGTGACGTTGACCGTGCCGGTCCCCGCCGGAGAGGTAACCGTGAGGCTGGTGGCGGTGACCCCGCTGATGGAGGTGCCCGCGTTGGAGCCGAAGGCGACGGCCGTGGCGCCGGTCAAGTTGGTACCGCTCACCGTGACCGAGGTCCCGCCGGCCGCTAGACCACTCGTGGGGCTGACCCCGGTGACCGTCGGGAGCGCCGGGGCGTTGTAGGTGAACTGGTCACTCGGCGCGTTGATGGCCGAGGTGCCGTTGGGGGTGGTCACCGTGACGTTGACCGTGCCGGTGCCCGCCGGAGAGTTGACCGTAAGGCTGGTGGCGGTGACCCCGCTGATGGAGGTGCCCGCGTTGGAGCCGAAGGCGACAGCCGTGGCACCGGTCAAGTTGGTACCGCTCACGATGACCGAGGTTCCGCCGGCCGTTGGCCCGTTGGTCGGGCTGACGCCGGTGACCGTCGGGGTCGTGCTGCCGCCAGAACACGTCGGGCACGAGATCGCGGTGGCTGACTCGACCGAGTTGACGAGCTGGTAGGCGAGACCGTTGTTGTAGGTGCTAGTTCCGCCGTGGGCCGCGTACGTGCTTTGGGTCAAGGAGAGGTTGGGTTCGTCGACGTAGACGTTGCACGGGCTACAGGTCACCGTGGGCATCACGAAGCCGCCGCTGATCGTGCCTTGGCTGAGCGTGCAGTTGGCGACCGGCCCGGGGCTCGTGGTGTTCGCCCCGCCGCTGGTGCCGCAGGCATAGCCGGCCGGGGTGACGGTGATCGTGTTGGTCGCCTGCGACGCCTCGACGGCGCTGGCTCTGGTCGAGCCGACCCAGACCGCCGGGGCCGGGATGGCGAAGGCCGACGCGGGGGCCGGCCCGATCGGCGGGGTGAAGCCCGGGGCGCCTGTGGATCCCGCTCCCCACCAGTTACAGGTGCTGCAGCTGTTGAGGGTGACGGTGTCTCCCGGAGCCGTCGTCCCCGAGGTGAACGTGGCTGTGGCCGGGTCCGGCGTCGGGTCGTCGGCGTAGGAGAGCTGCAAGGTGGCCACGATGTAGCTGTCAGGAGGCGAGCCCGACTGCGCCGTCAGGGCCGTCACGTCGCAGTCGACGAGCCCGGCGTCGGTCTCGGCCTGTGATGGTGGGCAGGTAGCGTTGGGGTCGGTGCCGTAGTACACCGGCGTCCCCCCCGACGCCGCAACAACGCACAAGCCGGGCGAGACCGGGCAGCCGCCGGTCGTGCTCGGCCCCGACTCGGGCAGCTGGAACCCCGGTGCGGGGGCGTTGTAGGTCGAAGTCGACGTGTCCGAGTAGCCGTTGGAGCCCGACCAGCCGAGCCACTCCTCGTTGGCGGCGTTGCCACCCGGCCCGGTCCCGGTGGTGACGGCCGCCGTGGGCGCCCCCAGCGACTCGAGCATCGGCGCCGTCGTGCCCAGGCCCGTAAGACCAGTACACGCCGTCGGGATCGCCGTTCCGCCCGAGGGGAGGGTTGTACTCGTGCCGGCGACGGCGCCTTGGATGTAGGCGCTCGCCCCCGGTGGCGCCCCGCTGTTCTCCACCCCGGCGCCGCTGAAGGTACAGCTGCCCGTGCCGAACCAGTACCACTGGTTGGCCGTCGCCGTGGCCGACTTCCCGGCCCCGGTGGTGACCGTCAGGTTGTAGATGTCCCCGACGACCTCGGTCCCGATCGCCGGCACCAAGGCCTGAATTTGCGTACTCGATTGAACGGTGAAGGACGTGGACGGGGTGGTGGCGAAGTCGACCGCCGTCGCACCGGTGAAGTTTGTCCCTTGGATGATGATCGTCGTGCCGCCGCCGGTCGGGGCATTGCCACCGTAGAGGGTGGTGACCGTGGGCGCCGGAGCATAGGTGAACTTGTCTGCCGTCACGATCGCAGAGGTGCCCCCCGCGGTCGTCACGGTGATGTCGACCGTGCCGTACCCCGGTGCCGCCAGGGTCGAAGCCGGCGCCGCGTCGATGACGATCTTGCCCGCTGCGGAAGTGGTAACGGTGGCAGGGTTGCCCGGCCCGAAGTCGACCGCGGTGGGCGAGGCCAAACCCGAGCCGGTGATCGTCACCTTGGCGCCGCCGGTCGGCAGCCCCGACGCGGGCGAGACCCCGGTGATCACGGGAGCTGCTACGGCGGCGGCGGGCGACACCCCGACGAAGGTCAACGCCACCCCGAGGGTGCCCAGGCAGAGGGCCAGCGCGAGCGCCCCCTTCACAAAACGCAAAGAACTCACAACCACCGTATCCAGCCACCGCTTGGTCACCGCACTCCTCCCCGTGGCCTTTCGGCCCGCAGTTTGCACCCCTCCGCCAAAAGTCATCTGGAGCGAACCGCATCTTGCGAATCGCCCCACCCCCCCGCCAAAAAACGCAGCCGATTAGGCGGGTCAGCACCGTAAGCGATCACCTGCAGGCTGTCAACGCGGCAACAACGCGGTGTGGGGGGCCTCTTAGCAACGGCCGTTATGAAAAACCTGCCCGGATCCGTCGCCAGAGGTTGTCCAGCTGACCGTCTAATTGATGGGAATTTGTGCATGAGGTGACGGTCCCCCGCCTAAAACCTGCCAGCCGGTAGGTCTGGTGTCCGTCTAGTCCAGGTTGAGCCGACCGAGGTGGTCGATGTTCGACTCGTGATTGGGACGTCGCAGATGCTCGGATGGCGGCTTGGGCGGGGGAACGTTGCGGAGCTTTGCTCCCATCCGGAGAAATCTCCACCCTCTCTGACGCCATGGCACCGCCCTTAGATTCGTGCGAGCATTAACTGAGGATGAGGAACGCTACGGTGGTTTTTGGTCGACAGGTCGCTGCGGCCTTTGCGGCGGCGCTCTGCGTGAGTTTGGTAATCGGCGTCCTGGGTGCCAGAACGGCGGACGCTGCGGCGCAATCAAAGAGCAGCGTGACGGTCACCGTCACGGTCTCCCCACCGACGGAGGCCTACGGGGTCCTCAACCAGGTATTCAGCGTGACCATCACGCCGCCGGCGACGGGTGATGTCTCAGCCACGGGAGTCGTCACAGTTTCCGATCAGCAAGTCGATCTCTGCCCACCTATCACGCTGCCCGCAGCCGGGTTGGGCGCGGTCACGGTGGTCTGCGCCGACTCCACCGTTCCAATCCCTGTGAACTCGTCGACCATCGCCGAATACTCGTACTCAGGTGACGAGAACTATCTGTCCTCCAAAGGCAAGGTATCTGGAGCAGTCACGGCCGCGGACACGACGACATCGCTTACCACGTCGTCGGCGACGGCTATCTGGGGCAGCGAACAGTCACTCGTCTTTTCGGCCACTGTGGACGACTCGCAATCCGGCAGCGTGGGCGTCCCCACGGAGGGGGTATCGGTCGAGCAGGGTCCGAACGTCATTTGTACGATGACGCTTTCCAACGGTTCGGGAACCTGTTCACCTGCCGCTACAGCAATCGCCCCCGGACCGTACCCGATCACCGCTAGCTACAGCGGCGACTCGAACTTCAATCCCTCACCCCTGTCATCACCGGTCAGCCTTACGATCTCTCCGGCGCCACTCTTGGTCACCGGAGACGACGAGACAACGCCCTATGGTTCTCCCCTGCCAACCGTCGGCTCGACGATAACGGGCTTTGTGAACGGGCAGTCCCTGGCTACATCTGGAGTCACCGGCCAGTCCCAGTGCATTACTGCCGCCACGATTATCAGTCTCGTTGGGGCGTACCCGATCACCTGCACCGCTGGGACGCTCGCCTCCTCCGACTACACGTTCGGGTTCGCACCGGGAACACTCACCGTGTCACAGGCTACGACGACGATTTCGTTGAAATCTCTGACAGCGACAGTCTCCTCCGAGTTCGGCGGCACTCCTACCGGTTCCGTCACGTTTCTCGTCGCCAGCGGCAGTTACTCGTGCACTCTGTCCGCCCAGACGACCGGCCCACCTTCCTGCGCCGCAAGCATCGCCCCGAACGTTTCCCCGGGCACCTACTCCGTGAGCGCCACGTATTCGGGAGATGCCAATTTCACGGGCTCGTCAACGACGCGAGAATTGACAGTACCGGGCACTGTTGCGCTACCGACCGGCACCGCAACAGGGAATGGAACTGGAAACACCTCGGCGCCCGGCGGCGCTGTTGGTACCGACCTGACAAGTAGCCAGAACGCGGTGGCGCTGGCCTCCGCGCAATCGTCGGCGCAAACATACGAAGACGATGCGGCCGTCGCCCTAGAAACCCAAGAAGGGCTGGAAAACCAGGCGCGCATCGACAGTCTCCTCTCTGGCGCTTTGCAGAGACAGGCCGCGGCGAACGCCAACCGCACAGGATCCACACAGGGAATTGGAACCAGCAGCCCCCCGGGAGCGAGCGTGTCGTCGCAGGCAAAGAGCGGAGACGGGCAGCACGCCCCAGCGACCGGTAGTTCAGCGGCGACTTCCGGGAACCGCGTCGACACGAGTCTGGTCGTCAGCAAGAGCGCACCGCTCGGTCCCGTCTTGATCCTCGCCCTCGTGCTCGGGTTCTGTGTGCTGACTGCCATTGCGGTTCGGCGTCGAACCCGGCGTGCTGCCGGTGGGCGAGGTGGCGACAGCGACGGCCGATCGGTCACGGACGGGGACTGAGAGCGCACGCCAGTGGGCCACGGCCATTGACTCTCACCGCTTGGTCCACTCACCAGCTTGACCGTGATGATCGGAGCGGCGGGCAAGGCGAACTGGGCCACGCGGCGGACGATGGATCAGGCGGTCTCACGCCGGAGCTGACCGAAATTCCAGAGCCATGAATCGGGTTCACTCAACTGGCCCCGCCGCACCGGCCCGAGTTCGGACTTCAGCGCTTCAGGTGCTCGCGCCCCGAGCCACCTTTGCCTTGGACGCACTGAGATCAAGATCGAGACTCACGGTCTACGCTCGGCGGGAGATGCCGAAGGTGAACGGCTCAGAGCCGACACAGGTCACGACGCCTGACAAAGGCGAACCGGTGAAAATCCCCATCCCGACGCGAGAGGAGGTCCTTGGTGACCTGAGGAACGCCGCCAAGCCTCGGAATTCCCCTCCCTCACCGGATGAGAAAACCGCGGCCAGCGAGCCTTCGGCTTCTGCCTTGACACACAGGACCTGGTAGCCCGCCAATCTCTTGATTGTTTCATGGCGATCCGGGCCTCATAGGTGAGTGAACCCTCACTCACTCGTGCCGGATCTGCAGTCGATATCCCGGTGAGGCTGCGGAGGTCTACGACGTACGAGAAAGTCGCTGGCGTTGCCCAGGATTCTGCCGCGAGAGCTCGCCGATCTCCTCAGTTATCAGGAGCATGATGTCTTGTGGCGATTTGTGCTCATGTACCCGATGATGGGCAGTTGCCGAGTCGTAATCCTGGAGCGGGAAGATAGATGCTCCAGGATTGTCCCTTTCGCCCGTGCTCGTCTCGGCGATTGCCTGGTCCAACGGGCAGATCGTCACCAGCGAACGCAGAGCTATGTCGCTGGGCATCTCCTCGGCATAGACGGGTACCCCGGCAGCGTTCGCAAAGCCGATTTCCATGGCTCCGCTGAGGTCAACGAAACCGTCTGGCGCGTGGAGCCAGACCAGATCCGCAGTCCTAATGAAGTTGAGACGAAGCCTGTCGGTAACTTCAGGCACGATCCCAACCTCATGCTGGTTCGTGACCAATCCGTCGCTCTCGGCAACAAGATCAAACCCTGATGGCGAGAGCACCCTCATGCCTGCGGAAGACAGCTTTTCGTACGCCCCTACGAGAGAAGGGATGCCCCTCTCGTAGGGGCCACAGAGCACCGCTCTGGCCTGCCGAGAAAATTGCTCGACCCACTCCCTTGCTCCGTTTTTCAGCTGGAGTTCTAGTGGGTCGGGTGCCTCGAGAGTGCCTGCGGCACCGGATCCGAGCTCCCCTACCGCGGTTTTTACCGCGGTTCGGTTGAATCCCATCCACGTAGTTTGACACAATAGAAGGGTGCTGTCCATGCTCTATGAGGACCGATAGTGAATTCCGAGCGCCCACACCTTACCGCGGTTTCTACCGCGGCTTCGTACCCTGACTGGCTGTTACGGCTTCGTTCGGTCACCGTCGACGCCGGCATGTCGGTGTACAGACTGGGATCTTTAGCCGGACTGTCGCAGAGCCACCTGAAGAAGCTCCTGACAGGCGAGGTCGAAAACCCGCGGACCGAGACCTTGGAGCAGCTCGCCGCCGCTGCTGAAAAGCCCCTGGAGTGGATCCTGCACGGCGACGAGGTCGTCGAAGGGATCGAGGTCGGCTTGACGGAGCCACAGCTCGACACACTGAATGCTTGTGCCTTTTTGGATGACTCCGACCTCAGGAGCCTTCTCCGCGAGGCCGTGATTCAGTTCGTGAATGCACGCCGCACAGACCCGGATGTGAGCGAGATGTTGGCGAGGTTGCAACGCAGGCGGGTGGCCAGGCCAGCAGGCTCTAGGAACCATTCCGGGCTGTCGTGACCGGCTCAACTTCTCCGCGCTCGATACAGATCTACGATTGTCCGTCAGACCACGCGTCTCGAGAGCTTGGTCCGCTGCGCTGCAGAGCCTTCGCCAGCCCCTCGAACCCTCTGGCGGGGATCGTTTCCGGTTTCTCTCCAACCACACAGCCCTGTCCTGTTGCGGGGTTCGGAGAGAGCGCACACCTGTGCCGCCCGCCACGCCGATAGGCGACCCCTCGCTCGAAGGCGTCGCTCATTGTCGGCCACTTCACCTCTTTCAAAGGGGATTAAAACCAGTGGGGTGTACGCCCGTGGCGGCGAGGTCCTGGACTCCTGACGAGCCGATCTACTCGGCCATTGCTTGCGGGACTGCGGGGCCAATCTGCACACGGGAGCCTGATTTCCTGACCCCACCGGGATGGGATTGGCACAAAAACCGCAGAGGCGCACGACCGTCCTTACGGCGCTGGCTCCCAGTAGTAGCCCGTGGCGGTATGGGTGCACACGACGTTGGCGCCCAGCAGCGTTCCGCTCTTCCCGACATCACCGGGGGGGCAGCGGTGCGGGCCTCGGGGCGGGGTTGGCTTTCGGGGAGCAGCCACTCGAAGGGTGGTTGGCGGGACAGCAATCGTGGTGGGAAGTACGAACGTGGTGGTCGTCGGTGGATTGCTCGTCGTGGCGATCGAAGGAGTGGATGTCGGAGCCACGGTTGAGGGGACAGTCGTCGTCGACGTAGGCATCGAGGTTGTTTGTGCGGACGCGGCCGAATTCTTCGCTGTCGCGCTTGGCTCACCCTTGGCCCCGCCTGAGCAGGCAGCGGTTCCCAGGCCCACTACAACAAGCGCGGAGAACGTCACCCACCTGATCTTTCGCATTTGACGACTCCTTCAGCTCCGGGCAACGCAGCATAAATCCTGCTCATCAGCGCGTGCCGGTTTGTCGAACAGAAGACGGCGTTTCGTCCATGTACACGTCAAAGGGTCGGGATCGGCGGACTTAAAGGCTGACAGCCAACCTCGCTCAAGCGCCGAGCTCAGACCCCGACGAGGCATCGCATCCAATCGGGGAAACCGGAACGACAAGTGACGGAAATCGCGTTCCACCAGCCCAACAATGCCTACCGTCCGACGGGTACGCGCACGGCGTCAACTCCAACGGTCTCCTCAAGAGGCTCGGCGCGGTGTGCCGTGGTCATCGTGGTCTCGGTAGCGCCACAAGGCTATCGATCACCGCGTGGATTCTCTTGGATTCGTTCTTCCTTTCCGAGGACCATAAGACGTCGCAAATCCAGTAATCCCGCGTTGAATCCCGGGCTGAGTCAAGTCCTGGGTCGCGGTAGCAGTTTCCTGCCGTCCAGGCCGTGAAACGACCGTCGAATCCTCCGAGCGGATTGGTTCATCTTCCAAACTGCGCGAAGACCGGTCGCCGCAGCAAGTTGTACCTCGGAACGACCAGATCGCGGTGGCAGCAGTTGGGCGATCTCGTTTGACAAGGCACCTTCGTCTTGGGTCGGGTACTCGGCGAGCGGGCCGACGATTCGCCAGCGCAGACATCGGCGCCACGTTGCGGCTACGAGAGGACCGTTTGTATCATCCACAATCACAATGGCAACTGTGCCTGTCATCATCTGTCGGCAGTGCAGGATATCGGCGAGATAGTTGCTTTTCGCCCCGTCGACATGAAAGGCGTCGTAGAGATAGCCCTGACGACGTAAGGCTGGAAGAGTCTTGAGGCTATTGCCCGATTCGAATGACACCCGATCGGGGAACTCGGCCTGGAGCCATTCGATCGCCGGCCGGACATAGGAGTGGGCACAGATGTCGACACCAAAATAAGTGAGTTCAGGGTTGGCGGTAAGGGCTGCATAGGCCGAATGACCGCCGTTAACCCCAATCTCGAGCAACCGGGTGTGCGATACGGCGACACTGCGGAATCGGTCACGCTTGGAGCGTAACCGCGGGTCTGGGGGGCGGTCGACGAACGACGGGTCGCGATGGTCGTAGAAGAGATTTCCTTCAAGGGGGACCCCCGATTCGGCGATGACCCGATTCAGACGAAACAATCCATCCAACCACGACTCGGATTGCTCGATGTCGCCCGACGACTGGACACCCACCGGTTATGTCTCCCGCTTTGACAGTCGAACCGCATGGCGCGCATCGCTGATCGCGCGGCAACGATGGCGAGTCGACAAAACACCTTCCGCGACCGCAATCGGGACCGTGTCGGAGATTTGCGTCGGCGCTTGCCGGAGCCGCCACTCCCTACTGGCAGTCACCAACTTCACGGACCGAGCATACCGAAGGGACGTGTCCACTGCCGAGTCGAACCGTCAGAAGGGCCGGACGTCCACGCCCATTGGTTTGGAAATGTCGATGAATCGATCCCGCTTGCCGTTGCGTGGAATACCACAATCCGTTGGCGGGCCTCGAAACGGCCGATGCACAGTCCGGAGATACGTCCCGTCGGAACACGTTCGCATGACTCGTGGATCGACTCCAACGATCCATCGGTTGCCTATGCTACGTTGCGGCCATGCGGGCCTCTGGTCGAATCCATTCGCCTTCAAGAAATCTCAAACGCATCATCTTGGTCGTGCTCCTGGTGGTCGTTGTCTTCTTGGTTTCGACCGCCCGGCTGTTCGTGTGGCCCCCGAGCGATACTCCATCGCGCGTCGACGCAATCGTCGCTCTCGGTGGTGATCCCGGGCAACGGCGAATGAAATCCGCCGTCCAGCTGGCGAAAGCCGGATATGCCCCGATTGTCGTGATTTCGCTCGGAGGCGATCCCAAGGTGCGTTGTCCTCGCACGCCGAAGGGAATCGAGGTGATCTGTTTCCGCCCCAATCCCGTCAATACGCGTGGCGAAGCCGAATTCGTCGCCAGGCTCGCCGCCCAGCGACACTGGCATCGGATCATCGTGATCCCAGACCGTACGCAGACCACGCGTGCCCGGCTCTTATTTAAGCGCTGCACAGGAATCAGCCTTGAGATGGTGCCCGTCCACGATGATCTGTCTCAGCTCTTCGCTCGGGGTGCCATACGAGTGGGGAGCGCTGATCAAGGCGTTGATCTTCAACAGATCTTGTTAGATCCTGTCGAATTAGCAGCCGAGGATCTTGTCGAGAGTTGACCAGGCAAATCGAGGTGAGTCACGTACCGGGACCCAGCCGATGTTTGGCTCCCAAACTGACGAAGCACCGGGGACGTACAGGTGTGACGGCGGCCTGAAGGTCGAGTTCACCAGTGAGCGCGGTGGGTCGGAAACGCGATTCCCCGGCGAGTCGACCCTATCCGGAACAGTCGGCTGGTTCGAGTCACACAAGTCGGGCCGCAGCCGCATGTATTCGAACTCGCTGACCCGCGAAGAGGCATCCGGTCCCGGTTCTACAAGTCTATGACCCACTCGGTGTGAGACGCGTCCGCCCAACTCTCCTGCGTGCGAGATCCTCGGGTTGGTTCAATGGGCTGACTTGCACCCCCGCGAACACCTCATGGCGCATTCGGTCGAGTAGCTTTTGCCTTCAGCGAATTTGGTTCGGGCAGAGGAGACTCGATGGCAAGACAAGGGCCGCGATCGCTCCGTTGGCTGGCACTCGTTGCTCTAGCGGTGTTATTGGCGGCATGTTCAGGAAATCCGAAGGCGGCACCATCGTCGTCGGCGTCGCCTGCTGGTTCGTCGGGAGCGTCCTCCACGTCCAGCCCGTCACCTCCACCGATCACCCATCCGAATAGCTGGACGATCGACTCCGTCGATTCAAGTGGAGCCACGTGGACGACGGACAGTTGCGATCGCAAATGTGATCTCAGGAAATGCCCTTACAGCATATGCGACCCTCTATGGCAATCCGTGCGGCGTGGATCCAAAGACTGATGCCATCGTTCCGTTTCAGATTACGACGACCAGCACGACGTCTGGGGTTATCCCTGCCAGTGGCGACCAGGAGCTGAAGATCGTGAACGCCTCATTGGGTGTGGCGCCTAATGGCTCGGACTCCCCCAAGAGCTCGCAGGGTACACAGTCCAATGCCGGGCTTGCTGCGGGCGAGGTACTGAAAGCCGTCGAAACCCCGGCAAGTGGGCCGACGTGCACCAACATCGACCCGCCTGGTGAAACGATCTCCCTTGGCAACGACTCCCTGACGAATGGCCAGCAGGTGGTACTCAAGGGCTACTTCGACCTTAAGCACTGGGCTCGAAGCACCGCATCAGGACGGTGACACCTCGTGGCTTCCCAACATTTGGATTCTCGTCCCCAATAGTGGGGTCCGCCAAACTGGAAACGGTTGGGAGACGACTTCGGTCAGCGGGCCGGCGGTGGTCAGTTTGTTGGACTACACACCCACTCCGACGTACAACCCCTCTACCAGCCACGAAAAGAACAGTGTCGGATACGGGTGGGTGTTTCCTATTGACGGCAACAGCGAACCTGATTGCGCCATCGCCTCTTCGACTTCACCACGAGGGTCATCGATACCATCGATACAATCTCTTTGCGAAGCGTTACCAGAAGAGATTGTTATGGCGTACCTGAGCAACCACGAAAAGATAACGAATGCGATCGGCAGATCACTTACCGGGATCACCTCCGAGAGTTCGATGACGGACATATTCCGTAGCCTTCAAAACAAAGGCGAAATCGAAATGGTCCCAGGGACAGCGCGGGAGTGCGTCGGCTTGGAGCAAGAAGGAGCGTGCGTAGTCGTCAACCCGAGGAGGGAGGCATAAGCCGCCCACGCGAACTGCCGGGACCGATCTACTGGGAGTCTTGCGATATCCAGTTGGAGGTCCAAAGCTTCTTATCGGCCGGACCCCGGAAAGCCAAGGGCTTCGCGAGGACGTCTTGGAGCAGTAGAGAGTAAGTCGCTGTGACGTGGCGCTGATCAAGTTAGACGTTGTATCGCCCAACCACTGCCGGGCAGTCCGTTGAGCAAACCAGTGAGTTACGCTCACGCTGCGAGCTCCTGCGTCCCCAGCCGCCAGTTGCCCGGCCCGATTGAATTTCACGGGGCGGTGTTCACCGCTCCGGAGCAGTGTTGAACATTTGTGGTGTTGTCCGCCAGGCATTCTGGGCCGTTCTGGGGCAGCAGCGGAATACGTCCCAGAACGACAACACTGCCCTTGGCCACGTGAAGTTGGCCTAACGGTTGACCCACGCATTGCCGCTGACTGTCGACTGACGCCGCTCGGTTACCAAAGGGACCATGATTCTCTCAGCTGGATCAACCCAGAGCCGGCGGCCCGCACACGGCCGCGCCGTCACGTACTGCGGACGGTCTCGACGGCCCAAATCTCTTCATCGACTCTTCGACTCGGCGAAATCCTCAATGGCTCCGACGTGCTCGTCGAAGCGGACCGAGGCGATCTACGTCGGGAATGGGCCGGCGGACCGCCCCGCCCCAAACTCCTGAGTTGACTCGGCATAAAGTGCGGAGACGTTTGGAGGAGAACCCCGCCCGGCTAGGCCCCATGGGGCCGTCCCGGCCCTGTGGGGTCGGCAGACACTGATCGCCTAAAGGGGGCACGATGAACGCGGTGGTGAGCACTGAAGCGGTGCCTGCCGTGGTCCCGCGAGACAACGCCGATCGAAGGTCGCGGCTCGTAACCACAATCTGGGTTGCGGTGGTTGCTGTTGTCTCGGGGCTGGGGTTCGCAATTGCCTATCGGGGCGGACTCGTCGTTACCTGGGGCGATCCGATTGCCTACATCGCGGTCGCTCGCAGTTTGGCTGCCGGTCACGGGGTCAGCGTGCCCTACGGCAGCCTCTACACCCAGTGGCGTCTGACTGCAGGAGGGCCGGTCTCGCACTGGCCGCCGGGTTATTCGCTACTCCTCAGTGTCTGGAGTAGCTCAATTCTGCTTTGGGCTCGCATCCTGGCCGTCGCGCTGTTCTCTGCCAGCGTGTTCCTCTTCGGCGTCCTGGCCCAGCGTCTGGGGGTGACGAGGTTCGGGGCCATCGCACTGGCCATCATCTTTGCCGGCACATCGTTTCAACTGTTCGGAACGCTCGCCTCAGAGTCTTTGTTCTTCTTCTTGGTGCTGCTGGGGCTTCACGGTCTCGTCAGTTTCTTCCGCCGGCCGGCGGTGGCATCAATCCTGCTGGCGTCGATCGCCTTCGGGCTGTCAACGGTCACGCGTTATCTCGGTGAGGCCTTCTTGATCGGAGGCGTCCTCGCCATCCTCTTTCTCTGGAGGGAGCCGATCGCCCGGCGGCTCAGGTTCGCGGCGGCGCTGGCGATCGTCGGGAACATCCCGCTTTTGATCTGGTTGCACAGCATTCACAACTCTCCGGAGTCTCCTTCGCTCCACATCGCTTCGTTCTACGACCTCGAGACGAGTCTCTTCACCATCACCGGCTTCATCGTCCCCGGCGTGCATTCGGCAGACCTCCGGGTGCTCATAGTGGCGGTCATCGTCATCGGTGTTGTCGCGCTGAAGATCAATGGCTCTCTGGGATCAATCTCGCCGATTCGTCTCGAACGCACTGATTGGTTGTTCCTGATCCTGACGATCACCTACCTCGTCTTCTTGTTCGCCTCCCGATCGTTCATCGATCCGTTGATCCAACTGAATGCCCGGATGCTCTTCCTCGCGTTCATGCTGCTCCTGCTGTGGTGCGCACAAAACTGGCCACGGTTCGCATCGTGGTCGGCGGTACCGCGGTCCCCCTATGGACCTCCGATCGCCACGGCGATTGTCTGCCTGCTCGTCGTGACGGCCGCCTGGACCGCCTTCGATGTGGCACGGCAAGCCGAGCAGGGAAGCTACGCGGCGGCCACACCGTCGAACGCCGCGCTCAGGGGGGCTCTCGCTACCGTCCCGAAGAACTCCGTCATCTATTCGAATCTGCCCGACGTCGTGTACTTCATCAGCGGCCGCCCCATTCACATCCTTCCCGTGACGGCCTCTCCGTTGACGTTGAAGACCAACCGTCACTTCGCCGCCCAGATGTCGTCGGTCGAGCAGAATCTCTGCGGCCGTCCGGCGACAGTCGTCTACGCCCCCTGGTCGAAGGCGTACATGGAACCGCATCTCGACACGGTGGAACACGACTTCAAGGTCGCCAAGGTCACCTCCGTCAACGGCTGGAAACTCCTCACCTTGGACACCGGCACGGCCTGTTGAGCGCCGCCATCGCACCGGTGCGCTGACCTTGGGCTCTGCGGCGGTGGTTTTGTTGTGGGGCAGGAAAGCTCGTGGAACCTCTTGATCCCTTCGGGAGGGGACTGCGAGGCGGGGGGTCGCCGTCAGCATGGTCGGAAGTCCCTTCGGTAGGGTGTGACCCCGTGGATCTCGACGACCTCTTGAAAGATCCACCGAGTGTTCACTTCAACGTGGCGTCGGGCGTCTGGTGGACTGAGCGGTCATGCTACGAGTTCATCGAGTCGGTTGTCGGGCCAAACTCGCGGACTCTTGAAACTGGCCTCGGAGTCTCCACGGCGCTGTTTGCCAGCATCGGGAACCCTCACATTTGCGTCGTGCCGTTCCAAGACGAGGTCGACAAACTTGTTGCATACCTCGGCGAACATGGGATCACCGACAGCAACGCCACCTTCGTAGTTGCCCCGTCGGACGAAGCGCTCCCCGCTCTTGAGGTAGAAGCCGTCGACTTGGTGTTGATCGACGGCGGCCACGGCTTTCCGACGCCAATCATCGACTGGTACTACGGCGCGCGCCATCTTCGACGTGGAGGGGTATTGGTCATTGACGACTTACAGCTTGCAGCGGTCCAGGTTCTCGACGGATTCCTGGTAGAGGACCCGAGGTGGACCGAGGTACAACGCACCGCGAAATGGGCTGCCTACCGTCGCGAGTCCGATGGAGCACTCGACGAAGGGGATTGGCAGCAGCCCTTCTTCGAGCCAGCCTCCACGCGTGAGATAGTCATCAACCTTTGTCGATCGGCCGGAGCTGATGTCGGAATGTTCGCCCGCAAGGTCCGGTGGCGCGCCACACATCGACAGATCAGGCGCCACCGTTAGCGCCCCGGCCCCGGCACGCCGTTTGACCAGGCGATGTTGCTGCTGGCCATTTTACCCGGCAACGCCCAAGGCGTCACGGGCATCTGCTCGCGGTTGATCATCCACGAGTTGTTCGACAAGGTCAGGTAACTCCCAAAGTAGAGCTGATTGTGACCGTCGAACCAAGTACCCAGCCACGCTGCGGCGTCGGGTCTGAGGTGTGTGCTTCGAGACAGGCCCGCGTCGGGAATTGCCTTTGACCAGGCATGAGGTCGTTGCGACCGTATGCTCCTCAGACCCTCGGGACTGGTGTCGCCTTGCTCGTGGTGCGGGCGCTGACGTGCCCTGAGCCTTCTTGCTCACTGGTGCAGAGGATGTCGACAAAGATCCTCCCCGGCGGTGACACGCTCATCAGTTCGAGGTGACGATCGAAAGAAGGTTCGAGAACCTCTCGCACCGCGCGTCGCGCCCGCGCACGCGAAACAGCCGGGCAGTTTTGCAGGTCGAGCGATTCGGTGGAACATCACACACCCCAGCACCACCGCTGTGTTCCTCGTGAAACAATTACCAAGTCAACGGTGCGGCAGTTGCCGAGGTCGATAGCGGGCGATGGCTGGAGTGTTTACAGCGAGCGGTCGACCCAGCGTCGCGTTAACGCGCAGTGACCGAGTTTGTTGGTCGCACACCGACCGCTCGACTCAATCAGATTCGCAGTCAGCGAAAATGCGCCGCGGATGAGGCCGCCCGGTATTCCGGTCACCAACCCGAGGCCCGGCACCGACGGCGCACCGGAGTTCTGACGCTGTGACGACGACGGTCCCGCGTTAACACTTCCTGACCGTCCGGATGTCGCCGCCCGCTCCGGGCCGGACGCGTCCGTGACCTCTTCCATCGGCGGGACGGCAGTCAAGGCGGGAGCGGAGCCGGGCTCGTGCACGGGCCTGCCGGCGGCAACCGTTTCCACCGAGCGCGCCTCGTCGATCATCCCCTCGAACAAACCGCGGACGGAAACCCCGAGGCGCGCCGCCTCGGCTTCGACCCAGGCGCGCCGCTCATGATCGAGCCGGATGCCGACAACGGTTGACTTGGTCGTCGCCATGACCCGTTAACAGTAACCCCAGGTGTTTACAGCAGCGGCGCAGAATGGTGGCAGCCAGGTGGTGAGAGCGAAGCGGGCTTGCGCCAGGCACAGACCCGCGATCCCCTGCGGCTGTTCGTTCGCTCGGATCCTGATGGCCCGGGGCTGACGGCGCTTGATCGGGCCCGAGGCACGCCGGCGCACGTCGAACATCCGAGTGCCCAGCATCCGAAGGGCTCGAGGAGCCGGGACGAGCACCGGATGGGCGACCTGGCGCACGGAGTGTTCGCTCACAAGAAGGACGCCTTCTTTGGATGGAGGTTCGGCGTAGGGAGCAGCGCGGCGCGTTTACACCAGGCGCGAGCCCAACATGACAAGGCTGATGGTGAGGGTGTTAACGGATCTGAGCAGGGTGTTAACAGCGAGGTGACGTTGCCTCGGGCGGGTTCAGTCGGAGCGTTGGGCGGACTCGATGACGAACGCCCGGACGGGTTCCTCGATGCCGCGCAGCGCTGCCGGTTCGAGAGGGCGGAGCACCCAGCTCTCCGGAGGCATGGCAGCGGCCACCGCCTCGGTGACCACGAGCCGGCCCGGAGGAGCCGCCTTCACCAGGCGGGACAACAGGTTCACCAACGGGCCGTAGTAGTCGCCTTCCCGGGGGGTGGCGAGGCCGATGCCCACCGCGCCACGGGCGGCAGGCAGCACATCATCCTCTGCCGCCGCTCGGCACACCTCGAGCCCGATCCGGCAGGCGGCCTCCGCCGTCGGAGCAGCGAAGAACACCTCGTCGCCGATCGTCTTGACGACCCGGCCGCCGGACAGCACCGCGCTCGTCCAGGCGGCCGATTCGAACCGGCTGAGGGCCAGGCTCTGGTCGCGCAGCGGCAGGGTCTGGGCCCAGGCCGTCGAGCCCACCAGGTCGACGAAGCCCAGGGCGACGACCTCTGCTCGGGCCCTCGAATTGGTCGTCGGCGGAAGGGCCGGAACCCAGCCAGGACCGGGCCGCCTCGGCCCGGCGCTGTGCCCTCTCGAAGGCATCGAACACCAAAAGGGCCAGCACGTCGGGCACGGACGTGAAGGCGGTGGTGGCGGCCTCGGCCAGCTGGGCCCGGGCCAGCTCGTCGGGTCCCTCGCGCACCGTCCCCGGCCCCAGCTCGGCGAAAAAGAGCGCTACGGCCGCCTCGGCCACGTTGTTGGCGGCGGCGCCGAGCACCCGCGTGAAGGCCAGGATCGCCTCCTCCCCCAACAGGGCTGCGCCCTGCTCGAAGGCCGCCATGAACGAAGTCAGATCGGCTGGCACCTCGGTCTCGCTCCGGGCCGGGATGCCCGCGGCCAACAGGACTCGCATGACGCGCGGGGCCGGGCAGGCCGCGCGGGCCGCCACCTCCGTCACGGTCACCATGTCGGTGCGGCCCTGGGTCACGAGGTCGCTCGCCACTCCGGGCAGCGTTCCCATGCGGTGGGCCCTAACCATCTGCTCGAGGGTGGCACCGTGTTCGGTCAGGTACTCGCAGAAGCGCCAGCCGCTCGGCGCGCACCGGGATCGTCCGGGTCATAGAGGCCGGCGTCGCGCCAGGCGTCCACCGGATCCACCCGTTCACTGCATCCAGGCGAGGGTGGCGGACAGCTGCGCCCGCGCCATGCCCTTGAGCCGCGTCTCGCGGTGGCCGTCGAAGGTGAACTCGCCGGATCCCTGGACCAGTTGCTCCGACAGGGAGGACACGAGGATCTTCGCCGGCGCCGGCGGCGTCGGCCAACCGGCTGGCCACGATCACCGTGTGCCCGAGGTAGGTCATCGCCTTCGTCCATCGCGTCCCCGGTGTGGACGCCGATGTGGACGGCGATTGCGCGCCGTCGTCGGCGGGAACGTGGGCGTGGAAGGCGCGTTGGATGTCGATGGCACAACGCAGGGCGCGGGCCACGCCGCCGAACGCCACCATGAAGCCGTCGCCCTGCACGCTTGATTTCGCGGCCGCCGTGTCGGTGCGATGGCGTCGCGCACGATGCGGTGGTGCTCGCGCAGGACTTCACGCGAGGCCTGGTCGCCGAGCCGCTCGGTCATGCCGGCGTAGTCGACCATGTCGCAGAAGAGGATGGTGACGGTGCCGTCGGCGGAAGGTCGCGCCGGATGTCGTTTTCGAGCGCGGCCAGTTGCCGTGGGATCGGCGACGGGGTCGGCTGCGGCGAGCTCATCGGTGGTCGAGCCCTTGCCGAGCCGCTTGGCCGACCGGTTCGGGCGGCTCTTGACGTCGATGCCGCCCATGACGGCGAAGCCGCGCACCACGATGCGGGGCGAGCCCGGCACGATGGGCACGTCGCGCAACTTCAGGTCGCGGCCGCCCATGAACGAGAAGCCCCGCAGCTCCACGTCGAACCCCTCGGGCACGATGATGTCGATGCCGCCCCAGAAGGCCACGGCGGTGATCTCGACCTCGGGGCCCTCGAGCTCGGCCCGGCGCAGGTCCATCTCGCAGCCGCCCATCACCGCCACGGCGTTGGTCTTCCCGCTGATGCGCCAGCGGCCCCTGGTGCTGTGCCCGCTCATGACGGCGACGTGCCAGCGCCCCTTCTTCCTGGGCGGGGCGGTCGGTGGGCTCCGGCAGGCTGGCGACCTGGGTCGTCTGCGGGCAGGTCGGCCATGACGGCGACGAGGTCACCCCGGGTCCTGGCCTGCGAGCGCCTGCCCCACCCGGTCGGAGAACTCGTCGAGCGTCAGGCGCCCCTCGACCACGTGCTCGCGGAGCTGGGTGACGGTCCGGTCCCGGTCGGCGTCGGCCACCCGTTCGGTCAGGGGTCCGGGGCCCCCGGGAGGCGGGGGCGGGCTGTCTGGAAGCGGCGGGTCCGCCATGAGAGACAGTTTGCCCTGTTTCGCCTGGTCGGGGCGAGATCTGACGACCCGTCAGACCGTGTTTCGGCACCCGTTAGGCTCAGCGGCCGTGCGAGGCATCCTGAGTGCAGCGGGATACGTGCCGTATCGGCGGTTGACCCGGGCGGACATCAAGGACTTCATGGGGAGCGGTGGCGGCAAGGGCACCCGAGCCGTGGCCTCCCACGACGAGGACACGACGACCCTCGGGGTCGAAGCTGCCCGGCTCGCCCTGCGCTCCGCCCCAGGTCACAGCCCAGAAACGCTGTGGTTCGCCACCTCGGTGCCCGCCTACCTCGACAAGACCAATGCAACTGCAATTGCAGCTGCATTGCGTCTGCCGGGTGACGTCGGCGCCTACGACTTCGGAGGCGCCGCTGCGCTCGGGGATGGGCTGCCTAATTGCGGCCCTGGCGCGGAGGCGGGACGAACCTGGTGGTCGCCGGGGACCTGCGCGACGGCCTGCCCACCAGCGCGGACGAGTCCGCCGGCGGCGACGCCGGCGCGGCCGTGCTCGTGGGCGAGGGGCCCGGCGTGCTCGCCGAGCTGGTCGCCACCGCCTCGGCCACGGACGAGTTCACCGATCGCTGGCGCTCGCCGGGCGACCGCACCTCCAGGCTGTGGGAGGAGCGATTCGGCGAGAACCGCTACCTGGCCCTGGGGCAAGATGCCCTGGCCAGAGCCCTGAAAACGGCGGGGCTGGAGGCCGGTGACGTCGGGCTGCCTGGTGGTCACCGGCATGCACGGCCGGGCCGTCTCCGGGCTGGTCAAGAAGCTGGCGCTCGATGCGTCCGTGGTGGCCGACGACCTCTCCCTGAGCGTGGGCCAGTGCGGCACGGCTCACCCACTCCTGGTGGTCGCCGGGGCGCTGGAATCCCTGGGCTGCGGCGGGCACGCCCGCCGGCACGGTCCTCGTGGTGGCGCTGCACCTGGCCGACGGGGCCGACGCCGTGGTGCTCCGCACCACCGAGGCGCTGGCGGGCTGGCACCCGGCCCGGCCCGTCGCCGAGCAGGTGGCCAACGGCGCCGCCGCTGCCCTATTCCAAGTTCCTGGCCTGGCGCGGGCAACTCCAGCCCGAGCCGCCGCGGCGGCCCGAGCCGGCGCGGGTGTCGAGCACGGCGGCCTACCGCAACGAGGAATGGAAGTTCGGCTTCGTCGGCTCGAAGGACCGGAGCTCCGGCGCCGTCCACCTGCCGCCCTCGCGGATCTCCATGGAAGGTGGTGCGGTGGACGACATGGAACCGGTCCCCATGGCGACGCCACCGGCACCGTGGTCACCTCGACGATCGACCGGTTGGCCTACTCGCCGAGCCCGCCCATCGTCTTCGCCGTCGTCGACTTCGACGGGGGCGGTCGCTATCCGGTCGAGCTGACCGATGTCGACCCCGACGAGATCGGCGCCGGCAGCCGGGTCGAGATGACGTTCCGCCGGCTGTTCAGTGCCGACGGCATTCACGATTACTTCTGGAAGGCGCGCCCGTCCGCACGGGCGGTGCGCACTGGAGGAGAGGCCTGATGGGATCGCACGGCGTCCACGACAAGGTCGCCATCGTCGGCATGGGTTGCACGAAGTTCGCCGAGCTGTGGGACAAGGGTCTCGACGACCTCATCGTCGACGCCAGCACCGAGGCATTCGACTCCGCTGGCGTGTCCAAGGACGACGTCGATGCCTACTGGTTCGGCACCGCGCAGAGCGGCATGAGCGGTATCACGTTGGCGCGGCCGCTGCAGCTGCACAACAAGCCGGTGACGCGGGTCGAGAACTACTGCACCACGGGCTCCGAAGCGCTGCGTGGCGCGGTCTACGCCGTGGCCTCGGGCGCCTACGACGTGGCCATGGCCGTCGGCGCGGAGAAGGTGAAGGACAGCGGGTATCCAGGGGCTCAACGCCATGAACCCTCCGGGTGACGGCACGGCGCGCACACTGACGGCGGCGGCCATGTTCTCCATGGTGGCGCCGGCCTACGGGCAGAAGTACGGGGTGGACGAGGAGACCATGGCGGACGTCCTGGCGTCGATTGCGGTGAAGAACCACTACAACGGCGCGCGCAACCCGCGGGCGCAGTTCCGCCGTGAGATCACCAAGGAGACGGCGCTGGGCTCGCCCCGGCTGGCCGGCACGCTCGGCGTCTTCGACTGCGCCGGCGTGGCCGACGGTGCGGCCGCGGCCATCGTCGTGCGGGCGGAGGACGCGTTGCGGTACACCGACAAGCCGATCTACATCAAGGCGCTGTCCTTCATGGCCGGCAGCGGTTCCGGCCTCATCGACCCCGGCTACGACTACACCCACTTCCCGGAATGCGAGGCCGCAGCAGCTGACGCCTACGCGCAGGCGGGCATCACCGACCCACGCCGGCAGCTGGCCATGGCGGAGGTGCACGACTGCTTCACGCCGACCGAGCTCGTGCTGATGGAGGACCTCGGCTTCGCCCCGCGCGGCACCGCATGGAAGGAGGTGCTCGCCGGCACGTTCGACCTCGACGGCGACCTGCCGATCAACCCCGACGGCGGGCTGAAGTCCTTCGGGCATCCGGTCGGCGCCTCCGGCCTGCGCATGTTCTTCGAATGCTGGCTGCAGATGCGCCGGGAGGCGCCGGCGGACCGCCAGATCGCCACCACCGACCGCGGCCTGGCCATGACGCACAACCTCGGGGGCTACCCCGGGGAGATGGTGTCGTTCGTCTCGGTGGTCGGGCTCGCAGCTGGGCTGATCGGCCCGATTGAGGAGCGGCAGAACCCTCTTCGCGACCGCGTCGATACCTGGCAGCTGTCGTCAGATTCCGGGTGACGCCGTGATGATTCCCGAGTGGGACGCAGCGTGGATCAATCGCTCGTCGTAGGCGACGATGCCCGCAAGATCGGAACCGAGGCTCATCGCTGCCGCCAGGTGCAGTGCATCCAGCGATCGCAATCCCGCCGGCTCCATGAATCCTGCCTGATCGAAGGTATCCGCTTCGATCCGAAGCACGTCACTCTCGGCAAGGAGCCGGTCAGCGCGGGCCGGAGCGCGACCCCCAGCGCGGATCGCAGCCCGGCGAAGTTCGGTGCGATGGAGATCCGAGACGATCCATTGCTTTCGAGTCAGCCAACGGCGCAGGGCTGCCGTCTCCGGCTCGGGGCGTACCAGTTTGGCCAGCGCCGAGGTGTCGAGGTACCAGATGTCCACGTCAACGTTCGTCGGCGCGCAGCTCTGCAAGCTGCTCCGATACCGAGGGCCCACTGTCTGGTGGGAGGTCAGAGTCCAAAGCCCGCAGAACCTCGCCGAGCGGACGCCCTGGACCAGGTGCGATCCGACCTTCAGCCACGAGCGCCTCGTACCCTCCGCCGTCTCGTATCGGGATCATCTTGGCGACTGGCCGCCCCCGGTCCGTCACCACGACCGCTTCCCCTGCGCGCGCACTCGCGCCAGCCATCGGCTGGCATCCCTCCGCAATTCTCTAACGCCGATGGTGGCCATGTGCGACATAGTAGCACATGGTAACCCCTCGCAGCGCGAACGGCGGCCGATAGGGAGCTCCGCTATTGCACCACCCTGGACAACTCCACGTCCGGGTCACGGAGTCGGTTGGGTCGACGGGCTGCTTTCGCCGCCACCAACGCCGCGATCTGATCGTTCACGTCCCAGATGTTCACGTTCATGCCGGCGGCCAAGAGGTCGTCCTTCAGCCAGAAGGCGATGAACGCGCGGCTCGCCGGCTCGCCGCGAAAGCACGACCTGGTCCCACGTCGAGGCGTACCCCGAGTACTCCATGCCGACGTCGTACTGGTCGGAGAAGAAGTACGGGACCTGCTCGTACGGCACCGGCTGGCCCAGCATGTTCTTGGCGGCGACCGGACCCTGGTTGAGGGCCGACGACCAGTGCTCGAGCCGGATGTGCGTCTCGAACAGCGGATGCCAGGCGCTGGCGACGTCACCGGCGGCGAAGACCCCGGGCGACGCTCGACGTCGAGGAACTCGTCGGTGACGACCCCGTTCTGGAGCGTGAGCCCGGCGCCCTCGGCGAGAGCAGTCCGGGGCGTCACACCGACGCCGACGACGAAGAGATCGGCCTGCAGAACCGTGCCATCGGCCAGCCGGACCTCCTCGACCCGAGCCGATCCCACGCAGCTCCTCCACTCCGCTCCCGAGGTGCCACTGCACCGCGTGCTCGGCGTGGACGTCCCGGTAGAAGGCGCCGAGCTCGGGCCCGAGCACGCGCTCGAGTGGCAGCTGGGCCGCTTCCACGATGGCGACCTCCGCGCCCGCCAGTCGAGCCGCCGC
This sequence comes from uncultured Acidimicrobiaceae bacterium, assembly GCA_963745665.1. Taxonomy (GTDB): domain Bacteria; phylum Actinomycetota; class Acidimicrobiia; order Acidimicrobiales; family RAAP-2; genus Bog-473. The sequence goes on along the minus strand of CAVUYE010000003.1, from coordinate 77,705 downwards.
CGCCACCTCGCAGCCGATCCATCCGCCGCCGATGACGACGACTCTGCGGGCGTCGCCGATGGCGGTGCGCAGGCGATCCGAGTCGGCCAGGGTCCGCAGATGGTACAGATGCCCTCGAGATCGGACCCGGGCACCGTCAGCTGGCGGGGCTCCGCACCGGTGGTCAGCAGCACCGCGTCGTACGCCAAGTGCTCCCCCGAGGAGAGCACGACGTCCTGGTTCTTGGCGTTGAGCGCCTCGCACGTGCGTCGACATGCGGAGATCGATGTCGTGCTCCCGGTAGTAGCCCTCGTCGTGGACGAAGACCTTGTCGAGTCCCGCCTCGCCCTGCAGGTACTCCTTCGAGAGCGGCGGGCGCTCGTAGGGGCGCACCGGCTCGTCGCCGAGCAGGACGACCTTTCCCTCGAAACCGTCGTCACGGAGTGTCTGCGCCGCCTTGGCTCCCGCCAGGCTGGCGCCGACGATGATGAAGGTGCGGGCGTCGGTCATGTGACCTCCTCTCGGTTGTGCAGCTCCGGTGCGTCAGTCCAACAACTTCGCCAGCGGCGTGTACTCCATGCCGTGGGCATCAGCCACCGGCTTGTAGACGACCTGACCGTCGACCACGTTCACGCCTTCGGCCAGTGCCGGGTTGGCCCGCACCGCGTTCCGCCATCCCTGATTGGCGATGTCGAGCGCATAGGGCAGGGTGGCGTTGGCGAGCGTGTGCGTCGACGTGTGCGGCACGGCACCGGGCATGTTGGCCACGCAGTAGAAGATCGACCCGTGGACCTCGTAGGTAGGGTGCGAGTGCGTGGTCGGGCGGGTCGACTCGAAGCAGCCGCCCTGGTCGACCGAGATGTCGACCAACACCGACCCGTGGCGCATCTTCTCGACCAGCGCGTCCGACACCAGACGCGGCGCCCGGGCGCCGACCACGAGCACGGCTCCGATCACGATGTCGGCCTCGAGGCAGACCTCCTCAATGGCGTGTTCGGACGAGGCGACGGTCTCGAGGGCGCCGCGGAAATGGTGGTCGACCTCACGGAGGCGGTCGAGGTTGCGATCGAGGATGAAGACCTCGGAGTGCATGCCGACGGCCATGGTCGCCGCCGCGAAGCCGGCCACGCCGGCGCCGAGGATGACGACGCGGGCGGCCCGCACGCCGGGCACGCCGCACACCAGCACTCCCCTGCCACCACCGGGCCGCATGAGGTGGTGGGAGCCCATCAGCGGGGCCATCCTCCCGGCGACCTCGCTCATGGGTGCCAGGAGCGGCAGCGAGTTGTCCTCCTGGCGCACGGTCTCGTAGGCGATGGCCACGTTGCCGGCCGCGACGAGCGCGTCGGTGCACTCCGCGTGAGGCGGCCAGGTGGAGGTAGGTGAAGAGCGTCTGATCCTCCCTGGCCCCCAGCAGGGGGAACTCCTGGGCGATCGGCTCCTTCACCTTGCACACCAGGTCGGCCGTCGCCCAGACATCCTCGGCGGCGTCGACGATCCTCGCGCCGGTCCGGATGAAGTCGGCGTCGGGCATGGACGAACCGTCGCCCGCCCCCCTCTGCACGAGCACGCTGTGGCCGCCCGAGGTGAGCTCGCGCACACCCGCCGGCGTCAGCGCCACCCGCCACTCGTCGGTCTTCACCTCAGTGGGGACTCCGATGATCATGCGTTACTCCTCGATGTAACTCATCACGTGCTTGATGCGCGTGTAGTCCTCGAACCCGTACATGGAGAGGTCCTTGCCGTAGCCCGAGCGCTTGAACCCGCCGTGCGGCATCTCGGCCACCAACGGGATGTGCGTGTTGATCCACACACAACCGAAGTCCAGATCTCGGGCCATGCGCATGGCCCGGCCGTGGTCGCGGGTCCACACCGACGAGGCCAGGCCGTACTCAACCCCGTTGGCCCACTGCAGCGCTTCGCCTTCGTCGCTGAACTCCTGCACGGTGATGACCGGCCCGAACACCTCGGACTGGATCATCTCGTCGTTCTGGTGGAGACCGGCCACGACTGTCGGCGCGAAGCAGTAGCCGCGCTCGCCCACCGGCGTCCCGCCCGTCAGCACCGAGGCGTGGGCCGGCGTGCGCTCGAGGAAGCCGCGCACTCGCTCGAGCTGGTTGGCGTTGTTGAGCGGCCCGTAGTCGGCGTCCGCGTTGCCGGTGCCCCCGACCGTGGTCCCTTCGGCCTGCTCCACGAGCGCCTCCAGGAGGGCTTCGTGCACCCGCGGCCCGGCGAGGACGCGGGTGGCGGCGGTGCAGTCCTGCCCCGCGTTGAAGTACCCGGCGCCGGCGATCCCTTCGGCGGCCGCGGCGGGATCGGCGTCGTCGAAGACGATGACAGGGGCCTTGCCGCCCAGCTCGAGATGCACTCGCTTGAGCGTGGGCGCTGCTGCTGCCGCGACCTCCATGCCGGCGCGCACCGAGCCGGTGACCGACACCATGGCCGGTGTCTCGTGCACCACCAGGGCTCGTCCGGTGTCGCGGTCGCCGCAGACGACGTTGAACACCCCCGGTGGAAGGTGCTCGGCCATGATTTCGGCCATCAGCAGCGCGCTCACCGGGGTCGTGTCCGACGGCTTGAGCACCATGGTGTTCCCGGCCGCCAGCGCCGGGCGCGAACTTCCAGACGGCCATCATCATCGGGTAGTTCCACGGCGTCACGGCGCCGCACACCCCCAGCGGCTCCCGCCGCACGAAGGACGTGTGGCCGGCCATGTACTCCGCGGCGGCCAGGCCCTCGAGGTTGCGGGCGGCGCCGGCGAAGAAGCGGATCTGGTCGACCATGGGCGGGATCTCCTCGTCCATGGTGAGCTGGAAGGGCTTGCCGGTGTTCTCGGACTCGGCCCGGACGAGGTCCTCGGCCCTGGCCTCCAGAGCGTCGGCGATCCGGATGAGCGCCAGGCTCCGCTCCGAGGGGGTGGTGCGGCGCCAGGAGGTGAAGGCATCCGCCGCCACCCCGACGGCGTGGTCGATGTCGGCTGCCCCCGAGACGGGGGCCTCGGCGAAAGCCTCGCCGGTGCTCGGGTCGATCAGGGGTGCACTGGGCCCGTCCTCTGCGTCGCGGTAGGCGCCCCCGACGAAGTTCTGCAGCTTGCGCATGCGGCTCCTTTCCTTGCCCGGCCCTTGACTACAGGATCACAGAAGATCACATAGCCAACAAGCGTTTCCGCCAGATAGGGGCCCCGATGTGACGATTCTGCTTGACTGGGGTCCTGAAGATGACACAATTCTGCAGATCGGGGCTCGCCCCCCGCAGAGAACGAAGAGAGGTGTGACATGCCCGACGCCGAGGAGTCGGCGGAGGCGGGCCTCCAGAGCGACCCGGTGCAGGCGACGAGCGTCCTTCTGGACGCCCCCAACCGGGCCATCATTGAGGCGCTGCAACGAGACGGGCGCCAACCCTACGGCGCCATCGCCGAAGCGGTAGGGCTGTCCGAGGCGGCCGTCCGCCGCCGCGTCCAGCGCCTCCGGGAGTCGGGGATCATGCAGATCGTGGCGGTCACCGACCCGCTGCAGCTCGGCTTCACCCGCCAGGCCATGGTCGGGATTTCGGTCGAGGGCGACTCGCGCAAGGTGGCCGAGAAGCTCTCCGCCATGCAGGAGGTCGACTACGTCGTGATGTGCGCCGGCTCGTTCGACATTCTGGCCGAGATCGTGTGCGAGGACGACGAGCGCCTGCTGCATGTCCTCAATGACTCGGTGCGGTCCATCCCGGGCGTGCGCGCCACGGAGACCTTCCTCTACCTCAAGCTGGCCAAGCAGACCTACACCTGGGGCACGCGGTGAGCGGCCCCATCCCCAACGCGGAGGAACAATGAGCACCAGTCCGGAAAATTCCAACCTGAGTGATCAGGCGCGGCGCAACCTGTGGATGCATTTCAGCCGCATGGGCACCTACGAGACGCACGAGGTGCCGGTGATCGTGCGCGGTGAGGGTGCCTACGTGTGGGACCAGCACGGGAAGCGGTACCTGGACGGGCTGGCCGGCCTCTTCACGTCGCAGCTCGGTCACGGCCGGACCGAGCTCGCCGAGGCGGGCGCCAAGCAGGCCGGCACCCTGGCCTACTTCCCGCTCTGGACCTACGCCCACCCGCGCGCCATCGAACTGGCCGAGCGGATCGCCAGCTACGCCCCCGGCGATCTCAACCGAGTCTTCTTCACCACGGGCGGCTCCGAGGCGGTGGAGTCTGCGTGGAAGCTGGCGCGCCAGTACTTCCGAATCATGGGCCAGCCCGAGCGGACCAAGGTCATCAGCCGCTCCATCGCCTACCACGGCACGTCGATGGGTGCCCTGTCGATCACCGGCATCCCCGAGCTGCGGACGCCGTTCGAGCCGCTCGTGCCCGGGGCGATCAAGGTCCCCAACACCAACTTCTACCGGGCCGAGGTGTTCGCCGACGACGAGGTGGCGTTCGGCCGGTGGGCCGCCGACGAGATCGAGCGGGCCATTGAGCGCGAAGGTTCGGACACAGTGGCGGCGGTGTACCTCGAGCCCGTGCAGAACGCGGGCGGGTGCTTCCCGCCGCCCCCCGGCTATTTCGAGCGTGTGCGGGACATCTGCGACCGCCACGGCGTGCTCCTCGTTTCCGACGAGGTGATCTGCGCCTTCGGCCGTCTCGGCCACTGGTTCGGAGCCATCCGCTACGGGTACCAACCCGACATCATTACGGTGGCCAAGGGTCTGACCTCGGGCTATGCGCCGCTCGGGGCGATGATCGCCTCGGACCGCCTCATGGAGCCCTTCCTCGCTCCCGGGGCGTCGTTCTTGCACGGGTTCACCTTCGCCGGGCACCCGGTCAGCTGCGCGGTGGCAATGGCCAACCTGGACGTCTTCGAGGGGGAGCAGATCCTGCAGCACGTGCAGTCGCACGAGGCAGCGTTCCGTGCCGTCCTGGACGGCCTGCTGGACCTGCCCATCGTGGGCAACGTGCGCGGGGCGGGCTACTTCTACGGGATTGAGCTGGTCAAGGACAAGGAGACACGGCTCTCCTTCGACGACGACGAATCCGAACGGCTGCTGCGCGGCTTCCTGTCCGGCGCCCTGTTCGAGGCGGGGCTGATCTGCCGGGCCGACGACCGTGGCGACCCGGTGGTGCAGCTGTCACCACCGCTGATCTGCGGCCAGGAGGAGTTCGACTTCATCGCCTCCACGCTGCGCGAGGTCCTGACCGAGGCGTGGCGACGGCTCTAACGCCGGGAGCGGCATCGGGCTACCAGCGCCTCTCCCTCTGGTGGGAGGCCATCACGGTCCCGCTGCCGCCGCGCCCCGTGCTCACCGAGGACCTCGACGTCGACGTCTGCATCGTCGGCGCCGGTTTCACCGGGCTGTGGACGGCTCACGCGCTGGCGCTGGCGGACCCCTCGCTGCGCATCGTCATCGTGGAGCGAGAGGTGGCCGGCTTCGGGGCGTCGGGGCGCAACGGCGGCTGGTGCTCCGCGCTGTTCGCCACCTCCGACGCCGCGCTGGCCCGGCAGCACGGCGTGGAGGCCATGCGGAGGATGCGCCGCGCCATGCAGGAGACGGTCGACGTCGTCGGGGCCAGCGCGGCCGGTGAGGGCATCGACTGCAACTTCGTGAAGGGCGGGTCGGTCGACCTGGTGCGCAGCGAGGCCCAGCGGGCCCGGGCCGTGGCCGCAATCGACGAGGCCCGGGCGCTGGGGTTCGGCGAGGACGACGTGCGCTGGCTGGGCCCCGACGAGACACGCGAGGTCATCGGTGCGGACGGCGTCCTCGGCGCGACGTTCACGCCCCACTGCGCCGTCCTGCAGCCGGCGCTGCTTGCCCGCGGATTGGCCGCTGCCGTCGAACGGCACGGGGTACGGATCTACGAGCACACCGAGGTGCGTGCCATTCAGGCCGGCGAGGCGGGCGACCGCCCGTCGGTGCGCACCAGTGGCGGAACCGTGTGGGCGGAGTTCGTGGTGCGCGCCACCGAGGCGTGGACGGCGACGCTGCCCGGGCTGGAACGGGCCATCGTCCCCGTGTACTCGCTGATGGTCGCGACCGAGCCGCTCGGTGCCGACTTCTGGTCGAGGGCGGGACTGGAGGGCAGGGCCACCTTCGCCGACCACCGCCACATGATCATTTACGGCCAGCGCACCGCCGATGACCGCATCGCCTTCGGGGGCCGGGGGGCCCCGTACCACTTCGGCTCGACGATCTCCTCTTCGTTCGACAGCGAGCCGGCGGTGCACGCACTCCTGCGCCAGACGCTGGCCGAGCTGTTCCCCGAGGTGGCGGGCGCCCGCTTCACCCATGCCTGGGGCGGACCGCTCGGGATCCCGCGCGACTGGCACTCCTCGGTTGGTCTGGACCGCGCCACGGGCCTGGCCTGGGCCGGCGGGTACGTCGGCGACGGCGTGTCGACGACCAACCTGGCCGGGCGCACGCTGGCCGACCTGATTACCGGGGCGGACACGCCGCTGACCCGGCTGCCCTGGGTCGGGCACGTCTCCCCGCGTTGGGAGCCCGAGCCGCTGCGCTGGCTCGGCGTCAACGTGGGCCTGTGGACCATGAAGCTGGCCGACCGCAGCGAGACCCGGCGCGGCCGCCCGAGCCGGCTGGCCGGGGCTCTGGGCCGCCTCCTCGGTCAGTGATGGGCAGAGATCCAGGTTGTGGGCCTCGAACTCTTCGCAGGCCAGACACTTGGCCCGGTGCTCGTCTCCTAACAGACTTCATGTTAGAATCATAATTTATAACACTCAGCCTGTAATGACCACCGAACCGAAACCTCGTAATCCCTATCGACCGGGCGCCGCTGTGACGCCCCTCTTCCTGGCCGGCCGTCAGCACGAGATGCGTCGTTTCGGGTCAACCTTGAATGGAGCACCCGAGCTCCCCGCCAATGTCCGTCTCACCGGCCTACGTGGTGTGGGAAAGAGCGTGCTCTTGAAACGTCTCGAAGAAATCGCAACCGAGGCGGGCTGGCTCACCAGCAGAGTTCAGGTAGAGCCGCGTCACAACACAGAGTCGGACCTCTCGACCCTCTTGGTTGGTCTCTGTCATAACGCCGAGTTGCAGGTCTCGAGGGCGAGTCGGATCAGGGAATCTGTGAAGGGTGTCGCCGCAACCGCCCAAGGGCTAGTGCGCGTGACATGGCAGGACATCGAGATTTCGATCGGCTTCCCTTCAGGAACAGACCATCAGCGCAGCGTTGTCAAGGCACTCTTCGATGTCGCCGTCATAGCGGACCGGCATGGGTTCAACGGGTACTTCCTCATGCTCGACGAAGCACAGGTTATCCGTGACGATCGGGAACGAGGGGCGGAACATCCCCTTTCCTTGCTCATCGCAGCGGTGAACAGCCTCCAGGAGCGAGAAGTACCGATCGGACTCATCTTGTGTGGTTTGCCGACCTTGAGAACGAACCTTCTGAAGGCGAGGACTTACACGGAGCGAATGTTCCGAGGCGAGGAAATCAGCCGGTTGCAGGGAGACGAAGCAATCGAAGCGTTCGTACGGCCCCTCGATGACACGGGCGTGAGGGCAGACCATACACTCGTTGATCGAGTCGTAGCCGAGGTTGAGGGATACCCGTTCTTTATCCAACTGTGGGGTGCGGAGCTATGGGAAGCCGCGCAAATCGCCGGGGTGCATCATTTCAATGAGGCACTGTTGAACTCAGTCGAGCCTGACATTTATCGCCGACTCGACATCGACTTCTACGATGGGAGGGTCGAGTCCCTTACTCCCGCCGAACAAGATCTTTTGATGTCTACCGCGGCGTGCCGATACCCACCACTGCGAACGGCGGACATTCACCGTAGAGCCGGAAAGAGCGAAGGGAACGTCAATGTGCTCATGGGACGACTGGCCGAGCAAGGCGTGATCTTTCGCATCCAGAAGGGCCAGTATGAGTACACGGCTCCCAAATTTCACCAGTACTTAAAGCGCCGAGTGTCTCGTCTTGAGCAACGCGGCCGATGAAGGACCCGCCTTCACACATTTGCCGTTCGGAAAGTGAACTTGCAATGACCAGGCACTTCGAACGACCTGTCGCGCCGTTTCTCAACTCGAAGTGAACGGTGCCACAATCGCGTCCGTGCAGGAGACTCCGGCCGAGGCGATCACCAAGCTGATCTTCACGTACGCCGAGCGGATCGACGCCGGCGACTTCGACGGGGTGGCCGACGTCTTCGCCCACGCCACCCTGACCTTCGAGGGGTTCGGCGACGCGGTGTCGGGCCCGGAGGCCATTGCGGCGTTGTACGGCCGCACGACCCGGCGCTACGAGGACGGGACGCCCAAGACCAAGCACGTCATGACCAACGTCATGGTCGACGTGGCCGACGACGGCGGGTCGGCGTCGAGCCGCTCGTACTTCACGGTCCTGCAGGCGGTGCCGGGCGAGCTGGCACTGCAACCGGTCATCGCCGGGCGATACCGGCACACGTACACACGGCGTGAGGGCCGCTGGGAGGTCGCCACCATGCACATCATCATCGACCTGGTGGGCGACCTCGGCCACCACATGCTTTTCGACCTGACGCCATGAAGCTGTCCCTCGACTACACGTGGGAGTACGCGCCCGACGCGTTCTGGGCTCTCTACTACGACCCGGATTTCACCGTCCGCCTGCACCTCGAGGCGCTCGGGTCCACCTCGGCCGAGGTCGTCTCGCAGGAGGGCGACCTGACGAGCGGCCTGGTGCGCACGCTGCGCTACGGACAGCGCCCCAACATGCCGGGCCCTGTCCGCAAGATCTTCGGCGACGAGGTGGTCACCACCGAGGTCAGCACCTACGACCCGGCCACGACGACGACCACGTTCACTATGACGCCGGGCACCATGGCCAACAAGACCCAGATTGAGGGCCGCATCGCCCTGGCCCGTGAGGCTGAGCGCACGCTCGAGACCTTCTCCCTAGACGCCCGGGTCAAGATCTTCGGCGCCGGTCCGATCGTCGAGCGCTTCATTGAGCAGCAGGCCCGGGACATGCAGAACAAGGCCGTGGAGTTCATGCGGGGCGAGCTCAAGAGCTGAGCTCAGGTGCCCGTCGGTGTTCACGACGAGCTCTGCTGCCCCCGGATCGGCAAGCGCGGAGCGTCGATCGGCAGGTCGGCGGAGAAGTTGACGGGAAAGTTCGTCGGCCGCTCGAACATGCCCATGGGCCGGAATTCCATCAAATCCGGGCAGATTTCCGCTCCCGTGGGCAGGAAGTCGCACATGGCGTCGACGCTGGCGCGCAGCTCCGCCTTGGCGAGGTGGACCCCGAGGCAGTAGTGGACGCCGAACCCGAACATGAGCAGGTTCGAGTTGTCGCGGGTGATGTCGAAGACGTCGGGATGCTCGAACACGCCGGGGTCGCGGTTGGCGCCGCCGAAGCTCAGCATGAGCATCTGGCCCTTGCGGATCTTCTTGCCCCGTAGCTCGAAGTCCTGCGTCGCGTAGCGGGGAAGGCCGGCCGGGCCGCCCTGGCCATGGCGGATGATCTCGAGCACGGCGGACGGGACGAGGGATCGGTCCTCCTTGACCTGCTCGAACACGGACGGGTTCTGCAGCAGGCTCATGATGGCCACCAGGGCACCGAGCGCGGTGGTCTCGCTGCCCGCGCTAACCAGCCCGGCCACCAGGGTGACGATCTCGTCGTGGGTCATGTCGTCACCCATGTCGTGAGTGGACACCAGGTCGCCGATGAGGTCGTCCTGCGGCCTCTGCAGGCGCTCGCGTGCCATTTCGCGCACCCAGGCCGACAACTCGGCCATGGCCTCTTCACCCTCCCGAGCCACATCTTCGGGGGCGAAGGGCAGCGCATTGGCGATGACCGCCTGGGCCAAGCGGCGGAACCGGACCTCGTCCCCACCCGCGGCGGGAATGCCCGTGATCCGGCTGATGACCGTATTGGGGATCGGGTCTGTGAACTCCCCCATGAGGTCGACCGTGCCGGTCCGGCCCAGCAGGGGGGCGGCGAACTCGGCCACGACCTCGGCGATCTGGCTCTCCATGCGGGCGATTGCCTTCGGCGTGAACGCGGTGGTGACCAGCCGGCGGACGCGGCGATGGTCGTCGTGCTCGAGGGCCAGCAGGTTGTTGTCGGCCAGCCAGCGGTTGTACGTGCCCTCGGCGGCCGGCTCGTAGAACTCCCACGCACGCCGGTCCGGCGTTGCGACCTCGGTGTCCGACAGGAGCCGCTTCACGTCTTCATAGCGCGTGACGTACCAGAGGGCCATGGCGTCCACGTAGTGGACCGGCTCCAGGCTCCGCAGCCGGGCGATCTCCGGGTACGGGTCCGCCATGAACTCAGGGGAGAAGATCGGTGGCGGTGTGGTCGTGCTCGACATGGACCCTCCTCGGCCGCAGGGCCTTGACAGCGGTGGCTTTTCCGATCAAGGTGCCCGGCCGGAGGACCGGGCGACGTACAACGATGCTCAGGTCGGAGGCTACGCCGAGCGCGGGAGGGCGTGCTCGGCGGAGGCAAAGGACGGGGGTGACGTGCACCGCACGTGGGAGTGGCTCGGACTGAACCTGGGCAAGCATGCCGGCGTCGTCGCGTGCATCGGCCTGGCGGTCACGTTGCTTCTCGGCATCGGCCTCACCATGGTGCAGTTCTCCACGAGCGACTCGGACTACCTCAATGGCAACGACCCCGCCGCCATCGGGAACCGGGAGTACACCTCCCTCTTCGGGGGTGATCCGATTGTGGTCCTCTTCACGATGAGGCCCGGAACCACGGTCGACAACCTCCTCACCCCGGCCAACCAGGCGACGATGCAGCGCGTCGACCAAAGGCTGACGAGCATCCCGGCCGTCTACGACGTCATCTCCCCGCTGACCGCCCTGCAGCTCCCGTCGGTCCTGCTCGGAGGCTCGAACCTTTCCGCGCAGATGTTCATTTCCGCCTACCAGCGCGATCCGAGTGCGCACTCCAGGGCGATACGGCAGGCCTACGCGGTGGCCGAGGCGCGCGAGCTCTCCGCGTTCACGCCGGCGGAGGAGGTGATGTCCAACCCCAACTGGGTGCACTTCGTCCTGCACGAACCGGATGGTGCACTGCGGTCGGCGGTCACCGCGTTCGTCCCCGACGATCGGCACGTCCTCATGGCTGTCTTGTTGAAGCCAAACATCACTTACAACCAGGAGCTGGCGGCGGCCGCGCAGGTGCAGGCGGTGACACAGTCGGCCCATTACCAGAACGCGTCCACCATCACCACGGGTGAGCCGGAGATTGAGAAGGACATCAGCGACTACGTGCAGAGCGCGCTGCGAACGCTCATCCCCTTGGCCGCCGTGTTGATGGCCCTCATTCTGCTCCTCACGTTCCGTGTGCGCTGGCGCCTACTTCCCTTCGCCATCCTCGGCATCGGGATGGTCTGGGCGTTCGGGCTCGTCGGGTACTTCGGCATCCCCCTGACCTTCGCCACGCTCACCGCCCTGCCCGTCCTCATGGGCGTCGGCATGGACTACTCCATACAGATGCACGCCCGCATTGAGGAAGAGGTCGTGCTCAATCGGGCCGCGCACCCCATCCAAGCCGCCGCCCGCGGCCTGGGGCCGTCGCTGCTCATCGTGACCTTCGACGCCGTGTTCGCCTTCATGGCGCTGTGGTTCTCCAAGGTCCCCGCCGTCCGCCAGTTCGGCTCCCTCATGATCATCGGCGTCATCGCCGTCTGCCTGTGCAGCCTCATGCTGACGCTGTCGGTGCTGGGCATCCGCGAGTACCGCTCACCCACCCGGGTCAACGACCGGAGCCCGGGAGCCCTCAGCCGCCTCGTGGTCCGCCTGAGCGGCCTCAGCCCGCGGGTGGCGATCCCGGTCATGGTGCTGGCCGCGGCGGTGTTCGTGGCCGGCGTGGCGACCGAGGGGAGGCTCGTGGTCCAGCCCGACCCCATTCAGTGGCTGAACCCCAACTCCACGGCGGTGCAGCAGATCACCTTGTTGGAGAAGGTGACGGGATCCGACAATCAGATCGGTGTCGTCGTCGAGACGAACAGCCCCTTCAGCACCAAGACGGTCAACTACGTCACTCGGCTGACCGAGACCGAGGAGCACGACTACGGGGCGATCCTCTACCCCGGCGCCGGGCTCATCTCGAGCTCCGACGATTTCTTGACCGTGCCCGGCGCGGACGTGGTGCCCCCGACAGCGGCCGAGATCAAGGAGTTCTACGCCCTTTCGCCCGAATCCCTGAAGAAGGAGCTTGTCAGGCGGGACGGCCGCGCCCTCAACATCATCTTCCTGTCCCGGACCAACAACTTCGCCGCACTCGAACCGATGATTCAGAACCTGGACAGGGACGCCCCGCCCCCGAGCGGGATCACAGCCCTCCCCGGCGGCATCGGCGTCGTCGGAGTCGGGTTGCTGCAGAATTTGGCCCGGTCCCGAGCGCTCATCACCTACCTGGCCATTCTCTTCGTCGGCCTGTTCCTGGCGGTCCGTCTGCGCAGCGTGATCCGCTCCCTGTTGTCGCTCGTCCCCGTGCTGGTGGCCGTGGGTGCGGTGACGCTCCTGGCGGTGGGCCTGGGTGTGAAGCTGAGCCCGCTCACGGCCGTCAGCGGGCCTCTCGTCGTCGCTGTGTGCACCGAGTTCACCTCGCTCATCCTTTTGCGCTTCGTCGAGGAAAGGCGGCGGGGGCTCCCCGCCAGGGAGGCCATGACCGTGACGGCGAGCCGGACCGGGCGGGCCTTCATGGTCTCCGCCATGACCGCCGTCGCCGGAATTGCGGTGATCGCAACCTCACCCATGCCCATGCTGCGCGACTTCGGGATCGTCATGGCGCTCAACGTGTTCGTGGCCCTCCTGAGCGCGCTCGTCGTGTTGCCGCCCATCCTCGTGTGGGCGGAGGAGACGGGAGGGTGGGTCTCGAGGGGGCTGCGGCGACCGATCCCCGATCCGATCGCCTTCGCTGGGGAGAGCACTGGCCCGCGGCCGCCGGCGAGCGATGTGCTGCTCCCCGAGTCGGTCGCCGGCGATGTACCCAGCTGAGCCTGTTTGCGCATCGTTCCCTCGACCACTTGACCCAGGGGGCCGCCGTCACACATTGTGTGGGCGACACACCTTCGGTCGCTCGCCAGGGACGCGCACCGGGACCTGACAGGTGGGTGCGTGGACGTAAGACCGAAGGAGGCTGCCGGGGGGCAGCCAGGACACGAGCTGGTCCTGCGGTCGCCCTACGGGAGCGTTCGCGCCTCCGCGGAGGCGACTACGAGGAGGTACTGAGCATGGCGATTGCCGAGGACCTAGCCGTCATTCACGAGGCGAGGCCAGAGGATCCCTTCATCGTCGAACAGCACGGAATCGACTACATCCCGCTGAGCGAGCGCTGGGCGAGCCCCAAGGACATCTTCGGCATGTGGGCCGGAGCCAGCGTCCAGGTCGAATACTTCATTTACGGCGCCATCCTGATGACGTTCGGGTTCACCTTCGCCCAGGCGCTCTCCCTCATCATCATCGGCAACCTGTCCTTCCTGCTGCTCGGGTTGTGCTCGCTGCAGGGACCGGACGCCGGCACGTCGGTCTTCGCCATCAACCGGGCGGCCTTCGGGCCCAACGGGTCGCGGCCCATCTCCTTCTTCAATTGGATCACCCAGATCGGCTTCGAGGTCGAAGGCCTGATCCTCATCGTCGGCGCCAGCCTGGTGTTGATGGTCAAGGGCGGTTTCGACCCCGGCGACCCGGCCAAGGTCATTCTGGTGATCGCGGCAGTGCTCATTCAGGGCATATTGCCCTTCCTGGGCCACGCGGCGATCGTCAAGTCGCTCCGCCTCCTCATCGTGCCCTTCGTCGTGCTCTTCGCGGTCCTCCTCGGTTTCGCCATCCCGCACGCGCAGCTGAATGCCGTGCACCACGGTGCAGGCTGGCAGCTCTACCTGGCCGGCCTGGCCTTCACCATCGCGCTGAGCGGCCTCGGCTGGGCCGAGTGCGGCAACGACTACACGCGCTACTGCCCTCCCGACACCTCCAAGAGGGGCCTCGTCGGCTGGGTCTTCCTCGGGACGGCCGTGCCCGAGATCCTCATCATGACCCTGGGCGCCGTCGTGGGGACGTTCCTGCTAGGCGTCGGGACGGGCTCGGGGGGCCTCCTGCCCTTCGCGCACCAGAGCTTCATCCCCGCCTGGTTCGTGGTGGTGTTCCTCGTCTTTGCGATTGTGCAGCTCTTCGCCATCAACAGCCTCGACATGTACTCGTCCGGCGTCACCCTGCAGGCCATCGGCCTGCCCGTGAAGCGGTACCACGCCGTGCTCATCGACTGCGTGATCGCGCTCGGCGTCACCATGTACGCCATCTTCAGCTCGTCGTTCACGACCTATCTCGAAGACTTCGTCGATGTGGTCATCGTCTGGATCGCGCCATGGGCCGCCATCTTCCTGGTCGACTGGGCGCTGCGTCGCTTCCGCTACGTGCCGAGCGAGCTGCAGAACACCGGACCCACCTCGTTGTACTGGAACTCCGGTGGTTTCTTCTGGCCCGCCCTCATCGCCCAGGTGATCGGGATGTTCGCCGCTATTTCGGCCCTGTCCGCCACGTTCCACCTTCCGCATTGGTTGAACGAGGTGACGTATCACAACAACGGGGCCGACTTCAGCGTGTTCTTGGGGATGGCCGTCGCCGGCGTCGTCTACTACCTACTGGCGCACGGCAACCTCTCACGCCAGGCCGACGCACAGGAGCAGCTGTTGCGGGAGGAGGGTCTGCTGCCGGCGCTGTGAGCGCCGCCGACTCAGTCCCAGTCTTCGACGAGCCCACCTGCGTCATCGGGATGGAACAGCGGCATGCTCCCGAGCGCGCGGACGAGGGCCGCGTCCTCCCCCAGCGCACGTTTCCAGGCGCCGCCCTCGGTCATGAGCGTCCCGATGACGACCGGTTCCGCCTCCATCCGGCGTACCAGGCGCAGCGCCGAGGTGAGCGACGCGCCGGTGGAGATGACATCGTCCACCACCGCCACGCGGCGACCCCGCACGGCCTCCACCCGGGCCGGGTCCATGCGCAGGCGCTGCGGCGTGTCCGTCGTGATGGAGTACACCGGCTCGGCCCACGTGTCGCCCAGGTGGATCTTGGGGGTCTTGTGCAGGATGACGTAGTCGTCGAGCCCGAGAGCGCGACTTGCCTCGATGGCCAGCGGGATCCCCATGGTGGCCACCGAGACGACGATGTCGGGTTGTGCCGGCCGCATCAGCTCGGCCAGCTCGCGGCCCGCCGTCTCCGCGAAGCCCACACCCCAGTCGACCGTGATGAGGAGCGCAATCGTCAACCGGTCGGACAGCGCGACGAGAGGGAGTTCCATCTCCTGGCTCCCCACGGTGGTCGTGTAGGTACGATCGGCGGCCGTGGACATGGGTCTTCCGTCCGAGCATATGTCCCCCGCTGCACCCCTCCGTGAGGCCGTGCTGAGCGAGATGCTCGCCGTCGCCGTGACCGAGGCCCGCCACGGGCTCTCCGAGGGCGGCATCCCGATCGGCGCCGCCCTCTTCCATGCCGACGGCACGCTGCTCGGCCGCGGCCACAACCGCCGGGTCCAGGACGGCGATCCCTCCATGCACGCCGAGACGGCCGCCTTCCGGGCCGCCGGACGGCGTCGTGACTACCCCGACTGCGTCATGGTCACCACGCTGTCGCCGTGCTGGTACTGCAGCGGCCTTCTGCGTCAGTTCGGGATCGGCACCGTGGTGATAGGCGAAGCCCGCAACTTCGAGGGCGGCCACACTTGGGTGGCCGAGCACGGCTGCCGCGTGGTGCTCCTCGAGGATGCCGAATGCATCGGGCTGCTCGGTGACTTCATTGCGGCCAACCCCGAGGTGTGGCACGAGGATATCGGCCTGTAGGCGGGCCTCGGAGCTCAGTCGGGTGGCCCGAAGAGACGGTCCCCAGCATCGCCGAGCCCCGGCACGATGAACCCGGCGTCGTTCAGCTCCGGGTCCACCGCGGCGCAGTACACCCGCACGCCGGGATGATCACCACCGAAGGCGGCCAAGCCCGGTTCGGAGGCCAGGATGCACAGGGCGATGATCTCGGCGGCGCCGCGTGCACGCACCAGCTCGCACACCTGGCCGAGCGAGCCGCCGGTGGCGAGCATCGGGTCACAGACGATGACCCGCCGGCCGCCGAGGTCGAGCGGCAAGCGGTTCAGGTACACCTCTGAGCGCAGCGTGGTCTCGTTGCGGCGGAGACCGACGTGCGCCACCTCGGTCAGCGGCACGATCTCCTGGATCGCCTGGATCATGCCCAGGCCGGCGCGGAGGATGGGCACGAGGAGCACGACCTCGTCCACCCGCCGCGCCGGCGCCGCGTCGGCCACGGGCGTGTCGACCGTCATCTCCTGCGTGCCGAGGTCACGCAGCGCCTCGTAGGCCAGGAACCCGGAGACCTCCGAGATCAGCTGGCGGAAGGTGTCGCCGCTGGTCTGACGGTCCCGCAGCTGGGCCAGCCGGTGCGCGAGGACCGGATGGTCGACGACGGTAACGGCGGTCACCCGGCGCCGTCCCCCACGTTGGCCTTACCGGAGCGGGCCACCGGATGCCAACGCCCCCGGAGCGCCGGGTCGGTGTTGGTGCGCGTGCGGGCCACGGCGCCACCCTGGTGCGGCCGGGTCGACGGCGTCAAGGACAACCCCGTGGGAGAGCACGTGCGGGGGCGACCACGGCGTACTAAAGAGGGGGACGGTGGACGCAGCGGCGCAGGCGACCCAGGAGCATCCCCCCTCCACTCGACGGGAGCGCCGCGGCGGGCCGCTCGATCCCCGGCTGCTCCACTCCGCGCGCACGACCCGGCGCTTCCTCCTCCTGACCGTCGCCATCGGGGGACTGACCGCCCTGCTCCTGATCGCCCAGGCCTGGCTGATCGCGCTGATCGTCGCCGGTGCCTTCCTCGACCACCGCTCGCTGAGCTCGCTCCGCGACCCGGTGCTCGCCCTCCTGGCCGTCATCGCGGTCCGGTCCGTGCTGGCGTGGGCCTCGGAGCGCGCCGCACACCGCGCCTCCGCCTCCGCCAAGTCGGAGCTCCGGCGGGCCGCCGCCGAACGGGTAGCCGCGCTCGGGCCGGCCGGTCTGGAACGGTCGGAGACGGGGCGGCTCGCCACGCTGCTGACAACGGGCATCGACGCGCTCGACGGCTATTTCGCGCGCTACCTGCCCCAGCTGTTTCTCGCCGTCATCGTGCCCGTCACCGTCATCGCCGTCGTGGCCGGAGCGGACTGGGTCAGCGCCGTGCTGATAGCCGTCAGCCTGCCCCTGATCACCCTCTTCATGGCACTCGTCGGGGCCACGACAAGGGAACGGACCCTGGCCCGGATGCGGTCCCTGCAGAGGTTGGCGGGCCATTTTCTCGACGTCGTCTCCGGGCTGCCGACGCTGAAGGTCTTCGGGCGGGCCAAAGCGCAGGCCCGGGCGATCGCTGACGTCACCGACCGTTACCGGGCCACCACTCTCGCCACGTTGCGGCTCACCTTCCTCTCCTCGCTCGTTCTCGAACTGCTGGCGACGGTGTCCGTGGCGCTGGTGGCCGTGGCCGTCGGGCTGCGGCTCCTCGGCGGGGACATGTCCTTCCGCGACGCGCTCTTCGTCCTCGTCCTGGCCCCAGAGGCCTACCTGCCGCTGCGGGCGCTGGGCGCCAACTACCACGCCAGCGCCGACGGCATGCAGGCGGCCCAGGACGTCTTCTCGCTCCTGGAGCAGCCGGCGGTGGCCCCGAACGGCGGCTCCGTCAAGGCGGCCGACGCGTGCATCCGCATCAGCGGCCTTGAGATCACCTTCCCCGGTCGGCGGGTGCCGGCACTCGACGGCGCCGAGCTCCTGGTCGCTCCCGGGGAGACCGTGGCCGTGACCGGGCCCAGCGGATGTGGCAAGTCGACCCTCCTCTCCGTGGTCCTCGGACTGCGCCTTCCCGATGCCGGCTCCGTGACTCTGGGGGGTGTCGACCTCGTCGATCTCGACCTCGGGGACTGGCGGCGCCGCATCGGGTGGGTGCCCCAGAGGCCGCACCTGTTCGCCCGCTCGTTGGCCGAGAACGTCCGGCTGGGGCGCCCCGATGCGTCGGACGACGCGGTGGCGGCGGCGCTCGAAGCGGCCGGACTGACCGAGGTGGTCCGCCGGTTACCGCAGGGTGCGGACACATTGCTCGGAGAGGGAGGAGCGGGGCTCTCGGCCGGCGAGCGCCAGCGAGTGTCCCTGGCCCGTGCCTTCGTGCGGGACGCACCGCTGCTCCTGCTCGACGAGCCCACCGCGAGCCTGGACGGTGAGACCGAGGGAGACGTGCTGGTCGCGGTGCGCCGCCTGATCGCCGGCCGCACCGCGGTGATCGTGGCTCACCGACCCGCGCTCGCCGCCCTCGCGGACCGCGTCATCGAGCTACCGGCGCCGGTGGACGTCGCGCCGTGAACGACGGCCGCGCCGGCATCGCCCGGACCCTTGGCATCGCGCGCGCCGCCCGTCGTCGCCTGGCCGAGGCGTCACTCCTCGGGGCCGGCGCGGTCGGCGCCTCGATCGCCCTCCTGGGGACATCGGCCTGGCTGATCTCGCGCGCCGCCCAGCGCCCCTCCGAGGCGTCCCTGACACTCGCCATCGTCGGCGTGCAGTTCTTCGGGCTGTCGTGGGGCTTCCTCCGTTACGGCGAGCGGTTGGTCGGCCACGACGCGGCGTTGCGCGTGCTGGCCAGCATCCGCGTGCGCGTGTTCGAGCGGCTCGAAGCGGTGGCTCCCGCCGGTCTCCCGGTCTTCCGGCGTGGCGACCTCGTGGCCCGCTTCGTCGACGACGTGGACTCCCTGCAGGACGTCGTGCTCCGTGTACTCCAGCCCTTCTTCGTGGCCGTGCTCGTCGGGGCGGGGACGGTTGCTGCGCTGTGGTGGTTCCTCCCACAGGCCGGTCTCGTCCTCCTCGTGGCGCTGGTCCTCTCGGCGACGGCGGTGCCCTGGCTGACGGGGCGCCTGGCCCGGCGCGAGGAGTCACGCCAGGCCACCGTGCGCGGCGAGCTCTCCGCGAGTGTGGTCGATCTCGTGGAGGGTGCGCCCGAACTGCTGGTGATGGGAGCGGTCGGCGGGCAGTTGGCCCGCGTCGACGAGTCGGACGACCGGTTGCGCCGCGCCGCGAGACACGGCGCCGGCACCACCGGGATCGGCCTCGGCCTCACGACCGGCCTGGCCGGGTTGGCCAGCTGGGGTGCCCTCACCCTCGGGATCGCCGCCACCCACGGCGGCTCGCTCAACGGCGCGCTCCTCGCCGTCCTGGCACTCGTCCCGCTCGCTGCGTTCGAGCTCGCTTCGCCGTTGCCGGCCGCGACCCAGGCCCTCCAGCGCTCACGCGTCGCGTCGGCCCGGGTGTTCGAGGCCATGGACGCGCCCACGGTGGTCAACGACCCGGCGTACCCCCTGGCGCGGCGCGACGGTCCGCACGTGCTCGCCCTGCGCGGGGTCTGGACCTCCTACCCCGGTGCCGGACGCGCCGCGCTGCGGGGCGTGGATCTGGAGTTGCGTCCCGGACGTCGGGTGGCCCTGGTCGGCCCGAGCGGGGCCGGCAAGTCGACACTGGCCGACGTGCTGGTCCGGTTCCTCCCGGCCGACGCGGGAGAAGTGTCGCTCGACGGGGTGTCGCTGGACCGGCTGGCCGCCGACGACGTGCGACGCGTCGTGGGGCTGGTCGAGCAGAGCCCCCATCTCTTCGACACCACACTGGCCGAGAACCTCCGCGTCGGGCGGCGCGACGCGACGGACGCCGAGCTCGAGGGCGTCCTGGCCCGGGTCGGTCTGGGCTCGTGGCTGGCGGGACTCCCCGACGGGCTCCGGACCGCGGTCGGCTCACACGGGGCACGCTTGTCGGGCGGGCAACGGCAGCGAGTCACCGTGGCGCGCGCCCTCCTGGCCGACTTCCCCATCTTGGTGCTCGACGAACCGGCCGAGCACCTCGATCCCTTCGCCGCCGACGCGCTGACCGCCGACGTGCTCGCCCTGACCGAGGGCCGCTCGACCCTGCTCATCACCCACCGGCTGAGCGGTCTCGAGCAAGTGGACGAAGTCATCGTCCTCGACAGGGGGCGGATGGTGGAACGGGGCACCCACAACGACCTGCTCGCCACCGGAGGTCGCTACGCCAGCCTGTGGTGGGACGAGCGACTGCACGACCCGCCGGCTGCTCCTGACCCGTTGCCCCCAGCCGAACGCAGGAACCCCGTGACCACCGAAGGGAGCGACCAACCGTGAACAACGTGGATCTGGCCCGCCTGCAGTTCGGCAGCACGAGCATCTACCACTTCCTCTTCGTGCCGGTGAGCATCGGCCTGGCCTTCCTCGTGGCACTGCTGCAGACCGCTTGGTACCGCAACGGCGACGAGACGTACCTACGCCTGGCCCGCTTCTTCGGGACTCTGCTGCTCATCAACGTCGCCATCGGCGTGGTGACCGGCCTCATTCAGGAATTCGAGTTCGGCATGAACTGGTCCGAGTACTCGAAGCTCGTGGGCAATGTGTTCGGGGGCCCGCTGGCCTTCGAAGGTCTCGGCGCCTTCTTCTTGGAGTCCACCTTTCTCGGCCTGTGGATCTTCGGCTGGAACCGGTTGTCGAAGAAGGCCCACCTGGCCTGCATCTGGACGGTGGCCTTCGGGACCGTGCTCTCGGCTGCCTTCATCATGGCGGCCAACTCGTGGATGCAACATCCCGTCGGGTACACGCTGAACAGTGCCGGACAGCCCGTGCTCACCAACATCTTCGCCCTTTTCACCAACCCGGTGTTCCTCTGGAGCTTCACCCACGTCGTGCTGGCCTCGCTGGTCACCGGCGCGGTCATCATGCTCGGGGTCTCCGCCTGGCAGATGCGGAATGGCCAAGAAAGCGCCGCCTTCCGCCGGACGGCGGTGATCTCGCTCGTGCTCCTCCTGCTCGCCACACCGCTGAACCTGTTCGTGGGCAGCGAGCTGGGCGTCATTGAGGGCACGTATCAACCGATGAAGATTGCCGCCGCCGAAGCTCTTTGGAACACCTGCCCCTCGCGCTGCGCGTTCTCGGCGGCGCAGATCGGCGGCGGCCCCAACGACGAGACCCCGACCCAGATCATCAGCATCCCCGGCCTGCTCTCCATTCTCGCCACCAACCACATTGACGGGGAGGTGCAGGGAATGAACCAGCTCCAGGCCCAAGACGTGCAGAAGTACGGCCCGGGGGACTACATCCCCAACGTCTTCATTCAGTACTGGTCGATGCGGGTGATGGCCTACCTGGCCACCCTTGTCATGGCGTTCGCGCTCTGGGGAGCCTGGCTCCTCTATCGCCGCAAGCTCGACGTGTCCCGCTGGTTCCTCCGCATCGCGCCCTGGGTGATCGTCGGCCCCTTCCTGATCAACACCGCCGGCTGGATGCTGACCGAGAGCGGACGCCAGCCCTGGATCGTCCAGGGTCTCATGAAGACGACGAACGGGGTCTCACCGTCGGTCTCGGCCACCGACATCTGGATCTCCCTCGTCGTCTTCTACCTCATCTTCATCGCCTTCGGCGTCGCCGACGCCTGGCTCATGCTCCGCTACGGTCGCAAACCTCTCGACCATGACCCCATCGCCAAGTTGACCGATGGCGACCCGCCCGTCGGTGCCGACACGTCCGAACGGGACGAGCCGGCGCTCGTGTACTAGGAGGCCCTGATGACACTTGGAGACCTCTGGTTCATCATCGCTGCGATCTTCTGGGTCGGCTTCTTCATCCTCGAAGGGTTCGACTTCGGTGTCGGCATGTTGCACTCTTTCCTTGGCCGCAACGACCTCGAGCGGCGCGTCCTCGTCAACACCATCGGCCCGACGTGGGACGGCAACGAGGTGTGGCTGATCGTCGCCGGCGCCGTGATCTTCGCCGCCTTCCCCGCCTGGTACGCGACCATGTTCTCGACCCTGTACCTGGCCATGGTGCTGTTGCTCGTGGCGCTCATGGTGCGGGGCCTCTCGTTCGAGTACCAGCGCAAGTTCGACGACCCACGCTGGCGATCGTTCTGGCGCTGGGGCCTCACCGTCGGCAGCGCGCTCATCCCGTTCCTGGTCGGTGTGGCGCTCGGCGACCTGCTGCACGGGCTCCCCATCAACAGCCACCAGCAGTTCACGGGTAACTTCTTCAGCCTCCTGACCCCGTTCGGGCTCTGGACCGGGCTCACGCTCGTCGTGCTGTCGTTGCTCGTGGGCTCCACCTTCCTGATGTTGAAGACGACCGGCGAGCTCCATGCCCGGGCCCAGAGGGCGGCAGCGGCCATCGGCCTCCTCGCCGTCGTCGTGACGTTCGGGTTCATGACGTGGATCCACGTCGGCCTGGGCACTGGCTTCGTCCCTCGACCCATTGAGGCGTTGGCGCTGCTGGCGGTGATCGGCTCCGCCTGGGCGGCCCGGGAGAAGGCGGAGGGATGGGCTTTCATGGGGGCGGTCGTCGGTATCGGAGGGTCGGTCGGCACTCTCTTCAGCGAACTCTTCCCCCGCGTCATGGTGTCGACGACAAACACCGCCTACAACCTGACCATTCACACCACGGCGAGCCCGACCTACACGCTGCGGGTCATGACGGTGGTGGCCGTCATCTTCGTGCCCGTCGTGCTCGTCTACCAGGCCTGGAGCTATCGCGTCTTCCGTCAACGCCTGGCCACGCCCAGGGTCGGGGGCGACGAGGTCACCGCTCCCAACGGGACGGCCGAACACACCTGATCGTTCGCTCGGCTGGGCCTACACGCCGAAGGGTTTCTCCTCGGCGTCGACGTACATCTTGAGATCAGCGGCCAGGATCGGCACGCCGCCTTTCGCAGGTGCCGACGACCTCGCGCGTTCGAGGTGGGCCCGCAGGTCGGCCCGGGAGGACCAGATCTCGAAGAGGCGGACGAGCCCGGGCTCGACGGCGTCGGCACTCATGGCGTACTGCAGGCACCCCTGTTCTTCCCGGGAGGTGCCGATGGCCTCCAACCGCCCTTCGAGAAACTCGGCCCGCCGGTCCGGATCGACGGTGAAGGTCCCGGCAACGATCAACATGTTGTCCGCCACTGATCAGAGCCCCACGCTGCTCTGCATGATGCCGCCGTCGGCGAAGATCGTCGTCGCCGTGATGTAGCTGGCCCCGTCGCCGGCGAGGAACGCCACGACCGAGGCGATCTCCTCGGGCTCGGCCACGCGGCCGAGCGGGATGGAGCTGTTCAGCTTGGCCAGCGCCGCGGGGTCGGCCACCGTCTGTGCATTGATCGGCGTGTCCACCGCGCCCGGCCCGACACCGACGACGCAGATGTTGTGCGGTGCCAGCTCGACGCCGGCCGTCCGGGTCAACATGCGCATGCCTCCCTTCGACAGGCAATAGGCAGTGTTGCCGGGCATCGGCCAGTCCTCGTGGACGGACGTCATGTTGATGATGCGGCCGCCCCCGCCCTGGGCGATCATCTGCTTCGCCGCCAGTTGCGTGCCGAAGAACGCGCTCTTCAGGTTGATTGCGAGCACCTTCTCGTATTGATCCTCGGTCGTCTCGAGGACCGAGGTACGCGTCTCGATCCCGGCGTTGTTGACCATGATGTCGAGCCGTCCGTAAGCCGAGATCGCCGTGTCGATCATCCGCTGCAGGTCCTCGATTTTGGAGACGTCGGCTTCAACGGCCGTCGCCACCTCGCCGAGGTCGGCGATCTTACGCTCGAGGTCCTCGGTGGCCTGCGGGTTGGAGACGTAGTCGATGACGACGCTGGCGCCCTTCTCCGCCAGGGCCAGCACCACCGCTTTGCCGATCCCCGTGTTGCCTCCGGTCACGATAGCGACCTTGCCTTGCAATTCATCAGTCATGGGGCACCTTCCAGGTCGCGCCCGCCGAGGGCGCGTTCTCGAGCGTCCACCCACCGTACCGAGCGCGCAGGAGAACGGAAAGCGCTCGGTTATCCCAGAGGTCCGGAGCGAGGCCGCAGATCACCCAATCGTCACGGATTCTTCGCAACCAGGTGGTGACATCGATCGATCCATTCCCTACGATCAGAAGGTGGCCAAAGAAGATGCAGCGGATGTACAGGCAGAGAGTTTCCCGCCCATTGCCGACTATGGATTCCTGTCGGACTGCGAGAACAACTGCCTCGTGGCGCCTGACGGCTCCGTCGAGTGGCTGTGCCTCCCCCGGCCGGACTCCCCCAGCATCTTCGGCGCGCTGCTGGACCGCACGGCAGGACGCTTCCGCTTCGGGCCCAGCGGGACCTCGGTCCCACACCAGCGGCGGTACATACCGGGAACCAACGTGCTCGAAACCACCTGGCACACGCCGAACGGCTGGCTGCTGGTGCAGGACTTCCTGGTCATGCGTGCCTTCGGCAACGACGAGCGGCGCCCTGACTACCGGCGCGCCCCGGGCGACGTGTCGGCGGCGGGCACGCTGTTGCGGCTGGCCACCTGCATCGGCGGCCGGGTCGAGGTCGTGGCCAATGCGGTGCCGATCTTCGAATACGGGACGCAGACCGGAGCATGGACCTACGACGGAGACGGTTACAACACCATGACCGTCTGCCCGCCTCCGGGTGACCCACTCTTGACGGTGACGTCGTCCCTGCGCCTGGGCGCCGCCGGCGCACGTTGTTACGGCCGCTCCTCACTCGAAGTCGGCGAGTCGGCCTTCATCGCGCTCTCGTGGGCCGGGCGGGCGCCGACCACCGTGGCCGAGGCGGAGGGCCAACTGAACGACACCGTGAGCTACTGGCGGGACTGGCTCGCCAATGGCACCTTCCCCGATCACCCGTGGCGCAGTTACGTGGAGCGCAGCGCCCTGACACTCAAGGGCCTCAGCTACGCGCCGACCGGCGCCATCATGGCCGCGGCGACCACATCGCTGCCCGAGACGCCGGGTGGGGCGCGCAACTGGGACTACCGCTACACCTGGATCCGCGATTCCTCGTTCATGCTGCGCTCGCTCTACCGGCTCGGCTTCGACTGGGAGGCGTTGGAGTACTTCGCCTTCGTGATCGAGGCCGTGGCGCAGGACGCCGGGGACTGGGATCTCCAGATCATGTACGGCATCGACGGGAGGAAGGATCTGACGGAGCGCACACTCGACCATCTTTCGGGGTACCGCTACTCAAAACCGGTGCGAGTCGGCAACGGCGCCTGGGACCAGCATCAGAACGATGTGTGGGGCATGATCCTCGACGCCGTCGACACCTATCTGCGCCAGGGTGCTGCGCAGATCGTGGCCCCCGTCTGGGAGGGTATCGCCAAGTTGGTCGAGGATGCCATCGCACACGCCGGCACCCCGGACCAAGGGATCTGGGAGATCAGGGGTGATCCCGAGCACTTCACGGCGTCCAAGGTCTTGTGCTGGGTGGCCATGGACCGGGGTGCGGACCTGGCCCGGACGCGGAACGACCATGTCCGGGCCGAGGAGTGGCGCAAGGCGGCTGACGAACTGAAGGCAGAGATCCTCGACAAGGGCGTTGACGACAGGGGGCGCTTCCGCCAGCACTACGGCAACGACGAGCTCGATGCATCCCTCCTCCTGATCCCGATCCTCGAGTTCCTGCCCGCCGACGACGAACGCGTCCGGGCCACCGTGCTGGCCATCGCCGACGAGCTCACTGAAGACGGGCTGGTGCTGCGTTACAAGGTCGATTCGACGGACACGGGCTTCGAAGGCAAGGAGGGTACGTTCACCATTTGCTCCTTCTGGCTCGTCACCGCGCTGGCCATGATCGGCGAGGAGGACCGGGCCAGGGTCCTGTGCAAGAAGTTGCTGGCCTTCGCCGGGCCCCTGCAGCTCTACGCCGAGGAGATCGACGCGGCCACCGGAGAGCACCTCGGCAACTTCCCACAGGCGTTCACCCACCTCGCGCTGATCGATGCCGTCGGGAGACTGATAGAGGCAGACCAAGCAGTGACAGCCCCGCCACGGACCGCCTGACCGGAGGCGACCTCGACGTGCACACAGCGCCATCGTGAGCGCAGCACCACGCCACCGTGTCGTCGTGGTCGGTGGCGGGTTCGGCGGCCTGCCCGCCACCCGCCTGCTCTCCGCCAGAGGCATCGACGTCACGCTGATCGACCAGCGGAACCATCACCTCTTCCAGCCGCTGCTGTACCAGGTGGCCACAGGGATCCTGTCACCCGGCTCCATCTCGCCTGTACTGCGGCAGATCTTCCGGCGGCGCAAGAACGTCCATGTCGTCCTCTCCAAGGTCACCGGGTTCGACCTGGATCGGCGGATCGTGCAGACCGCAGCCCTCCCCGGCGAAACAAACGAGTACCCCTACGACAGCCTCATCGTCGCGGCCGGCGCGGGGCAGTCGTACTTCGGCCACGACGAGTTCGCCCTGATCGCCCCCGGCATGAAGACGATCGACGACGCCATGGAACTGCGGCGGCGCGTCTACGGCGCGCTCGAAATCGCCGAGAACCTCGACGACGTCGCGCTGCAGCGGTTCTGGCTGACCTACGCCATCGTGGGAGCGGGGCCGACGGGGGTCGAGTTGGCCGGGCAGATCCGCGAGCTGGCGGCCCGCAGCCTGAAGGACGACTTCCGTCATATCGAGCCGGCCACGGTCCGCGTCATCCTGATCGACGGAGGCAAGGAGCCGCTGGCCACCTTCGGCGGTGAGCTCTCGGGACGCGCCCGCGTCGAGCTCGAGAAGATGGGGGTCGAATTGCAAATGGGCCTCCGCGTCGTCGGCGTCGATCCGTTCGGGGTCGACACCGAGAACGCCGACGGGCAAAAGGGTCGGTACGAGTGCGGCACCGTCATCTGGGCGGCCGGCGTCCAGGCGTCACCACTGGCCGGCCTGCTGGCCGGAGCGACCGGGGCGGCAACGGATCGGGCCGGCCGGATCGCCGTGCTCCCCGATCTCAGCTTGCCCGGGCACCCCGAGGTGTTCGCCATCGGCGACATGGCCTCCCTCGACAATCTGCCCGGGGTCTGTGAGGTGGCGATGCAAGGAGGCCTGCACGCGGCCAACACGATCAAGCGGCGCCTGAAGGGTGCGGAGAGCGTGCCCTTCAAGTACCGCGACCTCGGGAGCGCGGCAGCCATCGGCCGCTTCAAGGCAATGGTGAGCGTGCGGGGCATCCGGCTGAGCGGATTTCCCGGTTGGATCGTCTGGATGTTCGTCCACCTGGCCTTCCTCAACGGCTTCGGCCACCGTTTCACTGCACTGTGGCGCTGGGGACGCGCCATGGTGGGGCGGGCTCGACCCGAACGCGTGTTCAGCGTCGGTCACACCGGCGGTGACCTGAGCCTGCCCGACGAGGTGAAGGCCAAGGTCATGCCGAAGGCCTTCCCGATCCTCGATGACCAGACGGGTTGGGCCGATCTCGTCGCCCGCGTCGGCAAGCGCGCCGCGGCCTCCGGCGACCCCGCCGCTGGACCCGGGCAGAGCTGAACTGTCCGGCGCGTCCCCCATCGGGCGCCAACTACATTCGCTGCATGATCCTCGATCGATTCCTCGTCACCGACCAGGCCGCCATCGTCACCGCCAGCGGGCGCGGTATCGGCGCCGCCGCCGCGGTGGCACTGGCGGAGGCGGGGGCCGACGTCGTGCTGGCCGCTCGCACCGAGGACCAGCTGCGTGCCGTGGCCAAGCAGGTCGAAGCGGCGGGACGCCGCGCCATCGTCGTGCCGGGCGACCTGACGGACTTCGATCTCATGGCCTCCCTCGCCGAGACCGCTTACAACGAGTTCGGTCGCCTCGACATCATCGTCAACAACATGGGTGGGACGATGCCGCGGCCGCTGCTCGACACGTCACCCCGCTTCCTCGAGGAGGCCTTTCGCTTCAACGTCTCAGCGGGGCATGCGCTGATCCGGGCCGGCGTGCCTCGCATGCTCGAGGGCGACCACCCGGGCGGCGCCATCGTCAGCATCTCGTCGGTCATGGGACACGTGGCCGGTCGCGGCTACGTGGGGTACGGCACCGTCAAGGGCGCGCTCGAGCAGTACACCCGGCTGGCCTCGCGCGACCTGGCGCCGCGCATCCGTGTCAATGCCATCGGCGTCGGCTCCACCGCCACCTCGGCGCTTGACATCGTCATGTCGAGCGACGAGTTGCGCACGGCCATGGAGGACGCCACACCATTGAAGCGGCTGGGTCATGTGGACGACATCGCATCGGCGATCCTCTACCTGGTGTCTCCCGCCGGCGCCTACGTGACCGGAAAGATCATCGAGGTCGACGGCGGACTGCAGTCGCCCAATCTCGAGTTCCCGCTCCCGGACCTCTAAGTCCCCCGATCTCGAAGGAGCCACACCCATGCCGTACCGCGTCGTGCAGTGGAGCACCGGGAATGTCGGGCGCCATGCCCTGGCCGGCATCCATGCGCACCCGGAGCTCGAGCTCGTCGGGGTCTATGTGTCGAACCCGGACAAGGTCGGCCACGACGCCGGGGAGCTCGCTGGTCTCGTCAGCACGTTCGGCGTGGCGGCGACGAGCGACACCGACGCGCTCTTGGGGCTCAAGCCCGACTGCATCGTGCACACCGCCATGGCCGACGACCGCATCTTCGAGGCCCTCCAAGATCTGGAGCGCTTCCTGGCGGCGGGGATCAACGTGGTCTCGTCGAGCCCGGTGATGCTGCAGTACCCGGCGCCGGACGATCCCCTGGCGGCCCCCGTCATCGCCGCAGCGGAAAAGGCCGGGGTCTCCATCTTCGTCAATGGCGTCGACCCCGGTTTCGCCAACGACGCACTCCCGCTCGTCCTGTCGGGCGTGAGCGAGCGCATCGAAGAGGTCCGCTGCTCAGAGGTTCTCAACTACAACACCTACAACCAGCCCATGGTCTTGTTCGACATCATGGGTTTCGGGGGCGCCATGGGCGAGGTGCCCTTCCTCCTCAGCCCAGGAGTCCTCACCATGGCCTGGGGGTCCGTGGTTCGTCAGATCGCCGCCGGCCTCGGCGTGACGCTGACCGACGTGACCGAGTGGTACGAGCGCGAGGCCGCACCCGAGGACTTCGAGGTGGACGCCGGCACCATCAAGGCCGGCACGGCCGCCGCGCTGCATTTCGAGGTACGCGGCATGGTCGGCGATCGCGCCGCCGTCGTGCTCGAGCACGTGACACGGCTCCGCGACGACCTCGGCGCGCAGTGGCCGCAGCCGGCCGGGCAGGGCTGTTACCGCGTGGAGATCAAGGGTGAGCCGAACTACACCCTCGACCTGCAGCTCATGGGTACCGACGGCGACCACAACACAGCCGGGCTGAAGGCCACAGCTATGCGGCTCGTCAACGCCGTGCCAGCAGTGATCGCGTCGGCTCCGGGTCTGGTCACAGCCCTCGATCT
Organism: uncultured Acidimicrobiaceae bacterium; assembly: GCA_963745665.1. Taxonomy (GTDB): domain Bacteria; phylum Actinomycetota; class Acidimicrobiia; order Acidimicrobiales; family RAAP-2; genus Bog-473. The sequence continues at coordinate 48,574 of CAVUYE010000003.1, read as the reverse complement.
CCCCCTCATCACCGGCCGAGGTCTCGTCGTCACGTAGCAACGCGTGTTTGCCCGAGTGCTGCTTCCGCCCGGTTGCATCTCGGATGCACAATTCTGGCCAAAGAAGTGACACGGCAGCGTCAAGCCCGCGCCAAGAGAGGGCGACAAGAACGGTGTGCGCACCACTTCTCCCATCTCCGTCGACGACGCCAGGGATTCCCTGGTGGGTTGGCGGGCCACCGTCTCCCTGCAGGCGGTATCCGGGCTGGACGCCGCGCCACTGGCGAGCACCCGGCTGTGCGGCTCCCCGCATCCGACCACTTTTGTGGCGGGGAACCCAGCCGACATTGTGCGCAGTTCGCCAGGCGCGTGCGCCGGCCCGGGTGATCACGTCCCTGTCGGCATCATCTGCCGTTCCGTGAGCTAATCGACAGTACTGTCTTTGGCCGCCGACGGGCAGACTGGGAGGGTGATCCTCGTCGACGCGGCCAATGTGGTCGGATCTCGGCCGACGGGCTGGTGGAAGGACCGGGCAGGAGCAGCCAGCGCGTTCGTACGCCAACTCCGCGCCGCGGTCGTTTCGGGACGGATCTCCCCGCCGCTTGTGGTCGTCCTGGAAGGCAAGGCTCGCCAGGGTGCACGTAGCGGCGTCGGCGACGGCGTCACCGTGGTGCACGCCACCGGCAGTGGCAATGACGCGCTGGTCGATGTCGTCGCCGGGTCCACAGATGAACCGGTCACGCTCGTCACGGCGGATCGCGAACTGCGGCGGAGGGCTGAGGCATTGGGGGCCGACGTGGTCGGGCCGAGCTGGCTCCTCGAACTCCTGGGCGAGTGAGAGGAAGCAGCACCCGCTGCTACATTTCGGCCGTGGACCAGGACCGGTTCGGACCGATCGACTTCGATTGGTTCCACCGAGAGGAACTCCCTTCGTTGCTGCAGAGCCGGGGGGCGGTCTTCTCCGACGGCGACGCCCGTGTCGTCCGTCCGCTCGGGTTTCAGCTCTCCGACGGCAGGGCGTACACCTATGTGCCCGACGGAGGGTCGTTCTCTGTGCAACCCGGTACCGAGGCCGCGCACACCGTCGTCGAATTGTCCGCCCGATCGCCTGGAGCGCCTTCGCCTGGGAGCTCAAGACCTGCTTCGCGCTGCTCTACGCCGAGCAGCTGACCGTCCTGCAGGGCAATTTCGGCCAGGTGGCGCGCTGGGAGCCGCCGCTGCGGGTCGCCTTCAGCGAACAGGTCCTGTTCGACCTCGACCACCCGGCGCGCATCGAAGACGAGACGGGACGTGTCGTCGACCCGACGCGGAGCTTCACCCTCGACGACCCGACGGCCGGAGGTCCGGGACTTCCTGCACCGGGTCGGTTTCGTCCATCTCCGTGGGGTCCTCGACCCCGGCGACATCGCCGCCCTCACCGCCGATGTCGCCGTGGCGGTCGAGCAGGCGAGGCCCGACGACCGCAAGTCCTGGTGGACGACGGTCGACGGACGCGAGGTCTGCAACCGGGTGAACTACCTCAACGAGGGGTCGGACCGGATCGCCGCACTGGGCGCCGACCCCCGCTTCCTCGCCATCGCGGCCCTGGGTGGCGACGACCTGCGCGACGCCCACGATCGGCTCGACGGCAACGGTGTCGTCATCAAGGTGCCCGGGTCCTCCGGGGGTCTGGCCGACCTGCCCTGGCACCGCGACTGCGGCATGGGCGGCCACCCCGTCAAGTGCCCCATGCTCAACGTGGGGATCCAGCTCGATGCCGCCACGGCAGACGACCGGGCAGCTCGCAGATGATCCCGGGATCGCACCGGGGCACCTCCCGGCTGCCGAGTGCGCGTGACGCCGAGCACCACGCCGTGGTGGCGCTCACCACCGAGCCGGGCGACGTGACCGTGCACTTCGGCCACACGCTGCACGCCGCGCCGCCGCCGACCGACCCCGACGCCTACGGGCGGCGAGCGCTCTACCTCTCGTTCGTGCCGCCGCTGACCTTCGAGATGGTCGGCCCCGGGCAGGGCTACAACGACGTGCTCTTCACCAGGAGCGACGGGACGCGTGCAGCACGTCGACCAGTTCAGCTGAGCCGCGGACGCGGTCGGTCCGCGAGAGAGGCGCTACGGTGCTGTGACGCGCAAACGTGATCGGAGAACGCACATGACCTCGAAGTCTGATTTCACGACGGAGGAATGGGAGCTGGTCCTCGAAGCACCACCGAGCGCCGGCATGATCGTCATCACCGCCCAGCGCGGCGGCTCGTTCCGCGAGACCGTCGCCATGGCCAAGTCCTACGTCGAGGCCCGCCAGCAGCACGGGAAGAGCGAGCTCCTCGACGAGATCGTGGCGGCCAAGCCCGAACGGGACCACACGCACTACCACTCCGCCGAGGAGCTCAAGGAGCAGGGCCTGCAACACCTGCGTGACGCCGTCGCCCTGCTGGCCACCAAGGCGACACCCGAGGAGGTCGACGAGTACCGCCGCTTCATCGTGACGCTGTCGCAGCGGGTCGCCGCCGCGCACCGCGAGCACGGCGAGGACGTGAGTGAAGCCGAACAGGCCGCGATCGACGACATCACGGCCGCCCTCGGCGACCATCGCCGCTTAGGAGTCGGGGCCGGTCAGCTCCATGCGCAGGCGGGTCAGCGTCGAGGACGCTGATGCGCCACTCCCCGTCCACCAGCTCGTAGGTCTCGTGATAGTGGCCGTCGCCCTGCATCCGGGTGCCGTCCGGCCACACGATGCTCGTCGTGCAGCGCCCAGATGCCGGTCGCGGTGGTCGGACGAGGTGAGGGTGATCTCGGGCATGTGGCCGTGGTGCACGGTGACGGCACCGGCGAGCGTCTCCTGCAGGAACGCGACGAACGCGTCCGCGCCGGTGACGACGCCACCGCCCGAGTCCGTCGTGTCCATCGACGACATCGTCGGTGAACACCCGGCGCATGCCGGCCCAGTCCTTGGTGTCCATCGTCCGGAAGTAGCGCGCCTTCAGCTGCTTGATCGCCTCGACGTCGTCCACGTCCGTGCGTCCCCGGTCGCTCAGGAGTAGCGCGCCGCCCGGGTTCCCGGGCCCGTGGAAGACGCCGGGCACCGCGTCGGGGTTCTCGACGCAGCACCTCGCACTCGAGGCCGTCGGGGTCCCGGAAGAAGAGGCTGAGCATGGGCCCGAAGTCGGTGACGAAGTCGTCCGCCGCGCCGCGGGCCATGAGCCGCGCCGCGGATCTCCTCGAAGTCCGCGAGCGAAGCCGCCTGGAGGGCCAGGTGGTCGAGGCGGCCGCGGCCGAACATCGGGGTCTGGCGGTCGGCCTCGGTGTTCCCCTCTATCTCGAAGACGTTGAGCTCGGCCCAGTCGCCGATCTTGATGATGGAGAGCCGGGGGCCCTGGCCGCTCTCGGAGGGGCTCAGGCCCGTCCCGGAGGACCTCGGCGTCGAAGACGTCCCGGTAGAAGTCGTTCAGGCGCGTGGCGTCGTTGGTGATGACGGCGACGTGGTTCAGACCTTTCAGCAGCACGGTGCCTCCCTCGGGTGCTCAGGCGACGATCTCGCTCGTCTGCAGGACGGGAGTGATGGTCGTGTAGTTGGCGACGTCGGCCAGCACGTCGGCCGTGCCCTCGGCCGCCATGGCCTGGTGCAGCGCGTCGAGGGACTCGAAGGTCAGGTGCACGGCGGCCACGTGCGGGCCGTCGACGCCCTTGTCGATCTCGGCGCTCACGGGTGACCACGTGCGCACGGCCAGCGGGACGTGCTTCTCCCGGTAGTAGTCGTGGTCGAACGTCGCACCCTCGGTCGCCGGGTAGAACACGGACACACGGATCATGGACGTGCTCCCTTGGCTCGGCTCACGCGCAGTCTGCCAGGTGCGATGGAGAAGTGCTCGGAGCGTGACGAGCGTGCCCGGCCTAGCGGAAGTCCCGGCTGGCCGGCACCGCCGTCCCCACCACCAGCGCCTCCACCCGCTCGGCGTCGAAGCTGACCGCCCCCTGCCCCTTGCGCACCCGCCCGCGGATCAGCAGCACGGGCGCGTGGCGGGCCACGTGCTTCCAGCGGGCCCAGGCGCCGCGGGAGAAGACCACGTTCACGTGGCCCGTCTCGTCCTCGAGGTTGACGAAGACCGCGCCCCGGGCCGTCTCGGGGTGCTGGCGGTGCGTCACCACGCCGGCCACCGAGGCCCGCTCGCCGTCGTCGCACGCCTCGAGCGCGACCGCCGTCCGCACGTCCATGGCCTCGAGCCGCTCCCGGGCGAGATGCATGGCCGTGCGCTCGGGCGCCAGCCCCAGCGCCCACAGGTCGTCGCCCACCGAGTCGTAGAGGCTGGGCGCGGGCAGCGGCGGCGCCTCGGCCCCCACCACGACCCCCGGCAGGCGGTCCGGCGTGCCCTGGGCCGCCGCGCCGGCCGCCCACACCAGCCGGCGCCGGGAGGCCGTCGTGCCCGGCCCTCCCCCTCCCCGCCCGTGCCTCGGGCACCTCGGGGTCGAGCGCGCCGGCGGCGGCCAGCGTCTCGAGCTGGGCCTGGGTCACGCCCGCCCGCCGCACCAGGTCCTCGCCCCCGGCCCAGGGGCGGCCGGCCACGATGCGCGCCGCCGTGGTGTCGCCCACCCCGCGCACCGACCCCAGCCCGAGGCGCAGCACCGCCTCTCCCGGCCCGCCGCGCTCGAGCGACGCCCCCACCTCGGAGCGGTTCACGTGCGGCCGGCGCACGCGCACCCCGTGCCGGCGGGCGTCGGCCACCAGCGACTGGGGCGACCAGAAGCCCATGGGCTGCGAGTTCAAGAGCCCCGCCGTGAACGCCGCCGGGTAGTGCAGCTTCAACCAGGCCGAGGAGTACACCAGGTGGGCGAACGACACCGAGTGCGACTCGGGGAAGCCGAAGTTGGCGAAGGCGGCCAGCGCGTCGAAGACCTGGTCCGCCACCGCGCCCGTCACGCCGCGTGCCGCCATGCCGTCGAAGAGCCGTTCCCGCATCTTCTCCATGCGCGCCGCCGAGCGCTTGGCCGCCATGGCCTGGCGCAGCTCGTCGGCGTCGGCCGCGCTGAAGCCGGCGATGGCCACGGCCATCTCCATCAGCTGCTCCTGGAAGAGCGGGACCCCGAGCGTGCGCCTGAGGATCGGCTCGAGCAGCGGGTGCAGGTAGGTGACCTTCTCCTCGCCCCGGCGGCGCCGGATGTAGGGGTTCACCGCGTGGCCCTGAATGGGGCCGGGCCGGATGAGCGCCACCTCAATGGCGATGTCGTAGAACTCGCGCGGCGCCACCCGGGGCAGCGTCCCCATCTGGGCCCGGCTCTCGACCTGGAAGACCCCGACCGTGTCGGCCCGGCACAGCAGGTCGTAGACGGCGTCCTCCTGGGGCAGCTGCCCCAGGTCGACCTCCACCGCGTAGAAGTCGCGCACCAGGTCGACCATGCGGTGCAGCGCCTCGAGCATGCCGAGGCCGAGCAGGTCGAACTTCACCAGCCCGATGGCGGCGCAGTCGTCCTTGTCCCACTGCAGCACGCTGCGCCCCGGCATGCGCCCCCACTCCACCGGGCACACCTCGACCACCGGCCGGTCGCACAGCACCATGCCGGCCGAGTGGATGCCGAGGTGGCGCGGCCGGTCCAGCACCTCGGCCGCCAGCTCGGCCACCAGCGGCGGCACGCCGCCGCCCCGGGCCTCCGACACCTCCTCCACGGCGGCGGCCGACGAGATGCCGCGCCCGTGCCCGGCGTCGATGCCGGCCGACCAGGCGTCCACCTGCTCCTGCGTGAAGCCGAACGCCTTGCCCACGTCGCGCACGGCCGAGCGCGGCCGGTAGGTGATGACGTTGGCCACCTGCGCCGCGTGGCGCCGCCCGTAGCGCTCGTACACGTACTGAATGACCTCCTCGCGTCGCCCCGACTCGATGTCCACGTCGATGTCCGGCGGCCCGTCACGCGCCGGCGAGAGGAAGCGCTCGAAGAGCAGCCCGAGGTCGACGGCGTCGACGTTGGTCACGCCGAGCGCGTAACAGACGGCCGAGTTGGCCGCCGAGCCGCGGCCCTGGCAGTAGATGTCGAGCCGCCGGCACACCTGCGCGATGTCCCACACCACGAGGAAGTAGCCGGCGAAGCCCAGCTGGCCGATCACGGCGAGCTCGTGCTCGATCTGCTTCCAGGCCCCGGGCACCCGCTCGGCCCCGGGCGGCCCGTAGCGCGCCGTGGCCCCCTCGGTCACCAGCTGGCGCAGGTAGCCCTGCTCGTCCATGCCGGCGGGGACGGGGAAGTCGGGCAGCCGCGGCGCCACCAGGCGCAGGTCGAAGGCGCAGGCGCGCCCGAGCTCGGCGGCGCGCTCGACCACGCCGGGCCAGCGGGCGAAGCGCCGGGCCTGCTCGGCGGCGGAGCGCAGGCAGGCCGCCGGGGCCGAGGGCAGCCAGCCCTCCAGCTCGGCCAGGGGGCGGCGCGCCCGCACGGCGGCGAGCGTGGTGGCCAGCCGGAAGCCGGCCGGCGTGGCGTAGTGCACGTTGTTGGTGGCCACGGCGTCGACGTCCCACTCGACGGCGAGGCGGGCCAGCGCGTCGTTGCGCGCCGTGTCGAGCGGGTCCCCGTGGTCCCACAGCTCCAGCGCGACGTTGGCGCGCCCGAACGCCTCGACCAGGCGTCCCACCTCCCGGGAGGCCGCCCGGGGCCCGGCATCCATCAGCGCGGCGGGGACCGCCCCCTTCCGGCAGCCGCTCAGCACCAGCCAGTGGTCCCCCGCGGCGCGGGCCAGCGCGTCGAGGGTGAAGACCGGCTTGCCCTTCTCCCCGCCTTCGAGGTGCGCGTCGGCCAGCACGGTCGACAGCCGCGCGTACCCGTCGGGGTCCCGGGCCAGCAGCACGAGGTGCGCGCCGGTCGGGTCGGGCTCGCCGGTGCGCGCGCCGGCCGGGGCCAGCGTCACCTCGGTGCCGAAGACGGTCGGCAGCCCGCACACCCGCGCCGCCTCGGCGAAGCGCACCACGCCGTAGAAGCCGTGATGGTCCGTCAGCGCCAGCGCGTCGAGCCCGAGCCGGTCCGCCTCGGCCACCAGCTCCTCGGGGTCGCTGCTGCCGTCGAGGAAGCTGAACCCCGAGTGGGCGTGCAGCTCGGCGTAGGCCTCGGCATCAGTCATAGACGGCTTCCACCCACCACTGCCCCCGTTCGGTGCACAGCAGGCGCGCCACCCCCTCGGCCGTGACCACCTGCAGGCGGGCCCGGCGCCGGCGCACCGACCACCAGCGCTCGGTCACCGGCCAGGGGCCGGCCCACCCGAGGACCGGCTGCCAGGGTCCGCCGGCCACCGACAGCCGCTCGATGCTCCCGGTGAGCAACCCCCGCCCGCTCACCGCCACGGCGCGGCCGGCGGCGTCGGCCAGCTCGGCGCGCAGCGGCACCCGCAGCACGTCGGTCGGCGCCGGCGGGGGGACCTGTCCCGGCCACGGCGCGCCGGCCGGCGCCGTCTCCACCTCGGGGCTGCCCCAGGGCAACAGCACCGACTGGCCGGCCGGGTCCCGCCCGCCGCGCAGCCGGCCCATCACCACGGCTTCGACCCCCAGGCGCTCCTGCACCCGGACGAAGGAGCGGGCGGCCCGGGTGTCGGCCTCGGAGGCCCCGCCGAAGAAGCCGGGCTGGGAGGGCGGGGGCGGGACGTCGGGGCCCCGGTCGGGGTCCTCGCCCCGGGCCACCCGCAGCCGGCGCTCGATGCCGCGGTCGCGCAGCCCGGCCAGCTCCCCGCTCTCCCCCCGGGCCACCGCGTGGCAGGCGGCCGCGTCCGCCCCGAAGCGGTCCGAGATGCTCGCCGCCGGCAGGGCGGCCAGCTGGGCCAGGGTGGTCACCCCCAGACGCTGCAAGGTGACGGCCAGGTCGGGCCGGGCCAGCGTGGCCACCGACCAGGGACCGAGGAAGTCGGCCGTCCCCCCGGACGGGACGATCAGCCCCGAGCGGGCGGCCAGCATGGCGGCGAAGAGCCCGTCGGCCACGCCGATGGTGGCCTCCTCGCCCACGACGCCGGCCAGGCGCGCCACCACCGCCTCCTCACCACCGAAGAACCGGGCCGGGCCGCGGGCGGGCAGCGCGCCGACCCCGAGACGGACCGGATGGACCCACGGGCAGAGCTCGCCGGCCCGCTCGAGCACGCGGGCGAACCGCCGGGCCTCCTCCCCCTTCGCCCCTTCCTCGAGGAGCTCGGGACACCAGATGACGACCAACCGTTCCACTCCTGCTCCACCGCTCCGCTCAGGCCGCCTCCGGCCCGTCACCGGCGACCGGCTCTGCACCGGCTCCGTCGTCCTCCGCGTCCATGTCCCGTGCCGTCAGCGTCCGCGTCGCGCGCCCTCGACCGCGCCCGAGCCGGCGGGGAGCCAGAGCGAGCACTCGCTGACCCGGCCGGCGGCCCGGCGGCCGCTGACCCGCACCTCGGCCCGGCGGCCCCGCAGGTGCCCGTGGCCGCGGCCGACGCCCTCCCACTCCACCGCCCCGACCGAGAGCGCCAGGTCGCCGCCCTCGGGCCAGGCGCCGGGGCCCTCGAGCAGGACGACGAGCGCGGCCTGGCGCTCGCGGGCGCGGGCGGTCAGGTGGCGCGCCGCGGTCAGGCGGGCCCGCCCGGGCGGGCGGACCAGGACGGCGTCGACCCCCGAGAGGAGGTCACCGGCCGCCTCGGCCCACCCGTTGCCGGGGTGGGGGACGAAGACGACCCGCCGCAGATCGAACCCGAGGCCGGCGGCGGCCACCACCCCCGGGTCGGCCAGGCCCACGACGGCACACCAGCTCCCGGCGGCCGACGCCGCGGCCATGAGGGCCAGGGCCAGGGTGGTGGCGCCGTGGCCGGGCGCCCCCGTCACCGTGGTGGTGGTGCCCCGCCGCAGGGAGCCGGCCGGGAAGAGCGGGGCCAGGGGCGGGGGCACCGGCAGGGTCCGACCGGCCACCGGCGTGGTGGGCCGGACCCGGTCGGCCAGCCCGGCGGGGAGCTCCCGGGAACGGGGGGACGACGGGTCCCCGGCAGAGAAAGCGAACATATGTTCGTACCCTAGTCAGGCCGTGTGCCGCCCGCTCGGGGAGCCGAAGGGCCAGCTCAGGAGCGCCGGGCGCCCCGACGCGACCGGCACTGGGTCACAATGCTGCCCGCATGTGTGGCCGCTTCGCTCTCTACACTCCCCCGGCCAAGATCGCCCGCTACTTCGGGGCCACGCTGGCCGAGGGCGATCGACGGCGAACACGCCCCCAGCTGGAACGTCGCCCCGACCGACTCGGTGCTCGGGGTGCGCGACCGCCCGGCGCCCACGCGACGGAAGAGAATCCGTCGGGAGAAGGTCCGGCGGAAGGGGGCGGCGAGCCGGAGCGGATCCTCATGTCCTTCCGCTGGGGCCTCATCCCCTGGTGGTCCAAGGACGCCAAGTCGGGCAGCCGGCTCTTCAACGCGCGCGGCGAGACCGTGGCCACGCGGGCCTCGTTCCGCGAGGCCTTCCGGGAGCGGCGCATCATCGTCCCCGCCGACGGCTTCTACGAGTGGCACAAGACCAAGACCGGGGCCAGCCAACCGCACTACTTCGACCGGGCCGACGGGCAGCCGCTGGCCTTCGCCGGCCTGGCCGAGCGCTGGCGCGACAAGAACGCCGGGCCGGACGCGCCGCTCATCCGCAGCTGCACCGTGATCACCACGTCGGCCGGCCCGGACATGTCGGGCATTCACGACCGCATGCCGGTCATCCTCGACCCTGCCACCTTCGACGTCTGGCTCGACCCGGCCAACGAGGACGTCGAGGAGATGCGCGCGCTGCTGCGGCCCCCGCCGGCCGGCACGGTGGTGCACCACCCCGTCGGGCCGCGAATCGGTAACGTGCGGAACAACGATCCGACACTCATCGAGTCCGTGTGAGGGACGCGTAGGGCGAACGGTTCGGGGATCGGGGCCGGGGGGCCCACGTGAGGAACGACACGTGAAGGAGCAATGGCATGAGCCTCGAGCGCGCGCGCTTCGACCGCCGGACCATGCTGGCCGCCGCGCTGGCGACCGGCGGCGGCGCCATTCTCGCGGCGGCGAGCCAAGGCCAGGGGGCCGGCGCCGCCATGGCGCAGTTCGCGGCGCGCACCAAGCCGGCCGGCTCCGACCTCGGCGCCATCGAGCACGTCGTGTTCCTCATGCAGGAGAACCGCTCCTTCGACCACTACTACGGCACCTACCCCGGCGTTCGGGGCTTCGACGACCACCCGAAGAACAAGCTCGGGAACTTCGCCCAGGCGTGGCCCGGCGGGCGCGACAAGACACTGCTGCCCTTCCACCTCGACAGCGCGTCGGGCATCGGCGAGTGCACCGACGACCTCGACCACAGTTGGCCGGCCGAGCACTCGAGCTGGAACAAGGGAACCAACGGCGCCTTCGTCAGCACGCACGTGCAGTCCGACTACCAAGGGCCCGAGCCACGGCGTCAACACCATGGGCTACTACCAACGCAAGGACCTCCCCTTCTACTACGCGCTGGCCGACGCCTTCACCCTGTGCGACAACTACCACTGCTCGGTGCATGGGGCCGACGCACCCGAACCGCCTCATGGCGCTCTCGGGCACCATCGACCCCACGGGCGCGGCCGGCGGCCCGGTGGTCATCACGAACGGGTCGCCCGACGCCATCTACAGCGTGCACTGGGACACCATGCCCGAGGTGCTCGAAGACGCCGGCGTGAGCTGGAAGGTCTACAACCCGACCGGAACCCTCTACACGCCGGCGACCTTCGAGAAGTACGGCATCCTCAGCGACGCCATCCTCCCCTACTTCAGCCAGTACAAGGACCCGTCGTCGGCGCTGTACCAGAAGGCCTTCACGCCGCTGTACCCCAACGACTTCGTGAGCGACATACAGGCGGGGACGCTGCCCGCGGTCAGCTGGATCATCCCGCCGCTCGGCTACGACGAGCACCCGTCGTCGCCACCCGCCCTCGGCGAGTGGTTCACCAGCCAGGTGCTGGCGGCGCTGGTGTCCAACCCCGAGGTGTGGTCCAAGACCGTGCTGTTCCACATGTACGACGAGAACGACGGCTTCTTCGACCATGTGGTGCCGCCGGTGGCGCCGAAGGGCACGCCCGGCGAGTACCTCACGGTCTCGCCGCTGCCCGACGACGCCGACGGCACGGCCGGCCCGATCGGCATGAGCTTCCGGGTGCCGATGCTCGTGCTCTCGCCCTTCAGCCGCGGCGGGCACGTGGCGTCCGAGGTGTTCGACCACACGTCGCAACTGCGCTTCCTGGAGGAGCGCTTCGGAGTGAAGGCACCCAACATTTCGTGCCTGGCGCCGCCACACGGCGGGCGACCTGACCTCGGCGCTGCACCCGAAGCGCAGTGACCCGACGGTACCGAAGCTGCCCAGCACGTCGAAGGACCAGATGGCCAACGTGTTGGCCGAGGGCTGCACCAGCACGTCGGTTCTGGAGGCGGCGCCCGACAGTGCCATGCCGAACTACCCGGTTCCGGTGCACCAGGTGATGCCGACGCAGGAGACGGCCTGAGCGGCGCGGCGGCGGAAGGCAGCCGGGCTGGCGTGCACAGCGTCACCGAGGTCTTTCTCGCCAGACACGGCGAAACGGAGTGGAACCGGGCCGGACGGCGCCAGGGGCAACTCGACGCACCACTGACGCTGACCGGGATCGCGGAGGTTGGACTCGCGGCCGATCGACTGCGCGATTCCTCCATCGACGGGATCTTCTCCAGCCCGCTCGGGCGTGCCCTGGCTTCTGCCGAGCTCTACGCAGACGCGCTCGGGTTGCCGGTTGTCACGGTCGAGGAACTGGCCGAGATCCACCACGGCGCCATGGCCGGGCTGACCGGCGAGGAAACTGAGGCAGCATTCCCCGGAGAGATGTCCCGGCGCGCGGCGGACAAGTACCGGTGGCGATTCCCCGACGGCGAGAGCTACGCCGACGGGGACATCCGGGCCGCGGCGGCATTGCGACAGGTCGGCGGTTCCGGAGCTATCCGGCCCTTGCTCGTCTCGCACGAGATGATGGGTCGGATGCTGCTGCGGAACCTGTTGGAACTGACGCCGGACCAGGCGCTGGCGTACCGGCACCCGCACGACGTGATCTACCGGGTCGACGTGACCGCCGGGACGCTGGACGAGATCTGGGTATGAGCGAGCGCGGGTGACAGGCCCGGAACCGGAACCATTGTGGTGCTGAACGGGACGCCGCGCTCGGGAAAATCGAGCATCGCCGCCGCGCTGCAGGCGTCATCGGACGTGCTGTGGCTCAACTTCGGCGTCGACGCCATGGCCCATGTGACCCCTGCCTGGTGGCGGCCGGGGATCGGCTTGCGGCCCGGCGGGGAGACGACCCGAACTGGAGGACGCCGTGGTCACTCTGTTCGACGCCTTGTACTCGGCCGTCGCGGCGTGGAGCCGATCCGGTCGCAATGTGGTGGTCGATGTCGGCCATCACGACGACTACTCCAAGCCCTTGGGCATCCTGCGCAGGACAGCGGCGGCGTTGCAGGACCGGCCGGCCTACTTCGTGGGCGTCCGTTGCCCGGTCGAGGTGGTCGTGGCGCGGCGGGACGCCGATCCGGGCGGCGGCGGCTACGTCACCAGCGAGCCTGACGGATCGATTCCCGACATCGTCCTCCGGTGGGAACGAGCAGTACACGATCCCGGGGTGTACGACCTTCAGGTGGACACGTCGACGTCGTCACCGGAGGCATGTGCCGCGGCCATTCTCCAGCGGGTGAGCGAGGGGTCTCCGGCCGCGTTCGCCGCGCTTGCTACCCGCTGACGAGCTCTTGCAGGAAGCGGGGCAACCGTCCGCCGGCGAAGGCGATGAAGCGGGCCCACCCGACTCCCGGATCCTGCTTGAATCGGTCAATGGCGGTTGAACGACTGCGGTCCGGCGACCGCTCGGGACCCTACGACCTCGTGCTCGACCGCGACATGGCGGCGGCCTTCGCCGCGGGCGACCCTGGACGAGACCGCCTCCTACCTCGACGGCACGGCCCTGCCACCGACCGCCATCGCCACAAAGACGTACGCCCCGCAGATGGCCGCCTTCCTCGAGCTCGTGCCCACATCGGTCTTTGCTGCGGCACACGGCGGGCGTCCATGGCCGACACGACCTCCTCCTCCATAGACCGATCAAGCCCGGAGAGAAACTGCACACGCTGGTCGAGATGCACAGTGCGAGAAAGACGAAGGACAACCTGCGCGTCACTTTGCTGCACCGCACCTACGACGCTCAGAAAGACCTCGTGGCCGAACAGTGGTGGACGACGGTGCTGCTGGGCACCTCGACCGGCGAGACAGGGCCGGACCTCCCTGCGCACGGCGGAAGCGGCTGCGACCCGCCGCAGGCCATGGCCGAAGAGGTCATCCGCACCGACTCCGAGATGGTGCGCCGCTACGCCGAAGTCTCCGGCGACTTCTCGGAACACCACTTCGACGCCGAGGCGGCCCGCCGGAGCGGGTTCGCCGGTCCCTTCCTTCACGGACTGTGCACCATGGCCCTGTGCGCCGGCGCCGTCGTGCGAGGGGTCTGCGCAGACGACCCGGCCCGGCTGCGGCGGTTCGCCGTGCAGTTCGCCTCGCCCGCCTACCTCGATCAGAACCTCACGGTGCGGAGCTGCCGTCTCGCCGAAGACCGGTACGCCCTCGAGGCGACGAGCGGGGACAGCGTCGTCATCCGCAACGGGTTCGCCGAACTCAGGCGCCCGGCGTAGGTGGAGATTGGCGGCCTGCATGTCCGTTTCCCGCCAGCCGACGGCCGTCCGGCGCGGCACACTGTCCCGATGAACCAGCTGGGGTTCCCGTTGACCAATGCCACGTCGGGACCGGTTGACGTCGCGCCCGGCGCGGTGTGGGTGCCGGGCTGGTTGGACACCGATGCACAGCAGGAGTTGATACGGGCCTTCCGCCAGTGGGCCGCACCTCCCGCCGGGCTGCGCCGGCCCAGAATGCCGAACGGCGCCCCCTTCTCCACCCGGGCCGTGTGCCTGGGTTGGCACTGGTATCCCTACCGCTACAGCAGGACCTGCGACGACGGCGACGGCGCTCCCGTGAAGCCGTTCACGCCCCTCCTCGGTCGGCTCGGCGCGGCGGCCTGCACCGCGACCGGGTTCGAGCCCGTCGCCTACGACGCCGCCATCGTCAACCTCTACGAGGCGGGGCGAAGCTCGGTCTCCATCAGGACAAGATTGAGGGCCCCGAAGTGGTGGCGGCCGGCTCGCCGGTGGTGACCATCAGCCTGGGTGATCGCTCCGTCTTCCGCTTCGGCAACACGGAGCGTCCGAGCCGCCCCTACACCGACGTCGAGTTGGCCAGCGGCGATCTGTTCGTCTTCGGCGGGACGTCCCGGCTCGCTTTTCACGGCGTGCCCAAGACTTACCCCGGCAGCGCCAATCCGGACCTCGGTCTCGACGGCCGCATCAGCGTCACCTTGCGCCAGGTCGGCGAGTCGTGGGGCAATGACTGACTGAACGCTACGAGGCGGGGAACTGCACCTGCTCCGCCTGGGCCAGCAGCGAAGCCTTGTCGGCGCTGAGGATGTAGCCGCCGGTGATCGCCTTGTCGAGGCTCTTCGTGTACTGCGGCGATGTAGTTGCTCTGCGAGCCGTAGAGGCTGGCGAGTTGCGCCGGCGTGAAGGCGACGGTCGACCCGAAGAGGGAGCAGATCGCGTTGGCGCCGGCGGCAGGTGCGCCGCTGAGCGTGGAGACCGGCACGTCGACCGCCGGTGTCCGGACTCCCCCGATGACATTGCCGTGCGCATCGAGCGCCAACGCGGCCGGCTTCGTGCTCGACAGCTTGAACGGCGGTGGGCTGGGGGGCGGGGTGCCGTTGTCCACCCACTTGTCGAAGGCGGTGAAGCCCGCCTGGACCACGTTGTGCTGGGGTCCGCTGTTCACGGGCGTGGTGCAGCCGAGGATGCTGGCGGCGGTGCCGACGAAGTACGAGTCGGCGTGCGAGGTCCCGGCGATCTCCCAGGTGCGGATCTTGCCGGTGTTGGGCTGCTGTGCCGGGGCGTACCCCAGCTCAATGAGGTCGGTCTGCGTCTCGGACATGAAGACGGGGACCTTCAGGTCGGTGCGGATGCGCAGGTTGTCGGGCCCGCTGCTCGAGCCGATGGACGTTCCCGCCAGCGAGGCGCCCGAACCGCCCCGGCTGTGGATGAAGATGCCGTCGTAGACGTTGGTGAGCGGCTGGATCGCGTCGGCGAACGTCGTGAGGTAGAAGGCGGACTGGGACTCGCCAATGGCGAGGATGTGCTTCGGCTTCAGACCGCCGAGGGCCGCGTCGTGCGGAGAGCGCAGGGCCTGGCCGATCTGGGCGTACATGTCCAGCGAGTACTGGTCACCGGGGTGGTGCAGCGTGCCGTAGCGGGCCGGCTCTTCGCCCACGAGCCCACCCGGGCCCGTTGCGCCCGCTGCGTTTGGCGTGCCAAGGAGCGATTTCCCGCCGTCCACGCCCAACGCCTGCGCCGAGACCCCGACGTAGGCGTAGCCGTCGCGCATGAGCATCGGATTGAGGAAGTCCCAATCGGGCGCGGACTCCCCGGCCGACACGTTCATCCACTCGACGATCACAGTGCCGTTGAAGTGCGCGGGGTTGATGGGCCGCCGCACCAGAATCCGGGTCTTGTAGGCGGCGGTGGTCGTCGGCGTAATGGTCCACTTGCCGTCGCTCGGCATGGCGTCAGCCTTGAACGCCATCGCGGTCCCAGAGGCGAAGTACTCGTGCTCCTCGTAGCCGTTGGCGGCGAGGTCGAGCGAGTGGGCGGACTCGGGCTCGACGATGTGACCCACCGTGACGGGCCCGGTGAGCATGGCGGCGCTGTGGAAGGTCACGTCGGGCGAGTTGGCCGTGGCGGCACCGGCCTGGACGGCCAGGCCGAGCGGGAACAGGGCAACCAGCGTGGCTAACGCAGCGAGCGCGATTTCACCCCTGGGCGCGATCGAATCGGGCCGTCTGATCCACCTCATGGACATCCCCCTTGACACCTCGTGATGCAGTGCGCCGTGACTTTAGCCAGGCCTGGTCGTCGGGGGGTCTCGGGTGCCGGCTGCACCCCTGGGGAACCTCGCTCCCCCGGTATCCTCCGGCGGTGGCTGCCCGCGTCTCTCCCGACGCTCCGCGCAAGGGAGCCACGCTGGCCTACCTGCCTGCACTCGACGGCATCCGGGGCGTCGCCCATGATCGGCATCCTGGGCGTGCACGGCGGGGTCTACCTGACTGCCGGTGGCTTCTTCTTCCTCGACAGCTTCTTCGCCCTGTCGGGCTTCCTCATCACCTCGCTCCTGATCGTCGAGTGGCGCAAGCGCGGCACCATCAAGTTGGGGGCGTTCTGGGCCCGCCGCGCCCGGCGATTGCTGCCCGCCCTCTTCGTCATGCTGATCGGCGTGGCCATCCTGTACGGCATCTTCGTCCCGGCCGGGACGTACCCGACGCTTCGCGGTGACGCACTCTCCGCCCTCTTCTACTTCGCCAACTGGCACTACATCGTGTCCGGCTCCGACTACTTCCACATGACCGGCCTCACCTCGCCGCTGATCCACACCTGGTCCCTGGCCGTGGAGGAGCAGTTCTACCTGGTCTGGCCGCTGGTCTTCCTCGGCGTCCTGAAACTGACTCGCTCACTGCGCGTCCTGCTCGTCGTCGCCGTCGTCGGTGCGATGGCCTCGGCCCTGGAGATGGCGCTCCTCTACAACCCCACCAACATCAACCGCCTCTACTTCGGCACCGACACCCACGCGCAGTCCGTCCTGATCGGGGCCACCCTGGCCCTCGGTCTGCGCGTTGTGGGCCGAGCGGAAGCCGCAAGGGCGACGAGCTGGACTGGCAGGCCCGCACGCCGTGGGCCCGCGGCGTGTTGACCGTGATCGGTCTCGTCGGCCTCGTGGTCAGTCAGCATCCTCGTGTACCTCAGGTGCACTCCGACGACGCCTTCGCCTACCGCGGTGGATTCCTCCTCGCTGCCATCGCTGCGCCGGCGGTCCTGCTCAGCGTGTCGTGCGCCCAGACCTCCCTCGTGGCCCGACTGCTCTCGTTCCGCCCCTTCACCTTCATCGGGCGCATCTCCTACGGCATGTACCTCTGGCACTTCCCGCTCTTCACCTTCATCAACGAGCAGCGGACCGGGCTGAGCGCCTGGCCCCTCTTCGTCGTCCGCGTGATCCCGACCATCGGCGTCGCCGTCCTCTCCTTCTTCTTGGTGGAGCGGCCGATCCGCCAGGGCACCTTCTTCACCCGCTTCCGGGCCCAGGTCTTCACGCTGCCCGCCGTCGGCGTCGTCGTGCTGGCCATCGTGCTGGCCACCATGCCGGCGGCCGACACCATCGCCGTCGGAGCCGCCGCCACCGGGACCGTCCCGGCCACCGCCATCACCGCCTCCATTCCCGCCGCGTACAGCACGACGCCGACCCGGGTCCTCCTGGTCGGCGACTCCCAGGCGCTGACGCTCGGCATCGGCCTCGAGGCCGCCGCTGAGCGCCGCATCCGACAGAAGTACGACGACCTGCATCTGCTCAACGAGGGGATCCTCGGCTGCGGCGTGGCGGACGGGACAACGGGTGAGCAGTCGGGCGGGACCTTCGTCGTCGGCGCGCCGTGCACGCCCGATCCACAGAGCGCGAACTGCCCGCCGGGCGGGGTCTTCGGGCCGAAGCAGAACGTGCCCTGCCAGGCCTGGACGGCGGCCTGGACCGACTGGGTCGAGCAACTCCAGCCGAACGTGGTGGTGCTCCTGGCCGGCGGCGGCGAGATCCTCGACCGCCTCTACCACGGGCACATGACCAACATTTTGAACCCGACCTTCGCCGACTACGTGGAGAGCCAGCTCGCAAAAGGCCGTGCAGATCGCCACCGCCCGCGGCGCGCTCATGGTCTTCGAGACCAAGCCCTGCCAGAGCACGGGCGAGCAGCCGAACGGTCAGCCGTGGCCACAGGACAGCGCGGCGCGACAGGAGGCCTACAACGGACTGCTCCGCAAGGTGGCGGCGCAACACCCCGGCCAGGTCTACGTGCAGGACCTGAACTCCTACGTCTGCCCGGGTGGCAACTACACCGAGAATCTCGACGGCGTCCCGGTGCGCCAGAGCGACGGCAGCCACTTCGCCATGCAGCCCGGTGCCGGCGGCGACTACCTGGCGCCGGCGATCCTCCCCTACTGGGTCGACCTCGGCCACCTGCAGGAGGCGCGCACCAACGGTGCGAGCGTTCCGCAGCGGACCGCTTCCCCGGTACTTCGCTCCGCAGTAGCGGCGGCCCGCCTGACGTCAGTCGGCCGCAGGGCATGCCGATCGGCGCGGTCGGCGACGCCTCGAAGAAGCTCGCGGTCGCGCCGGTGATGCGCTGAGGTTGCGCTCGCCGAAGGCCACCTCGTGCGGCTGGGCGATGTGGGCGTCGAAGAGCTCCTGCGACTCCCAGCACTCGAAGAAGCGGAACGTGTTGGGCGCCTCGAGATCCTCGCCCCAGAAGTACTCGAGACAACCGGCGTCGCGCCGGCTGGCCTCGGTCACCTCGGCCAGGCTGGCGAGGACGTCGTCGCGGTCCGTGGGGTCGAAGCTGAGCGAGCCGGCGATGATGATCATGCGCGGAGGGTAGCGGCCCGCTCAGCCGGCAGCGAGAAGGTCGAGCTCGTCGCGCACGAGCGTGCCGCCCTTCATGACGGCCAGCAGCTTGGCCTGGTCCTGCAGGATGGCGATGTCGGCCACCGGGTCGCCGTCGACCACGAGCAGGTCGGCCAGGTAGCCCTCGCGCACCGACCCGAGCTCGTGGGACCGGCCCATGAGCTCGGCCCCGTTGCGGGTGGCCCAGCGGATGACGTCGAGCGGCGGGATCCCGGCTTCCTTGACGTAGAACTCGAGCTCGTCGGCGTAGCGGCCGTGGGGCAGGCTGATGGCGCCGTAGTCGTCCCCGCAGAGCAGCTTCACCCCGGCCTCGTTCGCCTTGGGCAGGATGGCGAGCGCCTGCTCGATGTCCTGGGCCATGGCAGCGGTGAAGCCGAGACCGCCGCCGCCCATCAGCTGCGGCGAAGCGGACCGGGAAGAGCTGGCTCGGAACGAGGAAGGTACCGAGCTCGACCATGCGCTCGATCGCCATGGCGTCCATGCCGTCGCCGTGGTCGATGACGTCGATGCCGGCATCGAGCGCCATGTGGATGGCCTCGCGGTTGGCGATGTGGCCGCGCACCAGCACGCCGCGCTGGTGCGCCGCCTCAATCCCCGCCGTGATCTCCGCCGGCGTCATTTCCGTCTGCTCGCTGGGAGCGACCGTGCCGTGCCCGCCCGTCACGAACATCTTGATGATCTCCGCGCCCTGCTTGATCTCTTCGCGCACGGCGAGCCGGAACCCGTCGGGACCGTCGGACCGGTTGATGGCGCCGCGGGCGCCGACATCCCAGTACCACGGGAAGCTCTTGTCGCCGGCGTGGCCCGTCGTGCTGACGTCGCGGCTGCCGGCCATCAGCCGGGGCCCGGGAAAGAGACCCTCGGCGATGGCGGCCTTCATGGAGGCGTCGATGGCAAAGGGTGCTCCTGCGCTCACCGCGCCGGTGAATCCGCTGCGCAACAAGCAGCTCCAGGTGATGGGCCGCCCGCACGGCCTGCAGCGCCGGCGGCTCCTCGAGTCCGAACGGCGCCGTCTTGGAGCCGAGCTCGTTGTAGGTGGCGTGGAAGTGGCTGCTCACCATGCCCGGCATGACCGTGCGCCCGCCGAGCTCCACCACCCGGTCCGCCGGGTCGGTCTCGACGATCGTCGCCGGTGCGGACGGTGGCGATGCGGCGATCCTCGATCACCACCGTGGTGCGGGGGCGGGCGCCGTCGGCGTCGAGGACGGTGGCGTCGCGCAGAACGAGCCTAGGCACGGCGGGCGGCGATCTCGTGAGCGCCGGATCCGGCTCCGGTACCGTTCTCGGACACGGAGGGAACGATAGTGACCAGAAGCCGACGTCCGCAGTGGCCGGTCCGGGCCCGGCCACCCGTCCCGCCTCCGTTCGGCCGATGACCCTCGGTGCGGGTGACACCGTGCTCTGCTCGGGCACGCTGCGGAGCGACATCTCCTTTCGGGAACGGGTGGCGGCCGCCGAGGCCGGCGGCTTCTCCGGCATCTCGCTCTGGGGTCGCGATTACCAGGTGGCCCGCGACGAAGGCCTGCGCGACCGGGACATCCGCCTGCTGCTGTCCGACCACGGCTTGTCGGTGGGCGAGCTCGACCCGGCGTGGTGGTGGCTTCCCGGTGCGTCCGAGATCCACATCCCACCCGAGCTCGACCAGGAGCAGCATCTTCCGGTTCGCCGAGAAGGAGCTGTTCGACGTCGGCGGAGGCGGTCGGCGCGCGCTCGCTCAACGCCGTCGACGTCTTCGGCGGCTCCTGGTCTCTCGACGACGCGGCGGCGGCCTTCGCCGGGCTGTGCGACCGAGCGGCCGATCGCGGCCTGCTCGTCCACCTGGAGTTCCTCCCCTGGTCGCGGATCCCCGACCTGGCGACGGCCTGGCAGGTCGTCCGGGTGGCCGATCGGCCGAACGGCGGCCTCATGGTCGACGCCTGGCACTACTTCCGCAGCAATCCGGACGGCGAGCTCCTGCGATCGATCCCAGGCGCGTCCATCCTCGGCGTGCAGCTGTGCGACGCGCCGGCGACGCCGGAGACGGATCCGCTCCACGCCACACTGCACGAACGCCTGCTGCCGGGCGACGGTGAGTTGCCGTTGCCCGACCTGTTGGCGGACCTCCGGGCGACCGGCACGACGGCACCGCTCGGCGTCGAGGTGTTCTCCGACGTGCTCCACGAGCTACTGCCGGAAGCCGCCGGCCGGTTCGCAGGCGAGTCGCTCCGGGGTCTCTTCGGCCGCAGTGAGAGCGAGTAGCGCAGGCCGGGGCTCGTTCGGCAAAGGGGTGAGCCGCCGGTAACCCCAAGGCCTCATTGCCGGCGAAGGGTTTCCGACGGACCCTCTGATCTGTAGCCGCCGCTGATTCTCAAGGGACGCTTTCGTTGCTCCGTGTCCGCTCTTGAGCACTCCCACTCCTGGACGCGCGAGGTCGGAGGTCAGGCCCGATTCGGCGTTTGTAAGGGTTTAGGGTGCCTCACCGACCCGGTGTTCGGGGACGCTTCAGCCCCCCGGATGCTGTTCGCCGTATCCCTCTCTGATGATCGTCTGAAGCTCTCGCTCCATCTCTTCCTTGGCGAGGTGGATTGCCAGCTGGGATCGGCGGCATGTCTCCTCGAACCACCCTTGGTTCGACTCGTCGCTCTTTGTCAGGTTGGCTTGTTCAAGCCACGCTTTGAGGTTGGAGTGGATGCTCACCGACACTTCTCTTTCAGCCAGTCAGGCGACGTCGACGAGTTCGGTGCCCGTGGTTCGGGCGATCCTTCGTCGTCCACCATGCACATGGCTTTCTCACGGACAGCCTGCCTCAATTTCGGACCGCCGTCACGGCGGCTCTAAAGTTCCAGGTCTCCGGATTGCCTCACGTCCGTCGGCGTCGGTGGCGGCGCCATTCGAGCTTGTGGGTCGTCGTTAGATGCTTCCACTGATCCGGCGGTCAGTGGCAGGCGAATTGGCGATACCTCAGGACACCTGTCGAGCAATGATGTGGGCGATTTCTAGCGACTCCGTTGAGGTGGTGTCGACCTCGAGGTCGTAGAGGGCCCCTTCATGGACCCTGGTCGCCTGCGACGCAGCCCCCCCCTGCCACACGGTCTCCTCGAGCAAACTCTCGGACCGCGGCGACCTCAGGGTCGCAACGCACGCCGACCCACATCACAGAGAGATCCTCAAGCTGTGCCCGTAGCCGCGCCTGGGATTCGACGCCGGAAAGAAAGACATCGTCGTAAATGATCCGCGCACCCGCTCGAGCCATGGCCGCGACACCTGCAATCCAGGCGGACTCGATCTCACGAAATCCTTCACCGATCGTCACCTCACCGTGTTCGCTGAATGCCACGCCTGCGTCGGATTCGATGAGTGAGGGTGGTAACGCCTCGAGAAGATCATCGATGCTCAGGCTTATCCACGGTGTCGGAAGGACCGCCTTGAGGCAGCGGACGATGGTGGTCTTGCCGGAGCTCGTCGAGCCGTTGAGAATGATGACCTGAGTTGTCACCTCCTCGTCGGACCTGTCCGGCGTCGCCACGAGCAAGACTCTACCGACGACCCTTCCCGCACCCCATCCATTTTCTGGGACACTCTGGCACCCCAGTCAGGGTCCGATGAGTGCCATTCTTGTTTCGTGGACTTCTCTGCAGGGGCCAAGCGTTGGCGAGAAGACGGATATGTCCCGTACGAGAACCTGGTGCCACGAGACGTTCTCGATGCCGCCTGCGGCGACTTGCGGCAGGTCTTTCCGTCCGCCGAGGAGTACCACTCCGACCCGTTGAGCGAGTCGAACCGTCGGTTCACGGGCGACGAGTTCGGCGGGATCGTCGCCTTTCCGTTCCCCTCGGTCACACTGTGCAACCTGGTTGTCTGCGATCCCCTCGTCCAACTGGCCGAGGCCTGCCTGGGAACCGACGACATCCGCGTGTACGCCTCCGAACTCTGGGCGAAGTACACCGGCGCAGCGACCTATGAGCAGGAGCATCACCGGGACTTCCTCAACCACACACCCTTGGCTCCCTCGAGCGACACCAGGTGGCGAGGGGTTGAGATGTTCATCTGGCTCTGTGACGTGCCTCAGGCCCTCGGTCCCACGAGGATCGTGCCCCTATCGGTCTCGGGCGACATGCCGTCAATGCCGCACACCTACTCTCGATCGGAGCGGCCGCACTTCTATGAGTCCGAGGTGTCGAGCGCCGGTGTCGTCGGAACGGTGTTGGCGTATTCCACCGAGACCTTCCATCGTGGGACCGAGCTCACGCAGCCGAACTCCGCTCGGTTCAGTGCGCATGTGAGCTATCGCCGGGCGGATGCGCCATGGCTGGATCGCCACGCCTGGGGCGATCGCTCTTTCATGCCCGAATGGACGCCGTTCGTTGAACAGGCATCGCCACGCCAACTTCTTCTTTTCGGATTCCCAGCACCAGGCCACCCTTACTGGACCCAAGAGACCGTCAACGGAATGCAGGTGCGCTACCCGGGACTCGATCTGAGTAGCTGGTCGAACGCCAGGCCTTCTTGAAAACAGGACAGGTTGTTCAGTGGGTGGTCTGGAGCGTGATTCGGCTCAGGATTTGTGCCAGTGATTCGGGCCTACTGTTCTGAGGGCAATGCCCGGTCTCGAGTTCCACCGGGGGCCGCCCGAGACGAGTCGCCGCTGCTGAACGCGCCCACGCTTGATTGATGATCCTGTCTTTTGTGCCCAGAACGTAGGTCGACGGTATTTCGGGCCACGCCTCCAGCGGTGTGATCTCGTCATACGCTGGCTGTGGCATCCATAGTCGGACTGTTGTAAGTGCCCAGTTCAAGGTGGCGCCGTCGCAGTCGTTGAACATGAACAGCCTGGCGGCATCTTCACTGTCGGGAGCCCCTGGGTAGGCAATCCAATCCTCATGGAGCAGGCCGTCGCCGAAGATCTGGTCGGTCGCCGATCTGCCAATGTCGGGAAGGCCCGCACAAACGAACACCAGGTGATCTATCGGTCTGAACATCGACACCACTGGAATGACCAGGCCGGTACACGAAGTGCCGACCAGGATGACTCGTTCAACGTTCCCCAAGACCTCCGCAATATGGGAAGAACATTCCAGCGCGTTAGCGCCGTCGAAGTCCCGGGGGTCGAAGTCGACGAGCACAGTTCGCACATCGGCGTCGGCGAGATACCGGCGAACCCGATCCCAGCTACTGGGACCCTGGGTACAACCGTGCACTAAAGCCACTGTTGGTGGAACGATCGGCATCGGCCGAACCTAGGCCAGGGCGACGTAGTCGAGATTGACCCCGCCCTGGTCGGACGATTCGACGCTGCACACCACGAGGTTGGTTCCCGCCGCCATGCGCAGCGTGACAGGCACCGTCCCCCACGAGGTCCAGGCGGACGCGCTCGGCACACTGAGGGTCGTCGTGCCGTGCACGTGTCCGGTCTCGGGGTCGAGCGCACGCAGGGTCAGCGAGGAGGAGCTTCCGGTGGCATTGGCCGCGTGGAAGTCGAGGCGTCGGTTTCCTGCTTTCGGGACCGCAATGGCCAGCGCGACGCTGCTCCCCTCCCCCTCGAGATCGGTGACATAGCCCATCCCCTCGTGGCCGCCGAAGGTGTTCTCGAAGCGGGCCGATCCCGCCCAGGCGCCGACCTCGGCTTGGAAGTGGGCAGGACCTTGGGGCACGACCGACAGAATGACCGAAGCGTGCGGAGCCAGATTCGTCTGATAGCTGGTCATGGAGCCCAGGTCCTGGTGGGCCCAAAGGTCGCGCACCGCAGCCGGACCGGTGAAGCCGAGGACAGCGGCGAAGTCGATCGACTTGGTGGCACTGTCCTCCGACCGGTTGAAGAGGGCGACCGCCCACGATCCGTCCGGGAGCTGGCCGATCCAGCGCTCGGGGTCGCGGCTTGTGAGGTCGTAGTCGAGCGCGTGGCTGTTGTTGAAGACGGGCTTCCCGACCAGGCCCGCGTTGTGCAGCGCGAGCACCTCGCGGTTCTGGAAGATGTGCGCGTTGTCGGCGATGGTGTCGACCTGGTCGGTGATGGCGATGGCGGCGCCCGCCATGGTGAAGAGATTGACGGTGCTCTCCCGCTCTTCGTCGCGGGTGAACGTCCGCATGATCAACGGGTCGCCGTCGAGGATCACCTGACCCCGGCCGGAGATGTCGGCGAACCCGGTGAATCCCATGAAGGGGTTGTTCCACTGGGACCACTCGGGCTGCCAGGTTTCACGGCCCCTGCTGAAGGTGAACCAGGTGCCGAAACCGGCGTCGTTGTCGATCCGGATCAGGTCGCCGTACTGGCGTTCCGCCGCCCCGTGGTCGAACAGGTTGGGCAGGACGAGGCTCAGCTGCATGTCGCCCGCGGCCTCGCGCATCCACTGCAGCGCCCGCACGTAGGAGTCCCGCCCGTGATTGACACCCACGGTTCCGTTGTTCTGGTCGAATCCGGTCTCGTAGTAGGCGAGGAAGTCGATGCGGAGGAACACCGCCCCGAGCTCACGGAAGTACGACACGTAGCCCTTGACGTACTCCTCGGCCCCGTCGCGAGTGGTGTCCACCCACTGCAACTGCCCACCACCGTCGAAGTAGTCATTCGCGTTGACGATGTCGGCCACCTTGACGTCGGGCCGGCCCACGACGGTGACCGAGGGATCGGTGACGGCCGACTTCGTGGCCCACAGAGGGTTGTAGTAGACGCCGAGCTGCATTCCTTTGGACTGCAGGTATTTGGCCCACCAGGCCCAATCGTGCTCCCAGTCGTCGGCCTGGCTGACGATGTAGCCGTTCTTCGTGACCTTCTGGGTGTCGTCGATCCACCCGTCGGTGCAGGCCATCGTGTAGCCGTAGTCGCGGAAGGTCTCGGCCACCCAGTCGATGTTCGCCTTCCATACGGCCTCGGGGATGATGGCGTTGGTGACGTTCTCGTAGTCGTAGGTACTCCAGTAAAGGGGTCCCGGCCCGCCTCGTCGGAATCCGGGTGCGGGCGGCAAGGCCGGTCCGGGGGCAGAAACGGAGGATTCGCTGGCACCGGCAGAGGTGGCCGCTCCGAGTGTCTCGACCCCAACGGTGGACCCGGCCAGACCGACCAGGACCGCGCCACTCCCACCCTTGAGTACCTCGCGTCGCGTCGGCACCAGATGACATCCCCCGTCTCGAGCCTCTCGGGGCGCCACCGTAGTCAACGAGGGGATCCGTCGGATCGCCACCGGACGACCATGACCCAGATGTGAAACAGTCTTTTGGCATGAAGGCGTGGCGCGTGCACGAATTCGGCGAGCCGCGGGACGCCCTGCAGCTCGATGAAGTTCCCGAACCGACTCCGGGACCGGGTGAGGTGCTCGTGCGCGTCGCGGCGACCACCCTCAACTTCAACGACGTCGACGGCGTGCGCGGTCGCTACCGCACGGTGCGCCCACCGCTCCCCTACACCCCGGGCATGGAGGTGCTGGGCCGAGTCGAGGGCGCCGGTTCCGGGGCCGAGGACTGGATCGGCAAGCGTGTGGTCGCCATCCCGGGCGGTGCGTTCGGCGGCTATGCGGAGCTGGCCGTCGGCCCGAGCGCCATGGCCTTCGAGATGCCACCGGAGTCAGACCTGGCCGACGCCCCGGCGGCTGCGGTCTACTTCCCGTTCCATCTGTCGTGGCTCGCCCTGCACGAACGGGCGAGGATCCAAGAAGGCGAGACGGTTCTCGTTCACGCCGCCGCGGGTGGGGTGGGCTCGGCGGCCGTCCAGCTCGCCAGCCTGGCCGGCGCCCGGGTGATCGCGACGGCCGGGTCCGCCGCCAAGCTCGATCTGTGCCGGTCGCTGGGCGCTGCCGTCACCATCGACTATCAGGAAAGCGACTTCGTCGAGGCGGTGCTCGAGGCGACAGATGGAGCCGGCGTCGACGTGGCGTTCGACTCGGTCGGCGGCGAAGTGACGACCAAGACCTTCCGGTGCATGGCGTTCAACGGCCGCCACCTCCTGGTCGGATTCGCGTCCGGCATTGAGGCCGAGGACGAGGGGATCGTGCTGCGGCCTGTCCTCTTCGGGAACTTCTCCCTCTTCGGGGTATGCCACGCCTACGTCGACGATCCGGGGGCCCTCAAGGCAATGACCGGCTACAACTTCCCCTCGCACGCCGACGGGGAACGCGTCCACGCCCGGATCCTCGAGCTCATCTTGAGTGGCAGCCTGCAACCGGTCGTCGGAAGCGACGTTCGCCTTCGAGGATCTGCCCTGGGCCCTGCAGTCCATGGCGGACCGCCAGACCGTCGGGCGCAACGTCGCCTTGGTGGCGTCGCCTTCCCGGGGCCGCTCCTAACGCGGGCGGCGGCGCAGCGACGGGTCGGCGATGGCTGCAGGGACCCAGCCGACGTCGGTGTCGTTGAGGTCGGTGCCCGGCGGAACGATGGCGTCGATGCGGTCGAGGACGTCCGGGGCGAGGCGGAGTTCCAAGGCCGGCAGCTGTGACTGCAGGTGCTCCATGGTGCGCGGCCCGATGATGGGCGACGTCACGCCCGGGTGCTCCAGCACGAAGCCGAGGGCGAGCTCGATGAGTGACAGCTCCGCGTTGTCGGCCAGTTCGATCAGCTTCGTCAGCGCCTCGAGCTTGGCCCGGTTCCCCGGCACCTCGAGGTCGTAGTGGTGCGGCAGGAAGGTGGCGCGACGACTGGTGTTCTCCTTGCCCGGCCCGAACGCCCCCGAGAGCCAGCCCCCGGCCAGCGGGCTCCACGACAGCACGCCCATGCCGTACTTCTGGCACATGGGCAGCACGTCCTTCTCAATGCTGCGCACGAGGATGGAGTACGGCGGTTGCTCGGTGACGAAGCGCTCGCGGGCCCGGCGCTCGGCAACCCACTGCGCCTCGACGATCTCGTGCGCCGGGAAGGTGGAACTGCCGAAGTAGCGGATCTTGCCGGCACGCACCAGGTCGGTCAGCGCGCCCAGCGTCTCGTCGATGTCGGTCTCGGGGGAGGGCCGGTGGATCTGGTAGATGTCGATGTAGTCGACTCCGAGACGGCGCAGGCTGTTGTCGCACGCGGCGATGATCCAGCGGCGCGAGTTCCCCTGCGCATTGGGGTCCTGGCCCATCTGGCCGTGCACCTTCGTGGCCAGCACCACCTTGTGCCGCTTTGTCTGCGCCAGCGCCTTGCCGACGATCTCCTCGGACTCGCCGAACGAGTAGACGTCGGCGGTGTCGACGAAGTTGATGCCGGCGTCCAGCGCGGCGTGGATGATGCGGATGGAGTCGTCGTGGTCGGTGTTGCCGAACGACCCGAACATCATCGCCCCGAGGCAGAGGGGGCTGACCTTGAGACCGGTTCTTCCAAGCGTGCGGTATTCCATTGGGCCGAACCTACCAACGGCCCCGGCCATGTGCGCCGCGGGCCGTTCCGTTCAAAGGCGGACGCAGGCGTCGGCGGCGGCCAGCAGGAGCACCGCATCACCGCTGCGGCCGAAGCTGCGCAGCGCGGCCTCGGTCAGCTTGATGGCGTGCTCGTCACCGGAAGCCAGAGCCGCCTCCACCAGGGCGTCGGTCGACGGAGGCGCCTCCGTCGGCGCCAGCGGCAGCCGGTCCAGGTCGTAGCCAACGTGCAACGCCGCCGCGGCCTGCCAGACGTAGCCCAGGGCGGCGTCCCGATCCTCCTCGGCCAGCCAGGGCAGCACCAACTCGCAGGACAGCGGCGACGTCACCGCGTGCAGGAGGCCGATCACTCCGCCGTCGTCGGCGTTGCGCAGGTAGGCCAACGCCCCGCCCGTGGCCAGCTGATCGAGGAGATCGATCGCACCACCTGTCCACCCGAGCGACGCCACTGCCTGCTCGAACTCGTCGGCGATGTCGGCCACGGCCGCCACCCGATCACTGATCAACATCGGGCGCGGCGCGTCCTCGGGGAGGTACGGCAGGTCGGCCAAGGCCTGGGCGACACCTTCGTTCCCTATGAGCAGCGGCGGTCCCGGCAGCTCCTGGTAGCTCGCCGCCCAGAAAGCCAGGGCGTGCGCCACCTCGAGGCGCCGCGGCGGGGTGTCGGCGTCGCCCAGCCCGCGCAACGCGTGACCGGTGCGGATCAACCCGTGCGTCGCCGCACCGACTGCGCCCGGGAGCAACCGCGGCACCCACTCCCCGACCACCGCCGCGACGGGACGGTCGGCGCTCTCCCGCTCGAAGAGCGCGAGCCACTCGGGGTAGCGGTCCGCCTGCCCGAGCGCGGCCGGCCACTCGGCCTCGGTCAGTGGACGCGCCGCCGACGGCGCATCGTCGAGGCGGCGGCGGTACTGCGCCACCCAGGCGGGGATGGCGTCGGACCGGCCCAGATGCGCCAGTGCCTCTGCCGCCATCGGCCCGTGGTTGGCCAGGCCGGCGGACCCGTAGAGGGGTGCCGTGCCGGCGAATATCGTCAGGGCGTCGTCGAGGGCATCCGTCTCCACCGTCCCAGTATGGCGAGGTGGGGCTCGGGGCGCCCAGGCCGGCGGCCACTACGATCCGGCCCGTGACGACGGGAGGTCCGATGGCGACGACACCGCCACTGCACGGATTGCGCATCATCGAGTGCTCGGCCTTAGGGCCGGCTGCCATCACGACGGCATTGGTGGACCTGGGTGCGGACGTGATCAAGGTGGAGCCGCCCGCCGGCGACTACATCCGCGAAATGACGTGGCCCATCGTGGAGGGCACCTCGCTGATGCACCTCCACCTCAACCGGGGCAAGCGCTCGCTCGTCCTCGACCTGCGCACCGACGCCGGTGTGCGCATCCTGAAGGAGCTGGCGACCGGCGCCGACGTCGTCATCGAGGCGATGCGCCCCGGCGCCCTGGCCCGTCGCGGCGTCGGCTACGACGACCTGCGGGTCCTCAACCCGAAGATCGTCTTCTGCACGATCTCGGGCTACGGCATGACCGGCCCCTATCGTGACTACCCCAGTCACGGCGTGGCCTACGACACCTGGGCCGGCATCGTCAACGTCGCCACCGACGACGAAGGCTTCGCCTACATCCCCGAGCACGTCTCCATCGGCATCAATGCGGCGCCCCTCTTCGGCGGCCTGGGCATCCTGGCCGCGGTGATCCGGGCCCGCACGACCGGCGAGGGCTCGTACATCGACCTGGCCCAATCCGACGCCGCCGCCGGCATGGACTGGTACCGCTCGGAGACCTGGCGGGCCTACGAGCGACCGGAGTCCGAGGTCACCGGGAACAAGGCCGACAACTACGAGCGCCGCGCCCCGGGCACCGCCGGCATGGTCGAAGGCGTGCGCTACCAGGTCTACGAGACGTCTGATCAGAGCCACGTCCTCTTCATGGCGTCGGAGCAGGCGTTCTGGAAGAACTTCTGCGAGGGGGTCGACCGGGTCGACCTCTTCGAGCGCTGGCCCGGCTCCAAGTACGCCGACCACGCCCGGGGCAACCGCGAGCTCCAGCGCGAGCTGCGCGACATCTTCCGCACCAAGACGGCCCAGGAGTGGCTGGAGTTCGGCGGCCGGGTCAACACCCCGATCGCGCCGGTGAACACGCCCAAGACGCTCCTCGACGACCCCCAGTTCGCCGATCGCTTCCCGCTCCTGCCGGCCTCGGAGATGGGAGCGGACCAGCTCTTCACGCCGCTGCACTTCGTCGGCGAGGAGCTGCCGCACCCGGCCAAGGCACCCACGGTCGGCGAGCACACCGAGGCGGTCTTGCGCTCCGTGCTGGGTTATGACGACAATCAGATCTCCACCGCCCGGGACGAGGGCGCATTCGGGACCGGCAGGTAGGCGGCGTCGCCGGGCAAGGGAGGGTCATGGACAAGGTCCGGCTGGGCGTGTTGGGCGCCGGGAACATTGCGGTCATGAACGTGCGGGGGTACCTCGACGACCCGCGCTGCGACGTCGTCGCCGTGTGCGACACCGACGAGGAGATCGGCCGCCAGGCCGCCAAGGAGTGGGGCGCCGACATGTTCTACGCCGACATGGCGGACATGCTGGCGGACGACTCCATCGACGCCGTCGAGGTCCTGACGCCGACCCACATGCACCACGACCACGTGATCGCCGCGCTCGAGGCCGGCAAGCACGTGTCGGTGCAGAAGCCGGTGGCCAACTCGGTGGAGGACGCGCTCGAAATGGGAGCGGTGGCCGACCGGGTGGGCCGCACGCTCCGCATCAGCGAGTGCTTCGTGCACTACCCCCCGCTCGAACTGGCCAAGCGCCTGGTGGCCGAGGGTGCCATCGGCACGCCGACCTCGTTGCGCATCCGCACCCTGGTCGGGCAGACCACCTCGCCCTTCCAGGCGGCGTTGCGCCCGGAGGGCTACGGCTGGCGCCTCGACAAGCGGAGCGCAGGCGGGCACCTCTTCGACGACATGGTGCACAAGTACGCCATGGCGCTGTGGCTGCTCGACATGGACATCACCTCGGTGCAGGCCGTGGTGCGCCGTCGCGACCTGTTCTTCGAGCCCTGCGCCGTCATCTTCGAATACGAGGACCCCGGCGTGCTCGGCACGATGGAAGTGCAGTACGCCCCGAACTTCTACATGCGCTCCAAGTACTACGGCGCCGACGAGTTCTTCGAGATCACCGGGGACGAGGGACAGCTCTGGGTGACCCGGGCCACGGGCGAGATGCTCGACCTCGCTCCCGTCATGTTGTTCACGGGGACGGCGAGCGACATCAAGACGACGGAGTTCACCGACCTCGACGCCGACTGGGGCGCCGGGTTCGCCCGCTCGGCCTCACACTTCATCGACTCGCTCCTCCACGGGACGACGGCGGCCATGACGCCGGCCGAGGCCACCGCCGTCCTGCGGCTGTGCTTCGCCGTCTACGAAGCGGGAGCCACCCGGCTGCCCGTCGATCCCCGCGGCATCACCGGGACCGTGAGCCCTCCGGGCTGGGGTGACTGGTAGTCACTCCCAGGGGGGCCGTCCCACCTCTATCCGCTCCAGCGAGGACCGGACGTGCCCGAAGCGGCCGTCGTCCGCTGTCCACTGCTGCCGCGCCTCCGACATCTCCTCGCGGCTGCGCCCCACGAAGTTCCACCACATGAGGATCGGTTCGGGGAAGGGCACGCCGCCGAGCAGCAGGGCGCGCGCCGCGCCGTTCACCTTGAGCCCGCACTGGTCGCGGCCCAATCCGAGGTAGCCCAGCACGCCGGGCTCCACGGTGACGCCGTCCACCACCACGCTTCCCTCCAGGACCACCAGGGCGTGCTCGTAATCGGGGCGCAGCGGCACCGTCGTGCCCGGCCCCCGCACGGTCAGCTCCACCCCCATGTGCTCCGTGTCGCGCCGCGCCGGCGAGACCACCCCGCCGAAGGCGCCCACCAACACCGCTGCCTCGGCGTGATCGAGCTCGACACCCGGCAGCTCGGCGTGATGCTCGAACGCGGCGGGACCGTCCCGGGTTGCGGACGGCTGCGCCACCCAGAGCTGGACCACGTGCACCTCCTCTGCCCGCGCCGGGTCCTCCTCGGCGTGCGACACCCCGTGACCCGCAGTCATGAGGTTCAGCTGGCCCGGCCGGATCAGCTGCTCGGAGCCCAGGCTGTCGACGTGGAGCAACTCGCCGGCCAGGAGCCAGGTCACGGTTTGCAGGCCCATGTGGGGATGGGGGCCGATGCCGAAGGACACTCCCGGCTGAACGCCGACGGGGCCCACGTGGTCGACGAAGCACCACGAGCCCACCGTGCGGCGCGGCCGTTGGGGCAGGACCCGGCGCACGGGCAAGCTGCCGACCTTGGTCAGGCGCCCCGGGGCGATCTCCACCACCGGACCCTCGGCCCGCGCCGGCGCCCCGGGCACCGGCGCCGCGTCGTCGGTGGCGACCGGTCCGCTCATCATTGTTTTCTTACACCCGTAGGGTGGCGGGCACACCAGCCACACCGACCGGGAGGCAGCGCCCATGACGATCCCCGCCGACGACGCACCGGTCGTCGACGACACCGCCGGCAGCCGGTATGTCATCAGGGAGGGCAATGCCGAGGCGGAACTCGTCTACGCGCTGCAGGGCGACCGGTTCATTTTGGTCCACACCGAGGTCCCCGAGGCGTGGAGCGGGCACGGCATCGGCGGCCGGCTGGTGCGCGCCGCCCTGGCCCGGGCGCAGGCCAACGACCTGACCGTGGTCCCGTGGTGCCCCTTCGCCCGGCGCTGGCTGCACGACCACGCTGACGAGGCGGCGGCGGTCACGATCGACTGGGAGACACCACGTCCCCCGGCCTGAGTCGCCGGCCTTGCGCGGCCAATTCCCAGGGTGTAGTCCTGAGGCCGGGACCTGGGACTTTCGATGGACCTGGCACTTTCGATGGAGAGGCCGCAAGGACGTGAGCGCGACACCACAGGACGAGTCGGACGCGGGCGAGGCGGGCGCGGTCGGGACCGATCCCGAGGACTACCTCGACGGCCAGGAAGAGGACTCGTTCCCGGCCTCCGACCCCCACTCCGACTGGTCGGGCCCGCCCGAACGCGACTGACGCACCCGTAGGGTTGCTCCGTGCTTTTTCCTCGCGTGCTCCAGCGCATCAGTCCCCACCCCCCGAGGAGGCCCGACCATGGCCGATGACGCAGTCGCCTTTCCGACCCTGACCGACGCCGACATGGCGGTCATGGACAAGTTGGGCACGCGGCGACCGATGGCCCGGGGCGACTACCTCTACCGGGAGGGCGACCCGACCTACGACTTCATGGTCGTGGTCTCCGGCGCGGTTGACATGGTGGTCTCCACCGGGGACGGAGAGCAGATCGTCGCCCAGCACGGGGCCGGCCGCTTCCTCGGCGAGCTCAACATGCTCTCCGGCCTGCGCGTCTTCGTGTCGGCCCGCGTGGTGGAGGACGGCGAGGTGATCGTGATCCCGCGCGAAAGCCTGCGCCGCGTCATCGCCACCGATCCCGGGCTCGGCGACACCGTCCTGGCCGCCTTCATCGCCCGGCGCTCGGTGCTCCTGGCCGGCGCGTCGTACACCACCCGTCTCATCGGCTCGCGCTTCTGCCCCTTGTGCCTGCAGGTACGCGAGTTCCTGGCCCGCTCCCGGATCCCGTACGAGTGGCTCGACCCCGACAGCGACCCCGAGGTGGAGGCCCTGCTGGAGCAGTTCGGTGTCGACCCCGACGAGCTGCCGGTCGTCATCACGTCGGGCACGGTCCTGCGCCGGCCCAGCCCCGGCGAACTGGCGGAGTACCTGGGCCTCACCTTGCAGAGCCTGCCGGGCCGCTGCTTCGACCTGGTGGTCGTCGGCGGCGGTCCCGCCGGGCTCGCCGCTGCCGTCTACGGCGCCACAGAGGGCCTCAACACGCTGGGTGTCGAGAAGTTCGGGGTCGGCGGCCAGGCGGGGTCGAGCTCGCGGATTGAGAACTACCTCGGGTTCCCGATGGGGATCTCGGGCGGCGACCTGACGGCGCGCGCCGTCGTCCAGGCCGAGAAGTTCGGGGCCCACCTCACGGCGCCCTGCGAGGCGCTGTCATTGCGCGAGGAGGCGGGCCACCTCATCATCGGGCTCTCCGACGGCTCGGACGTCGCGGCACGCGCCGTCATTGTGGCCAGCGGTGCGCGCTACCGGCGCCTTCCCGTCGACCGGCTCGAGCAGTTCGAGGGCAACGGCGTCTACTACGCGGCGACCGAAATGGAGCGGCGCCTGTGCGGGGCGGCACCCACCGTGGTCGTCGGTGGCGGGAACTCGGCCGGGCAGGCGGCCATGTTCCTGTCCGATTCCGGCCCGGTGACCGTCGTCATCCGCGGCGACGACCTCGGCAAGAACATGTCCCGCTACCTCACCGATCGCATTGACGCCCACCCCGGCATCACCGTGCGGACCGAGACGCAGATCACCGGGCTCGTCGGGGATCCCGACCTGCAGGCGGTCCGGATGAAGGGCGCCGAGGGGGAGACGGAGGTCTCCTGCGCGGGGCTCTTCTCCTTCATCGGGGCCGAGCCCTCCTCGGACTGGATCTCCGGCTGTGCCGCGTTCGACGAGAACGGCTTCGTCCTGACCGACCGCGCTCTGGGTCCCGACCACCTCGACGAGCGCTGGGCTGCCCTCGGCCGGCTGCCGCTGCCGTTCGAGACGAGCCATCCCGGCCTGTTCGCCGTCGGCGACGTGCGCTCGGGCTCCACCAAGCGGGTGGCGACGGCCGTCGGCGAGGGCTCGGCCTGCGTCGGTGCCGTCCACCAGTTCCTGACCTTCTCCCCCGACTGATCCCCACCGC
Source organism: uncultured Acidimicrobiaceae bacterium (assembly GCA_963745665.1). Taxonomy (GTDB): domain Bacteria; phylum Actinomycetota; class Acidimicrobiia; order Acidimicrobiales; family RAAP-2; genus Bog-473. Next base: position 13,933 of record CAVUYE010000003.1, on the reverse strand, counting down.
GCCGCGCCGGCGACCTCCTGGTTGGACCGCCGCTGGTGCTTTTCCGCTAGTTAGACCCATCGGAGCACTTAGCACATGCTTTTCCACTCTTTAGCCGGGATGGATTATCTCCGATTAATAGGTGGTATTCTCTAAGTAAGCCTCGAAGGAGGGTTAAAAAGTGGGAATGAACGTAGTGAGCAGCGATCACATGACCGTCGAGGAGTGGGAACAGCGGCTCGGCGGCCAGGTTCGGGCAGCCCGGGTTGCAGCAAAGATGGACCAGGCGACGCTGGCGGCACTGGCCAACGTCTCGGTCACCGCCCTCTCCAACCTGGAACGAGGCAAGGGCAGCAGTCTGAAGACGCTCGTCGCAACCGTGCGGGCCCTGGGTCGAACCGACTGGCTCCAGTCCCTCTCTCCCTCCGTGACCGTGTCGCCGCTGCAGCTGCTCAGGGCCAAGGGGGGGCACTCCCCCCAGCACAGGCGCGTCCGTCGCACTCGGCCTGACGCGACGCCCTGATGGCCTACGTCCCGGTCGACGTCATCGAAGTCTCGGCCTGGGACCGCCAGGTCGGCGCGGTGGCGCTCGATCCCTCGAGCGGCTTCTACGTCTTCGAATACTCGCCGGAATGGATCAACTCCCCCGTCGACCTCGCACCGACGACCATGGCGCGGCGCGCCCAGCCCTACGTCTTCCCGACGCTGCCCGTCGACACGTTCTACCGCCTTCCCGCGCTGTTGGCCGACGCGCTTCCCGACGCCTTCGGCAACGCGTTGGTCGAGAAGGAGTTGACGAGCCAAGGCGTGCGGTCGAGCGATATCAGCGCGCTGGACCGCCTGGCCTACCTCGGGAAGCGAGGGATCGGCGCACTCGAGTTCCGCCCCACGCGGGGACCTCGACCGATCAAATCCACCGCCATCGAGCTCTCCGAGCTGGTCGCCGCCGCGCGCACCGCGGTGGGAGGCCAGCTCGACAGCGAGACGGGGATCTCCGAGGCTCTCCGCCACCTGATCGCCGTCGGCACCTCGGCCGGAGGCGCCCGCGCCAAGGCCGTGGTGGCCATCAACCCCGCCACCAACGAGATCCGCTCCGGTCAGGTGCCGGCGGATCCCGGTTTCGAACACTGGATCGTCAAGCTGGACGGCGTCGGTGATGATCTCGGTCTCGGGCCGTCCGGTGGCTACGGGCGGATTGAGTACGCCTACCACCTGATGGCCAAGGCGGCCGGCATGGAGATGATGGAATGTCGGCTCCTTAGGGAGAGCGGACGGGCCCATTTCATGACCCGTCGTTACGACCGTCCGCCCGGGGGCGGAAAGGTCCATTGTCAAACGCTCTGCGCGCTGGGCCAGCTCGACTTTCGACAGATCGGCACGCACGACTACGCGCAGCTCTTCGACATCATCGATCGGTTGGGCCTGGGGCCCGGCGCGCGCGCCGAGGCCTTCCGGCGCATGGTGTTCAACGTCGCGGCGGCCAACTGCGACGACCACACCAAGAATCATTCCTTCGTCCTCCCCGAAGGCGGGGCATGGGCCCTCTCTCCCGCCTACGACGTCACTCATGCGCACAGTCTCGGGAGCAGGTGGACCCGACAGCACCTGATGAGCGTCAACGGGAAGTCCGTCGACATAACCCGAGCCGACGTCGACGAAGTGGCGGATCGCTTCCAGGTTCCCAGCGCCGCGGCGATTCTTCGCGACGTCCTCGATGCCGTGGCGTCCTGGCCCGAGTTCGCCGCCGCCGCCGGCGTGCAGAGAGTGACGGTCGGCCTGATCGGGGACCACATCACCTCGTGGTCGAAACCACTGGCCTGAAGCGATCAGGCGCGGCCGAAGAACGCGATCAGCCCGGCGGCCACCTCGTCGGCGTGCGTGAGGATGCCGATGTGCCCCGAGCCGGCCACCTCGTAGTACTCGCAACCCGGGATCGTCTCGGCCGCCAGGCGGGCATAGCGCGGCGGCGAGTCGACGTCGTGCTCGAAGGCCAGGACGAGGCAGGGCACGCGCACCTCGGGCCACCGCGTCGTGCGGGCCGGGTCGGTGGACCAGGCCAGGCAGGCCTCGTACTGCCCCAGGCGCCCGGGGTTGGGCCACACCTCCATGCCGGCCATCATGGAGAGCCAGGTGCTGACGACCTCGTTGTCCTGAATGTCGGCGATCGGCAGGTAGCGCAGGGTCTCGGTGGCGTAGAAGAGCGGCGGCAGGTCGTAGTCGAGGCGGGCCAGGTCGCGTTCGACCGTGGTGATGGCCAGCTCCCAGGCCGTCGGCGCGTTGGCACTGCCCATGAACGCGGCCGACCGGATCCGTTCGGGCTGGTCGAGCACCAGCGTCTCGGCGATCCACCCGCCCATGGAGTGACCGGCGATGCGCACAGGGCCCGTCCACCCGAGGTGGTCGAGCAGCACCACGGCGTCGGCCGCCATGCCGTCCACGCTGTAGGGCGCCGGCGGCGAGGACGAGGGCCCGACCCCGCGGTTGTCGAACGTGGCGACCTGGTAGCCCGCAGCCACGAGGGCGGGCACGAGGCCGAGGTGCCAGGCCACGGCCGGCTGGCCGCACCCCGCAATCAGGAGGAGCGGCTCTCCCTCGCCGGTGAGCTCGTAATTGAGGAGGGCGCCATTGGAGCTGACCTCAGGAATGGAGCACCTCCGACAACAGCTTCGGCGCCACGTTGCGCCCGGTCAGCAGCACCACGGTCTCCTTCCCTTCGGGGTGGGGTGTGACGACCCCCGCCCGCAGCGCCGCCAGGCCCACGGCGCCGGCACCTTCCAGGACGAGGCCCATCTTGGAGGCCGAGAAGGCCATGGCGGAGCGGATGTCGGCCTCGCTGACGGTCAGGACGTCGACGCCGTGGGCCAACGCGACGCCGACCGTCACCGCACCCGGCTCGAGGTTGCCCGCCAGCCCGTCGGCCACGGTCGGTTCCACCTCGATGGGCACGATGGCTCCCGCCGCCAACGCCGTGCTCATGGACGGGGACGCCTCGGACTCGATCCCGACGACGCGCACGCCCGTCCCTTCGAGACCCAGGGTCACACCAGCCAGCAGCCCGCCGCCCCCGCACGGGACGACCACCGTCCCGAGGCCGGGCACCTGCCCGAGCAGCTCGCGGGCCACGGTGCACTGACCGGCGATGACATCGGGGTCGTTGTAGGGCGACACGTAGCGGCTGCCTTCGTCGGCGGCCAGCTCGAGGGCGTACGTCTCGGCCTCGCGGTAGCCCTCGCCGTGCAGCACGAGGCGCACGTCGAACTGCTGCAGGGCCGACACCTTGGCCGCTGAGGCTCCGGTGGGCACCACGACGGTGACGGCCGCGCCGAGCTTGGAGGCGGCGAAGGCCAGGCCGAGGCCGTGGTTGCCGGCCGACGAGGCCACGACGGCACGGCCGGGGTCCCGGTCCAGGGTGGCGGACACGGCGGCCAGCCCGCCGCGCACCTTGAACGACCCGGTGGGCTGCAGCAGCTCGAGCTTGACCGACACGGAGGGGCCCAGCTGCGGCGCGCCGACCAGCGGCGTCACGGCGAGGAAGCGCTCCACCACCTGCAACGCCGCCTCCCGGTGGGCCGGCCCGGGCAGCTCGACGTCGCGCACCGGTCCAGTCTGGCCGAGGCGGCGCCTGGCATGCTGAACGCCGTGCAGACCGGGACCCGCACCATTGACGGCGCCACCGTGCAGGTCCTGAGCGATGTCCCCGCCATGGCCCGCGCCGCGGCCGACGAGGCACGGGCAGTGATGCAGGCCGCCGTGGACGCCCGGGGGACGGCCAACGTGATGTTCGCCACCGGCAACTCCCAGCTGGCCTTCGTGCAGGCTCTGGTGCAGGCGACCGCGGGGGTGCCCTGGGCCGACACCGTCGTCTTCCACATGGACGAGTACGTGGGAGTCGGACCGGACCACGCCGCGGGCTTCCAGCGCTGGATACGGGAGCGCATCGTGCAGCCGGCCCACCCCAAGGCCGCCTACTACGTGGAGGGCCTGGGGGACGCCGAGGCCGAGTGCCGCCGTTACGCCGGCCTCCTGCGGCAGCACCCGCTCGACCTGTGCTGCCTCGGGGTGGGCGAGAACGGGCACCTGGCCTTCAACGACCCCCCGATGGCGGACTTTGCCGATCCACTGGACGTCAAGGTGGTCGAGCTGGAGCCGGCCTGTCGCCAGCAGCAGGTCAACGAGGGCCACTTCCCGGGCCTCGACGACGTGCCGGCGCACGCCATCACCGTGACCATCCCCGCCCTTTTGCGGGCCGGGCGCGTGCTCGCCGTCGTCCCCGAGGCTCGCAAGGCGGCCCCGGTCGCGGCGGCCCTGACCGGGCCGATCACCACCGCCTGCCCGGCATCGGCGCTGCGGACGATCTCCCACGTCACCGTCTATCTCGAGCCCGACTCCGCACGCCTGCTCCCCTCCTGAGGGGTCTCGTCTCCGAGCCCTCGAGGCACCCGATCGGCGATGACCCCCGAAAGGTGATGGAATGGGTCGTGGAGCAAGGAGCGGCTGAAGCCCGCTGTCACGCGGGCACAGTCGCCGCGGCCGGCGCGCCGTCGGGTGGCACCGCCGGCTGCAGCAGCTCCAGGGGTTCCCTCCCCATGGCACCCACAACAATGGCGGCGCTTCTCGGGGCGCCGCCATCGGCCCGGCCACGGCAACCACATCGAACCCGGCGGGCAACGGCGGGGCAATGGCCGCTCCGTAGGTTGCGGGCACGGAGATCGGGAGTGCCGGGCGCGGGCCCGGTGCACCGGAGGAGGGGCGCGTGACGATTGCTGTGGCCACGGGGGAACTGGGCTTGATCCCTCGTGCGCCCGGACCGCGCCGCGGCCGCCGCTGGACCCTCAAGCGGATCCTGATTGCGGTCGGGTCCTCGCTCGTCGCACTGATCCTGGTGGCCGCGTCCTTCGTCGCCATCAGCCTCTACCGCATCGACCACGCCGTGCACCACGTCGGGGTGTCCGCCTCGCTCCTGGCCCGGGGCAAGAACGACCTGCTGGCCATCGTCAAGGGCCCCGACCACAGCGAAAGTGTCTTCGTGTTCCACGACGCCGGCGCGCACACCAACGTCCTGCAGATCCCCAAGCGCCTGGGGCTCCCGCTGGCCGACGGCAGCACCGTCCCGCTGGAGTCGCTCAGCCTGCACGCGCCCACGACCATCATCGCCGGGCTCGACCGCCTCGGCATTCCCGTCAGCCACTACGTCGGCGTCGACCTCCACGCGGTGAACCCGAAGTCGGATCTCGCCAAGCTCGCGAACGGGACAATGCCCTTGGGTTCGATGATGTCGGACCCGACCGGCGCCAGCTCGCTGCTCGAGCAGGTCGCCTCACACATTTGGCTGGGGCCGGGCACCCCTGTCTCCGCCGTCCTCTCGCTCATGAACGTCCCGTCGGCCCACCCCGTGTCGGTCCCGACGGAGAGGACCTTGCAGGGAACGGTCGTGTTGGCGGGGGCGTTCGCCAACGTGCTGCGCGCCTTCTTGTAAGTGGCGCCCCGCGCGTGACGGGCGGGCGGAGGCGGAGCGGGACCCGCCGGCGGGGCTGGCTGCGGCGCGGCGATCACCACAAGGGCGAGCAGTCCGTCCCGGCGTCGGAGCCCGCGGGACCGGGCGGGGCGGGCACCGCCGAGCCGGCCGGGTCCGACGCCCAGGCCTCTCTCGATCAGGTGCTGCGCCGGGCCGCCGATGCGCGGCGGCCCGAGCCCGGGCCGTCCGACTGACTCTTCCCGGGGCCGTGCTGTCCGGTGCTGGGCCTCAGCCCTGCGCCGGGCCGAGCCAGCGGTCGAGGAAGGGCAGCGCCTCCGTGCCGTGCCACTGGTGGCCACCCTCGAAGATGTCGTGTACCAAGCGGTCCCCCGCGCCCAGCTGCTCGTAGACCAGCCGGGTCCGGCGCACCGACTCCGCCGCCGTGGCGTACGGGAACAGCATGTCCTCGGTCCCCGACTCGACGAGCATGGGGCGGGGTGCGACCAGCGCGCCCAGGTCCTCGTGTTCGAGGCGGCCCAGCATGCCGAACATGATCTGCGAGCCGCACATGTTCCAAGGCATTTTGTGGCTCTCGGCCCACGAGGAGAAATAGCCACTGACCACGCACGCCGCCACGCGGCTGTCGACGGCGGCCGTGAACAGCGTGACGGTGCCGCCGTAGGAGATGCCGACCATGCCAAGGCGGTCCGGGTCGACCAGCGCGTGCTGCGCCAGCACGTCGAGCGAGCGCCGCAGGTCCCAGATGTTCTGCGCCAGCGGGTTCCAGCCGGCCATGGCGGCATGCACCAGGTTGGTGTCGCAGGCGTAGTGGTCCTCGGGGTTCCAGTCCAGGCGCTCGCCGAAGCAGCGCAGGTCGGGGGCCAGCACGACGTAGCCGCGGCGGACGAGCTGCAGGCCGTAGTCCGCGTTGGGCATGGCGGTGTGCTCGAGCCCGACGACCTGCCCCTTGCCCGGCCCGTGCCCGTGCGCGGCCAGGACCGCGGGCCCCGGTGGTCCGCCCACGCGGGCGTCGGGGACGAGCAGGTAGGCCGGGACCGACATGGTGTCCTCGGTGTCGAAGACGACCTTGTCCCTCCGGTAGCCGTCACACGCCTCCGACTCGAGGGTCTCGAGGTTGAGCGGGACGGGTGACGGCTCGGGCCCGAGCAGCTCGGCCAGGCGCACCCGCTGGCGCTCCACCCAGGCCGGAATGGCCGCGGGGTCGTGCTCGGGCAACGGGTCCTCGTGGCTCGTTGCGGCCAGGCGGGCCATCCACTGGTACCACGACGAGTAATTGCGGGCCGGCGGGGTCAGGACGAGACCCCCGGTGTCTTCGCTCATGGACGGCCCTTTCTGCGGTTCGGCGCGGCTGGCGCTGGCCAATGTAGGCGGGCGGACGGGTCCGCCACCGGCCGCCCCGGCCCGCCGTCGACGCCGCCGATGCGGGTCGGGCAGAATCGTTCGGTGACCCTCGCCGCCTCAGTCAGCGTCCACCCCCTCTCTCCCACCATCGGTGCGGAGATCGCCGGCGTGGACATCGCCCGGCCGCTGGCGCCCGAGGTGGTGGCGGCCGTCCGGGACGCGCTCAACACGCATCACGTCATCTTCTTCCGCGACCAGACCCTGAGCGCCGAGCAGCAGGCCGCCTTCGCCCGCCAGTTCGGCACCGTGACCGAGGCCCACCCGGTGCTGCCGTCCATCGACGAGAGCCGCGAGGTGCTCGCCATCGACGGCAAGGTGGACCGGGCCAGCTGGTGGCACACCGACGTCACGTTCCTGCAGACACCGGCCATGGGATCCATCCTCTACATGCTCGAGGCGCCCGAGGTCGGCGGCGACACCATGTGGGCCAGTCTGCAGGACGCCTACGACGGCCTCGCCCCGCCGGTGCGCGCCATGTGCGACCAGTTGATCGCCATTCACCACGACCCTTGGTTCGCCGCCGACGTGGCCGAGCGCGGCGGCTACGAGTGGGACGGCGAGTGGCGCGAAAAGCTGTTGCCCTCGCTTCACCCTGTGGTGCGCACGCACCCCGAGACGGGCCGCAACGGCCTCTTCGTCAACCGGCAGTTCACCCGCAGCATCTACGGGCTGTCGGACAACGAGAGCAACGCCATTCTGGAGATGCTGTACCACCACTGCGTCAAGCCCGAGTACACCTGCCGCTTCCGTTGGCGCGCCGGGTCGGTCGCCTTCTGGGACAACCGGGCCACGCTGCACTACGCGCTCGACGACTACGGGGTCGCGGCGCGCTACGCCCACCGGGTGACCCTGCGCGGCGACAAGCCCTTCGGCCCCGCCATGCCGCTGCCCGCCGCGGGCTGACGGCCCTTGGCTGCAAGCCTGGGGGCCGACCTCGGCGTCGCCGCGGCGGCGTTCGTCGGGACCAATGTCGACAACTGTGTGGTGATCATGGCCATGGTGGCCGGCGCGCCGCTGGAGCGGGCACGCCGCATCGCCGTCGGCCAGGTTGTCGGCTCCGTCGTGCTGGTGGCGGTGGCCGCCGCAGCCGCCGCCGTGCTGTTCGAATTCTCGACCGCCGTGGTCGGCCTCCTCGGGCTCGTACCCCTGGCCATCGGCCTGCGCGGCCTGGTGCTGCTGGCCCGGGCGGGTCGGGGCGATGCGGCCGGTGCCGATCTGGCGGCCACACCGGCCCGCCGGCGCTGGCGCGCCAAGCCCGAGCAGCGCGCCGTGGGCCGGAGCCTGACCGCCGCGATGCTCGTGACCATCGCGGCGGGCGGCGACAATCTCGCCGTCTACATCCCGCTGTTCCGGGTCGGGGGAGCGTCCAGGGTCACTGTCATCGTGGCCGTCTTCCTCGCCGGGGAGGCCGTCGTCACCTGGCTGATCCTCACGGGAGGCCGCCATCCGAAGGCGCGGGGTGCCATGCTGCGCCTGGGGCACCTGGCCGTCCCGGTCCTGCTGTGCTTCGTGGGGATCCTGGTGCTGGTCGAGGCGGGGACGTTCTCCCTGCTCTGAGTTCGGCACACTGGTCAGATGGATGATGTGGACCTCCAGGCCCAGCAACCAGTCCGCGCCCTGCTCTTCGATCTCGGCGGCGTGGTCATCAACTTTGACTTCGGAGGAGCTTTCCGATCGTGGGCCGCACGGGCGGGTTGTGATCCCAGCCTGATCGCACAGCGGTTTTCTCTCGACGATTCCTACAAGCAGCACGAACGAGGTGAGATTGCAGCCTCGAGTTACTTCGCCTCGCTACGCCAGTCCCTGCAGATCGACCTCTCCGACATGGAGTTCGCCCAAGGGTGGAACGACGTGTATCTCGGTCCCGTTCCGGTATGTCCGAGGTGCTCTCTGTCGCTCGACGGCACTTGCTCTCTTTGCATTTACGAACTCGAACGTGACGCACAAGAGCGTCTGGGAGCCCCTCTACGCAGAGAAGCTCCGACCCTTTCGAACCATCTTCGTCTCGTCTGATCTGGGGGTCCGCAAGCCTGACCCCGAGGCCTTCCGTCTCGTCGCCGGCCTTATGGGCTTCGAGCCCGAAGAAGTGCTGTTCTTCGATGACGCGGGAGAGAACGTCGATGGAGCTCGTTCGGCCGGAATGCAAGCTGAAGTTGTCGTCTCCATCAGAGACGTTCGTCGGGCACTCTCACGAATTGGACTCGAAGTCGACCCGTGAAGACTCGGCGGCCAGCAGGTTCGATCCGTGCGTGCCAGGTGCTGCCGTGCACACCCCGTTGCGACCGGGCGCGACAATGTGCCCATGCCTGACGATGACGCGCCCGACGCCGTCGACGCCCTGATCCTCGACCTGCTCGAGTGGGTCGGCCCGGCGGCGCGTCCCTACGACGAGGTGATGGAGGTGTGGCGCACGTCGTGCCCCCGCCTGCCCGTCTGGGAGGACGCCAACGACCGGGGCTTCCTCACCCGCCGGCACGTGCCCGGGCAGGGGGAGCTGATATCGGTCTCGCCCGCCGGCACCGATCACCTGCGCCGGCACCGCTCAGCCACCCCGGCCTGAGGACGACGCCGGCGTCGGCGTGGCACGCCGTCACGCTGGCCACATCCGCGGCCCCATGGTTGACTGCGCCCAGGGGCGCGAGCCAGACCGAGGACGGAGGGCCGATGGAGGACCTGCAGGGCAAGGTGGCGGTGATCACCGGCGGGGCCAGCGGCATCGGCCGGGCGGTGGCGGACCGGGCGGCCGCCGAGGGCATGCAGATCGTCCTGGGCGACATAGAGGAAGGCCCGCTGCGGCAGGCTGTGGGCGAGCTCACGAGCAAGGGGGTCGAAGCCCTGGGCGTGGCGACGGACGTTGCCGACGGCGCGTCCGTGCGGGCGCTGCACGACGCGGCGCTCGACCGTTTCGGCGCGGTGCATCTCGTGCACAACAACGCGGGGATCGGCCTCGGCGGCCCCATCTGGGAGGTGACGGAGGCGGACTGGCGCTGGATCCTCGGCGTCAACCTCTGGGGTGTCATCCACGGGGTCGCCACCTTCACGCCCCTCCTGATTGAGCAGGGCGAGGGCCACATCGTCAACACGGCGTCCATCGCCGGCCTGATCGCCGCCCCTTTCCTCGGCCCCTACAACGCCACCAAGCAGGCGGTGGTGGCCATTTCGGAGACGCTCTTCAAAGATCTGCAGGCGGTGGGCGCGCCCGTGGGCGTGTCGGTGCTCTGCCCCGGCTTCGTGCAGACGCGCATCGGCGAGTCCCAGCGCAACCGGCCCGAGTGGGCACCCGAGCGGGATGTCGAGGGCGCGGCGGAGTTGCGCGGCGTGGTGCAGAACATGGTCGACGGTGGCATCGCACCTTCGACGGTGGCGGACCGAGTCATCGACGCCGTCCTGACCGGTACCTTCTACATCCTCACCCACCCCGAGCTCGACGGCGCCCTCACCACGCGCTTTGACGACATTCGGCAGGGACGGGCGCCCAGCCCGACCATGATCGCCTGAACGACCTACTCGTCGCGCAGGACGAGTGCGGCGGCCGTGCGGGCGGCGCGACGGCCCGGCACGACCGCGGCGGCGTTGGCCAGCACGAAGGCGGCCACGGCTGCGAGCACGATCGACCCGAGCGGGACGCTGGGACTGGGCACGGCACCGATCTCCTCGGCGAACAGGGTCCACAGCCAGCGCCCCAGCACGACACCGAGCGGGATGCCGATCACGACGCCGGCGGCGGCCGCGATCGACGCGTGCCAGGCCACGCTGGCGCCCAGCTGGCGCTGCGTGAACCCGAGTACCCGCAGCAGCGCCAGATCCCGGCGGCACCGGTGCACCGAGGCCACGAGGGCCAGCCCCAGGGCGACGACGGCCGCCAGGGCGAGCCCACCCGCGAGCAGGGCCGGCGTCGTCCCCATGGAGCGGTAGTTGACGATCTGCGCGGGACGCTGCACGGACAGTGTCGTGGCGACGTTGCCACCGCAGACCGAGTTCGGTTGCTGCCGGGCGAGCAACTGGTTGGCCGCCGCCGACAACCGCTGCGCGGCGGCCTGTGCCTGCGGGGCGCCCACGCCGGCGCGGACGCGCAGAAGGACCATGTTGGGCCCATCGCAGGAGGGGGCGTAGCCCTGGGGACCGAGGCTCTCGGTCACTGGTCCCGCGTCGGCGGGCACCAGCGCACCCGCTCCCATCGACGTGTGCAGCCCCTCGGCGATGCCGATGGCGGGCATGGTGGCGACGCCGGCGACGGTGAGCCGGATCGGCCGGCGCGGGTACCCGGGGACGTATACGACGTCCACCGTGTCGCCGATCCGCTTATGCAGCTGGGCCAGGGTGGCCGCGCCGAGCACGATCTCCCGCGACGTTTCCAGCCCGTGGCCCGAGACGATGGGTGGCGCGACCGCCGCGCCGGGGACGGCGAGGAGCGTCGGAACCTCGACGCCGTCGAGCTGCAGGGTCGCGAACCAGACTCCCGACGACGACTGCACGACGGGGTCGTGGCGCAACACCGCCAGCGCCTTGTCCGGGACGGGCCCGTAGCCGTCCGAGCTCTGCACCGCGGTATCCCAATTCCATCCGTAGAGAGCCGGAGTGGACACCAGCTTGTGCAGGCTGGCCCCGAAGGTCAGCGTCGTGGTCACGACGATCATGGCGATCACCGCGGAGAGGAGCGACCATCGATAGGGACCGGCGGCCCTGCCACTGCCGCGCATCGACCGCGAACGACGCCCCGACGACCGCCGACGGCGGGAGCCCCGAACGGGCGGCGAGCTCCACCGTCGAGGAGCGGCGGCCCGACAGGCGGGAGCGCCGCAGCGCGCGATGCGGTGCGTCGCGGAAGGCGATCAGCACGGCCGCCGCTGCCAACGTGCCGAAGAGGGCGGCGAACCCGATGCCCAGCACCGTCCAGTCCGCGTTCACGCCGGGATCGGGATTGACCGGCCGGACCGGTCCGAGCGGAAACAGCGGCGACAGGGCCAAGGCCACACCCACGGCAAGGACGGATCCGGCCAAGGTGGCGGCGAGGAGGCCGATCAGGCCGTCCAGTTCGGTCGTGGCGGGGTCGGCCCCGACCGCCCGCATGACCACCAGGTCGCGCTCGCGGGCACCGAGCACCCGGGCAATGATCTCCAAGGCCAGGAACAGCGCGGCCAGAGCGGCGATACCGCCGAAGACTCCGAGCGCGAGCGCCTCGGGTCGTATCGATTGCTGGGCCGCCGTCTCCGTCTGGGCGGTGACCTGAAAGTCGGTGAAGAACTGCTCGGTCGAGTTCCACCGCCGTTCGACGGCGGCAACGCCGGCCGCACCACCACGCAGTTGCACTCCCAGATAGATGGGCTCACCGGTCGCCACGGTCCTCGTGAGGGCCGGTGTCGCCACGATGTAGGTGGGGTACTTGGCGATCTGGTCCTGCACGACCTCCCGGTTCAGCAAGCCGATGCCGACCACCTTGAGCGTGATGCGCCGAGGCGCTTTGGCGCCGGTGCCCGTGGGGATCGTCACCGGCAGCCGCGAGCCGAGGTGGAGGCCCATGGCCGCCGCGGCGTCCTGCGTGACCACCACCTCGTCCGCCCGCGCCGGATCGGCCATGCGGCCGCTCGTGATGGCCAGGCGATCCTGATTGAAGAGAAGACCGTCGACGCTGCCCACCAGGAGGACCTTGCCGCCGGACGCCTGCGTCAGAGCCTTCCCTCCCTTGTCGAGTGACGCCGGCAACGCCGCATAGCTCTCGACTCGCCGCACCTGCGGGTAGGAGCGCACCGCGTCGACGAGGTGCGAGGCGTTGGCCGGTTGACCGTTGGGCCCACCGCCGGCCGGTTCGATGTAGAGATCCGAAGGGTTCGACGCGGCCAGGAAGGTTGAGAACGAGGATGCGGTGCGCCGGGCACCGGCCAGCGACCCGAGTGCGACGCCGCCGACCAGGCCGATCAGGACGACGAGGGTGACGTAGCCCAAGCGCTGCCGCTTCCAGCCGACCTGCGTCCTGTACCAGGCGGCGCGGACGGCCGACGGGCTCACGGCAGCCGGCGCCGGCGCGTGCAACCCCGCCCGCCTCCGCCGACGCACACCGGGGCCGCCTGCATGTCCCCAGCCTGCACGAACGTCACCCCGTCGCCAATGGGGTCAGCAGGGGGTGGCGCCTCGTGGTACCACGAGCACCGGGCAACATGGCGGCCGAGTTGGGTGCGACCGGCCCGGCGCCTCAGCCCGACGTCGTCGGGAGCGGCTTGAACGGCTGCACCGTCACCCAGCACGTCCCCTGCGGCTTGTGGTTCGTCTTGAGCTTGCACTGGGACGACGGGGGCACGTTGTTGTGGACCTTGACGACCTGGTACTGGGTCGGGCCGTAGAACTTGTCGGGCCCGAAGCTCCAGACGGGTGAGAGCGTGCCGGGGTAATCCGTGATCTTCGACATGGCCTCCACGAACGTGCGGCGGTTCAGGTCCTTGCCGGCGTTCTTCGCCGCGGTGGCGAAGAGCCGGATGGCCCCGCACCAGGCCTGAATGGGCCCCTGCTCCTCGATGTAGATGCTCGTCGTACCGGCAATCGGCTTGGGGTGGTAGGCGTGCCACGTGTTGTAGCAGGAGCGCACGCCCGGGTCGTAGCCGCCCTGGCTCTCGGGGCGGTTGTCGTCGAAGCCGCCCAGCGTCTCCGTCGTCACGCCCTCCTGCTCGTTGAGCGCCTGCTCGTAGGGGACCGGGATGAGCCCGAGCGCCACTTCGACCGTCGACTGGTAGTCGCTCAGGAGAAGTTGGGGGTAGTACTGCTGGGCATTCTCCGCCCCGATGTAAGGAAAGAACGCGTTCTCGATGAGCAGCGGGATGACCGACTGGATGCCAGCGGCCTTGAACTTCTCCACGGCCAGCTGCGCGTCGGTGTTGGTCTGGGCCGTCTGGTCCGCACTGCCGGCCACCGTCTCGACCAGCGGGGTGATGCCGACCTTCTTCAGGTCGGGCAGCAGGAAGTCATTGAGCGCGTCCTGATCGGCCGCCTGGTCAGTGACCACAACGCCGACCTTCTTGCCGTGGCCCAGACGGCCCGAGCTCTCTCCCCACTGCACCACGGCTGCCAGGACGGGCGCCATGTCTG